>BTVV01000287.1:0-1551 GCA_045863855.1 Planctomycetota bacterium | reverse complement strand
ATCGGCGCGAAAATGGCCCTGGTACCTGGCGGCGGTTGTTTCTTGCCTGTTGGGCATGGGGAGCAAGCAGGATATGGCCGCCGCGCCGCTGGCGGTTCTGCTGCTGGATTCCGTCTTGATCGCCGGAAGCGTGCAGGCCGCCTTGCGAGCTCGATTCGGATTGTACGCAGGATTGGCTTCGACTTGGATGGTGCTGGGCTATCTGGTCGTGTACGGCGGGCTTGCCGCCGACGTAGAGTACATGTCGCGGTTCCTCTATTCGCGCTGGGAATTTGCGCGCACGCAGTTCGGGAACATCTTCATGTACATTCAGATCGCCATCTGGCCGGCGGGGACGAGTTTTCAGCATTTCCGGCCGGTCGCGTCGGGCATTTGGGGTGTCTGGGTGCCTGCGGCAGGGATTTTGAGTTTAGGATTGCTGGCGCTGTGGGGCACGTGGAAACGGCATTGGTGGGGCGTATTGGGCGTGTGGTGCTTCCTGGTCATGGGGCCATCGTCCAGCATCATGACGACGGGCGAGATCGCGGACGAGCGGCGTTTCTACTTGCCCCTTGCATTTTTGCTGATTGGCGCAGTCTCCGGAGTCTGGAGTCTGGTCGAACGCTGGCGTTTGCAGCGCCAAGGGTCGCTATTTGCGCTGCGCGCCGCTTTTGCATTGACTGTCACGGTCCTTGCGCTGGCGTACGCCTCGGTCACGTACCGGCGCAATTCGCTATTCGACCACGAGGTCAAGCTATGGCGCAGCGTGGTGGCGGCCTATCCGAACCATCCCTTTTCGCATTTTAATTTAGGAGCTACGCTTGAGCGGGAAGGTCGACGCCAAGAAGCTCTTGCATGCTTTCGAACGGCGCTGGCGATCAATCCCGACCATATACCGACTCACATGATTTTAGGCACGGTCCTCCAGCAAGATGGCCGGGTGGAGGAAGCGTGGTCCCATTTGGAACAGGTGCTCGCCAGTCCCACGGTCAGGAAGTCGCCCTCGCTTAGCCTGCGCTGTTCCGCGGCGTTGCTGGCCCTAGGCCGGGCCGAAGAAGCCGAAGTACATGCGCGAATCGGAATCGAAATGAACCCCAGAATCGCCGAGTTATGGAGCAACCGCGGACTGGCGTGTCTGATGCTCTCGCGCCTGGACGAGGCGGCCGAGCATCTGGAGCGGGCGGTGCGGCTCAGCCCCAATCTCGCCGAAGCGCATGGCCAATTGGGACGTGTGCGCGCGAGGCAGGGCCGGCTGGAGGAAGCGCTGAGCCATTTCGATGACGCGCTGCGATTGCGCCCGAGTTTGACATGGGTGCATGAAGCGTTGGTCCAGGTGCGAAATATCCTGGTCGTACGGCAAGCCACGATGCATGCGAAAAAAGGCTGGGAGCGTTGCTTGCAGTCCGACTACGAAACGGGCATGCGGGAGTTTTACCTCGCGCTGCGATTGGTGCCCAATCATCCGGACGCATTGCATCATCTGGCAGTGATGAAGCGCAAAGCGGAAGAAGATTTCATGCATGGCGCGGCCGAAGATCCCAAGGTGATCTCGGCGGTCACGCTGCTGGCCAC
>BTVV01000286.1:0-1575 GCA_045863855.1 Planctomycetota bacterium | reverse complement strand
CCGAAGCGTCTGCTGGTGATTGGCGCGGGCGCGGTTGGCGTGGAGTTTGCCTCTATTTTCAATAGGTTCGGCTCGGACGTGACGGTTTTCGAGATGCTTCCGCGGCTGGTGCCGGTGGAGGACGAGGACGTCAGCAAGGAACTCCTGCGCAGCTTCAAGAAGCAGAAGATCAACTGCGAGCCGGGCGCGAAGGTCCTGGAAGTGCACAAGCAGGACGGCGGAGTGAAGCTGAAGGTGCAGCTCGCCTCGGGCGCCACCGAGGAAGTGGAAGGCGACACGCTGCTGGTGGCCGTGGGGCGCAAGCCGAACACCGACAATGTGGGCATCGAGAACACGAAGGTGGAATTGGACCGCGGCTTTGTGAAGGTGGATCCTTACCAGCGCACGGGCGAGGCGGGCGTGTATGCGATCGGCGACATCGTCGCCGGCACGCCGCAGTTGGCGCATGTCGCCACGATGGAAGGCATGGTGGCGGTGGCGCACATCGCAGGGAAGGAAGCGGTGCCGATCAACAAGCGGCGGATTCCGGGCGCGACCTATACCGAACCGGGCATCGGGAGCGTCGGATTGACGGAAAAACAGGCCAAAGAGGCCGGTTATGACGTCAAAATCGGCAAATTTCCGTTCCTGGGGAACTCGAAAGCCTCGATTCTGGGCAGCCATGACGGGTTCGTCAAAGTGGTGGCCGACGCCAAGTACGGCGAAATCCTCGGCGTTCATATCATCGGCCCGCACGGCTACGAACTGATCGCCGAAGCGGTGGCGGCGATGGAGGCCGAAGCTACCGTGGACACGATGATCCACACGATTCACGCCCACCCGACGCTCTACGAAGCCGTGGGCGAAGCCTTCAACAACGTGTACGGCCTGGCGATCAATGCGTAAGCTCGCGGTTCGAGACCTGGGGTTGATGCCGTATCGCGAAGCGTGGGCGCTGCAGCGCGAGCTGGCGGAACAGCGCAAGCGCGGCGAGGGCGCGGATCAACTGTTGCTGCTCGAGCATCCACATGTATTGACGTTGGGACGCAATGCGCATACGGAGAATCTGCTGGTGAGCCCGGAGCGGCTGGCCGGACTGGGCATCGACCTGGTGGAGATCGACCGCGGGGGCGACATCACCTATCACGGGCCCGGACAGATTGTCGGATATCCGGTTGTCGATCTGCGCGGGTGGAAGCGCGACGTGGTTGCGTATATCCGCGGGCTCGAAGACGTGGTGCTGCGGGCGCTGCGGCGGTTTGGCGTTACGGGCGCGCGGGACGCGAGCGCGACGGGCGTGTGGGTGGAAGGCGCGAAGATCTGCGCGATGGGGGTCCATATCAGCCGCTGGGTGACCACGCACGGATTCGCGCTGAACTGGACCACGGATTTGCGGTTTTTCGAGTACATCGTCCCGTGCGGCCTGCGGAGGCCGGTGACGTCGATGGAGAAACTGGGCGTTCGCGCGGAGCGCGGCGCGGTGCTGGAAGCGCTGGCCGCGGCATTCGCCGAGGTCTTTGAATACGAACCCGCCGGGTTGGGCGAGCCGGCGCTCGCCCGGCCGCCGGCATAGGATTGAGGAACGGAGATTTTGCC
>BTVV01000285.1:0-1632 GCA_045863855.1 Planctomycetota bacterium | reverse complement strand
AAGAAACGCGTCTGCTCCAGCCTTTGCACCGCAGCGTCGTCGCTGGCGACGATACGCAGCCGCACCGGCACCATGCCCCGCACAGCGCCAGGCTTGGCCGCAAGCGTCAGCGCCAGGTTGTGGATCGCTCCGCCCTGCACTTCCACCTCGGTGGCGCCGACGATGTGTACACCCGCAGGCTCGACGAGACTGATCTGGAAGCTGCGCGTCCGCTCGGTCTTGTTCATCAATTTGAGCTGATAGCTGTTCTCGATCAGCCCGGCCGCGCTCTCCCGGTAGAGATCGCCGCGATCACGGATCACGTCGACGATCAGGGGTACGCGCGTGACCAGCGAGTACGCGAGCGCGAACGCGATCCACAGCAACAGCAACCCGTAGACCACGATGCGCTTGCGGATCAGGCGCGTCGGCTGACCCCGCATCGCGTGCTCGGTGCTGTAGCGCACCAGTCCGCGCGGATAGCCGACCTTGTCCATGACCTCGTCGCAGGCGTCGATGCACGCCGCGCAACCAATGCATTCGTATTGCAGCCCATCGCGGATGTCGATGCCGGTCGGGCAGACCAGTACACAGGCCATGCAGTCGATGCAGTCGCCGAGGGAAGCGGCGGAAGGCTGCCTGATTTCGGGTGGGGTCGGAAAAGCAGAAGCGGATGCGGGAACTGAAGGTCGAGGCGCTGATTCCTGCGGCGCGGATTCCCGACGGACCTGCTCCACCACTTCCGCGAGACTGCGACCCGCCGGTCCGTTCGAGCTTGCGTCCTGGCCTTCGGTTTCCAGATCCGTGCCTGCTTCCCGCCCCGCTCCCACTTCCAGTGCCCGTCTCTCCGCCACTCCCTTCACCGCCCGCTTGCGCGCGCCGCGCGGTTCACCACGGGCTTCGTCGTAGGTGATGTTCAGGGTGTCGTTGTCAATCATCGCCCCTTGGAAGCGTGCGTAGGGGCACATGTACTTGCAGACCTGTTCGCGCAACAGGCCGGCGTTGCCCCAGGTGGCGAAGCTGTAGAACCCGAACCAGAACCACTCCCAGCCGCCGAGATCGAGATGAAGCAGGTGGACGCCGAGTTCGCGGATCGGCGTGAAGAAGCCCACGAAGGTGAATCCGGTCCACAGGGCAAAACCGATCCAGAGGAACTGTTTGGTGATCTTGATCCGCCATTTGCGTGCGGTCCACGGCCCTCGATCGAGTCGTATCCGAGCATTGCGGTCGCCCTCGACCCAACGTTCCATCCACAGGAATACTTCGGTCCAGACGGTCTGCGGGCAGGCGAAACCGCACCACAGACGGCCGGCCAGCGCAGTGAAGAAGAACAGACTCAGTGCCGCCAGGATCAGCAAGGCAGCCAGATAGAAGAAGTCCTGTGGCCAGAATACCAGTCCAAGGATGTAGAACTTGCGCGCCGGCAGATCGAACAGCACCATCTGCCGCCCTTCCCACTGGATCCACGGGAATGCGTAGTACATCCCGAGCAGCCACAAAACCGCCGCCATGCGCAAACGCTGGAAACGCCCATCGATCTCGCGCGGGTAAACCTTGCGGTGCGCGGCATACATGCCGCCATCGTCGTCGCCGATGACCCTGAGAGCTACGGGGAGGGGCTTGCCTTGCATGCTTCGTTCAGGTCAAAGGCAT
>BTVV01000284.1:0-1776 GCA_045863855.1 Planctomycetota bacterium | reverse complement strand
CGTTCGTCAAAGCCACCGAGGCGGAAGGGCGGGGGATCGGTTCTAAGGGCGAGTGGCTGGAGTACCCGGTTTACTCGACGGCGCTGGCGATCCGCACGTGGCAGCGCTTGAAGCCCGTGGGTTGGGAGGCGGATGTCGCGCGATGGCGCGTGTTCCTGGTCGCGCAGCAGCATGCGGAGGCCAACGGCTGCGCGCCGGAGCACCAAGCGTACGGCGGCTGGAGCGCTCCGGGCTTGACCCCCGACCGTGTGAATCGCGACGCGGATCTTTCGGCCACGCGCTACGCGCTCGACGCGCTGCTCGCGGCGGATCTGGATGCCCAGGATCCGCTTTGGAGGCGCGCGCGCGTCTTTTTAAGCCGGCACGGCAATGCAACCGACGGCGGATTCGTATATTCGCGTGTGCTGTATTCGAAGAATAAAGCGGGTGACGACGCAAGAACCGAGACGGGGTATCGGTCGTACGGTTCCGCGACGCTGGACGGCCTGCTGATCCTGGCGCGTCTGGACGGGCGCGGCCAGCCAGAAGGCACGGCTGCGCCCACCGCGGCCGAGCCCCTTAAGAAAGCTCGCGCCTGGTGGGAAGCCACGCACGCGCTCATCGGACCGGCCGGGTTTGAAGGTGCGACCGGAGAACAGGCGGCGTGGGCGCCGGCGATGAACTTTTACTACCGCGCGGCGCTGGCGGAGGCCGCGGCAAGTGGTGCGATGCCATTGAATGCCGGGCAGTGGCGCGAACTGGCGGATCTCACGTTGCGTTTGCAAGGCGCGGACGGCCTCTGGCGCAACGAATCGGCGCTGATGAAGGAAGACGACCCGCTTCTGGCGAGTCCCATGGCGTTGCAGGTGCTGTTGCATGCACGGGGCAGGAACGACCGTTAATCCCCAGGACGCCAAGGTAGGGCAGACTTGAAGTAAGATTGCGCGAAACAGATGTCCGGTCTGCTTGTATGTTTTACCCATGAATCGCCACCTCTCAGGTTCCCGTCCTGCAGCCGGGCTGGATTGGACGATCCCACTGGAGCGCACGATCGTCGGCGCGGTTTCCATCGTGCCGGGCGGTTTGATCTTTATGGCGATCGATCACTTGCGCTTGGGCGGGCAAGTTGAAGAGGTTTCGTTGCCGCTGCTCTTCGGTCTGTGCTGGATAGGTGCGGAAATCTGGTGCCGCCGGTCGTGGAGCGGCGTGCCTTATGCACTTGGAGCCGCGATTGCGGGCGGGTTTCTGGGATGGGCCTTGCGTTTCGGCAACGACCCAGCGGACGCGTATCTGGTTGCCCTTTGCATGGCCGTTGCGGGCATTTCGGCGCTGGCCTGCCGAGAGTGGCGATCGGTTAGAGCATTTACGGATACGGCGCTCGCGGGCGTGTTTTCGGGCGGAACGTTTCTGATCCTTGCAGACCTGCTTGGCCTGATCGTCCCCTTGGGCATTTTGACCGGTGGGGCTCTGCTCTTGGGAACCGGTTCGATTTCCATGTATCTCCGCCGGGGGCAGGCTACGGAGACCACGCGAAAAGCCAGATTCAGTCTCGCGGCTTTGTCCCTCTTCGTATTCCTGCTTGCGGGCGAAGTGGCTTTGTTTTTTGCACTGGGCTACGGAGACGCACTGCTGCCGTTCGATGCGGAACCGTTTCGCGCGCTAGGAGCTCGTTGCCGCGAACATTTGGATGCCCGGGAGCAGGACGTTCCCATCGATCCGATGGTGGAGGATTGGTTGATCCTGGCCTGCTTGCATAAACGGCCCGTTCAGGACCTGATCGAAGTGCTGGGTCCGCAC
>BTVV01000283.1:0-1785 GCA_045863855.1 Planctomycetota bacterium | reverse complement strand
CTTTTTCGTGGAACTGGCCTCCTTGGCCCGCCAGCCGTTGCTCGACCTTCTGAGCAACGAGGAGAGAGAGCGTCTGGATACCTGGCGTGCTTCCGAGTCCAATACGGCAACCTTTTTTCTCGATTCCATCGACGAGCTGAAACTGACCGTCGGAACCTTCCGGCTGGCACTCAAGAACCTAAAGAATGCCGTCGACGGCAAGCTCGATCAGGCGCGAATCATCATCACCACGCGGCCAGTCCCGATCGACGAAAAGCTCGTGCACGAGATGCTTCCCGTGCCGGAGCCGCCTCCGGCAGGTTCGCAAGAAGAGCTCTTTGCGAACCTTGCGATGGGCCAACACCGGAGCAGGCAGGCTCCCGGTGATGGCACCGAAGTGCCCGATTGGCGACGAGTCGCGCTGATACCCCTATCGGAAGCACAGATTGGCGAGTTCGCGCAGATTCATGGTGCCGAGAAACCGCAGGAGTTACTCTCCGAACTGAAAAGGCGCGATGCGCTGAAGTTCGCGCGGCGCCCGCAGGATTTGATCGAGCTTTGCGCGGACTGGAAAGTCCACAAGCGCATCCGCAGCCATCGGGACCAAGTTGGCGAAAACGTTCGCGTCAAGCTGCTGCCCCGGGATGACCGGCGCGAACTGGCCGAGCTGTCGCCCGAAAAAGCCCTCGAAGGCGCCAGCCGTCTCGCGCTGGCGCTGCTGGTCACCCGCCGCATGACGATTCGGCACAACGCCGCCGCCGATGCCGCACCCCAGGAAGCCGCTCTCGAACCATCGATCATTCTGTCGGACTGGAAGCCGGATGAGCGCAAGGCGTTGCTCGAGCGGCCCCTGTTCACCTTTGCGTCTTACGGGCGCGTGCGTTTCCACCACCGCTCGGTGACCGAATTTCTTGCGGCACAACGCCTTTTGGAACTGCGTCGTCGCGGCATGGCGTTGAGCGCGCTGAGGCGGCTGTTGTGCGCCGAAACCCGCGGCAGGGTCATCGTTCGACCTTCCATGCGGCCGGTCGCCAGCTGGTTGGCGCTCACCGAACGCGGAATTTTCGAACTGCTGCGCGACCATGAGCCGGCAGTGCTGCTCGACGAAGGTGATCCGGAATCGCTCACGCATGAACAGCGTGTCCAGACCCTGCGCGCCTATGTCCAACGCCACGGCACCGGCGGCTGGCGAGGCCAGAGTACTTCACGCATCCAGATCCATCGCTTCGCTTCGTCGGAGCTGGGTGCGGAAATCCGCCGTCTGTGGGAAAACGGCATCGAGAACCCGGAGGTACGGGAAATTCTCCTCGACATCATGGCGGAAGGCCGCATCAGTGAATGCGCGGTTATTGCCCATGACGTCGCCTGGAACGCAAACGCTTGGGGTGGAGAGCGGATAAGCGCTCTGGACGCATTGATTGCCGTCGAAGACCCGAGGCTCGGCAATATCGCCCAAGCCATCGCCGCCGGAGGCGCTCCTTGGCACGAAGATATAGTTCGCAACGCCGTTCTTAGAATGTTTCCGCGCCACCTGGCGGTTGATCAGCTCTGCCAGATTCTGGCCTGGGTGAACGCGCAGAAGAACACAATCGCCGACCTGAACTGGCAACTGGCGCGCCTGATCGAGAAATTGGAGTTCGAGACATCGACGCTGGAAGCGCTCCGCAATGGGCTTGTCGGCCTCGTTTCCGACGGATTGCGGTGGCAAAAGGACTGGCCGCATATCGTCACTAACAGACCGCATTTGAGCAGCCCGCTGGCGGCAACCTGTCTGCGCGGGCTCGCCACGAGCAGGAGCGATGCCTG
>BTVV01000282.1:0-1787 GCA_045863855.1 Planctomycetota bacterium | reverse complement strand
TGGCTGTAGATAGCCAGTATGATGCCTTCCACGATCAACACGAACGCGCCCATGGCGAGCAAGATCCAATCCGGCGGAGGCCCGGCGTCTTCGTCGCCTTCTTCGGGCATCTCGAAGGTCGGCCTGCGCGGTTTCCACGCATCGCCTAAGCGCCGTTGCTGGTAGCGGTCCCATAACAGTTGACCGACGCCAAGGAAGCTGCCCAGGAATACGCCCACCAGCCAGACCAGCAGCGCTGGCTTCCATCCCAGCAAGGCGCCGATGGTGGCGACGAGGTGCGCGTCGCCACCGCCCATCCCTTCCTTGCCCAGGAAGACGATGCAGACGAACCCGATCAGCCATAACACCCCGGCGCCTAAGATCACCCCTTGCAGGCTGTCGAGAAGCGCATCCAGCCATGGCGTCCCGGTCCACGGCGTCATTGAATGGTGCAGGTCGGGTGCGAGCGGCGCGATCAGAATACCCACCAGGATCCACGGCCAAGTCGTCTGGATCGGAATCGTCCACGTCTCCAGATCGACAAATGCGATGCAGATCATGTCGGCCACGATCAGGAGCGTCACCAGGAACAGCGCAAAGGGCATCGGATTAGGTAACCCGGGCGCCGCAGGCGCGTTAAGCCCAAAGTACTGCCACGCGGCGAGCGCGAATAATGCCGAGACCAGCGCCTCAACAATGAAGTAGCGAAACGGGATCGGCTGCTTGCAGGCGCGGCACTTCCCGAACAGGCCGATGTAACTGAGCAGCGGGATGTTGTCGTACCATGCGATCTGCGCTTCGCAGCGCGGACAGAAGCTGCGCGAACGCGTCAGCATGGAGATGTCCCGCGGTAACCTGTAGATCGCCGCGTTGACGAAGCTGCCGATGATGCCTCCGAAGAGGGCCGCGCTGATCACGAAGAACCAGGTCGGCACGGGCGGCACATCTACCTCCGTCGATTCATGGTGCATTCCGTGCGGAAATTAACGACTAAATTCCCACGCACGCGCACACAGGCTACTCACGGTTTATCCACAGCTCCGCAGCATAACGAGTGCAAATTTGCATGCGCATCCAAAACACTTTTTGACCCTATGCGTTCTAATTTCACGCGACATTGGCTTCTTTTTAACTTTACGGTTGACTTGATGCAGTGCCAGTCTTATCACGCACGACGTCATCATTAACACTCCGAGTCAACGTCGAAGGAAAAGTACTTCCAGGTCCCGTGGGGGGAAAACGGGTGGAGGAGGTATTATGTCTCGTCGCGGCAACTGCATTGTGCCGGACTGTCCGAATCCGGTCCATGCGAAAGGCTACTGCCGCCGCCATTACGGCCAGATCTGGCGGCGAGGGATGATCTACGAAACGCCCCCGCGCGACAAGAGAGAGGACGGACTGAAGGGCGACCATCAGGAACGTCTGCGCTCTTTGGAGCGCGAACTGCGCCGCGCGCAGCAGATGTACGACATCGTGGTGGGCTTCCAGGGGCGGCTCAAGTGGCGCCGCGAAATCGAAGCGGTCGAAATCGAGATCCGCAAGATTCGCGACAGCCAGGAGCGCGTGGAACTGGAAGTGGAAGTGGGCGAAGAAGACGACGTGCCTCGCTTGGTGGCGCAAGGCGCCGGCGCGGCCGGTGGCGATTAGCCGCTCGTCGAGCTAGCAATACTGGAAACTTGAGCCGCAGGCGGCCGTGATGCGCGGCCGCCTGCGGGCTTGAGTGATCACAGGACCGCTCCGTTGCGCTCTGCCACAAGGGGCCAACCGACGGACGGTATTCGAATTCCAATTCAGGGTGCGTCTACCCC
>BTVV01000281.1:0-1887 GCA_045863855.1 Planctomycetota bacterium | reverse complement strand
CACGCTGCTTGGCCGGAACAGGAACCCGAAAAGCAAAGGTGCCGCTGCCGGGATCTACCGCGTCGATGATTCTTCCCACGTGCAATTTCAAATCATCCCTCAATAGAAGGCTTTGCAGCTCTAATGCCGTCTCGCCGGAGCGGATTTTTCTGATGTAAGTTTCTGGCAGCCGTAACTCTGCCTCCAAATCTTCGACCGAAACCAATTCAACCACTTCTGTCACGGGCGCACTATTTATGTAATCGCCGATATTGCGTAGGCGGCGAGTGATGAGGCCACTGAACGGCGCCTTAATCTCCGTATCCCGAAGATCGAGTTCGGCGGCCTCCTGTTGGGCCTTGGCTTCAACGAGTCGGGCCTCGGCCACCGCGATCTCGGTTTCAGTGGGTCCTGCATCGGCTTCCGCTACGCGCGCCTTCGCCGCGTCCCGTTGCGCCTCCTGCACCTTGAGCTGCAACTGCACTTCTTCGAGTCGCTTTGGGGGCACGGTCTGATCTTCCTGAACCAACCGTCGAAACCGCTCGACATCCCTTCGTATCTCCTCGATACGGGCTTCGACTTCACTCAGTGCCGCGCGCAACGCCGCCTTCTTTTCTTGGCGCACGCCAGCTTTCAGGTCTGTCAGCAGCGCAGCCGCCTGTTGCACGACCGCCTTCGTGATCTTGACTTTGGCCTCATAGGTGCTTCTTTCGATCCGAAAGACCATCTGGCCTTCTTCGACCTTTGTTCCCACATCGAGCGTCCCGCCCGTCGTATCCTTTCCCCACTCCACGATACGGCCGCCCAGCCGCGAACTGAGCTTGGCGTTCTTCGTGGAGACCATCCGGCCCGTAGCCGTGAGCGTTGCCGGCGTGGCGGATTGTGCCCGGACCAAGCTCAAGTTGCCTTGCTCGGAGGCGTGGCACGCCAATCCCGCCGCCGCACACAAAACGCCAAGTCTGGTAAGCCATCCGACACGCATCTTGGCTTCACTCCTTTTCTTTCTTATCGTCCGCGCCTTGGTTCAGATCGGTTCGATCCCCTGCCGACTTTCGGCTGTCCGATTCGATCTCTATGCGCGGAAGGTGTTCCGCCACTGGCTCGGGACGGCCCAACTCTTCGGCGAGGGTGACGGTGTTCAGCTCATACCAGGCCACCAGGTAATCCGTTTCCGATAGGTCCAGGGCGCGCTGGGCCTCGCGAAGATCCGCCAAGGCCTGAGCCACATTCGCGCCACTCTCCAGGTTCTCGCGATGCCGGCTCTGGACGAGTTTCAGGAGGGATTCCTGGGAGGCGACGACCTTGCGACGGGCTTCCAGGGTGTCGTAGGCCCTGATGAGCTGAAGGATGCGAAAGTCAACCTCAAACAGTATGCCCATGGCGATGAGCAGGGCGCGCTCCGACTCGACGGTGACCTGGCCCTTGGCCAGCTTGTGCCGCCAGATGTTCGATGTGCCGTCCAGGAGCGTCTGCCCAACGGTGAAGCCGAGCGTGAAGTAGGCGGGGTTCACTTGTGTTGAAAGGCTCGTCCAGTCGAAATCTGCGTTACCGCTTATTTGGGGGAAGAAAGCGGCCACGCTGCGCCTGACATTGTTGGCGGCAATATGCCGTTCAAGATCATGGGACCATAGCTCGGGACGCATCCTGAGCGCCAATTGCTCAAACTCCTTAACCTTTTCGAGTGTGACCATCGGTGGAGGGTTGGCGGGTGCCTCTTCAATGGGATACTCGGTCCAGGTCGTAACCGACATGGTGTTGCTCAGGCGGGAACGCGTCTCAAGAATGAGCCGCTTTGCCATCGTCCACTCCAGTTCCGCCTGTGCCAAGCCCGCCTCTATGAAAGCGGTGTCCGACTTGGCCGCGAAACCTTCTCGTTCGATGGATTGGGCGACCTTTAGGGAATCCTTG
>BTVV01000280.1:0-1988 GCA_045863855.1 Planctomycetota bacterium | reverse complement strand
ATCAGGTAGGTTTCGAACCGCTGGAAGAGAATCGCAGCGCACTCACATGGTGAATCATGGCCAGACTTAGAAGTCCAGACGATTCCGGCGATAGCCTTGAGCTTCTGCTCGATACCATGTGCAACGCATTTGGCGGTATAATTTTCATTACCTTTATGGTGGTGTTGGTGCCCAAAGGTTCGAAGCAGAGTTCCATAGATAAACCGGAGCACGATTCGCTGGCGGAGGCGGTTGCCCATGAACGTGAAGAGGATCTTACGGCGAAAGTCGAGGCGCTCGAGCTAGAGCTTGCAAGCAAGCAGAAAGAGCGTGCGTCGCAAGCCGAGATTCGCTACGCACGCTTACCGCGCTTGCGCGAAGTGAACAAGGGCATGTATTTCCTCGTGCTATCGGGAGGCAAAATCTACCTGCCCATGCACGCGGGTTCGGCCGAATACAACAGCGCCGATTTTACCGTTACTCGAAACGGGACGACCGTTTCATGCGCGCCGGTACCCGAGCGCGGCTCCGAGATTGCAGCCTGGCTTGTCGCGCCCGACGGGTTGCGTGCGTTGCTGACAGGGTTGCCGCGCGATCAGGTCATGATTCACTTGGCGTTGTACCCCGACAGCGTTTCTTTTTTCGCCAAGGTTCGAGCGGCCATCACGGATGCCGGATTCGACTACAACTGGACTCCGCTTGCCGATGGCGAGGCGCTGAAACTGACCGCTGGATCGGGACCCGCAGAAGCTCAGTAGTACTGGCGGCGCGATGGATAGATTTTGCGCATCGGTTAGGCGGCACGACGTTTTGTTTTGGGTAATTGCAAGCATTGTCTTGATTCTGCCATTCGTCTGCGCATGATAAGTGCACCGCAAGTCTTCTAGATAAGATCCCAAACTTACACTAAAGGAACATCTCATGCCCATCTTCGAATACTCCAATCTTCCGCTGGCTCAGAAACTGATCGATGTGCTGGATAAACTCTCGGGATTGCATCCAGGATTTCGACCGGCACACGCAAAAGGCGCCATGTGCGTGGGAACATTTACTCCATCACTCGAAGCCGTGGAGGTGACGCGCGCTCCGCATGGGAGCCGGGCGTCCACGCCGGTAACGGTGCGCTTTTCGAATGCGACAGGCGTACCGAATATCCCCGATAACAATCCGGCGGTTTCGGGGCCTCGCGGTTGCGCGATCCGCTTTCATCTCGGAGAGCATGTGCACACGGACATAATTGCGCACTCCGCCGATGGATTTCCGGTGCGCACAGGGGAGGAGTTTCTGGCGTTCTTGAATGGTGTGGCTGAGATGGGTGCCGGGAAGCCAGAGGCTTTGGGCGCATTTCTCGCCACACATCCGAACGCCCAGCGCTTCGTGGAACTGCCCAAGCCGATACCGAGCAGCTTCGCGCGGGAAGCGTACTTCGCGCCATCCGCTTATACATTCACCAACGCGGCCGGTGCGTCACGCCACGGGCGCTTTCGCATTCGCCCGGAAGCCGGATTGGATTTCCTCACTTCCGAAGAAGCGGCCCAGAAGTCGCCGAACTTTCTTTTCGACGAACTGATCACGCGTTTGGCGGCGGGTCCGATTCGGTATGGAGTATTTGTGCAATGGGCGGAAGCCGGGGATACGATTGACGATGCGAGCACGGTATGGCCAATCAGCCGTACGGAAACTCGGTTTGGCACATTGACCTTGACCGCAAAAGCGGACGATCAGACGCCGGAACTTCGCAAAATCATTTACGATCCCATTCCGAGAGTCGACGGCATCGATCCTACGGGCGATCCGTTGGCTGCAATACGTGCGGACCTGTATCTGCTCAGTGGTCGCCGGAGGCGGGCCGTGTTCGGCGACGGAAAGCGTTGAAGCGACGAGGCGGAATGATGCATGGTCGATCCGGCACCCGATTTCGGCAGCGACGACAACATCACGCCGACTGTTGAAAACTACCGTGCTTCGAGACGCCGGCGCACCTCGTCATAGGCAAGCCGTCCCGCGAT
>BTVV01000279.1:0-1992 GCA_045863855.1 Planctomycetota bacterium | reverse complement strand
GGGTCAGTACCGGGTGCTGCTTGTCCCACACGATGCCCTGGCTGAAGTAGAGTTCATGCTTCTTCAAGAACGGCGGGTAGTTCCCAAGGTTGGCATACCCGCCCCAGATGTAGAACCCGCGTCCGGGCTCCAATACTCGCGCCATGTTCCCGAACCAGGCGTCGAGCAGATCGTCGAAGGCCGCGTCCGTCACGAAGTCATTTGCCAGCGGTCGATCCTTGGGCCGGAGCTTCTTGCTGATCGCCTGCTTGGGGCCCTGCCGCGCCACATCGAAGCTTTGGTGATGGGTCATCGGCTGGGTGTTGCTGGCCTGGAACGAAGACAGCCCCGCCGCGATGGCGTTGTTGCTGCGCGGTTCGACCTTCACGTTGTACGGCGGATCGGTATTCACGAGCTGGATACGCTGCCCATCCAGCAAGCGATCCAGATGCGCGGGGTTGGCGCTGTCGCCGCAGAGTAGGCGATGGCTGCCCAAGATCCATAGGTCGCCGGGCCGCGTGATCGCTTCGTCCGGCGGCTCGGGGATCGCGTCCGGATCGGTCAGGCCGGCATTCCCGCTGTAATCGCCGCCCAGAATCTTCTCCAACTCCGTCGTGTCGAAACCCAACAGCGACAGGTCGAAGTCCATGCCCTGCAGGTCTTTCAGTTCGACCGGCAGAAGGTCATAGTCCCAATCAGAGAGTTCGGAGGTCTTATTGTCCGCGATCCGGTAAGCCTTGATCTGCTCGGGTGAGAGGTCCTTGGCCACGTGCACCGGGATCTTCTCCAATCCCAGCAGCTTGGCCGCTTTCCAGCGGGTATGCCCGCAGATGATTACACTCTCGGCGTCCACCACGATGGGCACCCGAAAGCCAAACTCCTTGATGCTGGCGGCCACCGCCTCGATGGCCGCGTCGTTGATCCGCGGATTGGCCTCGTAGGGCTTCACGTCCTCGAGCTTGCGCAGTTCGATCTTCATGGCTTGGTCTCCTAGGGGTTGAACGGCTACTTCACCTTGAGCACCTGGGTCTCGGCGCGGACCCGGTCCTCGAGCGCCAATTGCAACAGGACCAGATAGCCGATGAGGTCCTTGACCACGTCTTCGCCGTACGCACCGGGCGCGTACTTCACGCGGGCGAGCTTGTCGTCGATGCGCGCACGAAGCGCGTCGACGGCATCGGCATCCGAGAAGATGCCCAACGGCTTGAGCGCCGAATCGCCGTAGCTCTCGTTCTTCGCCACGAGGAACTCGGCAATCTCGGCGCACTTGGCGCGGATGCGGTGAGAGGTCGTAGTGGGCATGGAAACTGCTCCTTTCAACTTTGGGAGGCGGTGCTCGTGGCTCGTGACCTTGTCGCGCCAGCCACTTCCCGGCAGAGCTTGATGAACTCCTCGTTGGTCAGGGTGCCCTTTGCCCTGTTGACTTCCTTGTCCAGAACCTGCGCGTTCTCCATCACGTGCTTACCGCCACGACTGATGGCCAGCCTGTGGTCCAATGCGGCGGTTCCAGGGCGCAGGAGCCTTCCTGAAAGAGCGCAGCGAAAGCCCTGCGCCTTAAGGAGATTCATGACGCCCTTCCTTGATACTGGGACATCCGGATTCATGGGGCGCTCGGCCGCTTCGGTTCGCCTTTCGCGTTCATCGACGAGCCAGGCCACATAGCGCAGGAGGTTGACGCGCTTGCCATCGTTAAAGCGAAATCCCGAACGCTGGCGATGGCGATAGAGTTGGCGGTCACAGATCACCGCGCCCAGGGGCGTCGAGTTCAGGAGTCGGACCACGTCACAACCGCGCATGGCATCCAGCCTCAAGCGTGTCGATCCTTCGCGTGGTAACGATTGGTCATCTGAACGCGCGCCCTTGCCCATGCCTCCCACGACTCGGAGCGCGGGCGATTCGCTTGGACCTTCGTCGCGGTGGTCGCGCGGCTCACAAATGCCTGCCACGACTCCGGAGGCGTCGCGGCTGGTCTCCGAGGTCGATTCGGCTGGCTCGCCCGATTGCGCCATGCGC
>BTVV01000278.1:0-2003 GCA_045863855.1 Planctomycetota bacterium | reverse complement strand
GAGGAGGTTTTCAATCAGGATGCGTTCAAGAAAGAGGCGCCGGAAAAGTTCGTGCTGGTGCTGCTCGATTTTCCGCGCCAGAAGGAGCAGAACGACGCGGTGAAGCAGCAGAACAAGATGCTTGCGGAGACGTTTCAGATTCAGGGTTTTCCGACGGTGATCGTGCTGGATTCCAAGGGCCGGCCGTATGCGCGGACGGGGTATCAGGCGGGCGGCGCGGAACCGTATTTGAAGCACTTGGGCGAGTTGCGGGCGAAGCGCGAGGACCGCGACAAGCTGCTGGCGCTGGCCGAATCGTCGAAGGGCGCGGAGAAGGCGAAGCTGCTGGACCAGGCGCTGACGACGGTCTCGGACCAGATCGGGAGCTTGGCGGGATACGAAGAGCTGGTCGATCAGGTGATCGCGGCGGATGCGGATAACGCGGGCGGCTTCAAGACGAAGTACGGCGGGATCAAGGCGTTGAAGGAGATCGAGACCGAGCGCGCCAAGGGCGGCGATCCGGCGGCGACGTTGGCGAAGCTCGAGAAGTTCATCGCCGAGCAGAAGCCGGCGGGCGAGGTGCTGCAGCGCGCGCTTTTCGAAAAGGCGATGCTGATTCACGCGGCCAAGAACAAGGAAATGGTCGCGATCCTGCAGGAAGCGTTGAAGGCGGCGCCGGAGAGCCAGAAGGCGCAGGAGCTTCAGGGTATCTTGCAGCAGTTGGGCGGCGGCGGCGAATAAGTTCGTCCGGACGGCGACAGGCTACGAAACGGCGGCGGAACTCGGCGACGAGTCCCGCCGTTTTTTTTTTGCCCTTACGCTTTCGGGAATTGCTGGGTCAGGCAGTGCAGGGTGCCGAAGCCGAGGACCAGATCGACGGCGTGGATGCCGACGACGCTGCGGTGCGGGAAGAGTTCGCCCAGGATGCCCAAGGCTTTGCGGTCGTTCTCGTCGTTGAAGGTGGGGACGATAACCGAGGCGTTGGAGATGTAAAAATTGGCGTAGCTGGCGGGGAGGCGCTGTTCGCCGAAGTAGATCGGCCGGGGCATGGGGAGGTAGACGACTTCGGGCTTGGAGCCGTCTTCGAGGCGCGCGTCTTCGAGGCGTTCGCGGTTCTCGCGCAGGGCGCGGTAATTGGCGTCGGCCGGATCGTCTTCCTGGATCAGCGCGATCGTGCGTTCGTCGACGAATCGGCAGAGGTCGTCGACGTGCCCGTGGGTGTCGTCTCCGGCGATGCCGTGCCCGAGCCAGATGGTATTTCGCGCGCCGAACCATTCGGCGAAGACGGCTTCGTAATCGGCCTTGGTGAAGCCGGGGTTGCGCACCTGCACGTCCGGGTCGAGCAGGCATTCTTCGGTGGTGAGGACGGTTCCGCGGCCGTTGAAGTCGAGGGCTCCGCCTTCGAGGACCACGGGCAGTCCCAGGTGCTCGCAGGAAACGAGGGGCAACTCAAGCGCTTTGGCGGCTCTGCGCGCGAGCCGGGCATCGCGCTTGAAGGTGGGGTAGCGCGCCCAGGCGTTGAAGTGGGTATCGACGACGGCGAGGGCTTCGTCGCGGTGCCCGTCGCGGACGCAGAGCGGCCCGAAGTCGCGGGTCCAGCCGCGGTCGCTGGGCCAGCGGAAGAAGCGCACGCGCTCGGAAGGGATGCCGACTTTTTCGAGGACGCGCCAGGCGCGGGCTTCCTGCGCCGGGGAGTTGACCAGGATGTGGGCGTCTTCGGCTTCGACGATCTTGCGGACGATCTCGCCGTAGACCCAGGGGATGGCGGCGAACTTGCCGGGCCAGTCGCGGCCGTTGTGGGGCCAGCCCAGCCACGTCGCGGCGTGCGGTTCCCATTCGGCGGGGAAGCGGTAGGCGCCTCTCTCGTAAGGCAACGGTGAAGTCTTCGGTGAAGGGCTCACGACGAACCCTTTCTCAAGGTGTGCTTTGCGGGTGCCGTTCGTTTCTCCCCCCCTTGCCACGGGGGGGTAGGGGGGGTGGGTTGGTGGCTTAACTTCAAGGCCACGCTTCGAGCCTCGCAGGCT
>BTVV01000277.1:0-2136 GCA_045863855.1 Planctomycetota bacterium | reverse complement strand
TCGATCGCGCCGTCTCCCGCGCGCTCTCGTCCTTCGCTCCGGACGCCGTCGCGGTCCCCGGATGGGCGACTCCCTTGGCCATCTCCGCTGTGGCGTGGGCAAAGGCGCACAAGGTTTCGGCGATCCTGATGTCCGCTTCGCAGGAAATCGATTTCCCGCGGACGCCGCTTCGCGAGTGGATCAAGCGTCGATACGTCGGAAGTTGCGATGGCGCGATCGTCGGGGGCCATCCGCATCACGAATACCTGTTGAAGTTGGGGATGAACGCATCGCGCATACGCCTCGGCTACGACGTGGTGGACAACGATTACTTTCGAGCCGGTGCCGCGCAGGCGCGCGCGAACGCTGCCGCCATTCGTGCAAAGCGCGGGTTGCCCGAGCGTTACTTCCTTGCCTCGGCGCGCTTTATCGAGAAGAAGAACCTGCCTCGCCTGATCCAGGCTTTCGCGGGGTTCCTGGCGACAGTAGAACAAGGGCGCCGAACGACAGACCCATGGCATCTGGTCGTGATCGGCAACGGGGGACTCCGGCCGCAACTGGAAAGCCTGGTGACCTCGTTGGGTCTGAGCGAACGGATACTGATGCCCGGCTTCCTGCAATACCCGGATCTACCGGCCTGCTATGGCTTGGCCGAGGCGTTCGTTCTTGCCAGTACGACCGAGCAATGGGGCCTCGTAGTCAACGAAGCCATGGCTTCCGGCTTACCGGTACTGGTGTTGAATCGATGCGGTTGTTCTGCCGACCTCGTGCAGCCCGGTATCAATGGCTATACCTTCGATCCGCACGACGTCGGATCGCTCACCGATCTGATGCTGCGCATTGCTGACGACCCGGTTCGCCGCCGGGCAATGGGCGAGGCAAGCTCGAACTTGATCGACGCCTGGTCGCCAGCCGTATTTGCCGACAACCTGATCGAGCTGGCCAGGGAGATTGCGGCATCGAAGATCCGCCGCCCAGCACTGTTGGACAGGGTCGTGCTGAAGTTGATGCTGGCACGGCAGGGATTCGGGCTCGGATGAACGCGGCAGTCCTGTCCGAGCCTGAATGCTTGGCATCCAGTATGGTTTGCCCTGTGCGCGCAGCGGTGCTCGCCGCATCGATTTCGCGCGAGGCCGGAGGGCTCTTCTGGACGGTGAAAGCGCTGAGCGAGAGCCTGATAGGTGCGGGTTGCGAAATCAGAGTCTTTGGCGGTGAAGACTCCCATTCGAACGAGGACAAGGCCAGCTGGGGGCAAACGCCGGTTTCCGTGCAGGCGATTTCAGGCCCGCGCGCATTCGGCTTCCAGCGGAACCTGATGGATCGCCTGCGCGCATACCGTCCGGATCTGGTTCATGTGCATGGCCTGTGGATGTATCCGTCGGCGGCGGCGCTGCGCTGGTCTGCCGGCAGCCGGCCGCATCTGATTTCCCCCCGCGGCATGCTCGATCCATGGGCAGTTCGAAACTCGGCGTGGAAGAAGAAGATCTCGGCGCGTCTGTATGAGGATGCGCACTTGAAGGGCGCCACATGCATTCACGCGCTTTGCGACGCGGAGCGCGACGCGATCCGCGCCTACGGCCTGCGCAACCCCGTGGCGGTGATACCCAACGGTGTGGATCTGCCCGACCTCGATGCGCTTGTGCCCCCGCCCGAATGGTCCAGGCAATTGCCGACGGGGGCGAAGGTCCTGTTGTTCTTGAGCCGGATTCATCCGAAGAAGGGGCTCGTCGAGTTGATCGACGCTTGGGCAAGCGCGCGCCAACGTCGCATTCCCGACGCCGATGACTGGTATCTCGTCATCGCGGGTTGGGAGCAGGGCGGGCACCAAGCCGAACTCGAACAACAGGTGCGGGCGCTGCGATTGGAGAACTCGGTGCGCTTCGTCGGCCCGCAGTTCGGGACCGACAAGGCCGCGAGCTTCAGGCGAGCGGATGCCTTCGTACTTCCCTCGCATAGCGAGGGTCTGCCCATGGCCGTGCTGGAGGCGTGGTCGTATGGGCTGCCCGTAGCCATGACACCGCAGTGCAATTTGCCGGAGGGCTTTGCGGCGGGCGCGGCAATCCAGCTCCTGCCTGAGAGGAATGCTCTGGTGGACGGACTCGCGACATTGTTCGGCGTGAGCGAAGCGGAGCGCCAGGCGCTGGGGCAGCGCGGCCG
>BTVV01000276.1:0-2165 GCA_045863855.1 Planctomycetota bacterium | reverse complement strand
GCGCGGCGTTCTCGGGCGTTCATGCGTGCGTTCTCCTATTCGGCGTAGACGTAGTCGGCCAGCCCGGCGCAGAGAAAGTCGACGATGGCCGTTACCGTGGCGTCGGCGGCCTTCAGGTCCAGGCCACGGTCCCAATGGAAGACGGTCTTCTTGTCGCTGATCCGCTGGACCCAGAGCTTGGAGATCTTGCTGGTGCCCAGTTCGTAGTTGGCGACCTCGGCGTGTTCGGGGAAGACCAGCGCGCTGAAGCGATATCCCGCCAGGGTGCCGTCCACCCAGGTGCCGGGTGCGCTTTCGCGTTTGGCGACCTTCGTGATCTCCAGGTCGTCGCCTACATCCAGGAAATCGTTCTTGGCGTGCGTGTTCATGCGTTCTCCTTTCGCGTTCGCCTACATGGCCATTCAGCCATGGGATGGCGCACACATCCAGTCGAATCGATGCGGAATGCGCGGAATTGCCGCGTGAAAACAGCAGTACAAAAACCAGCCGTATGCCCTGCATTCCCGTGCATCGCGCTGCTGTTTAATGCAGCATCCCCAGTGCACATGCCCGATGGGCAGACACGGCGGAACAGGGCCACGGCTAGGCATTCCAGGGCGAATTCACATGGCGAATGAGCGGCCTAATCCGAGCCTAAGCCTGACGAGCCTATCCCTGGCCGATGCGGCCAAGTTCCTGGCACGGTCGGGCTCCCGGCGCGCCACGGAGGCGATCCTGCGCGCGGACGTGGCCACCGGTGCGCCCGTCAACCCCGATGGCACGCTGAACCTCATTCATTACGCGGCGTGGCTGGTTAAGGAGATGGCCGTTGGCGCTTGATGTCCGCAACCTGCGTCCGTCCGACCTGGCGCGGCTGCTCAACAGCACGCCGCTGGGTACGGTCATCGACGAACGGCAGCTCCATCGGCACCGCACGCGCGCGGGCTTCCGCATCGGCGACGGGCGGCGCGTTGACCTGATGCGTTACCTGGCCTGGCTGGTGGACGAGCGCCATACGCCCAAGGCGGCGCAGGCTCCGCGCGATTACGACGCGGTCAAGGAGGCCGCGCGGGCACGTAACGCTGGCTTGAGCGCCGCTGGTCGCGATATCGGCGAGATCCCCGAAGTTGCGGACCCGCAGCGCAAGGCTGCCGCTCGGGAAAGCTTCAGGGTGTTCTGCGAGAGCTACTTTCCGCTGACCTTCCACCTGAAGTGGTCGAACGACCACCTGTCGGTCATGGCCCGAATCGAACAGGCCGTGCTGCACGGCGGTTTGTTCGCGCTGGCCATGCCTCGCGGCAGCGGCAAGACCTCGATTGCCGAATGCGCGTGCCTTTGGGCGTTGCTTTTCGGGCACCGCGAGTTCGTCTGCCTGATCGGCTCCGACGAAGGGCACGCGCAGGGCATGCTGGAGGCGATCAAGACCGAGTTGGAGTGCAACGAGCTGCTCTTGGCGGATTTTCCGGAGGTGGTCCATCCCATCCAGGCGCTCGATGGGATCGCCAATCGCTGCTCCGGGCAGCTCTACCGGGGCAAGCGTACCCAGATCGGGTGGACGGCGACCGAGATCGTGCTGCCGACCATACCGGGCAGCCCCGCCAGCGGCGCGATCATCAAGGTTGCCGGCATCACGGGGCGCATTCGTGGGATGAAGTTCAAGCGCCCCGACGGCCAGACGGTACGCCCGTCGCTGGTGGTGCTCGACGACCCCCAGACGGACGAATCGGCCCGGTCGTTGTCTCAATGCGCCACTCGCGAGCGGATTCTGGCCGGCGCGGTGCTGGGCTTAGCCGGTCCGGGCAAGAAGATCAGCGGGATCATGCCTTGTACCGTCATTCGCCCAGGCGATATGGCCGACCGAATCCTGGACCGCGACAAGCATCCGGAATGGAGCGGCCAGCGCACCCGGATGGTCTACCGCTTTCCCAGCAACGAAGAACTTTGGAAGCAGTACGCGCTGGTCCGGGCCGAGAGCCTGCGCCAGCACGGCGACCTGCGCGACGCGACGGCCTACTACGGGGGGAATCGGCCGGCCATGGACGCCGGCGCACTGATCGCGTGGGAGGAACGCTTCAACCACGACGAGTTAAGCGCTATCCAGCACGCCATGAACCTGCGGCTGCAAGATGAAACGGCCTTCTTTGCCGAGTACCAGAACGAGCCGTTGCCTGAGCAGGTGGCCGACG
>BTVV01000275.1:0-2246 GCA_045863855.1 Planctomycetota bacterium | reverse complement strand
GGGTCAGTACCGGGTGCTGCTTGTCCCACACGATGCCCTGGCTGAAGTAGAGTTCGTGCTTCTTCAAGAACGGCGGGTAGTTCCCAAGGTTTGCATACCCGCCCCAGATGTAGAACCCGCTTCCGGGCTCCAATACCCGCGCCATGTTCCCGAACCAGGCGTCGAGCAGATCGTCGAAGGCCGCGTCTGTCACGAAGTCATTTGCCAGCGGCCGATCCTTGGGCCGTAGCTTCCTGCTGGTCGCCTGCTTGGGGCCCTGCCGCGCCACGTCGAAGCTTTGGTGATGGGTCATCGGCTGGGTATTACTGGCCTGGAACGAGGACAGGCCCGCCGCGATGGCGTTGTTGCTGCGCGGTTCGACCTTCACGTTGTAAGGCGGATCGGTGTTCACGAGCTGGATGCGCTGCCCATCCAGCAATCGATCCAGATGCGCGGGGTTGGCGCTATCGCCGCAGAGCAGGCGATGGTTGCCCAGGATCCACAGGTCTCCGGGCCGCGTGATCGCCTCGTCCGGTGGCTCGGGGATCGCGTCCGGATCGGTCAGGCCGGCATTCCCGCTGTAATCGCCGCCCAGAATCTTCTCCAGTTCCGTCGTATCGAAACCCAACAGCGACAGGTCGAAGTCCATGCCCTGCAGGTCTTTCAACTCGACCGGCAGGAGGTCATAGTCCCAATCTGAGAGTTCGGAGGTTTTGTTGTCCGCGATCCGGTAGGCCTTGATCTGCTCGGGCGAGAGGTCCTTGGCCACATGCACCGGGACCTTCTCCAACCCCAGCAGCTTGGCCGCTTTCCAGCGGGTATGCCCGCAAATGATCACGCTCGCGGCATCCACCACGATGGGCACGCGGAAGCCAAACTCCTTGATGCTGGCGGCCACCGCCTCGATGGCCGCGTCGTTGATCCGCGGATTGGCCTCGTAGGGCTTCACGTCCTCGAGCTTGCGCAGTTCGATCTTCATCGTCGTTTCCTCTCCCTCGTGCGGCCGTTTGGCCGCTGCCGTTGCAATGTGCACTCAACCATGGTAAGAATTTAGAAAGTAAGACCGCTTGCGGCTCCTGGAGACGCGTACATGAAGATCACGTCCAAAGGCCAAGTCACCATCCCTGCCGACATCCGCGAGAAAGCGGGGCTTTTGCCGGAGACCGAAGTCGAGTTCGAGTTCTCCCGCAATACCGTGATTCTGCGTAAGGCCGGCAAGGGACGCCGGCGCGGCCGAAATCTGGTGGAGACCCTGCGCGGTAAGGGCACCGTGCGCATGACCACCGACCAGATCCTTGCGCTTACTAGAGGCTCGTAATGCCTCACGCCCTGATCGATTCGAGCGTCCTGCTTGACGTGCTTACCGAAGACCCCCGTTGGTTCGAATGGTCGAGCGGCACCTTGGAGCGATACGCCGAAAGCCACCTGCTGGCGATCAACGCGATGGTGTATGCCGAGGTCTCCATTCGATTCGAGCGGATCGAAGAGCTCGACGCCGCGCTGCCCGAACGCCTGCTTCAGCGCTTGCCCATTCCCATGGCTGCCGCGTTCCTGGCAGGGAAGTGTTTCATGAAGTACCGAAAGCGCGGAGGGACGCGGCCCACCCCTCTGCCGGACTTCTTCATTGGCGCACATGCCGCCGTGGAAGGCATGCCGCTTATCACGCGAGACGCGGCGCGCTACCGGACCTACTTTCCAAAACTTCATGTGGTCTCTCCCAAGTAGTCCGACCAGCCTCAAAGCCGCTTGAGCACCTGGGTCTCGGCACGAACCCGGTCCTCGAGCGCTAACTGCAGCAGGACCAGATAGCCGATGAGGTCCTTGACCACGTCTTCGCCGTACGCGCCGGGCGCGTACTTCACGCGGGCGAGCTTGTCGTCGATGCGCGCACGAAGCGCGTCGACGGCATCGGCATCCGAGAAGATGCCCAACGGCTTGAGCGCCGAATCGCCGTAGCTCTCGTTCTTCGCCACGAGGAACTCGGCGATCTCGGCGCACTTGGCGCGGATACGTGGGGCGGTTGAAATGGCCACAGAGCTACTCCTTTCGCGCGGTTGGCCCACACGCGCGTACGGGCGCGCCCTGGGCGTGAGTTGGGTGGGGAAGGAAAGCCTGGTTCGCCTTGAGCAACCGGGGCGAAATTTCGGACCGCCGAAAGCAACTGTGCCTAATTTGGCCGCTGCTTCCCGCGCGCCAAAATGACACGCATTTGGGGAAGTACCTATTGATCCAGGCCATATTGGCGTGATTTTTGTTTCGAGGCGGAT
>BTVV01000274.1:0-2257 GCA_045863855.1 Planctomycetota bacterium | reverse complement strand
AGCTAAGGGTCTGGGCGCGCGAACACCTGACCTGCTGTATGCCCTTGGTCTACGAATTGATCGAAAACGATCGGAACTTCGTATAAAGAGTTCGGGACAAGCCCGGAGGCTGTTGGCAAGATTGGCTGGCACCAGGTTTTGGTGATGAGCCCATTCGCAGGATAGCCAAATGCCAGATCAACGCGACTACGCGCAATTCTTCACTCGTCGGCCGCTAACTCGTCGCGATGTCTTCCGTACGGCCGCTGCGGCCGGGGCTGCCGGTGCGCTCGGCGTTGCCGGAATACAACCGGCTCGTGCCACCACCGAGTGGGACCTGCCTAGCCCTATGGCCGGCACAGTAACTCGAGGCTGGCATTCCAACGCAATCGACATCGTCAAATCAGGCGCAGGAAGCGTCTACGCCTACTTTCGGCGCGGGAGTGCTGCTTATGGCTATATAGAGCCGGTGTACTCTGATGACTCGTGTGAGACGCCATATTCTGGTAACGAGGATAACCAGCTCCTCTTTTTCTATTTGCGGACTGACGGGCTGCAATCCTACGTTGGCTCGGCCATCGCACAGCATATCTACGATATCTCCGTTTCCGCTGGCAACCTTTATTCTTGCCCTCGCTACATTTGTGCGCAGGGCCCTGGTGATACCTACGTGTCAGACACATGCTTTACGGGTTCCCATGTGCATTACTGGGCGAATGGCAGCGCCTATGGCAATCCATCAGGAACCGTCTATGGAGATTCACCAATCTTCTGGACATGGAATGTATGAGAACGGGAGGAAGCCATGACCGTCCATTATATCGGTAAGTACCTCGCTACTGTCGACAATGAGATTGAAGCCAGGACCACGCCGTTTGAAGACGCTCCCGTAAGGGACTCCGGGTTCCAACCAGAGATGGGGTACTTCGGGCATCCGAGAATGCGAACCTCGCCTAATCTTCAGGCTCTTTGCGAGGCCATCGGCCTGGAGCGGGTCCGGTTTCCAGCCACGCCGCCGCCCGGCCTACGACAGCTCGGGGTCCATCACCTGATCACGGAAGCCGGGAAGCTGAGCGACATGGCCATCACTTACGTGGAGTCTGAAATGCGGAGCCAGACGCTCGCCTTCGGGTCCCGCCCCTTGGTGCCGAGCGACTACGCCCTGGCTTGCTTCTGGACTCGCCGAGTGGGCACCCCGATTCTGTACACAGCGCTTCGGGCCGACCGTGTGAACCTAGCAGCAGGCGTCATCCAGCATCCGCATGAGGAGGTGCGAATAGGCCCGTGGCCGGCCTTCCGGACCACCTGCGAGGCGCTCCCCGGAGCGCCGCCACTGAGAGGTCGATGGAAGGCTACGGACTTCGTCATCTGGTACGATGAGGTCGAAGGAGCATGGCTCTCGGTTCGATCCCGGCTCGTTGGAGTATCGGCTCTAGGGGTGGCGAATGCTCTGTACTCTTCTTAGTTCAGGCGCGGCGAACTCCGCGAAATTGCGCCTGGTGGTCCTTGCCGGAGTGCTTCTTGCCCTCGTATGGGGCGGTAGTGCTCGCGCTCAGGAGAGCTCTCCCTTGTTGGTGGGGCTACCGTCGGACGTGGCGGCCATCGGCGAGGCAATCGCCGCAGGGGACGTCGCAGCTCTCTCGGCCTCGCTCGGAGGAACGGACGGCAACGTGATTCGGACTGCGTATCCAGGGGACGGGGAGCCAGTGAGTGTGCCTGTCGCCATCGCGGATCTGAGTTCCCTCATGGCGCCCGGGACGTTTCGCCTCGAAGCGACGTGGAGGCCGAACGTCCGTCCCCACGCGCTGATCTTCGTTGCAAGCGGACGTGGTGCGGATGGCGCGTCCGTAGCGCTCGCCCTTACCGTTGAGACCGTCAACGGACACGCGTCCGTCGTGGCCTTCGGCCGAATTCTCGACCTGAGCCGAACGCTCGATCAATTCGCCGGGCAGGGGGTGCTCCGAACGCCTGATTCGCCACTGCCGCCGAGTGTTGGGAACTCAGCATCGACTCCGCCAGGTGCCCCCAGCAGATTCTGGATTGTTGCATCGGTTCTGGTCGCCGCTGGTTTCGCAACCCTGCTCAGCCTCCGGCCTTTCAGGATGCGTGGTCGCACGAGACGATAGTGACTGCGGGCCGTGCAACTCTCCTTGGCGTGCGCTCATAGGAATAAGCTCAGGTCCGCACGCGCTACCCCAGCCTCGACCCCACCTCCAGCCCTACCTCCCGCGCCCACTCCGTCGCCGGCATCTTCTTGCCGCCCTTCGGCTGAACGCGC
>BTVV01000273.1:0-2262 GCA_045863855.1 Planctomycetota bacterium | reverse complement strand
GTCAAAGTCGGGTTGCGCCGGTTCGACTTGCCCTGGCGGATCTGCGCTATGCTCAGGTTGTCCGGTAGGTTGCCGCATCCTCCAGGGTGCGCATGGTGTTCTCGGCGCCCTCCACTTCAAGAAGGGCGCGTCGCCGGGCGGCGAATTTCTCGTACTGGATATCCGCATGGGCATCGGCCTGCTTCTTGGAAATCCGGCCGCCATCATCCAACACATCGCGTTCATTCGGTGGCCCAGCGCCGAACTGCGTGCCACGGGAGGACCGCACCCGGTATCCCACGGCTAGTGTCTTGCCCCCAGGTCCTTGGACCCGATGGAATGTTAGACAACGATCGAGGAGCAAGACATGGGACGCAAGAGCGAGATGCCGGCGGAGAAGCGCGTTGAGGTGGTGCTGGCGTTGCTGAGGAAGGAAGAGCCGGCGACGCAGATCGCGCGTCGTGCCGGGGTTAGCGAGCAGACGCTGTATCGCTGGCGTGACGAGTTCATCGCTGGCGGCCGTGCGCAATTGGACGGCAAGAGCGGCGAAGCGCCAGCGGCCAAGGAACTGGCGAAGCTGCAGCGCGAGATCGAGACGCGCGAACAGGTGATCGGCGAACTGACGATTGCCAATCGCATCCTAAAAAAGCTCTCGGGCCCGTCGCTCTGACTGCGGAGCTGCGGGCCATGATCGAAGCAGAACGGGATTCGTCGCGGTTGAAGCCGCTGCTGCGGGCCATCGGCATTGCGCCGTCGAGTTGGTATCACTCGCCCTCGATCGAGCCGAAGCGTCCAGGGCCGGCGCCAAAGCCGTTGGACGAGGCGCTGAAGGCGACGGTGGTCAGCTTTGCCGCCCAGTACCCTTGGTGGGGCTACAAGCGGCTGGCGATCGTGCTGCGTCGCGCAGGCCACATGGTCAGCAAGAAGTTCGTGCATGCAGTGTTCAAGGCGGAGAATCTGCTGCAAAAGCGGCGCGCGACCAAGGCGGAGCTGTATCAGAGCGCGAAACTGTTCGAGCTGTTGCCGACGCGACCGAATGCGCTGTGGCAGGCGGACGTGACCTATATCCACATTCCCGGCCACGGCTGGTGGTACGCGGTGACGGTCATCGACTACTACAGCCGCTATCTGCTCGCGTGCCACTTGACCGCGAGCTACTCGGCGCCGGAAGTGAGCGCTGCGATCGACTTGGCGATCAAGGAGGCAGAGCGTCTGCATGGACCGCTCGAGAAGACGCCTTTTCTGGTCACCGACAACGGCAGCTGCTTTCTGGCGCGACGGTTCCAGTCGGCGATCAAGGAGAAGTTCCGGCACGTGCGCACGCGCTATCGAACGCCGCAGCAGCTCGGCCTGCTGGAGCGGTTTCATCAGACGCTCAAGCGCGAAGAGGTGTACTGGCAGCTGTACGACAACCCGCAGGATGCACGCGAGAAGTTGGATGCGTTTCGCGAGCGCTACAACGCGATCCGCCCGCACTGGGCGCTCGAACCGGCGGCTGGCGGCGATGTGCTGACGCCGAAGGAGGTTTACGTCGACGGCGGCCAGATCACGTTGCCGCGATGGCAGGGATGGGCGAAAGCAGCGAAGGCGAAACTGGACGAATCGATGCAGCACGATGCAGAGTTGAGGCAGGCCGCCTGACCCGGAGCGGACTCACACAAATCCGGGGAACCCGGGTCCAGGGAATCTGGGAGGCAAGACAAATACCCATCCAGTTGTTCCAGGTGTTTCGAAAGCCCGGCCCTTCGGATGCAGCAGCGGAAGCCCAGGCGTGAGCCACGCCGCTCAACACCTCGAAAGGAAATTCACCGCGCTCGGCGCGGAATTCAATGAAGTACCGCGACCTGGTAAGCCCCAGTATGTGGAGACCAACAGTGCTTCAGATCGGAACCGGTAAGTTATTCACCCGCCCTGCGATTCGGTCGAATGACCTGAGAGGAATGCTTTATACCAATGCGGATTTCGGCTACGGCGTGGAACGCGTTGAGACCGTAATCGGCAATCTCTTGCCGGCGACGTCTGGGGTCGGTGATGTGAAAGCCGTTGCCTACGAGTTTCAGGAAAAAATCGAAGCCGAAGAACGTGGTCCGAACATTCTCATTTCAAGCACAGCCGCGCCGTATGTCCTGGATTTTTCCGCAGTGGTTTCGTTTGCGCTGAATTGCGTATGCAGCCCAGACTATGAGCTGGTACAACGGCTGATAAGCGGTAGACCTGGCGTATCCACGCGGGTTCCACCGCGGGACTTGCTGCGGCGATTTTTTGACAGGAGCGCGTACTGCC
>BTVV01000272.1:0-2335 GCA_045863855.1 Planctomycetota bacterium | reverse complement strand
CGCTCCACGCAGCGCACGCTGCTCGATACGGCGCGCGCGCTGATGAACCGCGTGCTGCGTCCGGATGCGCGGAAGCAAATCGCCCGCTCGCTGGCCGAACGCAAGAGCTTAGGCGGCGCCGCCGACTTGCTGGCCAGCGTCTTCCTCCAGGATCCCGATCTGCGCCAGACGCTGCTTGAAGAGACTTCGGCGCTGCGCCGCGCGAGCGTGGTCGAGGCGGCGCTAGAGCGATTTTGCGAACAGCTCGAACCGCCGCCTCCGCCAACCACGGGCCGGCACGACGACTTTAATCCCAATTGACCGATCCTAAGGAAGCCGCATGGCCCGACGACCGCGACGGAAGCTGCGCGCCGATGAAGACCTGGTTCGCTTTGGGGTATCGATCCCCAAAGGTTTGAGCCGCGAGTTCGACGAGTTTCTGGTGAATCACGAGAACCTGAACCGCTCCGAGGGGATCCGCGATCTGATTCGCGAGCGCTTGACTCAAAAGGCGTGGACCGCCGGCAAAGCCGATCAGGTCGCGACGCTCACGCTGCTGGTTGAAGTGAAAAACCCCGAGCTTCCGCGCCGACTGGCCGACGCGCGCCGCGAATTGGCCGATCTGCTGCTTTCGGCGACCCAGATTCGGCTCAGCGAGAAGGAAGAACTACACGTCTACGTGCTGCGCGGTACGGGTACGCGCCTGCAGGAGCAAGTGGATCGATTGCTGGCGCTGCGGGGTGTGCTGGGCGGCAAGCTGGCGGTGGTGGGCGGTACGGGTCGGTAGGTGGATGGTCTGGCGTTTGCCCAACCGATGGAGGTAGATGGCTGGGTTGTGCCCTTGGGGCACAACCCAGCGTATTCGGCGGTAGGAATGTGGAGTCGTTAGGGATAGTATTGAATCGAGAAGTTGCAGAAAGTAAGGGTGATCGACGTGCCTTCGGGGTTGGCGGTTTGTTAGGGGTTTCGCGCGCGCGTTGACACCATAGAGGAGAGCACCTATAAGACGTGCTTGCTGTTCGTTCGCCATCGTTGAGTAAGACGCGCCCCTGGAGCGGGTAAGCTCGGGAGGCGCGAGGAGAAGCCGCCATGCCCGTGCTGGGCGTCGACACCGAACTGATGCAGTACAGTACCGTCTTCCTGCTCTTGGGGTCGGCGGTGGCGCTAACGATTGCGCTGCTCACGCTTTCGCGGCTGCTGCGGCCGTACCATCCGACGCCTGAAAAAGAGATGACGTACGAGTGCGGTGAAGATCCGGTGGGCAGCGGCTGGCTGCGCTTCAACATTCGGTTTTACGTGGTCGCGTTGGTCTTCGTGCTTTTCGACGTGGAACTCGCGCTGGTCTTCCCGATCGCGACGATCTTCAAATCGCTGACGGCCGGCGGCGGGACCGCGGCGCTGGTGGCGTTCGCCGAACTGTTCTTCTTCATCGGCGTCCTCTTTCTGGGGCTGGTTTACATCTGGAAGAAGGGCGACTTGGGCTGGGTGCGCAGCTTCCGAGTACCCACCGAACAGGGCATCCGCAGTTGGGAGCAGCCGAAGCAGGTGGGTTTGGCGCCGTCATCGGCCAAACGGATCAGCTAGCGGGTTGCAGGGCAGAAGGAGTACGCCATGGGCATTTTGAATCACAAGTTCGGCGAAGACGACGTGATTTTCACCAACGTCGATACGCTGCTGAACCTCGGCAAAGAACATTCGCTCTGGTATCTGCTCTTCGCGACGGCCTGCTGCGGGATCGAGCTGATGCAGTGGGGTGCGAGCAAGTACGACTCCGACCGCTTCGGGATGATTCCGCGCTCCACGCCGCGCCAGGCCGACTTGATGATCGTGGCCGGTACGATCACGCTGAAGATGGCCAGCCGCGTAAAGCGCCTGTACGAACAGATGCCCGAGCCCAAGTGGGTCATCAGCATGGGCTCCTGCGCCAACGCGGGCGGCCCGTTCTGCAAGTACAGCTACAGCGTGCTGAAGGGGATCGATAAATACGTGCCGGTGGACGTGTACGTCCCTGGTTGTCCGCCGCGTCCTGAAGCGCTGATCGACGGGGTTTTCAAGCTGCGCGAAGTGATCCACGAAGAGCGGACGCTGCGCAAGCTGGGCAAGACGCCGCCTCCGCGCACGCCGATCGTGGTCGAGGACAAAGGCGCGCTGGACCTCTTCGGTAAGCCGGCCATCGCGGCGAAGATCGAAGCGGCGGCCAAGGAAATGGCCGGGAAGAACTGAAGCGTCGAGCGTGGCGTTCGTGGAATCGCAAGCAGCCGGAGCCGTCATGGAATTCGATCAGATCGTTGCAAAACTGAAAGCGCAGTGGCCGGATGTCGAAGCCCCCGAAGTCGAGAACGGGGAGCGTGTGATA
>BTVV01000271.1:0-2459 GCA_045863855.1 Planctomycetota bacterium | reverse complement strand
TGGAGGCCGTTTCTCCGTCGTTGTCTGTGACGGTTAACACCAAGTCGTATTCGCCGGGAGCCGTGGGATAAATTGATTGAATGGCTTCCTGCCCCTCAACGATGATCGCGCGCTGAGCCGGATTGCTTCTGTTCTTGAGGTTCCAGTTGTACCAACGAATCGCAGGGTCTTCGCCATCGGTGTCGTTATCCGTTGAGAGGCTCGCGTCTAACCAGATCCCGCGTTCATCCAAGTAGAACGTTTCGGGCGAAGCTTCATTCACTGCCGTTGGCGGAAGAGTTTCGGCGGGCGGCGGCGGCGGGCAATCGGAACTGCTGACGGACACGAACATCGCTCCGTTGTTGTCGTTGTAGGCAAAAGCAATATCTGCAAAAGCGCCCACCAGAGGGCCGTCCGCCGTGGCCGTTACGGTGCCGCCTGCCCCCACGGCTATCCAAGTGCTACTGCCAGGTTCGCGTACGGCGAAGGTGCCGAACAGCATCCCGGCAAACTCGCCGCCTCCAATGGGACCAAACCCCGTGAAGCCGTTTGGGCCTGTATTAAAGGAAGGATCGGGGTCTTGCGCCCAAATGCCGCTGGCCGTGATCGTGTAGGAGGTTCCCGCCACCGCGTTGGCGAAGATTTCCGCGCCGCCCATGGAAGTCGCGGGCACGATGGACTTTTGGTGGCAACTCGAATCACCCATGTCGCGCTTGCCGGCCATCGCCGCGGGAGCAGACGCTTCGGGGGTGTGCAGCCCTTTCCCTTCCTGGGTGGCGATCCACTGCAAATCGGAAAGCGCCTGCTGGGCTACGACCGGTGCCGTCTCCGCATAGGTTTCCACCACCAGATTTAGGTGCCGCCGAGCCGACGCGAATTCCTTCCGCACCATCTCGCGATGCGCATGCGAAAGGACCGTCAGGGCCGCGGCATGTTCCGGAGTCGGCTGTGGGCTGGCGGGGTTCTTCGCGGAGGTCGCCGAGGCTTCGGAGGCGGCTACGTCACCGGCATGCAGGAGCGCTGCATTGGCTTCTTCGTGGCGGCCCTGAGTGTCGTACAGGCTCGCGCGCACCAACTGTGCATCCACTTGCTGATCCGGCCGGACTGCTTGGCGCGCCAACGTCTCGGCGATCTTGACACGTTGCTGAAGTTCCCTGGCCTGCGTGAGTGTCTCACTTGGCGGTGGGACGGCTGAGGGCGCAGCCGGAACATGCATCACCGCCGCCAGTGGAGCCGCATCCGCCGAGTTTCGGGCTTCAATCGCCAAAGGGGGGGCATCAGGCTGGTCTATCTGGCCTCCCCAAAGGAAGCAGGCCGCGATGGCGCCCAGGATCAAACCAAACCCAATAGCGAGCACGCGCATAGGCAACACTCCTTACTTTTAGAATGAGATCGGTATGACGGCAAGCCTAAGCCGAATCCGCTGGCCCGCCAGTGATTTGGAATGTTTCTGTTTCATTTTGTTCCATCTTCACATAAGCGGGGATAGAATGCCCTACGTGCGGTCATTGGTATACCCTTCGATCATAGAACTAGCCAAACCCCTCCGACTTTCAACGCCACGACCGATCTGCCCCTGCTCTCCACAGTCGAGCCGGTAAGGCTGGAATTCCAAGACGGGATGGCATGGCAAGCGAAGTGGACGCTGGCCACAAGGCCCTATGCGGTGCGGATGGTCGGAATTTAGAAGAAGTTCCGCTTAATCGAGCACTGACGCCGTACACGGGAGGCTGGCGGGCTTTCTCCATGCAGACTACGTACTGCCCCCACGCCTAGCACAAGCCGCCGGCTGGGAAGAGGGAATTGCTCTACGTTATCGCGAACACGACGGCCAAACATGACGGCGAAGAGGATAGCCTTTGCGCCATTCGGTGTCAGCCGTGCCTTCGTACGTCGAGCGCTCAATCCTCCTACCGGTCACAAGTCAGCCTCAGGAGCCATTCCTGAGAATAGCATTGACCGGGTATGCCCATATGGGCATAATTAGCTCATGGACAAGGATGAGCCCCGGCGGCCCGTGCATTGGGTGGGTTCGTCCCTGGAAGATTTGAAGGCCTGCCCCGAGGACGTCAAGGACGAGGTAGGACACGCCCTGTACGTTGCACAGGTAGGCGAAAAGCACGAATCGGCTAAGCCGCTGAAGGGGTTCGGCGGCGCCGGCGTTCTGGAGGTCGTGACGAACGAGGCCGGCAGCACCTACCGCGCGGTTTATACGGTCAAGTTCCCCGAGGCGATATACGTGCTGCATGTCTTCCAGAAGAAGTCAAAGCAGGGCATCCAAACCCCGAAAGAAGAAATCGACTTGGTCAAGCGACGTCTGCGGGCCGCGACCGAGGACCACGAGCAAAGGTACGGAGGAAAGAGCCATGGCCGGGAAACGTAACGTGGTCAAGGGTACCGGAAACGTCTTCGCCGACCTCGGCTACGCCGACGCGGAGGAGCACCAGACCAAGGCGAAGCTGGCCAACCGGATCGCCAAA
>BTVV01000270.1:0-2481 GCA_045863855.1 Planctomycetota bacterium | reverse complement strand
GTCGCCGCGACCACGTGCAGCTACGTCGACTGGTACGACAGCGATCTGATCGTTTTCATGGGCAGCAACCCCGCCAACGATCAGCCCGTGGCCATCAAGTACCTCCTCGAAGCCCGCCGCCGCGGCGCGCGCGTGCTTTCGATTAACGCCGCACGCGAGCCCGGCCTCGACCGTTACTGGGTGCCCAGCGATACCGCCAGCGCGCTCTTCGGCAGCAAGATCTGCGACCGCACCTTCCTCGTGAAAGTCGGCGGCGATCTCGCCTTCCTCAACGCCGCCGCCAAGATCGTGCTCGAGCGCGGCTGGCACAAGCAGGGCTTCATCGACGAGGCGACCGCCGGCTTCGCGGAGTATCGGGCCGCGCTCGACCGCCAGCCGATGGACGGTCTGCTGGCGAGGTGCGGCCTGAGCCTGGCGGAAGTCGAAGCCTTCGCGCAGGAACTGGCGCGGGCCGATGCCGGCGTCTTCGTCTGGTCGATGGGCATCACGCAGCACGCCCACGGCAGCGACACCGTCCGGGCGCTGGTGAACCTGGCGCTTTTGCGCGAGTATGTCGGGCGCGTGGGCACGGGCCTGATGCCGATCCGCGGGCACAGCGGCGTGCAGGGCGGAGCCGAGATGGGCGCCTACAGCACGGCCTTTCCCGGCGGCAAGTCGATCGACGCCGAATCGGCGCGGCATTTCAGCGACCTGTGGAACTTCCCCGTCCCCGATCGGCCGGGCATGACCACCGTCGAGATGCTCGAAGCCGCCCGCGACGGCAAGCTCGACGCGCTCTACGCCATCGGCGGAAACTTTCTCGAAACCATGCCCGATCCGGAGCGCATCGAAGAGGGGCTCGCGAAGCTTCCGCTGCGCATCCACAGCGATATCGTGCTGACGAACCAGATGCTCGTCGAGCCCGCCGAGACGGTCTTCCTGCTTCCCGCGCGTACGCGCTACGAACAGAAGGACGGCGGCACCGAGACTACCACCGAACGCCGCGTGGTCTTCAGCCCTTACATACCCGGCCACGAGATCGGCGAAGCGCGCAGCGAGTGGGAGATGCTCTTGCAGTTCGCGCAAGCCGTGAAGCCCGATGGATACGAGAAACTTCACTTCGCCGGCGGAGCGGCGATCCGCGAGGACATCGAGCGCGCGGTCCCCGCGTACCGCGGCATCGCGGCGCTGAAGAAACAAGGCGATCAGTTCCAATGGGGCGGCCCGCGGCTCTGCACCGACCGCACCTTCCCGACACCCGACGGCAAAGCGCACTTCGCGCCGACCGTTCCGCCCGATCATCTGCCCGAGCCCGGAAAGTTCCTGCTCGCCACCCGCCGCGGCAAGCAGTTCAACTCGATGATCCAGGCCGAAGTCGACGGACTCACCGGCGCCGCGCGCGACCACATCTTCATCGCGCCCGCCGATGCCGAACGCCTGAACCTGCGCACCGGCGATCCCATTTTGTTGCGAAGTGCGCGCGGTCAATTCCGCGGCCGCGCGTTCGTGACCGAAGTCGCGCCCGGCACTCTGCAAGGCCACTGGCCCGAAGTGAACGTGCTCCTGGCTTCCGGAGTCGTCGACGCGGGCGGCGGAGTGCCCGACTACAACGCCGAAGTCAGTATCGAGAAGCTGGCCTGACCCTCCGCGCCCTTCCGTGAACTTTAGTGTTTTGGGCTCCTTTTCCGCATCGTCCTTGCCAAGACCTGATTACCGCCATCACCACGTGCATGAGTTAAAAAGTAAAGTTGCGCACAACGTTCTGCTTTTCAGTCAACCGAGGCGTTACCTTGCGCACTTATAAACGGTTGGAAGCCTCCATGTTAGGTAAGTTATTAGGGTGCCCGTTTTAGGGACCGATGTTTCGTGGAGACACGAGGCGCAATGGACGATGCCTCCTTAAGTAAGTCGTCCGTTGGGGGGAAGTGCGCAGGCCAGGGCTTGTCTATGCCTGGGGTTGCGGTAGACTTCCGGGGAGCCATGATTTCAGATTCGAACCGATTTGCCCGGCGTTGGGTTTGCGCCGTAACACTCGCCTGTGTGGCGGGCGCGGCGGGGTTGCAGGCTTCGACCGACGAAGCCGCGGCGCCGCAATACGATCGCGAAAAGCTCCTTAAATCCTTGGACGAAATCGACAGCCGGCGGCTGAGCGTCGAGACGCTGGTCGCGCGGCTGGATATCGTTCTGCGCGACAAGAACAAAGACAAAGAGCACGCGCTGAACGGTGCGTACTTGGGCGATAAGGACGGCAATCTGCGGCTGCGGATCAAGCATCAGGAAACGCTGCTGCTGGATATGGCGTTCCATGAGGGCAGCGTCGATCTGCTGCTGCCGCGCAAGCGCCGGTATTTCCGGGGCAGCGTGGAGGATCTGAAAAAGGCGGGCGGCAACGAGTTGGCGCTTCTGGCGCATGCGGGGACGGCGCACGACTTATTTTTCCCGCGCCCTTGGACCGAGACGGCTTTCGAGCGGCGGGTGGTGATCGAGAACGGGAAGCCGGTG
>BTVV01000269.1:0-2525 GCA_045863855.1 Planctomycetota bacterium | reverse complement strand
CCATATTAGGCAGCCCTTCCTGCCGTTCTCCGCGCCCTCCGCGTACTCTGCGGTGCATTCAACCCGTCCCTAACACGGAATCTTTGAATTCCGTCCTCTTCCTGCTACTTTAATAAGTAGCGGGGGAGGGGCCGCCTGCACGTGGGCACCTAAAAGGAGTTTGGCATGAACATGCGCATCGGATGGCTCGGCGTGGTCGCTTTGGCGCTACTGGCTTCGGCCGCGCACGCGGACCTCGTTTACCTCAAGAACGGCGGCTTGCTCGAAGGCAAGGTCGTGCGCAAGGGCGAGTGGCTGCATATCGAGCAGGCCGACGGGACGGTGGTCGTCGAAGTCTCGAAGGTCGAGCAGATCGTGAAGCAGGAGACCGACCTGGAGGTCTTCGACAAGCGTTTTGCGAAGATCGACGAGGAAGGCGAGGGCGCGGCCACGCTGTATTCCGAATTGGGCCGCTGGGCCGACGGCCGGCGCTTGAAGTCCCGCGCCGAGAAGGCGCACCGCAAGGCCATCGCGCTCAATCCCGAGCTGGAAGTTTCGCGCACCGCGCTGGGGCACGTGAAGGTCAACGGGTCCTGGATGACGTACGACGAAGCGCAGCAGGCCCGCGGACTGGTACGGCACAAGGACGCCTGGGTGACGCCCGAAGCCAAGATCGATCTGACCCGGTTGGAAGCCGAGACGGAACTGGAAAGCAAGCGGCTGGAAGTCGAGAAGGTCCGCTTGGAACGCGCCAAGGCCGAAGCGGATACGGCGCGGATCGTCGCCGAGACCGAACGCGATCGGCTGGAACGCGATCGCTACGACCGCGGGTACGGCGACTACTATTCGGGCTGGCCGGTGGTGATCGTGGGCGGCGGTGGATACCGCCCGCCGCCTCCGCCGCGCGATCCGGCCGAAGATGCCGCGCGCGACGCGCAGCGCGCCAGCGCCTACCGGAACTTCCCGCAGACGACCCAGACTGTCCCGGGGCTTCCGGGCAAGCGGACCGTGGTTTCGGGGACGGGTCCGATCGCGCCGTAGCAGGCGCAGCAGTGGCGCCGCGGCGCGCAGGCGGTATCTTCCGGATCGGTGCATGCGGCCCTCTTCGCGAGGGCCGCGCTTTTTAGGGATCGGCACGGAGCATCCAGCATGACCGTCGGCGGTTCGAACGCGCCCGTCTCCGCCGCGCCGAGCGCTCCGCGCATGGGCCCGTGGACCCTCAGCGGGCCGTTCGCGCTCTCGCCGATGGCCGATTTCACCTGCTGGCCGTTGCGCCTGCTGGCGCAGGAATTCGGCGCGGCGTTCTCGTGCACCGAGATGGTCAAAGCCAAGTTCGTCGCGCAGCGGCACGCGGATACCTTGAACAGCCTGGCGCGGCATCCCGGCGAGCGGCTGGTCGGCGGGCAGATCTGCGGCGGCGATCCCGACGAACTGGCGCGCGCGGCGGGCATCGTCGCGCACGAGCTGGGTTTTCCGTTCGTCGATTTCAACATCGCCTGCCCGATCCGTCGCGTCGTCAGCGAAGGCGCGGGCGGCGGACTCCTGGCCGATCCGCCCCGCGTCGAACGGCTCGTCCGCATCCTGGTCGAAGCGGCCGCACCGGCGCCCGTAACCGTCAAAATGCGCAGTGGGCTCGACGAGCAAAACATCACCGCCGTGGAGGTGGCTCAAGCCGCCCAGGCCGGCGGTGCGATCGCCGTTGCGCTGCATCCTCGGACGGTGCGCCAAGGTTACGGCGGGCGCGCGGACCACGAAGTCGTCAAGGCCGTGAAAGCGGCGGTGGAGGTTCCGGTCATCGGCGGCGGGGACATGCGCAGCGCCGCCGACGCCGTGCGCCTGCTGCGCGAGACGGGCTGCGACGTGGCCTATTTCGGGCGCGCGGCCACCGGCCAGCCGTGGATTTTCCGGCACGCCATGGCGCTCTGGAGCGGCGGCGAAACCGGTCCGGAGACGGAAGCAAGCGTCTGGCTAAGCGTTTTCCGGAGGCATGTGGAAGGTCTGCTGGAGCACTGGGACGAGCGCACGGCGATCTTGCACACGCGGCGCCTGGCGCGCGAGTACGCCGTCGCATGCCCCGGCGGCCCGGAAAGCCCCGTTGCGCGGCGCTTCTACGAGCGGCACAAGCAAGTCGAAACTAGAGCGCAGTGGGAGGACGCCATGGCGGCCACGGCGTCAGACGTAGCCGAAGCGGGGGCCGCTCTGCGGCCGATCACGTAACGAGACCTGTCTAATGCAAGCGGGCGGCCCGAAGGCCGCCCGCTGAACGTCTGAACTTTCGACTTCAGGCGTTACCAGCCCACCTGGAAGTTCAGGACCAAGTTGTCGTTGCGAACTTCGCGCAACTGCCGCGTGGGCGGGCCGTTGCCGGAGTCCTTGTCGTCGTCTTCCACGACCCAGTTGTAGTTGAACTGGATCTTCGCATTGTGGCCCTTGATGTAGTAGTTGACGCCCGCCGTTACCACCTGCGTCTTGAAGACGTCGATCTGGCGAGTCGGATTCGGAATGTCCGGGTAGAAGAGGTTTTCCATCACGTCGTAGCGGAAGAC
>BTVV01000268.1:0-2706 GCA_045863855.1 Planctomycetota bacterium | reverse complement strand
GCCGATCGACTTCGCCTATGCGATCCATACCGATGTCGGCCACACCTGCACCGGCGCGAAGGTCAATGGACGCATGACGCCTCTCAGGCACTCGCTGCGCAATGGGGACATCGTCGAGATCTTGACGAGCAACAACGCCTCGCCCAGCCGCGACTGGCTTGCCTTCGTCAAAACCGCACGTGCCAGGAATAAGATCCGCCACGTCATCAATGCCAACGAACGCGAGAAGTCCATCGAACTCGGTCAGAAATTGCTGGAACGGGAAGCCCGCCGGCTGGGTGTCGCGCTCAGCCGCGTCACCCGCGCCCAGATGGAGGCGGCCGCCAGCGACTACGGCTACGGGAAGACTGAAGATCTGCATGCCGCGCTCGGTTGGGGCAAGGTCTCGCCACGACAGGTGCTCGCGAAGCTGGCCCCGGAATCCAAAGAGCCGGAACCTTCCGCGCCTGCCGCGCCGCCCGCGCAGTCGCCCCAGGAACGCGAGGCCTTAAAGGACTACGTCGTGCAGGTCAAAGGCTTCGATGACCTGCTTACTTACCTCGCCAAGTGCTGCAATCCCATTCGCGGCGAGCCCATCGTCGGCTATATCACCCGCGGCAAGGGTGTCGCGGTGCATTCCCGTACGTGCGCCAACGTCACGAATCTCATGTACGAGGCCGAACGCCGCATCGACGTTGAATGGGCACGCAGCGGCTACAAGGCCTTTCCGGTGCGTCTGGTGGTGCATACCGACCACCGGACCGGCATGCTCTATCAACTGACCCAGATCCTGTCCGACGACGGCATCAACATCCGCAGCGTGGAGGCCCACGATGACGAGACGCGCGTGGATGCCGCCGTCGTCGAGATGACGATTGAAGTTCGGGATAAAAAGCAGCTTGAACGAACGGTGTCGGCGATGCGCCGCCTGCCGGGCGTTCGTGATATCGAGCGAGTTCATTGATCCGAAAGCGAGAATCCGCCATGTCCGCCTCCGTTTCCTCCGATCCCCTGCACCTCGCCGTCTCCAAGTCCAAGGGAATCACGATCGATTGGGCTGACGGCCACACCAGCCGTCTGTCAAACGAATTGCTCCGGGATCATTGCCCGTGCGCCTCCTGCACGGGTTCGCATGGAACGCCGCCTCAGCGCACCAACTTCAGCAATCCTTCCGAACCCAATCCGGCCAATCCCTTCCAGATGTTCACGCCGAAACCCAGAATCGTCAGCGTTGAGCAGGTGGGCGCCTACGCGATCCGCATTCACTGGAGCGACGGCCACAACCACGGCATTTACTCCTTCGAGCACCTGCGCCGTCTGGACCTGCCCGAGGCCGCCGGTTAACCTTGCACGATGCTTCGCATCGCAGTGACATTCTGGCTCGCCGCCTTCATTCTTCATGGTCAATCCCGTGATTGGCAGGTCGTGTTCGCCGCCCATCGCGGGGGCATCGTGGAAGGCGTCCCCGAAAACACGCTTGCCGCCTTCCGCGAAGCGGCGCGGCATGGTATGCGTTTGATCGAAATTGATCTTCGCGCGACCTCCGACGGCGCCATCGTCATTCTTCACGATGAGACACTCGACCGCACCACCAACGGCAAGGGCAGGCTCAGCGATCTTACCTTCGCCGAGATCCGCAAGCTCGACGCGGGTGCCGGTGAATCCATTCCGTCTTACGCGGAAGTGCTGGCCTTTGCCAGGGATTCCGGCGTAAAGCTGTTGTTGGACATCAAGGAAGGCCCTGGTTTGGATAAGCGTCGCGTTGTGCGGATGACCGAACAAGCGGGCATGATTCTCGATGTGATCGTGGGTGCCAGATCCCTGGGCGATCTACGGGAATTCCAGGGACTGAACCCAAATGTCAGGACTCTCGGCTTCATTCGCTCTCCCGGCGAAATCGATGCCTTCGTGGAGGCCGGAGCCGGGATTATCCGCCTCTGGCCCGATTGGACCGATCAGGATCCAGGCTTGATCGCCCGGGTCCATCGCCTGGGTCGGCCCGTCTGGGTCACCACCGGCGATGCGCAGCGCCCGAAGGTCGAAGCCCTCATCGATGCCGGCGTCAACGGAATCCTGGGAGATCGCCCCGCGCTCCTCCGCGCCATCGAGTTGGAACGGCTCAAGCCCGAATTCCAGTTGAATCCGCTGCGCCCATGATAAGGTTAATCCATGAACTGGAGCGAACGGCTGCAACTGGCCGGGATGGTCTTCGGCATGGTCTTTGTCGCGCCGGCGGTGCTTGCCTCAATAGAGATGAGTAAACCCTACGCGGCGGGCGCCAGCTTCATTCAGCTTTATTGGCCAAAAAGTGCTGTATACGCGCTGACATTTACGGTTTTATTGACCTACCGTTTCCTGATTATTCCAAGCAAATCAGCGCGTCTACGAAGAATTTTGCCGCCCAATTCAGAACCATAAAGCGTCCGTATTCGCCATCGGTGGGCCAGGAACCGGGGAGGCCGCCGCGCAGGCGCGGGTCTCGATTGCGGATGTCATGCCGCGCCATCAGGTAGCGGTTCAGGCGCACGGCCGCCTCGCGGTAGTGCGCTTCGCCGGTCAGGCAGGCAAGCGCACTCAGCACAATGGAGACCTGCGCCGAGCCCGTCAGGCAGCACCAGTCCGCGGCGGGGCGGAATTGCTCATCCTGGCGGCCGGGCAGAAACCCATCGGGCGCAAGCAGCCCCACCTGCGCATCGGCCGCGCGGCGCGCCGCCGCGATAAAGTCCT
>BTVV01000267.1:0-2716 GCA_045863855.1 Planctomycetota bacterium | reverse complement strand
GTTACTTTCACCCAAACCCGGCCCCCCCCCCCTCTCGCCCCCTCCCGTACACCTGTTTTTTCTGTTTTTTGGGGCGGGTTGGCGGGCGCTGCCGCGCGCGACGAGTCGTACGACTCGTCGCGCGCGGCAGCAAAGTGGCTGTTCAGATCAGGGACGTTTAGATCGGCTGGGCCGGTGTACTCATCCGCCGCCGATAGCATGGAGGGGGCGCGGACACGGCGCGGGGCCTCGTAGTGAATGGCAATGTCCGCTGGCATTTCGGTCTCGATCTCTTGGCGGTCATGCTCCAGTTGCTCGCGTGAGGGCGGGTCGTCCTCGTCGCGTAGGCGCTCTTCGGCTGGCGACAGGACAGTTCGCTCGTAACGCTCCACTTGGCGCTGACGTTCCGCAATGTCGTCAGCGTGTTCGCGTGCCGCCTCGAAGTCTTCGCGGGCCGGCGCTCCGTCCAACCCCGCAACCGAGGAGCGCTGATCCGTGACATCAACGCCGTCTTCCGTGTAGATGCGCCCGTCGGCGCGTGATTGGTACACGCGCGTACCATCGGGCAACCGGGCCGCCGACGCGCGAACTGCATCGAGCCGATCGCCCGCCTCCTGCGCTTCGCGGAGCAGTCGTTCCTTGGCAGTCTCGGTGGTGCGCGACGCTTGGACGAATGAGCGTTTCGCGCTTCCCGAGCGTGCGCCGGTTCGCCGGCCAGATCGCACAACTTCAGGAGAGCGGGCGGGACAGCTTCTCCGCTCCGCTTGGAACGCTGCAAACAGCGTATCGCTTTATGCAAGACGCCCGGCTCGCCAAGGCGCTCGACGGGAGTGATTTCTCATTGAACTACCTGTGCGACCGCAGGCGCAACGTCCGGATCAACGTCATCGTTCCAATCGAATACCTCGAGATATGGGCACCCGCCGTCCGGCTTCTGTTCGGCTCGGCCATCCAGCGAAAGATGGCATCCCGTGACGCTCCTCGGCTGCATGTCCTCCTTGATGAGGCGGGGCAACTCGGGGCATTTCCCTCGATCCGAGAGTTGTTCACGTTCGGACGCGGCGCACGCGTGTTTGGCCTGTGCGGGTGGCAGGAATACAGCCAGCTCTCGAAGTCATTCGGCACTCACGGCGCGAACGAGATTTTCGGCTCCGCGCAGTTCCGCATCTTCAAGGGCGTGAGGACGCATGAGACCGCCCGCATCGTCTCGGAAATGGCGGGCACCATGACCCTGGAGTACGACGGCGCACTTGAGCAATCGAACGCTCGTCGCATGAAGCAGCAGGCGCTGCGGCGCCTGCTCGACGGTGAGGACACGGCGACTTCATGAGCCGGCCAGGAATGGTCGATGTTCTCCGCTACCTCAAAGAACACCGCCATAACCAGTACGTGGTCATCTTCGACGACCTGAAGCGCTTTGCGAGAGACACCGTCTTCCACCTAAACCTTCGATCTAGGCTCTCGGAATACGGCGCTCTGCCGGAGTGCCTGAACTTCAAGTTCGAGGACACGCCCGAAGGCCGCTTCGTTGAGACTGTCATCGCCGCTCAGGGTGAGCTGGAACGGCACCAAATTCGTCGCCAGACTTTGCAGAAAATGAAGGCGCGGATCGAGCAGGGTTTCTATGCCTTCAAGAAGCCCGTCGGCTACCACTACGTCGAAACGAAGGGACAAGGCAGTCTCTTGTACCGGGACGAGCCACTGGCCTCCATCATTCAAGAGGCCCTTGAGGGCTACGCATCCGGACGCTTCCAGATTCAGGCCGAGGTGAAACGCTTCTTCGAGTCTTACCCGGAATTTCCGCGCGACTCGAAGGGGCAAGTCCGCAACCAGCAAGTCACGAACATTCTGACCCGCCCCGTTTACGCCGGGATGGTGGAGGCGCGTGGCTGGGGCGTAGCGCTGCGACGCGGGCATCACGAACCATTGATCAGCTTCGAGACCTTCAAGAAGATTCAGAGCCGCCTGAGCGCGCGCGCCAATGTACCGGCGCGAAAAGACCTCGACGCAGACTTTCCCCTCCGTGGGGCCGTGGCCTGCAACTGTTGTGGGTCACCATTGACTGCCTGCTGGTCAAGAGGGCGTCACGGCGGCAGGTTTCCCTACTACCTTTGCTTTAAGACCGGGTGCCCGTCCTACCGCAAATCGATCCGGCGCGACGTACTGGAACGCGATTTCGAGGAACTGGTGAAGAGACTGGAGCCGTCCGAGAAGCTCTTCCGGTTTGCCTATGCCCTCTTCGAGCGAGCATGGCATTTCCGTCGCCTTGGGAGCGAGAACCGGAAGCAGGCACTCGGAGACGAGCTGAGACGCATTGAGAGCGACGTGGCGCGGCTTATTGACCGGATCGTGGGGTCGAACGCACCGACCGTCGCGGCGGCGCTGGAGAGGCGCGTTCAGGAGCTCGAAGGGCGCAAAGTCTTAGTCGCCGAACAGATGGCCAATTGTGGCCGCCCAGTTCGCAGCTTTGAGGAGTCACTTCGAACCGCCCTGAACTTTCTCGCACGTCCTTGGCAACTATGGAGTTCTGGCGACTTGTCTCATCAGCGGGCGCTGCTAAAACTGGCGTTTCAGGAAAAGCCCAGATACGCGCGAGACGGGGGATTTCGAACCCCTAATCTGGCCTTACCTTTCAAGCTGTTAGCTCAGTTCTCCGCACCCGATTTAGTAATGGCGTCCCCAAGGGGATTCGAACCCCTGTTACCGCCGTGAAAGGGCGATGTCCTAGGCCTCTAGA
>BTVV01000266.1:0-2717 GCA_045863855.1 Planctomycetota bacterium | reverse complement strand
CCGGTGCGATTCCGGCCCGCCCCACATTTTTTGGAGCCCGATGATGCCGATCACACAAACAGACCTGGACAACTTGTTCCGGTACCACAAGCCGCATGGCGACCAACCCGAGCGCTACGAGCGCATCCGGCATTGCGCGCGGCTCTTCGCCGGCGTGATCCTGGAGGACACGCCGCCCGGAGCCGACCAGGCCGCTGCGATCCGGCATCTGCGCGAATGCGTGATGACGGCCAACGCGGCCATCGCGTGCGGTGAACCGGAACCGACCTCGCCGGTGGACGTGGACACGAGGAAGGAAATCAAGGTCGAGAAGGTTTGAGGAGTAGGCCCGGCGGAACCGAGTTGATGGCTCGGCCCGCCTGTGGGAAACGCAAAAAAGGCGGCTTGCGTCCGCCGAGCCGTGGGAGACGCAGAGAGTGACACTCCGTTGCCAGTCAAAGTTGCAAGCCCGGTTACTTGGGTCGGCGGAAAAGGCCGCATCCTGAAGCACATTCTGCCGTTCATCGCGCCGCACAGAGGGGAATCCGTCTACGTCGAACCGTTCGGCGGTTCAGGCGTGGTCCTGATCAACAAAGAGCGGCATCCGTGCGAGTGCTACAACGACACGGATGGCGATCTGGTGAACCTCTTCCGCGTGATCCGCGATCCAGACGGCGTGGTTCATCTGCGGTGGGAACTCATCAATACACCGGTCTCGCGCCAGGAATTCCGCGATGCGCTTGAACTCGGACGCCAGCCGCACAGTCCGCTAACGCCCGTACAGAAGGCCGCGTCCTTCGTCACGCGTTGCAGGCAGCGTTTCGGCGGCGGGATGACGGGCGCTGCTCACACGGACACCGACCGATCCTGGGGCACAACGCGGATGTCCAGCCGAGGCATGGGCAGCCAGGTTTCGCGCTGGCTGACGGCCTTGGAGGACTTCCCGGCCGTCCATCGGCGGGTGGCCACCGTCGTCGTAGATCAACAGGATGCCGTGCGTTGCGTGAGGCAATGGGACAGCCCCTCGACGCTCTTTTACTGCGATCCGCCCTACGTCGGGCACGAGGACTACTACCAGGGTGGGTTCGATGGAGCCGCTCATCGAAGCCTGGCGGAGGCCCTGAACGCCGCACAAGGCCGCGCCGTGCTGAGCTACTATCCCTGCGACCTGGTCGAGGAGCTGTATCCGGCCAAGCGCTGGCGTAGGCACCGCGTGGAGACGATTGCCACCGCTTGTGGCAACAAGAAGCGCGATCCCAATGGGGAAGCGCCGAAGTCTCGGGACTGCCAGAAGCGGGTGGAGCTGATCCTGACCAACTTCGATCCTGGTACCAGGCGGAGGCTCTAATCCATCAATCGGCTAAATCCAAACCGTGGAGCGGGTGAAAGGTGCCGACTTGCTTATCGTTCAGGCTGGACCGGAGCCCTACCGAATCCACTTGGTTTCCGAAGCCTGGCTCTTGCAGCGCATAGAATTGGTAGACGACGGCGCAGAAGTTCTTTTTGGTGTCCGCATCCAGGAGCATGAATCGCGGTGTCACCCAAACCCATGGGCAGCCAACGAACTGGACCTTATGGAAGACCTTTTCGTCCAAGCAGGTTTGGATGATCTTTTGCCGCTCCGCTTGAGCTTCGGGAGTCCGATGCTTGGGGTCTATAAACATGAACGCCCATTTTTCCCTGGGTGCTTCTGGGACAGCCGCTGGGGGTTTTTTGGGGGGTTGTGGCGGTGGTGTGGTTGTAGCTTTCTTCGCAGGCATTCGGTCAACGGAGGATGAAATCTGGGAGGCCAAAACAGCCCCTAGGATTGCCATCCCGAGGCACCCCGCTGCCCCACACGAAATACCGGCCCTTTTTATGGGCTGCCCACAGTGAGGGCATGCTTTGGCGGCACTGGAAACCTGGCCGGAACACGCCGGGCATTTACGCAGTCCCATGACAGACCCTCCCTGAGAGTGGAGAATCTGCCGTTGGTCAGAGCAACTTGCAAGGGTCAAGCGCCGCTACGTTTCATCCTGGAGGCCAAGCTGGCTGGTGTTAGGATTCGCGACTCGGGTCGTTTAATGCGGCGAAAGTGCTTTTACGACGCTTTCCCGGCTCTGGGGAAAACACCCCCCCTTTTTCTGGGGAGCCGGTAACGACGCTTTTAGCCGATTTTACGACGCTGCTTTACACCGCGGCAGGCGCGAACGCTTCGGCCACCGCGGGCAACCGCAGCGCGCGCCGGATCAACCCGTACAGCGCCAGCGTGGCGAGCATGTGTACGAGCACGCTGCCCAGATGATGCCCCCACGTCTCGTACCCGCTCAGCGCCCAAGTCAACGCCAGCGAGTACGCGGCTACCGGACGGTCGAAGTGCTTTGGACTGGGATAGCCGTATACGGCTTCCCATGGCGGCCAAACCTTACGGATGCTCTCGTTCGGCACCACGGAGGTGAAATCGTCGTAGACCCACGCGCCTTGGAGGCTATTGGCGTAAATTGCGGCGGTGACGGCCACCAAGAGCAGTGGCGCCCAGCGCGGCCATACATGAGCATCTGGTCCTTGGGGCTGCGTCATGGCTTGACGTGCGCGGCGCCCAGCGCCAGTTCCGTGGTCGGATACGCTTCGCCCCTTGCGTAGCCGGCCAAGCGCGCTTCCCAAATCTTAACCTGCGCCGGGTTGCGATTCGCCTGCGCTTGCTTGAGGGCCGTGAGCCCGAACTTCGTGGCGTCCTCGTACTCCCCTTCGATCGCGAG
>BTVV01000265.1:0-2718 GCA_045863855.1 Planctomycetota bacterium | reverse complement strand
CCATTGCGCGCCGCCGGTGAAGCCGCGCTTCATTGCGCGGACGTTCCGGGGTTGAGTGACGTCCGCTTGCAGCAGGTGCAATGGACCCACTCGGACGAATACGGCGGGGTGGACGGCAAGAAAGGCCCCGACCTGTTCGCGGCCATGAATCATCGCCGCGAGGTTCTGCCTGCCGACAAGCCGCTAACGCGCGCCGTATTCCGGATTTCCTTCTCCGGTGCGCAGCAGACCCGCTGCGTGACGATCCACGCCGGCCACATTGCCACCTACATGCGGGACGGTGACTGCCTTGTCGTCGAGGAGTGGCTATCCCGGCGCGGCTTCATTCTTCCCCGCAGGGCTACTCATCATGACCACCACCGCCAAGCTTTGGACGTCGCTTGAGACGTTGCCTAGGTGCGCGGCCATTGAAAGGCAATGGCGCGATATCTTGGGGGATGACTACCTCAACGCCCGTCGCTATCTAAGGTCCACCTTACGACACGCCCACGCCGTTCCGTCGCTCCATCCGGGCGGCTGCGGTCCGGCGTGGGAAGTCATCCAACACGCACCCGAGGACTGGATAGCCGTATGCCCCCAGACCCGCGAGGTTCGTAGTCTATGCTTGAACGACGTAGTTGTGTGGGAACTGGATCTTGATGCGATATACGCAGCGCTGCGGCGCGCGTTAGACCTCTCCGGCCCCATGGGCCCGCTTTCACCGGCAGGGACCCATCAAGCGGGGTTGTACCGCCCGCACTCAGGCGGAGAGATTCCTGTCTTAGCGGCGCTTTCGTGCTCGGGCCGCGCGGCCAAGGAAGCGCTCACGGGCCAACTTTGCCTGAAGCGAAAAGAGCCATTCGTGGTGCTGTTTTCGCTTCGGGATGCCATACCGGCCTCGGTTCACGAGCATCTCACGGCGCATCGGGGTTGCGGCTTGGGGCTGGACGAACTGTTTTTTTGGAGCGCAAAGGGGGAACTGGTCGGGGCATCGAATGCGCGACAACTTCTCCCAGGGAACGACCCTGCAGAAGCAGAGATGCACGTCTTCCGGCGAGTGGGCGACTCTTGGGAGCTACGTTTCAAGGGCGTCAGCGTCTCCATCAGGCATGGGGTGGGCATGACCTACCTTGCCGAACTTCTGGCGCATCCGCATGAACATCTTTCGGCGGCGCGGTTGGCTGCGCTGGGGCAGCCCACGGATCGGTTGGCTGCGTCCGGTTCCTCAGGTGCAGCCTTGGATGAAGTGGCCAAGTGTCAGTACAAGGACGCGATACGGAATCTTGAGGAAGAACTTGCCGACGCCCGCCAGCGGCATGATTCCACGGGTCAAGAACGCATCGAGCGAGAGATGGAGGAGCTCAAAGTTCAGATCAAAAAAGATCTGCGTATGGGAGGCAAGAGCCGAGAAAGCTCCGATGCCGAGCGCCACCGCAAAGCGGTGAGCAAGGCCATTCATGACGCGCGGACCAAGATCCATAAATCGCATAACCACCTCTATAGACACCTCTTGAATTATGTTTCGACGGGGCAGACCTGTTCCTATGGACCGCCTAAGGATCTGCATTGGGTAACACATTGAGAGAAGTGCTACCTCCCCAGTAGCACTGCTACTTCGCAAGTAGCGCCATGTCTTCGGAGACGCGGCCCGGCAAGGCCTGTCTACGAAGTAAGGCGCCCTTCAGGGCCTTGTCTTCCTGCTTCTTAACGCCGGGGCCGCCTCCCAAGGACCAGGGAGGAAGAACGGCCGTGATTGACCAGACCCTTGAAGTATTCGCCTTAGAGCTGATTCGCCGCAAAGCGCGGCAACTGGTGGGTAAGGCGGGAATTACCAAACAGGACGTCGAAGACGTAGCGCAGGATCTGTATCTAGACTTCTGGCGTGGCATGCGCCGATGCGACGCGAGCCATGCATGCGCGCGGCATTTCGTTCGTAAGCTGGTCCGGCATTCCATTTCGCGGGTACTGAGAAGCCGCTTGGCGATCAAGCGAGGCTGTGGGCGAATATTCCGCTCTCAGCATGCCCCAGAACGTCCGTTCGGCCAGACCGTGGCCGAACGCTTGGCCACTCTTCCCGATCCCAGCAATCCTGATGGGCGTGCTGACGAGCGCAAGGCCGTCATTACCGAAACTTTGGATCGCCTAGATCCCAACCTTCGCCCTTTGTGCGAGATGTTGAAGGTCATGTCCATCGCGGAGGCAGCCGCGCATCTCCGCATGAACCGCGCCAACCTATACCGCCAAGTTCGAAGACTACGCACGGCCTTCGCGGCCGCTGGATTGCCCGAATGGCAGTGACACGCTTTGAGCCGCAACCGGGTAGTTCTTCTTGGGGAGCATAGAGAATCCAAGCTTTCGCCTGAATACCTCACTCCGACATCGAAAGGCTGTGATCATGCCCATCGCGACGTCCAACTTCTCCAAGGTTCTGCACCGCGAGCCGGAGGCCGTATATCGCAAGAAGGCCAAGGACTACCTCAGCAGCCACGCGTTGGCCGACTTCCGCAAGTGCCCGCTGCTCTATCGCAAGAAACAACTGGGCCTGATCGCCGACGAAGACAGCACGGCCTTCGTGATGGGCCGCGCGGCGCATACGCTGATCCTGGAAGGCCGCACGGCCTTCGAGACCACCTACGCCATCGGCGGTCCCCTCAACGAGCGGACCGGTAAACCCTTTGGCACCGCCACCAAGGCCTGGGCGGAATGGGCCGAAGCACAAGGCCGGCCCGTGCTCTCCCA
>BTVV01000264.1:0-2729 GCA_045863855.1 Planctomycetota bacterium | reverse complement strand
TCGTCGGCCTCCTGGATGCAATCTACCCGATTTTCACGGGGCACTACGGGCGGATGCGGAAAACGGGTGCCGAGGTATGCATTCTTTGCCGCCTTGGATTGCTGCTCCTTGAGTATAAGCTTATAGGAATGGCGCTCTTGCGCCGCCAGCCTCGGTGGGCTTTCCTGAGTTTGGGTAAACCCTTGCCGCATGAGCACCATCGCTGATCTTTCCAAAGAGTGGAATTCCGCGACTACGTTGTATGTGGCGCGGAAAATCGATGAGGTGGCTTGCGGTCGGGCGTTGGATATCCTGGATGTGGGTTGTGGCGATGGGCGCGTGATGGAACTACTGGCGCGGGGCGGCGCGCACCGATTCCGGGGTTACGATCTTGATTACCGAAAGGAGCAAGTTCCGAATCAAGTCCGCGAGGCGTTAGGCTCGGATTGGGAACAGCGGCTAAAGTTCGTCAAGGACGACCGTCGTATCCCGTTCGACGACGCTTCCTTCGACTTACTTTTTGCCAATCAGGTCTTCGAGCATGTGCGAGATCTCGAGGGCATGCTCAAGGAATGCGCCCGCGTGTTGCGTCCTGACGGCATCCTGATCGCGCTATTCCCATTCGTCACTTACCCTTTGGAAGGTCACGTCAAAATTCCGTTCGCCCACTGGCTCGGCCATGGCCGCTTGCGTCGAGCGTATATGTATCCCTTTTATGCGTTGCGCATTCGCCCGCACACTCCCGCCGCTACGGGCTGGAAAGCCACGGTCTATTGGGAACGCTGGCTCGCACAGTCTACTCGCTACCACTCGCTGACACGAGTTCGGTGCATGACCGCTATGCATTTCGAGCAGATGACATTGGATCCGCTGGGCTATCTGCAAGCTCGAATTGACCTGCAGCGTAAGCGAGGGCATCGTCGAGGCCGCTTGGAAGCGGGCATATTGACGTTTCTGAAGTCTCGTCCATTGGGTTGGATGTTGACGTATGGGTTCATGGGCGTCCTGGTGGCGAAGAATCCCCAACACTCGCCATCCCCCGGAACCTGATGCCGTGGGAGTTCCGCGCTCCGAGGTTTCGGAAAAGAACCTCAGCCCCTTCGCATCAACTTGATCGCGCCAATTCGCTACCGACTTTTCTGAAACAGCAACTCGAACCCGGAAGTCGCGAACTCCAGCACGTCCGCGTGCTTGCTTTTGAAGCAAGTTGGATATTTTGCGAGTAGATCCAAATGGGCCGTATTCAAGTACTCGTAATAGAAAATCGGTTTGTAGTATGCCGCCGTGCGTTTCCAGAGATCCCGATACCGCGCGCGCGACCAACGATTCACGTGGTTCGGATCGATGCTGGGTGCGGATATGCTCGAAGCGAATTCGTTCAGCACCTCTGTGGGAAACAAGATGTGGCAGAAGGGAACATGAATAGAAAGGTACGCATGCTCACCGTAGGCGGAATAGTACGCCGGCGCAAAGGCCGTGTACAGAAAGCCACCGGTCCGAAGGACGCGCATGGACTCGTTGAGGACACGTTCCGGATCGGGGAAGTGTTCGAAGCAATTGTGGCCGTACACGACATCGCAAGAAGCATCCGGGAGCGGAAGGGCTGCCGCGTCGGCGTGGATGAGGCGTACACCCGCTTCGCGCGCTCGTGAATCGAAGGCCCGCCTGTTGCGATCTAAGCCGATTACCGTTTTACCGCTTTCGTGTAACGCTGCGGCCATCATACCGTCGTGGCAGCCTAATTCCAGAAATCGGCTTGGCGGATCAACTGATTTAGGTAACAGGCCCAGCAAATCCCTTGCTCGTTCACTACCTCGTACGCGGGTGACTTCTGGCGTATACGCATAGGCATTGGGTAACGGCGGGTACGAACCATGCAAGGCGGGCAGGGCTTCGGCAGGGAGCCACTCCGGGTGCGCGGGCGCGGTATCCAGGATGCGTTGGTAAGGTATCAGCCAAGTATGTTTGTAACGGTAATGGAGCTTGCGTCGCAATGCCGTGGGCAGGCAGGCTTTGATCGTGTTTCGCAGGAAGCCCAACGCGCGCAACTCCTAGGCTGCTGAACAGTCAGGACTCTAACTCATATAGTGATCGCGGTCGGTCGCGGCTAGCCGCGCAAGATCCCAAAAATAAAGTGAGCATGGGGCGCCCGTAAGCCGGCTTCTGTACGAGAAGGGAGGCTCGGCCCGCACGGCTACGAGCCTCCACTTCCTCGGGCGACCATTTGTCTAGGGCTCCCGTTACCGGGGCCTCCAGCACCCAACCCGCGGATTCAAACGGCGCGGACCACGCCTCTCCGCCTATTTGGGCTTGCTCCGGGCCGGGTTTACCTTGCCTCTCCTGTCACCAGAAGAGCGGTGGGCTCTTACCCCACCGTTTCACCCTTACCGGCCGTATGAAAACGGCCGGCGGTCTATTCTCTGTGGCACTTTCCCTGAGGTTCGATCCTCGCGGATCTCCCTCGGTGGGCGTTACCCACGGCCCTGTCCTGTGGAGGCCGGACTTTCCTCGTCGGAACCTAAAGCCTGATTCTCGCGAATCCTGCCGCCGGCCCCGCCGCGGTCACCGAGCGCCCCATGCTCGCTGGCTACCCTACACCATCGAAATGGGGGGCGCAATCGTGCGGGGGATTTATGGCATTAAAATATAACTCGTTATATGTAAACCATTTGCACGAATATGAATCAAGCCTTGGGGGGAATGGTTAGGTGCCGCTTGATGTCCGAGCGGCGCAGGAATCCGACCATGCG
>BTVV01000263.1:0-2764 GCA_045863855.1 Planctomycetota bacterium | reverse complement strand
TTCTTCGTACGAGGGTCGTTGGGCGGCAATTCTTTAATGGATCGCATGACGGTCTCCGAGATGGTGCTTCCCGAATCGTAAACCTTCAAATCCTCGATCCCTGCCGTGCCATCAGCTTTCAGGACCACGAACGCGTCTAAATAATGCGGAGTCCCATTCTCTTCTACTAACCTAATCTGGACTCTAGTCTGCCCTTCCTTCTCGTAGCACTTGACGAGACCCACGCTGCCTTTTGCTCCAAAACCAGCGTTGTACTGCCGAAATAAATCACCATTCGTAAAGAGCTTCCGACCGCCTTCGGCCGCACCCTGAACCAGTGGATCGTTGGCATTCTGACCACGCAGCATCCTTTGGTAAAATCGATCCACTTCCAGTATCCGATTTAATTCTTCAAGCTTTCCGCTTCGAATTGCTTCCACCATGACAATGCCCGCGTCCCACGCGGCTTCTTCCGGCACGATCGGCGAGGCCGGCGGGGGCTTGGGAACGACGACATTCCGTGGAGCCTGAGCCACCTTCTTTTTTGCCTTTAGATTATTGAGGTAAATATTCGTGGAGCCCACCAGCACCCATGCCGAGGCGCCGAGGATGCATACCGCGCGGTCGATGCGCGACCGCCTCCGAATCAGGTGCGCGATCCCCACCACGAGCAACGACAGTAATATGGCGGCTATGCCTTGCCCAACCGCTCGCCCTGGAACATCGGTGGTTTGTAGACCTACGTAATAGGACCACGAGCAGGTGATGATCAAAACGCCAAGGGCCCCAAACTCCCACTGCTTTTCAAGGGACGGCGATGTCTCATCCGGAGGCGGCTCCTCCGAGAACTCGGGGATACTGGTCTGCTCGTCCATAGTTGCCTCCTATAAGAAGGCAACTTCTCATGAAAAGGTAATAAATCAAGCTTCCAACAAGCAACGCTCGCAGCATTAATCCAGACTCAGCCGCTCCTGCGTAGCCACGGCGGGCGGCGCGGATGCGGCGCCGGATTCGAGCGCGTGGAGGCGGTCGCGGACGGGTGCGATGCCGGGGTAGCCGTAAAGACGTTCCAGCGTCTCGCGGTACAGCGCCATGGCGCGTTCGGGATCGTGGCACGCATCGTGGTACAGGTCGCCGAGCGCAAAGGTGAGCGCCAGGGTCCGTTCGTACCGCTCGCGTCGCAGGTGGGCGGGGTTCGAGAGCGAGGGGTTTTCACGCTCGTCGGCCTCCGAAAACTGCCCGTCGATGAAGCGCCGGCGCGCGGCCTCCAATTCGCTCACGGCTTCGTCGATTCGTCCCGCGGATTCGAGCGCGCGAGCAAGGCGCAGCCAGACTTCGGCTTCGTCGGGCCAGCGCTGCGCGTCCAGGCGGTAGTAGCTCACCGCGCCCGTGTAGTCGTGTTTGGACATCGCGGCGTCGCCTTTGTCGTAGCTGCGCACGGAGCCGATGCTGTGGCGGTCGCTGAAGAAACGCTCGCCGCCCTTGACCGTCAAGCCCGCGAAGTACAGCCCCCACGGCAGTGCCACCGCGGCGACCAAAAACGGCACGATGAGCGCTCCTTGGCCGCCGCCCAGTTCGTGTTTGGATGCGTACAGCAGCAGGAGCAGCGAGCCGAAGCCTGCGCTAACCAGCGCCACCGCTCCGGGCAGCGTGAAGGCGAAGCATTCGGTCTCGCCGTGAATCCACGCTCGAAAGCCCTTCACCGCGGCGTAGCCGCCTAGCGCGGAGCCAAGGATGAAGGCAGCCAGCGTCAGCACGAAATGGGCTCCCGGTGTCGGACGGCCGACCGTTCAGGTCAGCGCCTGCGGATTCTGCATGAAACGCGTGGCGGTCTCGCGATCGATGACGCCCTTGCGGTACAGATCTTTCAGCGAAGCGTCCATGGTCTGCATGCCCATCTTCCCGTGCGTCTCCATGACGGACGCGAGCTGGGCGGTTTTACCTTCGCGGATCACGTTGGCCACGCCCGGAATATTGCGCAGCAGTTCGACGGCGGCGACGCGCCCCTGGCCGTCTTTGCGCGGCAAGAGGCGCTGCGCCACGATGGCGAGCAGGCAGAAACTGAGCTGCGTGCGAATCTGGTTCTGCTGGTAGGGCGGAAAGACGTCGATGATGCGGTCGCAGGCCTGAACGGCGTTGTTGGTGTGCAGCGTCGCGAGAACCAGATGCCCGGTCTCGGCGGCGGTGAGCGCCGTGGACATCGTTTCCAGATCGCGCATTTCGCCCACCAGGATCACGTCGGGATCCTGGCGCAGCACGTGTTTCAAGGCGGCGGCAAAGGACCGCGTATCCTGGCCAACCTCGCGCTGATCGACGACGGAGCTTTTCGACGCGTGCAGGTACTCGATGGGGTCTTCGACCGTGATGATGTGGCAGCGCTTCTTGGCGTTGATGATGTCGAGCAGCGCGGCTTGCGTCGTCGATTTGCCGTGCCCCGTGGGGCCGGTAAAGAGGAGCAGGCCTTGCGGCTGCAGCGCCAGATCCTCGAGGACCACCGGCAAGCCCAGATCGCCCAGCGCCGGAATCTTGCTGGGAATCAACCGGAAGACCGCCGCCACCGCGCCCTTTTGAACGTACGCATTGCCGCGGAAGCGCGCCTTGTCCTGGTACTGGATCGAGAAATCCAGTTCGTGGTCGGCCTCGAAGCGCGCAATCTGCTCGCCGGTCAGGACCGAGTAGAGCAGCTTGAGCGTATCGTCGGCGGTAAGCGGCGGGAGATCGTACTGCGCGATGGCGCCGTTCAGGCGCACACTGGGCGGAACGCCGACGGTGAAAATCAGATCGC
>BTVV01000262.1:0-2825 GCA_045863855.1 Planctomycetota bacterium | reverse complement strand
TTATATCCATTTAATGCATGAGGAAGGCGAAGCCTTCTCGCACGAGATGATCGTCAGAGCCGGGCAGGAGCGCATGGTGCCGGTGCTCATGACGGCCCTATGCGCCGGAATCGCGCTCGTGCCGCTTGCGCTGGCGCCCGACGAACCCGGCCGCGAAATCTTGTATCCGGTGGCCACCGTGATCCTGGGCGGCCTGCTCTCCAGCACGATTCTCGAATTTTTGCTCACGCCCGGCGTCTTCTGGATTGTCGGACGAAACGATGCAGAACGGCTCGCGCGAACGCGGCCGAAGATGGATCGTGCGGCCGAAGCCATGGCCGCGGAATTCGAATCCGAGGCGCCTGCCGAAGCGGAGGCGGCTCAAAACCCAGGAGGAGTGTCGCATGCCTAAGACGTTGGTTCTGAAACTCGCCGCATGTTGTCTGGTGCTGGCGTACGCTGCCGGCGCGATGGCCGAAGAGCACGGTCACGCGGAACATAAGGCGCCCCACGGAGGCGTCCTGTTAGAGGTCGGCGCAGAAGAAGCGCACCTCGAGATGGTGCATGACGAAGCGGCCGGAAAGGTGACGCTTTACGTGCTGGGTAAGGACGCCAAGACTCCTGTCGCCATTGCCACGGCGCCTAAGCTCAACCTCAAGCTGGAAGCCGGTCCCAAACAGATCGAGACCAAAGCCGTGGACCCCAAGGACGGCGCTGCATCGCAGTTCGAGGTCACGGACGACGCGCTAAAGGCGCACGGCCTTACCGGCCGGATCGCGCTGAAGATCGGCGAAAAGAAGTACAACGTCGAGTTGAAGCACGATCACGACCACGATCACGATCACAAGTAAGCTCAATGGTCCGTCCGGGGCGGACAGCCCCGGACGGACGCGCTTGGACTGGAAAACGGCCGGGATCAGATATCGAGGTCGGTGATTTCGAGCGCGTGCTGCTCGATAAAATCGCGGCGAGCGCCGACTTCTTCGCCCATCAGAATCTTGAACATGTCGGCTGGAAACGGAGCTCTCGGTTCGGGAAGCATGGGTAGAATTGGAACAAGCCGTGGGGCTTCCACTCTTTCTGTTTCCTGGAGAAAAGAAAGAGGCCGTGCCAGACCTGTACGAACCAAAAGAACCTTCTGGTGATGCGGACCCAAAGCAATGAAATTCCAGATTCATGGGATGGACTGTGCCGAAGAGGTCGCGGTGTTGAAGCGCGAGGTTGGACCGCTTGTCGGCGGCGAGGCCAACCTTTCCTTCGACATTCTGAATGGTGTCATGACCGTGCAGTCCAGGACATCCATTATGCCCATTGATGTAATTGCAGCTGTAGAGCGCACCGGGATGCGCGCCGAACCATGGCATGAACCTCGTGAAATTCCTTCTGGCGGATTCTGGTCCCGGCATGGCCGAGTGGCTTTGACCGCCGCAAGCGGAGTGCTGGCGGCATCGGGATTCATTGCTCACGCGGTGTTGGCAGGCGGTTTCAGGAACGCGCTTGGACTCGGCGGGACGGGCCACGAACTGGCTCCCCCCGTTCTGGCGCAAGTTCTTTACGCGCTGAGCATCCTGGCCGGTGCATGGCAGGTGCTTCCAAAAGCCTGGCTGGCGTTGCAGCGTCTCAGGCCGGACTTGAACGCTCTAATGATGATCGCAGTCATAGGCGCCCTTGGCATCGGAGATTGGCTTGAAGCGGCAACGGTCACGTTTCTATTTGCTATTTCACTTCTCCTTGAATCCTGGAGTGTTGAGAGAGCACGAAAGGCGGTCGCAGCCCTAATGAGGCTCTCGCCCGAGGTCGCGCGAGTAAGATCGTCGTGTGGCCATGAGCATGAGATCCCGCCAGAGCAAGTCGAGATGGGGGCAAAAGTGGTGGTTCGCCCCGGTGAGAGGATTCCCCTCGACGGACGGGTCATAGAAGGATGCAGTTTCGTAAACCAGGCGCCTATTACGGGGGAAAGCGCCCCGACGCCGAAGCAGCCGGGCGATCCGGCGTTCGCAGGCTCTATCAACGGCGACGGCTTGATCGTTATTGAAACAACGAAAACGGCCCAAGACACTACCTTGGCTCGGATCATAAGGATGGTGGGGGAGGCGCAGTCCCGCCGTGCGCCATCGGAGCAGTGGGTTGAAAAATTCGCGAAGGTTTACACTCCTGTCGTCATGGCGCTGGCCGCCGTCATTGCCGTTGGACCGCCGGTGTTCCTCGGCCAACCATCATCTGAGTGGTTTTATCGAGCACTTGTATTGCTGGTCATTGGCTGTCCATGCGCGCTGGTTATCTCAACGCCGGTCAGCATTGTCGCCGCCATGGCCTCGTGCGCGCGTAACGGTGTGTTGGTCAAAGGTGGCGTGTACATGGAAGCCCCGGCGAACATCCAGGCGCTGGCCTTCGACAAGACGGGAACATTGACCCAGGGCAAGCCTGCCGTCATCGAAGTTATTCCGCTGAGTGGGCACAACGAGCGGGAACTGCTTGAGCGGGTGGCAGCCATTGAGGCTAACAGCGACCATCCTTTGGCGCATGCCATCGTCTCCCATGCAAAGGCAAAGGGCGTGCCTGCCGCTCCTGCGTGCGACTTCCAGATCATCCAAGGAAAAGGCGCGAGCGCTCGAATCAATGGCAAAGCATTCTGGCTCGGATCGCACCGCTATCTGGAAGAACGCGGCCAGGAGACGCCCGATGTACATGAGCGGCTTGAGGCTATGACCAGGGCTGGACAGACTGTCGTGGTCATCGGTAATGAGACCCATGTTTGTGGACTGATCGCGGTAGCCGATCTTGTGCGGCCAGAGGCCAAGGCAGCGGTTGCATCGCTCCGATTGCTTGGGGTGAAGCATATCGTG
>BTVV01000261.1:0-2831 GCA_045863855.1 Planctomycetota bacterium | reverse complement strand
ACCGACCAGCCGAACCGATCGTTCGCCGCCGCGTCCGAGGCGGTCAGCTTCGCCTGCTGGCTCCAGACCCCGGCGTTGCGGATGAAGACATACGCAGAGCCCGAATTGCTCCCCCCGTCGTCGTCCGCGTACGCCCCCACGAGCGCCGTATCCCCGGAGACCGAGACCGAGATGCCGAACAGATCGTTCGCCGCCGCGTCCGAGGCAGTCAGCTTCGCCTCCAGCGTCCAGGCGGCTCCGCTCCGGGCAAAGGCGAAGGCCGCCCCGGCATCCGCGAATGGCGATACATCATGAATAAGTGCGCCCACCACCACAAGGTCGCCGTCCAGGGCCACCGAGTAGCCTAGTTGTGCATCCTCCTGCGCGGACAACTCCGAGCCCACCAACAGCTTGGCCTGTTCCGTCACAATCACCGGATCAATCGTCACGGGATAGACCGCGTCGTGGTCCTCGACGGAAAGACTCAGCTTCTCGCCGTCCAGCGCCATGCGCGCTTCCAGCATCTTGCCTTCGGAGTCGGTGACGAGAAGCTTCTCGTAACGCAGCACCGTCCGCTCGCCCGCGGCCAGCAAGAGGTTCTGCCCGTCGGCGGCCAGTTTAGCGCGCAGGTCGCTGTTAATGGTCAGTTGTACGCACAGACCGCCGAGGCCACGCAACTCGCCGTTGGGCGCGCGTTCCAGCGTAAAACCGTGCTCAAGCCCAGCGGGCCGATTGATGAACCATTCGATCAGACCCGGGCGACGGATCTCCAGCCGCGTTGCCTCAGCGTGTACCTCGCCCGCCGGGACCGGGCTCAACATTTCCCCGTACCCGTAGGCCGTGGCGTTAAGGCCGAAGTACCAGTCCTTGGTCCCCGAATCGGGTTCGGACGACACAACCTGGCCTTTAGGACCTGGGCGTTGGCTTGCCGGCCGATGCATGAACAGCATCCCCGCCGGACCGGCCAGCATGCGATAGCCCTGTTTGTAGTTCGAGCCCCACTGCAATCCCACTTGCGACGGGAGCGTGGACGCCTCGAAGCTGTACATCGAATTCTGAACCTGCTTCATGATGGAGGCATGTTGATCGGGGGGTAGCTCGGCGCGCTTGCCGTCACCCGCGCATCCGGTGCCCGCGATACGGGGCCTTGGAGACCGTTCCGCCCCTACGGATTGCGCGTGAACCATGTCTCTGTCACAGACCAGAGCGCACAGGTACAACCCCAAAATCAACGCCTGATGCCTAGACATGCGATATCCTCACGGAATATATTGATAGATGTCCTAACTTCACTCAGGGTTCTTCCACCAGCGTATTTCCGCGTACTAAGGAATACAATAGAGTCCTAATAGCCAATTCGGACTAGAAATTAACCCTAATATAAGAGGCTCCACTGGGAACCGGGCGAACGGAATAACACGGATCACGAATCAGGTCGGCTCACCGGCGGCGTCCAGCCGGAGCTTATGGATGGCCTCTATGCGCCCCGCGACGCCTAAACGCGAGTAGATGCCACGCAGGTGGGAGCGAACGGTATGGTAAGAAAGCCCCAGATCCGTGGCAATCTGTTTGTCAGAACTTCCACGGGCGACCAGGGCGAGAACTTGTACTTCGCGCGCCGAGAGCCCGGCGCGCCGAGCGCCTGCCGCGAGGGCGGGATCTCCGCTCGATGCGCTACCTCCTTCAGATTCGAAGCGGACGAAGTAGAGTCCCTCGGAAGGGGATATGGAACTGAGCCAATAGGCGCGCCCATCCGGCGCTTGCCAGGAGACCGCACCCGCCAGGGGTCCCGTGGCCCGCACGCCCAAGCGCAGGAATTCCCGCAGCGCCAGGTTGGTCCCGGAAGGGGACAAGTCCAACTTTAGAATCCGGGCCGCGTCGGGAGTACTCATTTCCAGAGTCGGAGCGCCTCGCACGACTCGAATGGCTGCCAGCGCCTCTCCAGAGATCCTCCAAATCGCCGCCAAGTCGTTCCATCGAGTCTCCCATCGGTCCAGGTTGGCCAGAGCGCGGTAGACCATCGGCTCGACCTGTCGGAGTAGTCTTCGGTGTCTGGACTTGAAGTACTTCATTTTCTGATGCGCAAAGACGAGCAGCCAAAAGCCTGGGCCTGCGGTCCGTACGCCCACACCCACAAGGTCCTTGAAGCCCGTGTGTGCGTCAATAAAATCGGCGTGGAATTCGCACCCGGCCCACTCCTTCTCCCCCAGAACTTCAGCGTGCTGGAAGACTCGGCCCTTCAATCCATCCACATGGCTCCAGAGGGGGTTTTTCCATGTGTAATGGGCGTGTTCTCGAGAGATCGCCGTGACATCGTCCATCACGCCCCACGCGTAATCGGTGAATTGCCGCCTCGCGCGAACGCCGTTCACGTCTATGGCATGCCCCCAGATGGATCCGGTTTGCCGAGTGATTTCGCGGACTATGGCCAGCCGTCCTTCGGCGGGGCTCTCCACGCGGGTTAGTGCGTCCAGTAGCGTGGCGAAAAACTCACGTTCGGCGCGAGGCATGTTCGTCTCCTACTGCATGAGTGTCGCCCGGAGCAAACTCGTCTATCTCGCCCATAACCGCGCCCGTCAGGTCGCGAAATCCTCGCAACGCTTCCGCCGGGGCGGCGGGAATGTCCTCCAGCCGCGAGGCAGCCTCGAAGACCCGGCTATTGGTTCGAGCTTCAACGACGTTCAACCTTCTACGACATCGACCGTTTACGCCTCACGAACATTTTTGACACATACGGTGTTATTCAATATTAGACTTCGCCCATCTTGCTAGCTCGAAGCGATTTCGTACAGCTCGGCCTCCTTGCCGAACAGATTCAAATGCCGCCAACGTATGGCGCGGATATGGCCGTG
>BTVV01000260.1:0-2891 GCA_045863855.1 Planctomycetota bacterium | reverse complement strand
CGCTGGTTCCCACCGTGTCCACGCTGCCGTCGCGGTTCACGTCGGCGCGCAGGTCAAGCACCGTGGTGGGGCCGCCCCCCCCCCCCCGCCCCCCCCCGCCGGCGGCGGATTTTTAGAGGTGTTTTTCGTTCCGGTGTCCGGGTTGCGTTCGGCGATGTAATCCTTGGGCGAGAAAGGCGACTTGCGGTCGCCGGCGAGGAAGGCATCCACGCTGCGCTTGTCTTCGAATTTTACGACTTCGTACTTCTGAGGGCCGCCCATACGCGTGACCGGGCGGTTGGGTTCCAGGCTGACCGGGCGCGAGGCCAGCGGCCAATGGGAGGGCGCGAGAAGCCGGTAAAAGCTCACGGCCAGCAGCACGCTCGCCAGCAGAAAGACGAGCTGCTCCTTATTGAATCCCTGGCTCTTCAGCTTCGCCATGTTCGCAGTCCCGTCCCCATCCTACTCTTATGCCCAGCGGACCGTACGCCTTCAAGCGGGCGGGTTCAATGCCCGCTGGCCTTAACCGGCGTACGATCTTTCTTCGGCTTCCGCTCCGCAAACGTTCCGCTCGGCGCGCCTTTGGCCGCGTCCAGGCTGCCCTTGGCGGGATCGAAGAAATCCATCCCGGCCGCCGACATACGGACCCAAATGCGGTTTTCGTTTACTTCCTGGTCGCCTTCGGGCACCAGCGCCTGCAAACGCTCCAGTTCGCTCTGATCGGCCGTGCTGTCGCGGATGAGCGGCGAGATCATATCCAGATTCTGAATCACGAGGAACTGCCCCTGTTCCTGGCGCACCGCGTACAGGAAGCGCATGAAGCTGTTGGGGTCGCACTGCAACACGATCTGGACCGGATACATCTGGATGAACTTGCTCATGCTGACGACGATATGTTTGTTGAACTTATCGCTGCGCGGATTGGTCTCCTTGGGGTCGTAGCGTGGATTCAGCTTGCGCACGAACGGTCCGCTGGCGTAGGACTTCTCCGGTGCGATGCGCACGATCCGCATGAACGCTTCGCGCTGCTTACCGGCGTCTTTCTCGGCCTTTTCCTGCTGTTGCTTCGAGCGGACGCAGAGTTTGACGATCATCTCGGCGATAAACAGTTCGCGGAGCAGTTCTCGTGCGCGGGAGAGCTGCATTTCCGTGCCGCCGCCGTATGCGCCGAAGCCGACTTCGGGATCGAGGAGTTGCACGTCGGCGCGGCGGCATTCTTCGTTCAGCACCAGACGCTTCTTCTGAAACTCGCGCGCGAAGTAAAAACCCGGCAGCGTTTCTTCCGCCGGCACTTCGGTCCAGGCCGCGAAGTCCATGCGGTTGCTGGCCTGGTAGCTTTGAATCAGCGTGTGCTTGTCCGTGACGTCGTGGTGGTATTCTTTTTTGCGCTCTTCCGTCGGCGTGCCGGAGGCTCCGGCGGTGGCCTCGGAGTCCTCGGAGCCCCACACCGCTTCGCGCACCGGCGGGTACTGCTTGATGTACTTCTCGCGTACCTTGCGCAATTCCTGAACGGTCAAATCCGTCTTCTGCGCCTGCGTCTGCAGGCCCGGCCACGGGGCTTCGAAGGGCCAAAAATACACGGTCAGGCCCAGCACCGCGAAGAACACGATGCCTTTGATCAGTTTCTGGTCCGTGACATCCAGCGCCATGCGCTACATCCTCACTTCGTCTTTTCGGCCGGCTTTTCAGGTCCGGGCATTTGGGGCGGTAGCACGAATCCACCGGCCGGTTCGGCCGGCTTGGGCGCTTCCGGCTGAACCGGTTGCGCGGCTGGAGCGGCTTGAGCCGGCGCTTCCGCCGGAACCGTCTGCTTCGGAGCTGCCCCTTCGGCCGGAGCGGGCGCTACGACGGGCTGAGGGCGAACGGTCCCGCCGGCCTGTAGCGAACGTTCGAACTCCTTCGACTCGCGCGGCGTCTTGGCATGCGCTTCCAGCACGAATTCCTTCAGGAAGAACGCGGGCCCCTGGCTCTGGTCGTCCGGGTTGATCCAGATGGGCCGCACTTCCTTGAATACGTTTTCCGGGTGGTACGGCTCCTTCGGGTACGGAACCAGGAGGTCGCAGAAGCCGGGTACGAACTCGGCGCGGCTCTTGGTCGGGTCGCCGCGAATGCGGTCGATCAGGTCGGACTTCTGCTGGGCGCGCACGTACCCGCGGATGTAAATCTTGGCCTGCGCCTGCAGCGTGCTAAGCGCGTCGGGCGTTTCGGCTTCCTTTTCGGCGGCCACCGGACTTGCCTTGGGCGCGCGGGTGGGGCCGTTCTCGGTCAGCTTGGGACCGGCCTGAACCGCGGCCGGCGCGCCTTGCTCGTCCTTCGGTTCGCTGCCTTTCAGCACCACCTGCGGCATCGTCGTCGTGATCTGCGTAATGAACACATCTTTGGGACAGCGCTTGGAATACTTAAGCTGCTCCAGCACGCCGAGCAGGAAACGCCCCGAGTTCACGTTCTCGTCGATCTGATCCAGGCGCCGCGCGAGTTCGTCCTGCTGCTCGGACAGGTTATCCAGCAGCATCTTTTCCTTCTCGGCCACGCGCACCGCGTTTTCGCCGGTCAGTTTGTTCTCGGCCAGTACCTCCGCGTCGCGCACCGGCGTCAGCCAGAACAAGCCCAGCACGCCGAGCATCAACGCAGCCGCGTAATAGAGGTAGGCTCCGCGCGCCCAGAACTCCTTGCGTTCGATCAGCTCCTTCGGCCAAAGCAGGAACGAGATGCCGCCGCGGCACAATCCGGCGAGTGCGACGCCCACGGCGATCGCCATGGTGTCCTGTTCCTTCTTGAGCGCTTCGGCGGCCGGTGGCGAGAGCTTGGAAAGGTCGAGATTGCGGAAGATTTCGAGCGGTTTCGTTTCGGTGCGCATGCGCCGGCTGACGAATTCGGAGAGCCCTTTCAGGCGGCTGCCGGCTCCGGTAAGG
>BTVV01000259.1:0-2963 GCA_045863855.1 Planctomycetota bacterium | reverse complement strand
GCCGCCGTCCGAAGACTCCAGCATCGAGATCAGACGCGCCGCCGCGCGCCGAGAACCCTGCAGGCACTCCGCCGCCAGAACCTCGGGCGAAGCGGACGTGGGACCGGATGCGGGAGCCGCGCTCATGCCGTCAATCTATCCGTTGCCGCGAATCCCTTCAATCGAGCTGGCGCGCGAGCCTGCTAGGCCCCGGTTTCCACTTCCCACAGCAGCGGAAAGTGGTCCGAAAGTTTGGAGAGCCGCGTGCCGCTCAACACCTCGCAGGAGAGTGCGCGCCGCGCCAGCGCCGGGGAAAGCCAGGCGTAATCGATCCGCGCGAACGGCTGGCGGCTCGGAACCGTGTACCCCGGCTCCCCGGGATGAAACTTGCGGTAGAGATCGGTCCAGCCCTGCCGCTTCAAATACGAGGTCACCTCGGCGCGAAGCTCGACGCGGTCCTGCATGCGCCGGATGCGCACGGGCACGCGCAACCACGCCGTGGGATTCGTCACGTCGCCGTAGCCGTCCTGTCCGCACAGCCCCACGTAGTCGAAAAGGATGCGCACCAAACGGTCGCGGTTCAGATCGACGCGCGTGCGTTTGCGCATGCGGATGCCGCAAAACGTATCGCCCTCCGCGAGGCTGTTCAGATCGCCGGTCAGCGAGCAGAACCCGTTGCGGTGCGGACGCATCGCGCGACCCAGCGTTCGGATCTCAGCCACGCGAGCGGATTCCACGAACGGGTTCAGGTGTGTATTAAAGAAATGCCATGTCCGCCCGCCGGGAAGCGGAAGCCGGATCTCCTGATAGCCCAGGTGGAAATGGTCCTGATCGTCGTGTTCGACCGCCGCCGCGCCGGGCACCTTCGTCAGCACCACCGGCTGGTATCCGTGCGTGGTCCAGAACGGGAAGCCCGCCATGCCCAGCGTCCGCTCGGCCAGCCGCAGCAACTTCGAGCCGCGATGGTTCCAGCCGTTGCATTCCTGGAGCGCCACCACGTCCGCCCGCACCGAGCGAATCTGTTTCAAGATGCCTTCCAGGCGCCCGTCCATGCCGCCTTCGAGGATATTCCAAGTCAGGATCTTCAACCGGGGTGAACGCATCGCGAAGCCCTTTTTCGGCCCAATCGAAAGACACGCAGGTGAATTCATTTAGACTACAGCGGCGCGCGCTTTCTCGTAGACTGATTTCGTTCGCCCGCATGCCGTGGAACGGAAGCGCCCTCGCATGAGCCCCCTGGCCATCGTGCTGGTCCTGATCTCCTGCGTCAGCCACGCCACCTGGAACCTGTGGACCAAGCAGTCGAGCAAAGGCCTGAACTTCTTTCTGCTCGGCAGCCTCGGCGTCCTAGCCGCAGGTCTGCCGGTCTTCTGGCTCTGGGACGGCGCCGGCATTCTCCAAGCCCGCCCGGAACTCTTTGTCTGCCTCGCCGTCACCGGCTGCTTTCAAGCCGCCTATTACCTGGGCCTCGTGAAAGCGTACCGCCTCGGAGATATCTCGGTCGTCTACCCGCTGGTGCGCACCACGCCGATCTTCGTACTGCTGCTGGCCGGAACCTTGCGCGGACTCTGGCCCGCCTGGCCGGCCGCCGTGGGCATCGTCCTGGTCGTCTTCGGATGCTTCCTCCTGCCGTGGCAGCCCGGAAAAGGCATCCGGCTCAAGGACTACCTCAACCGCGCCAGCGCGTGGGCGATCTTCGCGGCGCTGGCCTCCAGCGGCTACACGCTGATCGACGACCTCGGCATGAGCTACATGGTCGAACGCTTCCCGCGTCCGCAAGCCGCGTTTCTGTACGGCTATTTGGAATGGTTGAGCAGCACCGTCGCGCTGGCCCTCGGCGCGCGCCTCGTCGCCGAACCCGAGACCTTCCGCCGCGTCTGGACCCTCGAAGCCCGCCGTGCGCTGACCGTGGGGCTTCTGATTTTCGGAACCTATCTGCTCATTCTTTGGGCGTATTCGCTTTCGACGCAAGTTTCCTACGTGGCCGCAATGCGCCAGTTTTCCATCGTGCTGGGCGTGCTCGCCGGGATCACGCTGCTTAAAGAATCCGGTGGCCGCACCCGTATCTTGGCTTCGGCCGTGATCGTAGTGGGCCTGATCCTGATTGGCCTTTCCGCCGCGCGCGGACGGTGAGAAAGCCAGAAGGTGCGCCTCCTAAGCAGTCTTGCCTAGGTCTTTTGCTTTTGACGGGGGCGAGTGGGCGGTAGGTTTGTTTGATGGGTTCCCAGGAGCAAGCGCGGTTGGCTTGCTCCTGGCCGAACTGCTCGCCTAAGGGGAGTGCGCCAGACGGCCCCGGTAGAGCGACCGCGGACGGGCTTTGAGTGCTTGGATCAAAGGTTGAGAGTGGGCAAACCCACGGCGGTAGATAAATGGTTGGCGGCTTGAGCGGGCGCGATTGGTGAGGCGCGGAGCAATCTCACGACGCTTGCTCCGCGGCACCCAATACCGACCACTCGCCCGGCGAGCACGGAGGAAGTTGGGTTGGACCTTACGATCTGGTCCGGTCAAGTTACCGGCGGGCCCGGCCGCAACACGTGAAAGGTCGGTGCCTTGGGTTTCGCTGCATGGGCGAAGGAGCCAGCTCCAGATAGACTGAGAATACACAATGACCGAGATGCTTCAACCGGACATAGGTGGACAAGTTCGATGCCTTCGAACTGACGAGGGAGGCCGCAATACTCCAATCTACTCAGGGTATAGACCTCAATTTTATTATCTCGATCAAAATTGGGCTTGTTCCGTTTTCTTCAAGGCAGAGAGACTCGAGCTTGGGGACACCGCAGAGTGCCTAATTGTGATTGGTGGCGGTCATGACCGGTTAGTTCCAACATTGAAAATTGGAGCCCACTTCGAATTTAGGGAAGGGGCAAGGATTGTGGCTGAGGGAGTTATTACAAAGATTTTCTAGAAACCAAGCCACGCAAAATTGGGCGGGTGGCCGGTAGCGGGCCTTGCATCTACGAGTAGGCGTCGGTGAAGGGTGC
>BTVV01000258.1:0-3013 GCA_045863855.1 Planctomycetota bacterium | reverse complement strand
AATGTTCCACGTGGAACATTGACCCCTCAAATCCCGTTATAAATAACGCCCCGCGCCGCACCGCCGCGCCTGTTGCCCTCCGCCCGCCGCGCGCGTAAAACCTCCTGCATCATGCTCGAATCGCCCGACTTCCAGGCCGCTTGGGACCGCGCCGCCCCCGAGCTGCGCGGAACGGACCCGCCGCCGGAAGCCCTCGCGCTGCGCCTTAACCTCTGGCGCCGCCAGGAGTACCACGACTGGTTCCGCTGGTGGCTCGCCGGCCGCGGCTTCGACTGGTCCCGCGTCCTCTGGTTCGGCGTCCTCAGCGCCGGCATCCTGGCGCTCGTTTATTACGGCTATACGACGCAGCGCTGGGAAGTCACCGCCGGTGGTGGCGTGGCCTGGTTTACCCTCGTTAACTTGGGATTCTTCATCTGGTTAGGACTGCGCACGCGCCGCCCGCCGCTGCCCATTCCCGGCCCCTTCGAGCCCGCGCAAACCGTCCGCGCCGAAGCCGCGCTCTATCCGCCCGGCTACGACGGCCGCCGACTCGCGCGCCTTTTCCTCCGTGTGCCCCGCGAAAACGCCGCCGCAGCCTGGCTGTTCGAACTCACTTGGCCGTCCGAAAACCCGCTCCCGGCAGCATTTACGCAACTGATCGCGGCCCAGGAACGGACCCGCATCTACGCCGGCGACGCGCCCAAGTTCAGCGCCGTCTGTGTTACGCAAAGCGTCACGCGCGCCGAAGTCGATCAAGGCGCGCATCCGCTGCAAGCCATCGCCTGGAAATGGGATCCGCAAGCGCGCGAACTCTTTGGCCGCCCGAAGATGTAATAATAGCCGGCACTTGAGGTTGCCCTATGCCGTTAACTGGAAACCGGAAACGGGAAACGAGCTTTTGAAAGTCGGCCTGCTCCTCGCCGCGCTCTCCGGCGCGCTCCTCGCGCTCACCGCGACCGACGTCGCGCAAGCTCCGGTCTGGCTTGCACTTGCGCCGGTCTGGTACGCCTGCGCCGCCGCCGAAAAACGCCGCCACGCGTTCGCCTGCGCGGCGCTCGCCGCGTTGCTCTGGAGCTTCGCCGGCTGCTGGTTCATCGCCACGCAAGCCGTCGGCGGCGCCATCGCAAGTGCCGTCTACACCGCGCTTTATTTCACCGCCGGAAACCTTGCCGTGCGCCCGCTGGCGCGCTTGAACGTCGCGTGCGCCGTCTTCGGCAGCGCCGCGGTCTGGACGCTCCTCGAGATCCTCCGCGCCCGCGTCCCGGTTCTCGGCTGGCCCTGGCTGCTCCTCGGCCACGCCACCGTGGACGACCCGCAACTCCGCCAGCTTGCCGAACTCTTGGGCGTTTGGGGACTTACGTTCCTTATCGCGAGTTTCAACGCGCTCGGCGCTTTCGTGCTTCCGGCCTTCGTGAGCGCCCGCGTTCAAGCTCCGCCGGGATCGCCGCGCGCTCGCCAACTCTGCGCCGCCGCGTGCTTTGCGCTCCTCTTTGCCGCGCTCTGCTTCGGCCGCGTCCGCATCGCGCAACTCGAACCGCGGATCGACCTTAACGGCCCGCGCGTCGCGCTGCTCCAAGGCTGCGAATATCAGAAGATCGAACGCACGCTCGCGCAGCAGCGCACGCAACTCGACAACCACCTCGCCCTGCATCGTAAAGCCATCGACGAAGCGCCGCCCGGCGAGCGCCCCGATCTTGTCTGCTGGGCCGAAACCATGGTGCCGGGCGTTTACAACCGCGACGAGCATTCCGAACGCTTCGCCGAAGTCGTGCGCAGCTATGGCGTTCCGACGATCTTCGGAAGCGACTGGATCAACGACGCGGACCTGGAACTCAAAGACGTCTGGCAGCAGCGCTGGCACAACGGTGTCTTTTTCATGGACGCGCAGGGCTTGATTCAAGCGCAGTACTTCAAGCGCCGGCTCGTTCCGTTCGGCGAGTACATCCCGTGGACGAAGACCTTCCCGTTCTTGAAGCAACTCCGCAGCGTGACGCGAGATACGTATACGCCGGGCAGCGCTCCCAGTCCCGTTTTCGAGGCCGCCGGGAAGCGCTGCGCGTTCAACATCTGCGTCGAGGACGTCCATCCCGATCTGGCGCGCGAAGCCGTCGAGTCCGGCGCAGAGGTCCTCGTCAACGTCACAAACGACGGTTGGTTCTATGGTTCCAGCGGAGCGGTTATGCATCGCCGCGCCGCGGTGCTCCGTGCGGTCGAAGTCCGCCGCCCGTTGCTGCGCATCACGAACTCGGGGCATACGCTCCAGGTCGATCCGCTGGGGCGCGTGGAACTCCTGGTCCCGCCGGACGTAGTGGGAATCGGCCGGACCCGGTTGAAGACTTTGCTCGAGCCGTCCGAACGCACTTGGGCGTGCCGGCTGGGGGAGACCGGCGTTGCGGCGCTGCTGGGGATTCTGCTGGGCGTGTGCTTGGCGAGCGCTTGGCGAAGGCGCAAGCCTAGTCCTTAAAAGGAGTTATGGGGTGGCTGCGGCAATCGAGCCGGCGCCGTCGAAATGCCGCATTAAAGGGAGCGCGGTACGCGTCTAACGTGCAAGGGCTCGTAGACTTGGAACAGCGGCCCCGGGCGGGGTTCACCAAACCAGAGCGAGGGAGCGGCCTGTGGAACGGTTCGCACGGCGGCGGTTGACGGTGGCGGTGGCGCGCGTGGACGAGCGTGCGGTTTGTCGGCAAGCCTATGCCTGGGCGGCGGTTGCGGCGCTGCTGGCCTGCGCGGCGCTCCAAGCGGGCGAAGCCGGGACGCCAGCCATGGCGCCCGAAGGCACGAAGCTCTTCGAGAATAACGCACCCAAAAACGCGCTCGAAGACCGCCTCAAGATGGCCTACGACGAATTCATCCGCAAGAACGAGATGAAGCAGCAGATCGAAGGCGTGAAAGAGATCCTCGACAAAGCCAAGCAGAACGGCACGGCGCCCGCCACGGGCGATAAAGCCGCGCAGTGGACGAACTACCAGCAGAAGGGCGGCGACAACGCGGCCGACAAAGCCAAGGCCGCCGAAGAAGCCGCGCAGTACAATGA
>BTVV01000257.1:0-3081 GCA_045863855.1 Planctomycetota bacterium | reverse complement strand
GCGTATCTTAAAAAACTGGATGGCGCGATTAAGAGGTAGAGCCTGATGCGTCGTTTGGTGGCGGGAGGGGACAAATGAAGCGCAGTCTTTATTTTGCCTTAGCATTTGTCATTTTTGCTCAAGCTGGTTGTGCGCGATATCGTCCTGTGCCACTTGAGCCGGGGCGCGTGTGGAGTCGCATTGAGGGCCTCCGGTTGGAGGATCTTGCCTTAAGGCCAGGGGGTGCGAAGACCTCCATGGAAAATGAGCCTTTGTCTTTTGATTACTCCGACGGCCTTTCAATCGATGAATCTGCCGGTTTGGCGATAACGCTTAACCCAGAGATCCGAGCTTTCCGAATGGGGCGAGGAATTGCCGAAGGTCAACTTATCGAGGCTGGCCTGCTGCCCAACCCTGAGATTGATACTACGTGGCTTACGCCCCCTGTGGGTCCGGTCCAAATTGCCGGAGAGGCCAACGCGCTTTTCGATTTATCCGAGGCATTGATTACACGAGGGCCGCGCAAGGACCGCGCTCGAACGCGCATGGAGCAAGTGGCGTGGGAGGTTGCCGACAAGGAATGGCGTCTCGCAAATGAAACCCGTCAGGCGTTCTTGGGCCTGGTCTATGAAGACGAGGCCATCTCGCTAAACGAAAAGCAAAAAGAGATATCGAACAAGACCCTTTCCGTGTTGAAGGCAAGGCATGCACGCGGCGCCGCATCTGAGCTTGACGTGCTGGTCGCTGAAACGGAACTGGCCAACCTTGAACGGCAAGCGAAGCAGTTGGAGGGTGCGCGGAAACTTGCGATGCAAGGTTTGAATCGCTCAATTGGTCTTCCGCCCAATCACGATACGCGACTCCAAAAGGACGAGAAGCCGCTTGCTTATACGCCGCCCCAAGGCGAGGTGGAGCAATTGGCGGAAGAGCTTCGCTCGCGAAGATTTGACCTTGTGGCGGCAGAAAAGGACTACCTAGTGGCGGAACGGGATCTGCAAATCGCCTGCCGGAAGCAGTTCCCCCGTGTTTCCCTCGGGCCTACTTCCGAAGGCGGGGATGGGGAGCGCAACGGCCGTTGGGGGCTTGGACTTGCGTTCGAGATTCCGTTTTTCAATCGCAACCAAGGCGAAATCGTGGTTAGAACCGCCGAGCGCGAACAGAAACGACGCTCTTACGAGGCAAACCTTCAATCGGCACGGGCCGAATTCCATGCCGCGTGGACTGGTATGGCAACCCTCGATGCGGAGTTGAAGGTGTTCTTTGCTGAAGTTGCACCGCGGCTGGAAAGGAGTCTCGAACTAATGGGGAAAGCATTCGACAAGGGGGATGTAGATATTCTTCAGGTTCTTCTGCTTCAGGAAAAGGCGCTTCAGTCCCAACGCGAAATCCTCGAACGGCTTCGCGAGTTTCACCGAGCTAGAATTGAAGTAGAAGGTAGTCTAGGCCCCAAGCGGTCGAAGTGAGCTTGTTGGGACACACCGCATGTTAGAGGCGCATGCCGGAAACCACAAGCGGTTGTGGGTCGGGTTGCAGGGAGCCGTCTATGTTAAAAATGTTCGCACGGTGTAAATGGGTGAAGTACGAGGGAGTTGAACGATTTTGGAGCCGGTCAAGATCGCTCGCTATGAGGCCATAGGTAAGGTTGAGTGGGCGTGGTTTAAGATGTTGTTCGGTTCGGCCATGCTCTTTGACAAACTGTGTCCTTCCGGCAAGCATGCGTGAGTCCGTTCGTCGTCGTCGGTATTCTTGGGCATCGAGTTTGGTTGAACTCGAAGGCCCCGAGGAGGCGCTCCGATGCCGCGGCGTGCTCAGACGTTCCCCCCGGCTTTGACGCATGCCGCCCATGTGCTGGCGCAGTGGCGGCGGCAGCGTACTCAGCGCCGGATTCCTGACCGCCTTTGGCAGCAGGCGGTTGCGTTGGCTCGCACGTACGGCGTCCACCGGACTTCGCACGCGCTGCGGCTGGAATACGCCGGACTGAAGCGCCGCGTTGCGGCCGCTGGCGGTTCGAGGCCGAATACGCCGTCGCCCTCCTTTGTGGAAGTGCTGCCGTTGCCGGGCGGCCTGGAGTGCGTGGTGGAGTTCGAGCGGCCCGACGGCGGCAAGATGCGGATTCATCACAAGGGCGCGGGCGCCCCCGATTGGGCGAGCTTGAGCCAGGCGTTCTGGGGCGCCGGGGCGTGATCCAGATCACGCCGCAGCTGCGGATCCTGGTGGCGCTGGAGGCCGCGGATTTCCGAAAAGGGATCGACGGATTGGCACGGTTGTGCAAGCAGGAGCTGGCCTCGGATCCGTTCTCGGGGACGGCGTTCGTCTTTAGGAACCGTCGCCGGACGGCGGTGAAGGTCCTGATCTATGACGGCCAGGGCTTTTGGCTTTGCCAAAAACGGCTTTCCACTGGGCGTTTTCGCCATTGGCCCGGGCACGGCGAAGGAGGCGTGCAGCGCCTTCGGGGGGCGGAGCGTCCGCATCAGGCGCTGAAGTATCGCACGCCGGACGAAGCGAACGCGGAGGCGCTGCGCGCGACGGCCGCAGCGTGAACGCAAGGCAATCCATGGAGCAAGGTCGGAGCGAAGGCCTGGGAACCGAGCGCCCGCATGCCAGCGGTGCGCGAAACGGAGGAAGCACGCGAGCCTGAGTTTTCCACGGCTTGTTCCATGTAGAAAGGCAGGGCGGCGGGGCCCTCCACAGCGCAAAGCCGCCTTCCTCGAAAAGCATGGAACCAAGCCGTGGAAACTCTCGCTCAATAAACTTCAGAGTTGTACAGAGGGAGGGGGGACACTACACACGCTGGCCTTGGGCGGAGCGCAATGGTGACATGGCATGCGGGATGATCGGTTCTTGCACCTGCTGTCACCGATTTACTATCCGCAGTACAATGGAAGCGCCGAAGCGGGAATCGGTTCCCTGCAGACGCGGGCGCATCACGAGGCAGCACGTGGGTCTACCGCGCCGATGGACGAGCGGCGACATGGCGGCTGCACGCCTGAATCTCTTGCGACGGACTAACATAAAATCTCCCACTATACAGGTCAATCAGTTCAATGGAAGCCGAGCGGAGGTTTTTGAATGAATCCTAACAGGCAACAGATTTCGTCTCAC
>BTVV01000256.1:0-3145 GCA_045863855.1 Planctomycetota bacterium | reverse complement strand
AAGCGTTGACTTACCAGGAGATGCAAGAGTTTTTGCTCCCCGGAGAACAGAGGATCAGCCTATCTGGATCGATGGGATGGGCAAACGCAAAGGGTATGACCGGGCTAACGACCGTATTAGGATTCCGTGCAAATCAGTGCAGAGGTATTTTGGGGTTTGAGTGCAAAGGACTACACGCGTACCCCGACTCTGCATCTGATTCGAAGTCAACCCCCTAGACTGGTGCCAACTTCAGGTTCGCGTAGCATTTTGCGAGGCGATGCGGGCGCGATTGGCGTATTTCCGAACCATACGGTGCGCGGTCTGGAGCCAGCAAGCGAAGTTGACGGCGTCGGACGCGGCGGCGTTCGATTGGTTCGGTTGGTCGGTCGCGCTCTCCGGCGATACGGCGCTGATGGGGGCACCACATGATGACGACGGAGTGGGCGATTCGGGCTCCGCGTACATCTTCGTACGGAATGCCGGGGTCTGGAGCCAGCAAGCGAAACTGACGGCGTCGGACGCGGCGGCGAGCGACCTCTTTGGCCATTCGGTTTCGGTCTCTGGCGATACGGCGCTGATCGGGGCGTATAAGGACGACGACGGGGGGACTGACTCAGGCTCGGCGTACGTTTTCGTGCGCAACGCCGGGGCCTGGAGCCAGCAGGCGAAGCTCACCGCCTGGGATCCTGCGGCGGATGATCGGTTCGGCTGGTCGGTCGCGCTCTGCGAGGATACGGCGCTCGTGGGGGCATATTTGGACGACGACGGGGGGAGTGCTTCGGGCGCGGCTTATGTTTTCGTGCACAGCGCGGGTGCCTGGAGCCAGCAAGCGAAGCTCACCGCCATGGATGCGGCGCCCAGCGATAACTTTGGCTGGTCGGTTGCGATCACCGGAGATACGGCGCTCGTGGGGGCATATTTGGACGACGACGGGGGGAGCGCTTCTGGCGGGGCCTGAATATACGATCAGAGATTTGGAAAAGGACACCTAAACCATCAAGAGGGGTATCTCGTCCCACCGCGTGGTGTAACGGAAGACGGACTGGGCTGCCTGGGACGAGAAAGGGCCTCGTTGTCCTTCCGTCAGGATTACCAAACGGCGCGTCTTGGCCACGGTCTTCCGCTTTCAGCGTTGGTTCAACCGTGCTTCACCTTGCGGCCGGGACCGTCTACGATGCGGCCTGGCATGGCGTTGGTGTGCTCGCCGTTCTTCAGCACACGGGTCCCGTTCACCCAAACGTCGCGCACTCCCACAGACAGGACCTTTGAATTTTCAAAGGTTGCCCGGTCGCCGATGGTCGCGGGATCAAAAATAACGACATCGGCGAACTGTCCGGGACGCAGGGTCCCACGCTCGGTTAACCCCAGCCGGTTGGCGACCGAGGAGGTCATTTTCCGGACCGCGTCTTCGAGGGACAGGACCCGTTCTTCGCGCACGTATTTTCCCAGCACGCGCGGGTAGGTGCCAAATCCCCGCGGATGGCCGGGCTTAGGTTCGGCAGATGGCTCCTCGCCTCCGGCGTCGGTGCTGATCTTGATCCACGGCAGGCGCAGTTGCAGTTTCAAGTTGTCTTCGGACATCGTGAAATACACCGTGAAGATGCGGTCTTCTTCAGCCAAAATCAGATCCATGACCGCCTCGGGCCAATCCTGCCCGCGCAGGCGCGCGATTTCGTCCATTCGCTTACCGAGGAACTTCTTATGTTCCGCCTTCTTGAAGCCAACGGGCATGACGTGATCGGCGGTCTTCGCGCGGAAATCGTCCGGCGTCAGCATCTCCTTTTTTAACTTTTCCCGGATGCTCGGATCGCGCAGCCGCTCGAAGAGTTTATGGCCTTCGTAAGCCCATTCTGGAATCAGCGCGTTCAGCCCCGTGCCGCTGGCGGGATATGGGTACATATCGGCGGTTACGTCGATGCCTTCGGCGCGCGCACTTTCGATCAAGTCGATGGCCTTCGGCATCAGGTGCCAGTTTTGTTTGCCCGATGCTTTCAGATGATAGATTTCCACCGCGCAGCCACCGCACCGGCCAATCTCAATGGCCTCCGCGATGCCTTCCAGCAATCCGGCGCCTTCGGAACGGACATGCGTGATATACACGCCGCCGTATTGGCCAATGACTTTACCGATTTCGATGAGCTCATCCGTTTGTGCAAACGAACCTGGCGGATAAATGAGCGCCGTGGCGACGCCGAACGCGCCTTCTTGCATACACTCAGCTGTCACGCGACACATCGTTTCGACCTGCGCTGAAGTGGCCTTTTCCATGTCCCAGCCGCAGGCGTAGGCACGCAGTGTTCCGCCACCCAGGAAGGAGCCGATGTTCACCGACGCGCCGCGCTCCTCAATGGCTTCCAACCAGGCGCGAAAGCGTGTCCAGGTCTTAATCCGCTCGTACCACGGGCTGCCGGGATCGGCGTGAGAGGGGGCTTCAATGCGCCCGCCGAACGGCGCTGGTGTGCTGCCCTCGCCCATGATTTCTGTGGTGACGCCTTGCGTGACTTTAGAATGCACGCGCCCGCTGCTGAAAAGCGGCCTCAGCGAATGGCTTTGAATGTCAATGAAGCCGGGGCAAACCACTTGGCCGCTGGCGTCGATGACTTCATTGGCCAGCGTGGGATTTAGTTGCCCGCGCGGCGCGACGGCGGCAACGCGGTCCCCTGCCACGGCCACGTCACCGAAAAACCAGGGGTTGCCCGCGCCATCGACGATGCGCCCGCCCGTGATAAGCACGTCGTAATTCAGGGGCAATGGATTCACACCATTCACAGGTCAACTCCTTGGTCGGCGGTAAACAGACGCTCTGGAGCGTCGTGCTCCGTCCCTTGTTCATCCGACAACACCAATGATGGGAAAAGATAGCTGGCCTTGAAAGCGCTTCCAGCGCCGACTGTTCTCCTCGCCGCAATGATTGTTAAACGTGTGCGCAATAATGGTCTAGCAATGCCCTGCTTTATGCTGGTGGCTAAGCCGCCAGAGAGGTGCCAGCAAAAGGTAGTTAGAGAAGGAGAAGGCGCTTCGATCCACCCCCGAATGCACCAGGATTTCCTCGACGATCTTTCCCGGCCTTTTGCCACCCTCCCTGCGACGATCTCTGTTTGTCATCATCGAGAGTGGGAGAGTGAAGAAGGAGGCCGGCAGTTGATTTTCGGGCCTGCGTTTT
>BTVV01000255.1:0-3311 GCA_045863855.1 Planctomycetota bacterium | reverse complement strand
AGCCATTGATGGCATAAGCACGACCCGCATCTCCAATGGGAGAGTAAATGGTAAAAATGTCATTCTCTTCAAATGCCGTATACCCCTGCAAATCAACCTTCAGCCACTGATTGGGGGTGGGCCTGAACCAAGCGGCGGCTCTGCCTTCGTACTCTCCCACGGCCACATCGCGGTTGTTGATGGCGAACGCGCCGCGTCCGTCAAGCCGCTGTGTAAGCCCTGAGGTCAAGTAGGTAAGCTTGCCGTTCTCCCAAAATACGGCTTGCCGATAACCCGAAACGTCCTTCCATCCCACAACATGCCCTTGATCGTTAATTCCCCGAGCTTCCGGATGAGGCAGCACAGCTCCATTCCAGAGCAGGTTTGTTTGCGCGTTCTTCCAAAGAACGGCTCCATTTTCCTTGAAGTCAACGAAGTGTGAAGAAGTGTCATTTTGGAATCCCGCCGCATGCCCCAGAGCGTTGACTGAGAATGCCACGGAGTTTCCGACGACATCCGGGCTTAGGTCGGTCCTTTGCCCTTCGCTCCAAAGCGCCGCATGATTTTGCAGAGAGAACGGCCCTTGAATGCCGGCCTGCCCTGAGATCAAGCCGGAATCAGTAATGCTGTAGGCAATGCCCGGTCCGAGGTCTTGAGCGGGGTCTTCCAGTTGGTCATCCCAGAGGAACGCCTTCCACGTGCCAGCCACCAACGAAGCGCCCACGGCCTGGCGATGCATGTTAAGGCCCCAGGCATGGCTTTGGGTGGCTCCGGGCAAGCCGATCTCTTTGATACTGAAATAGACATCCACAACAACAAGGGCGCCATGAAGCGCGCCTTCTTCATTCAGGGCTTGCGCGAAAACGGAATACTGCCCTGGTAGCACCGTCTCCCAGGTGGTCGTGTAGGGAGCTTCGGTGGCCTCGCCAATCTTGAAGGTTTGACCGTTGGTGTGGTTGAAGACGATAAACTCAACTTTCACCACGGGCGAAGGGTCACTAAAGGCGGTTGCTTCGAACTCAATGGTCGCGGGTGAACTGTAGCTGCTCTGAAACAGGGGCCGTACAAATTCCACCGTGAAGACGGAAGGTTGAACGGTGATCGACGCCGTTACCGTCAAATCGCCTGCCTGCGCCTGTACGGTAAAGGTGCCGACCCCGGCGTCTTCGTCCCCGATCCCACCGGCGCGCGCGCCAACCAGATCGGCCGGCGCTTGATCCGTGCGGTAGAAGCCGGTTTCGGAGATCGTACCCGTGCCGCCATCCACGCTCCACGTGATGGTCGGCTGCGGTACAAGCGGCTGATCGAAAGCATCGTAAACTATGGCCGTGTATTGCTGCGTGCCGTTGCGAGGGATGGTTGCTTCCGGGGGCGTAATCTCAAGACGAACGGGGGTTTGGACCGTCACGACAAAGGTTCTGGTGGACTGAAGTCCGGCACCGTCCGTTGCCGTTACGGTAACCGTGGTCTGTCCCGGCGGGAAGACGGAACCCGACGGATGCGAGTATGCGACCGTGGGGGTGCTTGCCGCATCCTCGGCGCTCGCTGGCTCATACTCGACCACACTGCCATCTGGGGTCGTCGCCACTACTTGTATGTCTCGCATGAAATTCAGGAAGGGTGGCGTCCTATCCAAGACCGCGACGTTAAAGACCGAAGTACCGGCGTTGCCCGCCACGTCTGTGGCGGTGGCGGTCACGGCGGTGACGCCCAACGGGAAAACCGAGCCGCCGGGCGGGTCGAACTCCAACGTTTGAACGCCGCTAAGCGTGTCTTGCGCGGCGGTGGCGTTGAAGAAGGCGTCGCTGCCTTCGGGGACGACTGCTTCCAGCACGAGGTCGGCAATGCCGGTTAAGACTGGGGCGGTCACATCCACGTCAACAATGGCGGTAGCTTCCGTCGCGTTTCCGGCCGCGTCTTCGATGCGCACGCTCAGGACGTGTGGGCCTTCCGCAAGCGCCGTTCCCGGCGTAAAGGTAAAGCCCAGCGCCGTGATCACGCCCTGTTCCGAAACGTCCACGCCATCGAGCAAAATGCGCACGCGGGAGGGATCGACGTCGGCATCCGAGCCGGTATCCGAAAAGGACGCGGAGAAGAGCGGCTGCGGGTTGTTCGTGATGCCTGCGGGAGACACGACCAAGTCCACGATGGATGGTTGCACGGTATCGATCGTGAAGCTCCATTCGGCGGCGGCTTGGTTGCCCGCCAGATCGCGGACGACCGCGCGAGCCGTATGCAAGCCTTCGCCAAGTGCTTCGGTAAGCGTATAGGAGAAGCCGGTCGCTTCGGCGGTCGCGGCAGTTTGCGCATCGTCTACGGACAACTCGAAAGTGGCGGCATCCACGCCCGAACCGGTTTCCGTGAAGCTGCCCGAGAGCGTGGGCCGAGCTTCGCGAATAGCGCCGTCCGCAGTGGGAACGAGATCGGCAATGACCGGAGGAACGGAGTCTACCTTAAAGGTAGCGCTGGCGGTCGCCGTGTTTCCCAGGGCGTCGGCGACGGAGACCGTCACCGAGTGCGGGCCTTGCGCCAAGTCCGCGTTCGGCGTGAAGACAAACCCCGCCGCATCCACTTGGGCCGATCCCGTAACGTCTACGCCGTCCAGCGTTATAGCCACGCTTAACAGATCCACGCCGACTCCCATTCCGTCGCTGAAAGCGGCTGAAACGGCGGGGCGAACGGCATTCTGCCACGAGTCATGCGCAGGAGATAAGCCTGAGATTACGGGTGGACTTGCATCCAGCGTAAAGCTGCTCGACCCTTGCGCGCTTTGGCCCAATAAGTCTGAGACTTGAACGACAAGATGGTGCGCACCTTCCGCCAAGTCGGTGGTCGGCTGGTAGGTGACTCCCTCCGGAGTGACGAGCGCCTGGGCGGTTACGTTGAGACCGTCCAGGGAAACGACCACGGTCGCCGCATCCACACCAATACCCGAAGCGCCATCCGAAAAGGCAGCCGAGACGGCCGGCCGAGGGTTATTCAGGAAGACGCCAGGCGCCGGTTGCAGGTCAGGTATGCTCGGGGGGAGCGTATCCACCGAGAAGGTCCATGCGGCATTCGCCGTATTACCGGCGAGGTCCGTAACAGAGATGCTGACGGCGTGGTTGCCTTGCGCCAAATCGACAGATGGCGTGAAGGTGAAGCCATTGGCGCTTACAGCGACCGTGACGGGCAGTCCGTCCAAGAGCACTTCCACGCTGCTGGGATCGACACCGGACGAGTCATCCGAAAAGCTTGCCGAGAGGGATGGCCGGGCCTGCGTGGCCCAAGTTCCTTGCGCCGGTGCGAAATCGGCGATAAGCGGCGGCGTTTCGTCCTGCACGCCGCTTACG
>BTVV01000254.1:0-3337 GCA_045863855.1 Planctomycetota bacterium | reverse complement strand
GCCTTCAATCTCTGGTTCACCATCGCAGTCCCCGGAAACAGTTCGCTCGAAGCGCACATCGATATCCTGCAAAAGAAAAGCGGCGCGGAATCGATCCGTTTGCTGCCTACGCTGCACCTCTTCAAGATCGGCATGAAGATCGACGCCACCGGCGGAAAGGCCGGCATGGACGAGACCCCGATCTACAGCGAGAAAAACCGCAACGTCGAACGCCCGCCGCTGACGGAACAGGACAAGGATTACGTCCGCGCGCTGCAGATGGATATGGATATTCGTCCCGATCCGTACCAGCCCGTCGCCGAAACGCTCGGCACGACGGTGCCCAAGCTTTTCGAATGGTGCCGCGGTTTCCAGAAGCAGGGCCGCATGCGCCGCGTGGCCGGCATCATGAACCACCGCCTCGCGGGCTTTCGCGCCAACGGGATGGGCGTCTGGATCGTCCCGCCCGAGCGCGCCCAGGAGGTCGGAGATAAATTCGCACAGAGCAACGCCGTCACCCATTGTTACCTGCGGCCCACCTACCCGGACTGGCCGTACAACATCTTTACCATGGTTCACAGCGGTAAAGTGGCCCAGTGCGACGAAGTGCTCGCCGATCTTTCCAAGCAAGTCGGCGTCGAGGAATACGCGACGCTTTACTCGCTAAAGGAATACAAGAAGGTCCGGTTGCTTTATTTCACGGGCGAGATCGCCCAGTGGGAACGCGACAACGGCCTTCCCGTCGGTGACGATTGATGCCACGCGGCCTTTACGGGGATTTCGCATGTTGAAGCTCGGCATTCTCGATTTCGACACCTCGCACGTGGTTCAGTTCGCGCGGCGACTGAATCGCGTCGGCGTCGAGGAAGACCAGTGGGTGGACGGCGCGCGCATCACTCACGGTTGGCCGGGCACGAGCCGAATTATGCCTGAGCGCATTCCGGGTTTCGCGAAAACGCTGGGGGAGGAATGCGGCGTCACACTAGTCGATAAGCTCGAGGACTTGCTTGGCAAGGTGGACGCGGTGCTCATCGAGTCGAACGACGGCTCGATTCACCTGGAGCGCGCGCGCCCATTTCTCGAGGCAGGTATACCCGTATTCATCGATAAGCCTTTCGCGCTAAGCGTGAAAGACGCCGAAGCGCTCGCGAATCTGGCGGCTCGCAAAAATCTTCCGATCTTTTCTTCCTCTTCGCTGCGCTTTGCCCCCGAAGTTCAGGATATCGTGCTTCGACGCGAAGAACTGGGCGCGCCGGTTGCGGTGCATGCCTTGGGGCCGCAAAGCGGCGGCTATACCGCGGGCTGGTTCTTTTACGCCATCCACGCAGTCGAGACGCTTTTCGCTCTGATGGGTGGACCGGGACACGGCGATATTCAGTATCTCCGCGCCGAACTGGCTGAACACGCCGTCACACGCTTTAGTAGTGGCGCGCTGGGCTCCGTAAGCGTTTCCCCGAGGGGGGGGCACCCTTACGCTTTTACGTATGTAGGCGAGAAGCAAACCGTGACCGCGCGCATCGATACAAAGAATATTTACCGCGAGTTGCTTAAGCGAATCGTGGCCACTTTTCAAACCGGCAAAGCGCCGATTCCGATCGAAGAGACGCTCGGGGTAATCCGCTTCCTTGAAGACGTGAATCGCGCCGGGGCCGAACGCCCGGCTTCGTGATCGCGTCACCGCTCTTGAAGTACGATTTCCAGCGAGTGCACGACTTCGCGCCAGAATCGCTCAGGCGTTACCGGCCGGCCGGATTGTTCGGCGGCCGCGCGTGCCTCCCGCGCGCGCTGGAGAGCCGCGCGTCCCGCATCCGGCTCCTTACGACGAAAGAGCACTACCGCCACCGCTTCGAACAAAGCGGCGTGCGCGTCTTCCGGCGCCCCTTCACGCAGGATTCGGCACGACTCCAGCAGGTCTTCACCGGCCCGGCGAACGGCCGTGGAATCCCCAAGCGCTCCGGCGCGAATCCGCCAAATCGCATTCGCATGGACCAGCACGATTCGCATGCGCAGTCCCGTGCGCTCGGCTTCGGATAACCCGGGCGAATTTGAGGACGCGCTTAGCATGGGAAGCAACTCCACGTCGTGCCCGTGCCGCGTGGCCGCACCGGGGCGGGTGTCCCAAAAGAGGCTCAAAAAAGCGGCGTTCCAGTCGCGAATGCGCCCATCGGTTTCCCAAGCCAGTCGGTAATGCGCGGCCGCACCATTCGCATCGCCGCACCACAACCGCGCGTCGCCCGCATGCACCCGCAAGGCCGGAGCGAGCGGATACAGCCGGGCCGCGCGAAGAAAATGCGTTTCCGCTTCGCCGAAGGATCCCAACTTCGCAAGACCCGCGGGCGCCGCCCAACCGCGCTCGAAAGCCAGCAGTCCGCGCTGCAACGGCGCGCCGGCATACCAAGGTCGTAACGCTTCGGCGTCCAGCCACGCATCGGCGCACAGCGTATCGACCGAGCGCGGCGCATCCGCACCGGAAGGTCGCCAGCTCGTTTGCCCCGTCTCCCGAAGCCCCGCATAGCCTCTCGCGACGGCATCCGCCGCCTCGCCGTCGAACGGCGCCCAGCGTCTCGCGCGCTCGGCCTCCAGCACAGCTTGCTCCTGCGTGTGTACGATTTCCCGAGCGCGAGCTTCCCGGGCGGCAGCGGGGCTGGCGTCGCGTGCCAAGTCGGCGGCCTCGCGCCTCCAATTCTGATCCAGTATCTCTGCCAGTTGGCGCGACGAGCCGGATTGCAGTGGCACGACCACCGCTACGGGCAGGAGCACCACGATCCCTATGGCGAATACGGCGCGCGGCCAACGAGCGTCCTCTGCCGGAGCGGCCGGGCGGCGGGCCAGGAGTAAACCCGCTCCGGCGAAGAGCGCGCATAAAACTCCCGGCGCGGCGTGGTCGAAGTCCACCGCTTGATGCGCCAATAAAGCGGCCATGCCTGCGCGCAAGCCATGTCCCAACTCAGGGCAGTTCAGTGACGCCGGAACAGATCGGTGCGCCCACCAACCGCAGCCCCACACGACGGCGGCGAGGACCCCTCCTGCCGCGCCCCAAACCGAGGCCGATGAAATCCCCTCCGCACCCGGCGCGAACAGATCGGCGAGATGATCTCCGCCCAGATGGCCGAAGGCCATCCAGGCCACCACAAACGCCAGCCCCGCGCCTAACAAAGGCGCTCGGGATAAAGATTCTTGCGGCGCCTCTCCACTTTCTTCGGACGCGGCCGGACTGCGCAACACCCACCACCAGAACGCGGCGTACGCCAGCGGTCCCAAGACACCCAACTCGATCCAGAGTTGCAGCCAATCGTTGTGCGCTTCTTGAGCTTCGGTGGCCAGCGGCACCTTGAAGATCGAGAACGCTTCACCGAAC
>BTVV01000253.1:0-3497 GCA_045863855.1 Planctomycetota bacterium | reverse complement strand
CGCCGGGCAATCCAGTTCAAGGGCCGTCTCCTGGTGCGTTGGGGTTTTCGCATCCGTCGGCCAGTATCCCCCCGTCAGAGAACACTCAGGCAGGAGCAGCAGCCTGGAATTTTCTCCGGCGGCTTTCTCAACAGCCTTCAGGATTTTCTCTAGGTTGGCATCCAGTTCGCCCCAGTGGGCCGAAGTGGATGCCGCGGTTGCGCGAAAAGTTTTCATTAGACGGTATTCCCCATTTCCGCTTTAGCGCAAAGGGCCGCGCCAGCGTTCACCGCAGCCAGCAGCTTTTCTGCCAACAGGTTCACTTCCATGTCAGTCCATAAAGGATTGATCCCAATACTGATCGTGCGGCTGAGATTGGCAAGTGTTTGTGGCAGCATGTCCGGCGCGTAACGTTGAGCGCGGCCGGCTTCGGTGATATGCAAGGGATCCACGGTAGGATGGAACGCGCCGCGGCGCTGCATAAGCGGCGTCCAGTTGGAGAATACGTGCGGAGCGCTGTCTAAAGGCAGGCTGCAAGGCAGCTTGTTCTCCCTGGCTGCGGCCATGAAGCGCAGCGCGTCCGCGCGGGATTCGACGCGCAGGAACAACGACACGCCGCAATCCCCGCTCTCGTCGTGGACTGGCGCGAAATCAATCCCGGGGTTGCCAACCAGCAAGGCGCGCAGCCGGGAACAGCGCGAGCGCAGGGCGGAAAGTATTCCTTCAAGGCGTCCGAGTTGCACGCGCATCATCGCGGCGCGGACTTCGTCCATGCGATAATTCACGCCGGCGAACAACGGTACAACCAGATCCTTGGCATCGGAGCGCCAGCCGGTGCCCGAGTCATGGTAGATTCGCGCGCGCTGGTAATTGGCGAGTTCCCTGGTTACCACCGCTCCGCCTTCACCGCAGGAGAGGATCTTGAAAAAGTTGAAACTAAACGCGCCGGCGTCGCCATGGCTCCCGACGCGCAGTCCGCGGTAGCTGCCGCCATCGCACTGGCAGCAGTCCTCCAGCACCTTTATGCCTTTTTCCCGAGCCAGGCGAAGGATTGGTTCGAGATTGACGACATGGCCCGACATATGGACGGGAATGATCGCCTTTGTGCGCGGCGTGATCTTCCTGGCAACGTCCGTTGGATCGAGCATCAATCCGGCGTCGACTTCGGCAAGCACCGGCACCGCGCCAATGTTCAGCGGCGCCATAGCTGTCGCAATGAACGTGTACCCGGGAACGATGACTTCGTCGCCAGGCTCGACGCCAATGGCGATCAGTCCGCAGATCAGGGCAGCGGTTCCCGTGCTGACGGCCAGTGCGTGAGGGACGCCGATTTTTTGCGCCCATTCCTTTTCAAAGCTGGTTGTTTCAGAAATTGAATCGCCCCAGCTCCGAATAAGTTTTCCCGATCGGATTACGCGCGCGATCGCATCGCTCTCTGCTTCACCTGACATGTACATCCCACACCTCCTTGTATTCGTAGTTTGCATCCCGCCCAAGCATCACTCTGGCCATGTTTGCGGTTCCGCAGCGGAAAATTTCCCATCCCACCTTGCGTTACTTCGCCAATCGCTGAATCAAGTTCTTTGTGATCCGTTGCACTACGGCGTCTCGATCCAAGCCATGCGCCCAGTCCGTCGTGCCGGCAGTGAAGACCGTACCGCCGCGCTGATAGACTCCCATGCACGCCGTGCCATCGTGGCCGGCGAAGCTCGCCGCCGGCGCCTGCGCCACGATCTCGAAGTTCAGCGGTGTACCGTCCTTGCCAGTCGGATGCGGCTTCCCATCGTCGCCGATGGCAAACAGGCAGCCGTCCGTCTCGTAGCCAACGATCGTGTCCGCGCCGCCGAACGCGTCGCCGTCCTTCAGGCCTGTGCCTTCATAGACCCAATGGTTCGCACGCTTGACGGTGTATGCGCCGCTGCCATCCATGTGCATGCCGTGAGAACGATGATAACCGCCGTAATCCCAGCCGACGCCGGTCAGTGTGTTCTCCGGGCGATTGACCGGTGGTACGTTCCAGCGCGCCGTCGTCAGATGTCGCTGTTCCGTGTGGTACAGAGGATCCGCGTCAGAGGCTTCCTTGTGGCAACGCATCGTCCGACCGCTGTCCTCGAAGCGAACTTGCCAGCAGACAGCGTTACCAGTCATGAACGCGACGTTGCCGCCGTCGCCAATGTAGCGCTCGATATTGTCGCGCATCGGCCACGACCAGTATTCGTCGTGCCCGACGCTGCAGATCAGCTTGTATTTGCTCAAAATCTCCGGATGCGATTCCAAGTCGTAGTTCGTGGCGTATTCAAGCTTGATGTTGTTGCGGTCGCACCACTGGATGAAATGCGTCTCCCAGCGCGTAATGCGGCAACTACCATAATACCCAAGTCCCGGTCGGTTGAACGAAACACGCGCCGCTTTCAATTTATCCTTGGAATTGTAACCGTACAGGCTGTGCCCGCCCCAATTGTTGTACGCAGCGTAGGTGTTGGTGCAGAGTTCCAGCAGAATCGGCGACGACGAACCCGGTCGCACGGCGCGAATCACGAAAAGAATGTCGTGCTCCGCCGTCGACGCGCCCCAGCGTTGATAGCGGTCCCCAACGTTCTTCACCGACAACCGCACGCGATATGCGCCGCTGGGCCAGTCGCTGGGAACCTTCAACGTGTACGCAACCGGCCAGCCGCAACCGTTGGACCATGCTTCTTCAGGCACGGGATGCTCCGCACCTTTGAGTTTCTCCTCGCGCAACATCGAGCGAAGCTCGACGCCCTCGCGAAAGACTTCCAGTGAATAATCGGCACAGTCGGTGGAAACGTGGATTGAAATCGCTTCGCCGGCCGCGATGCTCACGGCGCTGCCGTAACCTTCGATGTAGCCCATTTGGTCCTCCTTCAAGAACGGCATGTAGCCCAGTTCATCCAGTACCAGCACGATCGAAGCGCTCGATCTGCTTCGGCAATTGCTCCAAGTTGCCGCACTAGCCCTTTCGGGCAAGCGAGGGTTGCGCTTGAAGTCAATCGGGCTTCCGAGGCTATTGCCTTCTCGTACTGCCTTTTCCACAGCCCTTAAGCCTCAGCACGTCACTTACCGGTCATTTTATCCAGCAAAGCATTGCGCCACGCGTCGAGTTTCGAAACGTCATCCACCGCTTCCCAGAAATCGTAGACGAGGTCCTTGCCTCCTTTTTCTGCGCTCTGGCTCTTCCGGGCCTCGGCCAAGATCTTTTCAAGCGCCTCCATTGCGGCGGGATCGCCGGCAAACTTTTTCTTGTAGGTCTCGATCACGCGCCGGTCGTCCCAAGCTTCGCGAAGGCCGATGTAGGCAGGGCGGAGAATCGTCTGGTAGGCGGTGGCCCAAGCGAGCCGCGCATCCTGTCCGCTACTGCCGAAGTCATTCGACCCGTGATTGTAACCCCATATCGCAGAGCCCGTGGATCCCCAGCCGCCGAAAAAGAACCCGAAACTGAACCGCATCGCACCCGGATCGCCCACCCCGACACCAGCGTACTGCCAGAATTCCAGCGG
>BTVV01000252.1:0-3556 GCA_045863855.1 Planctomycetota bacterium | reverse complement strand
ACGCCAGACCCTCGACGAATGCAAGAAAGCGTCCGGGCTGAGCTGAAGCTCGATTGGGGATTCCGATTTTTTCGATTTTGGATTGCCGCGCGCGTCGCGTTTAATGAGCGCCGCATAAGCAGAGTGCGCATCGGCTACGGACGTCTAGGGGCAGCGATAGCAAAGGAAGCCCCACCGCATGCCCAATCCAGTATCCCCAATCGAACGGCCCAAAGCGCCCTGGTGGCAGCGCCTGCTCCCCTTCGCCGCGCGCGAAGCCGCGCCCGATGCCGAGGTCGTCTTCCCCCCCGGCTTTCTCGAATCCCTCGAACGCCTCCGCGTGGCCGCGCTCAAGGCCGCCGGCGGCGGCCTCCACGAAGGCCACCGCCTCGGAGCCTTCCGCGGCGGACAGCTCGAATTCCACGACCACCGCGGCTACTCCCCCGGCGACGATCTGCGCTACCTCGACTGGAGTCTCTACGCGCGGTTGGGCCGCCCGTTCGTCAAAGAATTCGCGCGCGAGGAAGCCGGCTGTCTGCATCTGCTCCTCGACGCCACGCCCTCCATGCAGCTCGGACGCCCCAGCAAGTGGACCTTCGCCCGCCGGCTCGCCGCGCTCTTCGGGCACGTCGCCTGGAAAGCCCACGATCTCGTCCACGCCTGCGCTTTCCGTGGGCCCGGTCGCGAAATCACCCGCTACCCCGCGCGCGGCGCGCGGCCCTCCAGCACCGCATTCGTCGATTGGCTCCGCCGCGAACGGCTCGCCGAAACCGCGGCCGATGCGGCCGCCGATGCCAGCGCGCCCGCGAGAGCCGAAGCCGGAGCGCTCAACGAGGCCGTCCGCGCCTTTCTCCGATCCGGTCCGCCGCGCGGGCATGTCTTCGTGATCGGGGACTTCTGGCAGGAAGAAGCCGAACTCGCCGAATCCATCCGGCTCCTCGGAGCCGCCGGGCACGACGTCGCAGGCATCCACGTCCTCGCCGCCGAAGAACTCCTCCCGCCCGAAACCGGGCCCGTCCGCGTACTCAACCTCGAAGCCGCCGGCGAACTCGAACTCACCCTCACCCCCGCCGCGCTCGCACGCTACGCCGCCGAACTCGACGCACACGCCCAAGCCGTCCAACGCATCTTCCGCCGCCGCGGCGGGCTCTACCTCCACGAACGCTCCGACACTCCGCTCGAAAAAGTCCTGATCCAAACCCTCCGCCGCCGCCGCTGGGTGGCGTAACCGAACCCCGGCAACCGCAAACGCGACCCTTCTCCCCCTGGGAGAAGGAAGGCTAAAAGATGTGCGAGGTTTGCGTGTGCCGTTAACCGAAAAACGCGCCGTTCGCCGCTACTGGTGCTTCGCTTCCGGCGTCGGCGTCTGCTCCGGCTGGAGGCCTTCCCCGGCTTCGTCCTCTTCGCCGGGGCCCTTCTGCCGCTTGTGCTGGAACGCCTTGATCATCGCCTTCGCTTCGTCCATCTGGCGCAGCCCTTCCAGCAGCAACTGCATCGTGTTGCCCAGGATCGTACGCTTCGTCGTCGCTTCGCCCTTCTGGAACACGAAATGCCCCTGCCGCATGTGGAACAGCAGGAACAGCGCGTCCGCGCCTTCGATGTCGTGCAGCGCCGCGTGATGCACGCGCCCGTCGACGAAATGAATCTCGCCCTCGCGCTTCTCGTCGGTCACGCTCAGCGTACCGGTCAGCTTCAGCGGCTCCAGCATGCTCAGGATCTTCGTCACGTCGATCGCGCCCAGCTGCCCCTCGAAGATCCCCGGCGTCCCGGCCGGAGCGGCGATTTCAGGCGGCTCGGCCGCTTCGCCTTTCTTGCTCACCGCGTCCAGCGTCACGCTCGACAGGCCCACCGGCATCAGCCGCCGCGTGCTCTCCCTCGCGCCCCCGCCTTGCCGCCGCAGGCCCTGGATCAGCCCGATAAAGTTCTGAGCGGGGCAGGGCAGCACCAGCCACGCGTCGCGCACCGTCTCGCCCGCGATCGAAGTCAGCGCCGGCGGATGGTAATCTTTGCGGATCAAAAACAGGAACGGCAGATCGTGGTAGCTGTGCGACGAACGCGCGGCCCGAAAGAGCGCGAATTCGTCCAGCGTCGGGCTGATCAAGTCCAGCACCACCACGCCCACGACGCCGCTGCGCACGCACTCCCACGCGTCCTGCACGTTCCCGGCCGTCAGCGCCAGTTCGTTGCTGCGCTGAATCGCCGCGGCCAGCTTGCCCAGCGTCGCGGTATCGGGAGAAACGAGCAGCACTTCCTGCCGCGTGGTCGGCTCGGCCGCGTGATCTTCGGTTCCGCTCATGCGTCGACGGCGACTCCATACGCGCCGATCGGCCCCCCGTGGCCCCTCGGCGTGAAGCGCGCAGTCTACCCCATCGCCCCGCCATTGCCACCCCGTCAATCCCACAACATTTTGCGGAGTACGGACTAAGAGCCGCGCAGGAAACCCCGCCCAGGTATCGCGAGCGTCCCGCCCGCAGGAGATAAGCCCCCGGTATCGCGAGCGCCCCGGCCGCAGGGGATTAGCCCCCGGTATCGCGAGCGTCCCGCCCGCAGGAGATAAGCCCTCGGTATCGCGAGCGTCCCGCCCGCAGGAGATAAGCCCTAGGTATCGCGAGCGTCCCGCCCGTTCCGTCTCCCCTCCTTGCCAAGGAGGGGCAGGGGGAGGTGAACCAAAAAGCTCGCGCGTAGCGCGATTCAAACCGCCGTTCGCCGTGAACCGGAAACCGGCCACTCGCAACCGGAACCCCGCCCATCCCGCGCCCCGGGAACGCCGCCGCCGTCTCCGTGCGCGCCCTGGCGGGGCGATTCGGATCTTAGCCCGGGGTCGAGCGGCACGCCCGCACCCCGGGAACACCCGCCCTCATCGTCTCCCCTCCTTGCCAAGGAGGGGCAGGGGGAGGTGAACCAAAAAGCCCGCGCACCGCGCGATTCAAACCGCCGTTCGCCGTGAACCGGAAACCGGCCACTCGCAACCGAAAACCCGCCCATCCCGCGCCCCGGGAACGCCGCCGCCGTCTCCGTGCGCGCCCCGGCGGGGCGATTCGGATCTTAGCCCGGGGTCGGGCGGCACGCCCGCACCCCGAGGGGACCGCCGCCCGCCCTCATCGTTTCCCCTCCTTGCCAAGGAGGGGCAGGGGGAGGTGAACCAAAAAGCTCGCGCGTAGCGCGATTCAACAAAAGCATGGAACCAAGCCGTGGGAAACGCGCGCGCAATAAACGTCAGAGTGGTACAGAGGGAGGGGGGCACTACAAAATGGTCTTATTCCAAAACCTTATTTTGAAGCATATTAAGTAGTTCGTCACGCTTTACCCTACTATTTATTCCTATAATTGAAAAGTGGGCATCTCTTAAGTCGGTATAGGGACACTCATCAGGAGTATGTTCGAGACTTAGCCCTAGAAATTCAATATCAATTCCAGTAAAAATCGCAACACGGTAATGCCTCCACTTTGGATTTTCTGCATAAAGCGACTCCAATTCATTGCGAAGCTTATCGAGCAGGTAAATAGAAGGGCCTTTACTATCGGTAGTGTCCGTCAAGTTTCGCACTTTGGTTTTGGGTAGAGCCTCTCGGTCTGG
>BTVV01000251.1:0-3572 GCA_045863855.1 Planctomycetota bacterium | reverse complement strand
CCCGGCATACCTATCCGATCGCTGAGTTTGTACGGCAGCATTTCCACCTGCTGGCGATAACGCCAAGCCTCTGGCTCTACCTGTGCGGCAGCTAAATCCGGCTGCTAAATGCGTTACGATTACCCGAGTAGCCTTGCCATCGGCTGGGCAGAAGGTGACGAATTCGTCGTCACGGAACCGGAGGCCCACCTAACTAGAAAGGCGGTGTTCGTGGCCAAACGTGCCCGGAAAGAATCGAAGAAAAGCCCACCTCGTATCCGTTCAAGAAAAGCCCATCGAAGCAAGCGCTCGAAGTCCAAGGTGTCATCAGATTTCCTTCCGGCCGCGCCGCCCCCTGAAGGTCATCCATATTCGGAGTCCCCAATTCCCTTCACCACGGATCGCATAGGCGAGTCTGCCCGTCGAGTTCTTCCGCTCGCAGACTGTGCTCAAGCGGAGCGCTCGATGTACGAGGGTATGGACTTTATGAAGCCAGAGGACGTTCGCGGCGTCGCGGACCGCGCCACGAGCAAGTGCGAATCGCTCCTGGGTTCGGCCTGGGAATGGGTCGTGTTGCTGGCGATGCGCAGCGGTTTGCTGTGCCAGTTGCTGTTTGACTGGCTCAGAGGGCGTTACCGCCCGCCATGGCGCACGCTTGCTGCGGCGATGTCGGGATTGGCGTATTTCATCCAATCCGTCGATGCCGTACCCGATTTCATCCCGGTGGTGGGCTTCGCGGACGACGCAGGCGTCTTGGGTCTGGTGTTCCGCATGATTCGCGCGGATCTGTTGGATTACTGCCGGTATCGCGGGCTGGATCCCTATGGATTCGGATTGGAACCGGATCGAATGACCTTCCGGCCCTATTAGCTAGGCCCGAACATTCGGGCTCAATTCTCGCTCTTGTTGCCTGGGTGCCGGCTCTTCCCCGATCGGGGTCAAGTGCCGGTCCCCATTTCTCATGATTCAGGAGGAACGTGCATGATTCGGTTGTGCGCCAATCTGTCCAAGAAGATGCCCATCCCTGGGCAACCGTTCAGTTCGCAGCAGTTCGGCGCCAGTCTGGAAGTGGAAGTCGGGGACAGCGACGACCCCGACCGTTTGAAGGCGCGCATGAAGGAGCTTTATCGGCTCCTTGACGCAGCCATTGCCGAGCAGTTTCAGAGCGCGGCGACGCCCGAAGCGCCGGCCGTTGCCCCAGCAGCCGCTCTGGCGAACGCAGGACCCGGCCGAAATGGGGACGCATCTCCGGGCCCGAACAGCGCCAAGGCGAGTGCGGGCCGAACTCGTCCGGTACGGGCTACGGCGGCTCAAGTTCGCGCGATTCGCGCGATCGCCCAAAGCCACGGCTTAAGCCTGGCCGATGAACTGGCGGCTTACCGCGTTCAGGATCCCGCCGAACTGACAATCAAAGACGCCAGCCGGCTGATCGACGGTTTGAAAGCCCGCACGAACGGCCACGGTACGCAGCGCTAGGGCCGTCTCCGTCCCCCATTCAAGGACAACCCATGTTTAAATTCTGGTCCCCGCAGGGCGATCGGCCCGCGACTGTTTGGTTGGTGGCGCTGGCCGTTTGGCTGCAAGTCGCCGTCGATGCGTTTCCTCCATGGCTGGCGTTCATGCCGTCTCCTTGGCTCTGCATGCTCATCCTGTTGATTTTGGCATGGATTCTCGGCCTGCTCGACAAGGACTCCGAGGACGATTAAACCGGAAAGGAGCCTCCATTGATTCAAGCCGCGGTCGTGACCCCGCGCCCGTTTCCCGTACAGATGGACCACCTGAGTTGGTCGAGCCTTTCGACGTACAGGCAATGTCCGCGCAAGTTCGCGTTTCGATACGTCGAGTTCGCGCCCGAAGAACGTTGCTCCGCGGCCTTGCCGTTCGGCGGCGCCGTGCATGCGGCGTTCGAAGCGCTGCACCAAGCCCGTCTGGAAGGCGCGGCATTGCCCGTGGTGGACGAATTAATAGCGCGGTACGAGTCCGCTTGGACGGAGCGTGCAAGCGGCGGTCCCGAGTTGGTGTTTGGCAAGGGCGAAGATGCGACCAGCCTCAAGGATACCGCCGGCCGCATGTTGCATGCTTATCGGAGTCATATCGAACGGCAAGCCGTCGGGGCGCGGGTTCTGGCCATCGAGCATGCCGAGCGCTTCGACCTCTTGCCCGAAACGCCGCCCGTGGTGGCCCGCGTGGATCTGATCGAGGTGGAAGGCCAGGCTTTGGTGGTTACGGATACGAAGACCAGTAAGGCGCGCTGGAGCGAGGCTCAACTTCTGGAGCACCGGCCGCAACTGGTGCTGTATGCGTACGCGCTGGTCGGCATGCGAAGGGCCCTGGGGCTTCGGCGTATCTTGCCCCGCTTCGAGGTCATCACGAAAGGAAAGCGACCGGCGATCCAGTGCCTGGAGCCGCGCGTCAGCCGCGAGGACGCCGTTCGAATACGATCGGACGTGTCCGTCACCTGGGCGGCCATTGCGGCGCGCGCGTTTCCAAGGCGCGAGTCTTGGGCCTGTACGGCATGCCCTTACCGGCATGCCTGCTTGGGCCGTTAACTTCCGGAGGAATGCATGCTGAGTCTTGCGGAATACGCCACGGTACTGGCCGCGCTGCGACATTGGCAGCGCACGGTGATCGTGCCGGCCCCGGACCTGGAGTCGGTACGGTCCGCCCACCCGAATTACTTTGAAGCGCACGCGCCTCTGGACGCCGCCGCGATCGATGAACTGTGCGAGCGCCTGAATCTGGACGAGCCGCCTAAAGCGTACGTGGTCGTCGCCGACCGCCCGGGCGACAGCATCGAGACGCGTTTTTACGAGGCGTACGCGATGCGAGCCGATGCCCAAACCGTGCTGGACGCGATCCGGTCCGAGCAGCCCGCGTGGCGGGCGGCCGTGGTTGAACTGGAAGTCCACGGCTGAGATCAAGCTCGCCCACGCCGGCTCACACGCCCTCTCCTGCGGCCGTGTGGGCCGCGGGGCTTTCTGTGTCCCCATGGAGGATCCGTACATGTCCACCGCAACCTTACAGCTCATCCCCACCCGCCGCCGCGACCGGCTCTTCGCCGAGATCAAGCGGATCGTCGGCGAGGCCGAAGCAATCGACCGCGCCTTGGAGCCGATCGGCGAGGCGCTGGCCCAGGACGAAGCGCTGGAGGAGATCGTCGACCTCCTGGACGCCGAACTGTCCGCAGCCCAGCGGAAGAGTCGCCGTTTGAAACCCGCCGCAGCCTGATAGACGGCGGATTCGCGCCTAGTTGGTACTCGTATTGAATTCCGCCTCACCCACCCGGAGATCACCATGACGCGACGCAAGCGCCGAGGCTCGGCGCAGCTGGTGACGCATTGCCCGCACTGCGGCAACGACAAAAACTTTGCCTTGTACGTCGCCACGCTGAGAGTCCACCACGTATCCCAAGCCACGCCGGGCCGCTGGCATCACGAGATGACGGAACCGCGCACGTTCGACGCAAAACTCTCCTTCTTGATTGTTTGCGAGCGATGCGCGCATCCGCTGGGCCCGCCACCGGACTCGCTCCTGAAGTCCATGCCGTAAGACCCATTCCACGTGCTTCGCAGATCTCTTTCGCCCGGGCTTGG
>BTVV01000250.1:0-3627 GCA_045863855.1 Planctomycetota bacterium | reverse complement strand
GGGATTCGAACCCTCGACTTCGACCTTGGCAAGTACGTGTAAGTCTTTTGACGAGAATGACTTATAGTAACAAGTCGTTACCCCACACCACCTTCCAATTTTTCGACACTTCTCTCACACTACCTGACATTACCTTAAAAGTGCCCGGGGGGTGGGCAATATGTGGCCACTTTTTTATACGCATCAAGATCGCCTGAACCAGCCGCACTTTTCAACCGCCCTTCACACCAGATCAAGCCTGTCCATTGTTCATTGTGGTTGCATCCATTGCCTATGTACACTGCCACAGAGTGCCGCTCACACTACAGTTCGAACACCAGAACAAATAGCAGATCCCACCGCTTCCCCAAAGCCATTCGCCTCCATCCTGGGTCGGGAGATCGGAGTCCAACTGAAATAGGAAGGGCATCAGGCGTTGGCAGTTAGGACATGTAGGATACTCTGCCGATTGAATCCATGAAGGATGACCGCCGATCCGGTTTAGATTTTCGCGACTGTTTGATAGCGCCCAATCTTGCCACACCCAACGCTCAGGAGTCGGGCTCAATTCAACCCTTGTTTCCATCAATGGGCATGCAGGAAACTCCGGTTCCATGTGTCCTGAGTCCAGAGGCGTCGGGGTCCCATTATCGTTGTGCTTAAAGAACATGGGAGCCTTGGACCAGCCCAGACATGAAAGGCAGGTCACAAGCTCTAGCCGTGTGGGAAGGGAATGGTCTATTCCACTTGGCGCAGGGTCAAGAGTGATCAGGTTATGAAGAGAACCATCACACACCGCGCATGCAACTTCCGATGTTCCACCAAAGCGATGTCGGCCAGAGTTCACAGGTAAGGTCCATGTTGGATGATTACCTGGCTGAAGCCACACAGGCTTCGGTCGATTCGAAAGCACGTTTGAGGGCAGTCGAATATGGTAAACCGATCTGGAAAACAGTGACCTTTGTGGCCCGTCAAACCCAACTTCAAGGAGGTAAGAATCCTTGTCGCATGGAAGTCTTGTTGATCCTACCGCTTCGAGAGCCGTTGCCAACGTCGAGGGGCTCCGCGACTCAAGAAGGCAGCGGAAGGCCAGCAGCGTTTCGTCTGGAGATTTAGGCGAATGCAGCAAGTCCAGCAGGTGCAAGATGTCCGAGTCGGCCGCACCTCTCCAGGGCCATCTCGCGTAGTAGGCCCTGGCATTCGGCAACTTCACAAAAAACTTAGATAGGTATGGCCGCAAGCAATCAACCGCCTGCAAGGAAAGGCGTGCAATAACACTCTCGGCAACCTCGTTCTTGCCTTCCCTCAGGAATGCGCCAGCAGCTTGACTCGTCAATTCAGGGAGCATGTCCGCTGGGACAAAGGAAACAGCCGCATGCAGGAAAGTAACGCTCTTGCCACCACGCTCTATTGCGAGATTAAGGAGCCGAAACGCATCAGCAGGATTAGCACGTACGAGATCCAGCATGCGTTCAAACGGCTGAGATTTCCAGCCGTCTCGTGCGAATTCTTCTAGAACCTGCGTTGGACTTCTCATTTGGGCGTATCGTCGCTTCTGTTGTGATTGATGTCAATGATGCTAGGAACTCAGGATTCCCCTCAGCTCTACATTCAACACTGGGTGAAAGACGGGAGAACGCGGGGGAGCCGCGTTCGTGGCTCTATTCGCTTGATTCCTTGATGCGCACCTTTACGGCTCCAATCGTGGGTTGGGATATGTTCAGTTGCTTAGCGAGTGAGTCGAATTTCGAAACCGCACTCCGCACCTCCTCGAGCACCTTTTTGGCGTCACGAGCCTTCACATCCACCTGCTTCGCCAGCTTCAGAAGGTGTTCCTTGCGCGGATGCTGGCCTTCGCCGGCGACGGTGAGCGTATGCCAGCCGTTGGGCCCGGTATGGAACGTGAAATCGAAAAGAGGGGAGAGCCTCCAAGCGCCTGCTTCGTCCATCAGGAACGCGAAGTTCTTGAGATGATCGTCTCGGTTACATGCCAGGACGTTCAAGCAGACGCGGCGAAACAGCTCCAGCTTCTGCGCGTAGTCGTTGGTCAGTTTTTCTAGGAGCCGAAAGAGCAGATCGTACTCGTCGCCTGCGGTTCGAAAGTCGGCGTGCAGCAGACCTGCCGCCGAATGCAGATGCAGTCGCCTCCCGTGCACGGCACGGTCGAAGCGCCGGGTTGCGTAAAACCGACCCTTGGATGTTTCAACCAACCGATGCTCCGGTACCTCTGCCTTGGCCTCGGTCGCCATTTGGGCGTACACGTATTCCAGCGGCCCTGCATCCGGGCCATCGGCTCGTGTGTTGAACTTGACGATCCAGTGCGCGTAACCGGCCGGCAACTCGCCGTCTCCCGGTAGGACGCCCATCTTGGGGGATCTCGGCTCAGGCAGCCCGACCAAGACCTTTGGCCGTGCGCCGCCCGAGGTTCCTGCCAAGCGGCGGAGGTCCGGCAGGGCGTCTTCGATCTGTGCGTCGTCGAAATCCCATGCCTTCACGGCCAGGCCGGCGAGGTCCAGTTCCTGCTCGGGAAGTTCCGTGGTGTCCAGGGGAGGGTGGAAGGTCAGCGCGCCCATGCCCCGCTCACCGACATAGGCCAATCGTTCCAGGATCTGGGGAGGACGCCCCATGGTTCGTTGGAAGTGGCGCTCTACCAATCGGCGGCCCCAACTGTCCGGCATCGCGTCTTCAAAGACGCCGAAGACCTGCAGATTCCCGCTGCGGTCGAAGACCTGGACCTCCGGGCTCACGGGGAGGCGCAAAGGCGAGAGCGGCAACGGTTGGCCGACGAAAGCCTCGTCGTATTGGAACACGACATCCCGACCGACCACCGCCAGTCGGCCTACGGCGCGTTCCTTGGATGCATCGAACCGCAGGCGTACATCCACGCTTTCCATGCTCGAAGTCGATCCTATAGCGGTTTCTTAGGCCGTACGCGCTGGCGTTCGGGTCTTGGCTTCTTCATGGCGCCGAGATCCTCCGGGATAGCAGCCATGCGGAGGCGCTCGCGAACGTATTCGTTGAAGCGGTCGAGTTCACCCAGCGCCTGAAGCACGCGCAACCATGCATCGATTCCGCCTTCGCCTTCCCGCTCCAACCGTGAAAGGGTGGTTTCTGGAACGCCAGACCGTGAAGCGAGCATGGCCTGCGTAAGCGACTGTCGCTGTCGGGCAGCACGCAGCCACCCGCCCAGAGCATGGCGGGCATCACTGGGGCGTGTGATCTGGAGTGGGGAAGAGTCAGAAGGCATATCGGCATTTTACAGCAATATATTGCGCTTGCACAACACTTTAAACCTTAAGCGCAATATCTTGCTGTTACGTATGTACTCTACTTCGAGTACCTGGTTGTTCAAGCCATCTACCAGAAATACAATACACTAGGGATGCTGAAAAGCGACGCATGGAATATACAAACCGCTTTCAATTAAGCAGTTACGAGATTCACCCAGCGTACATAAGGCGGCTTATCGGACACTTTGGGCGTCAGGTTCGATTCCTATTCGATGTAGGCGCGACCGTAAAGGAGGCCCAACACTTGGCCCGCCACAGCGCCCCGAACTTGACCGCGAACATTTACGCTCGGGTCCGGGACGAGCGGCTGCATCAGGTGACGGAGTAAGGAGCCGGACATCATTCGGACTAAGCCACC
>BTVV01000249.1:0-3657 GCA_045863855.1 Planctomycetota bacterium | reverse complement strand
TCCGCGATGCGGTCCATAAGAGAACTACCCGGTTGACGGGCAAAGCGTGTCAGCGAGCCCTACGGATGGATCACGCTGCGCTACAGGGTTATTTGCCGCAAACGGTCCGCTTGCGGCGAGATTCGGGAGGGAATTGGAAAGTCGTTACACCGGTAGAACCACCGGTGAAAATAGTTACGTATCTAGAACCCGATGAAGACGGACGAAACGATAGGATCTGGTGGAATGTGCATGCCGCGCGTGTCGTTGCGAATGAAAAGTATCGCTACTTTCAATAGCCCAAGTCTAGCTTTTGCGCCTGCGCGGTCAGTTCGTCCAGGGCGGCATGGCGTTTTCGATCTACTTCATGCTTGTACTTCATTAAGTCGGCAAACTGGATTCGTCGGCGCGTGCCCACTCTGCGAAAGGGAATCGTCCCAGCCTTTAACTTCTGATCCAAGAATGGCCGTGAGACACCCAATAAATCTGCCGCTTGCTGCGTACCCAACTCCGCAGGATAGGAAGTAACTACTACCGCATGCCCAGCAGCCGTCTCTGCCAGGAGGTCCACCAACAGGCGAACTGCCGAGGCCGGTAATACCATCTCTGCCTCAGAGTCGCTAAGTCGAACGCGAAGCGCATCACCTTTGAGGAGCAGCAACTTCCGCATGCAATCCAAGGCCAAGACCGATTCGTGCTCCGTGGGTATTCGTGGCTCCATTCCTGGATTCTGAACCATAGCGTTCTCTCGTATTTCCGCACCACGCACAGAATACCAGGTCACTCAAGAGAATTGAAAGCTCCGCGATAGACAATGTATTAGTCGAGTTCAAGTCCAGACCTGTTCATAGGTTGTAAGTCTAGACCGACAGTGCCGACACTCCCTACGCCGAAGCAACCGCCGGTTGGGCTTGGCCCGCGTATAGAGCACCCGAAACCGCCTGCCGCCGCATCGTGGACAGGCGATGCCTAAGCATTCTTTGGCATCCAGTTTCGCACTCATCGTTTGGACCTCCGCAGATCCGATAAGCGTAGGCGCTCCTTGCGGACCTTGGTTTCAGCATCGGTCCCCGGCAGCACCGCGCCCTGCATCGACGCGCCTACCGCGCAGCCCACCAGTCCGTCGAACCAATGGTTGTCCGAGGCCTCGGGCCGCAGCTTCCACTCGTCGACTTCACGCCCGCGCCCCGACGTCCGCACGCGGTACTCGGCTGTAAGATGTTCGGCCAGCAAGCGATGCGCCTCCGGCTCGCGCCCAAAGAGCGATAACGCCCCTCCGTCTCCCATCGGTACGGCCAAGCGTCCATGAACGAAAGACTTCCAGTAGTTGGTGTCGTAGAGCACGTGCCTCACGGCGCGCTTGCCGGCCACGTTCGGGATGCGCCAGTTGTGTCCCACGCGGTCGCCGCGCTTGCGTTTGTACTCGCTGAACGGGAGCGACGCGGCACCCACGAAGCGCCCGTGGCTGGGCAGGATCACCGCCGCGTGCGCGCTTTGGCGGCAGAACTGGTAGACCACATCTGTGGAGGCGCCCCAGTTGGCGTCGATCAGGCAGCGTTCGACCGTCATCCGCGCGCCGTCGTCACGCAGGTACTCCCGCGCGAGCAGCTTGCCCGTCAAAGCCTCCAGGCCGGCGTAAATGGCGCCCTCCTGCCCGGCCTTGGGACTGACCTCGAGCAGCGTGGGCCGCGCATCCCGCAACGTAAAGTAGCGCCGCTGCTGATCCGGCCACGTCCCGTAGTCGATCACGTAGCCTGAGAAATCGCTCTCCCACGCGCAGACCAAGTAAAAGAGCAGCTTGCCCTGTACGTCGATGAACATCGTCAGGTGCTGGCAGCCGATCGGCACTTCGCCGCGCTTGAACCCGTTGAGCTTCTGCGCGATCTGATCGACGCTCAGTTGCTCCTCGTCGGCCACCTGCTCAGGCAACGGCTCGTTCTGGTACTCGGCAAAGAAGGCCGTCTCGTCCTGCAGCCGCAGGTTCATGGCGTGCTGGATGGCGCTTAACTCGTCGTGGTTGAAGCGTTCCTCCCACGCGATCTGTGCGCCGGCGTCCATGGCCGGTCGGTTCGATTCGTAGAAAGCCGTCGCATCGCGCAGGTCGCCGTGCTGGCGCAGGCTCTCGGCCCGGACCAGGGCGTACTGCTTCCAAAGCTCCTCGTTGCTTGGAAAGCGGTAGACCATCCGGGTGCGCTGGCCATTCCACTCCGGATGCTTGTCGCGGTCCAGGATCCGGTCGGCCATATCGCCTGGGCGAATGACGGTACAGGGCATGATCCCGCTGATCTTCTTGCCCGGACCGGCTAAGCCCAGTACCGCGCCCGCCAGGATCCGCTCGCGCGTGGCGCATTGAGACAGCGAGCGGGCCGATTCGTCCGTCTGCGGATCGTCGAGCACCACCAGCGACGGGCGTACCGTCTGGCCGTCGGGGCGCTTGAACTTCATCCCACGAATGCGCCCCGTGATGCCGGCAACCTTGATGATCGCGCCGCTGGCGGGGCTGCCCGGTATGGTCGGCAGCACGATCTCGGTCGCCGTCCACCCGATCTGGGTACGCTTGCCCCGGTAGAGCTGCCCGGAGCAGCGATTGGCGATCCCATCGAGCGCCTGGATGGGATGGACCACCTCCGGAAAATCCGCCAAGAGCAGCTCGTTGCACTCCAACTCGGTCTTGATCGCCTCCAGCATGCCCTGCGCGTGCCCTTCGTCGGAGCCGATCAGGCAGACGAACTCGCGGTGCCCGAAAAGCAACGCCCAAAGGCACGCGCATTCGGCAATCGAGGTCTTGCCGCTGCCGCGAGGCATGGCCAGCGCGAACAAACCGCCGTGCAGCACGGCCTGTTCGATTCGGGCCATGACCGACAGGTGGTCGTTCGACCACTTCAGGTGGAAGGTCAGCGGAAAGTAGCTCTCGCAGAACACCCTGAAGCTTTCCCGAGCGGCAGCCTTGCGCTGCGGGTCCGCAACTTCGGGGATCTCGCCGATATCGCGACCAGCGGCGCTCAAGCCAGCGTTACGTGCCCGCGCGGCCTCCTTGACCGCGTCGTAATCGCGCGGAGCCTGCGCCGCCTTGGGCGTATGGCGCTCGTCCACCAGCCAGGCCAGGTAACGCATCAGGTCAACGCGCCGCCCGTCGCCGATGCGGAAGCCCGCGCGCGTGCGGTGCCGATGGAGCTGCCGTTCGTCGATGACCGTACCCAGCGGCGTGCTGTTGAGCAGCCGCGCCAGGTCGGACGGACGCAGGTTGCGGACATCAAGCGCCAACGGCCATCTCCTTAACCAGCCATGCCGCGTAGTGAATGAGGTTCAGCGTGCCATCGGCGTTGACAGGCGCACCGGCGGCCACGTCCGCGCGCAGGAGCGCCTCCGTGGCGCGCCGGGAACCTGACCGCGCCAGGAACTTGGCCGCATCGGCCAGGGATAGGCTCGTCAGGCTTAGGCTCGAATTAGGCCGCTCATTCGCCATGTGAATTCGCCCTGGAATGCCTAGCCGTGGCTCTGTTCCGCCGTGTCTGCCCATCGGGCATGCGCACTGGGGATGATGCATTTAACAGCAGTACGCTGCACGGGAATGCAGGGCATACGGCTGGTTTTTGTACTGCTGTTTTCACGCGGTAATTCCACGCATTCCGCATCGATTCGACTGGATGTGTGCGCCATCCCATGGCTGAATGGCCA
>BTVV01000248.1:0-3674 GCA_045863855.1 Planctomycetota bacterium | reverse complement strand
CCGTCGTAGGACGGACCGAAATGGAAGTCGGGGTACTGCCTGGCAATTTCCAGCCTTAAACCGCGCTCGGAAGCTTCGTAGTCGGCGCGCAAACGAGCCAACTCGGGATGATGGGCCAGCATCCATACCTTCAGTTCGGCTTCGCTCGGAATCTGAGCCGGGAGTTTGGGCAGCGCGTCATCCGGTGCGGCCGCCAGCCTTTCGGTGTGAATGCCAAGCAGCTCCGCCAACGCGGCTTCAACTTCCGCACGACGGTCTTCGGCTTCAAGCGTACTCAGCCCTGCACGCGCGGCTTCAATCTCGAGCATGCCCACATCCAGCGCGGTCGCAAATCCGGCGACCACTCCGCTGCGCCCCACCTGTACCGATCGCTCCGCGGATTTCGCCACCAACTGCATCTCTTTAAGCCGGCTGAGACTTAAGGCCCAGGCCGCGTAAAGCGCCCGCAGCTCAAGGAAAGCTTCGCGATGACGCAAGATCCATTCGACTCGAGCGCGCTCGGCCAAGGCACGGTTGAGTTCGTCCTGCCGGCGCAGGCGCTTACCGAGCGGTATCGAAAACCCCAGGCTGCCAAAGGGTTGCACGCGGTTTACCTCGCCGATATCTGGCCCAAATCCGAAGTTGGGTCCCACTTCCAGACCTGGGTTGGGAAGGGGCGTCTTGAGCTTGGCCGCAGCCAAAGCGGTTTCGTATTCCGCTCGAGCTTCACGCAAGGAGGGTCCGGTTCGGCTCAGGCAGTCGGCCGCTTGGCCAAATTCCAATGGCACCGCGGGAACGGCTGGTTGAGCGTCATGCACGGAACCCGAGTAAGATTGCCGCCGCTCCAAGTCTACCTGCCGGAAAATCTCGCCTGTATCCAGCGGCTTGCGTCGATAACTTTGGCAGCCGGTAAAGAAGACGAGCATGCAGCCGCAAGCGGCCACGGTGAACCTATTGCGAATCACGAGTATTCCCCCAGCGCAGACGGTGAATCCATACCGAAATAGGATAAGCATCACCGAGCGCTTAGCGTCGGTGCGTGGCAACGGCTGATTCTGTGGAGGATCAGATACGAAGCGGTAACGGCGGAGGGGTGCTTAGACGCAGGCCCGAATGGTATTGAGGTGGAGCTCGATAGCGATCCATCTCCGCGGCAACCAACCGGCGTGGAACGTTCGGCGTGGCGTCGCAAGCGAGAAGTAGGACGTTCAGGCTTTCCGAGCGTGCGGGGCTGGTTAAGGCGCTGATGTGAGGGGTTAGTTCATGCGGGCAACCTTCGCAGGTTCGGCTGCAATCATCCTGTCCACCAGGTGCTTTGGCGTGTGCATGGCATTGCTGTGGCTGGTCCGTGTGCCGCGACCAATCGGTCGACTGGCACCTGCGGCATAAGTCGGGTAACGCAACTCCAATTAGAAGTAGCGCAGCCGAGAATAGGAGCACAACCCTTTGCTTCATGGCCTTCGGATACCATTACCAGGTAGTCAAAGCAAGTGAGGTTCTGTGAAGGGCGGTTGAAAAGTGCGGCGGGGGGCGGTCGGAGCTGCGGCACCCGAATGGCTTCCGAAGGATAGTCTGGTTGGGGGGCGCGTAGCCCAAGCCAATCAGTCTGACCAACGGGGGCGGAAAGGGTGTACAGCGACATGGACCAATGGAGCGCGATTCGGCAGCGGGTGTTGGTGGAGGGAACCAGCAAGCGCCAGATCCTGTAAGAGACCGGGATGCACTGGCGGACGCTGGAGAAGATCTTGAGTCACAGCGCACCGCCGGGCTACCGGTTGAAGGAGGCGCGTCCCAAGAAGAAGATCGGTCCGTACTTGGCGCAGATCGAGGCCATGCTTCGAGGAGACCAAGACGCGCCGCCCAAGCAGCGGCACACGGCTAAGCGGATATACGACAGGTTGCAGGATGTCGGCTACGAGGGCGGCTATACGCAGGTGAAGGATGCCGTCCGGGAACTGCGTCGGCACAGGCGGGACGTTTTCGTACCCCTGGTTCATCGTCCCGGCGAGGCGCAGGTGGACTTTGGGCATGCGTATGTGAAGTGGAACGGCGCCATGGTGAAGGTGCCCTATATCGCAGTGACGCTGCCGTATTCGGATGCGCTGTTCGTACGAGCGTATGAGCGCGAATGCACGGAGACGTTCTGGGACGGGCACGCACACGCCTTTGCGTTCTTTGGCGGGGTGCCTTGGCGGATCAGCTACGACAACACGAGCATCGCGGTGAAGAAGATCATGGGCCGTGAGCGGAAGCTCACGGACGGGTTTCTACGGCTGCGCAGTCATTACTTGTTCCAATCGCATTTCTGCCAGCCTGCGCGTGGTAACGAGAAGGGCGTGGTGGAAGGGGTCGTGGGCTTTGCGCGTCGGAACTTCATGGTGCCCGTGCCGGAGATCACGAGCCTGGAGCAGTTCAACGCGGATCTGCTGGAGCAGTGCCGGTCGGATAGGGAGCGCACGCTGCGCGGGCAGGAAGGCACGAAGGCCGAGCTGCTGAAGGCGGATCAGGCGGCGTTTCGTGCGCTGCCGGCGGTGCCCTTTGAGGCCTGCCGGAAGCGCTCGACGACAGCCAGTTCGCTTTCGCTGGTGCGGTTCGACTGCAACGACTACTCGGTGCCGGTGGAGTTTGCGCATCGACCCGTGGTCGTCAAGGCTTTCGTGGAGCGGGTAGAGATCTGCCGCCAGACCGAGACCGTCGCGGTGCATCCCCGGCTTTGGGGCAAGGAAGACGTTTCGTATGATCCGTTGCACTACCTGGCGCTACTGGAGCGCAAGCCGGGCGCGCTGGAACATGCACGGCCGTTGGACGGATGGGAACTGCCGGAGTGCTTTGGAGTCTTGCGCCGGCGGCTGGAAGACGAGTGGGGAAGCGAGGGGAAGCGCGAATACATCCGGGTCTTGCGGCTTCTGGAGCGGCACTCGGAAAGCAGCGTAGCCGGCGCCGTCGAGAAGGGTCTGTCGATTCGGGCGCACACTCGGGATGCCATCGCACAGTTTCTGATGCCTCAGGAGGAGTGGCGTGCAACGACGTTCACCTTGGACAAGCACCCGCATCTACGCCTGGTGCAGGTGGCGTCCCCTGACCTCTTTGCCTATGCGGAGTTGCGCGTGGCGGGAGGTGCGCGATGAGTGCCAAGCAGCCCACGGTGTTGCTGGAACACTACCTCAAGCAGCTCAAGCTGCCGACCATGCTGCGGGAGTACCTGGCGCTGGCCGCGGCCTGTACCAAGGAACGGGCGGACTACGCCACGTTTTTACTGCGGTTAGTGGAGCGGGAGCTGATCGACCGGGAGCAGCGCGCTGCGGAACGGCGCCTTAAGGCGGCGCATTTCCCCGTGGCCAAGACGATCGACACGTTCAACTTCCAAGCGCAGCCCGGACTCAACGAGGAACTCGTCCGGCAGTTGCTGAAGGGCGAGTACATCGAGCAGCGTGAAAATGTCTTGCTGGTGGGCAACGTGGGTACGGGGAAGACGCATCTGGCCCTGGCGCTGGCTTTCGCGGCGTGCGCGCAGGGCAACCGAGTGCGCTTCTTCAGCGTAACGGGGCTGGTGACGTGCCTGCTGGAGCAGCGGGAGACGGGCAAGCTGGAGCGGCTGCAGAAGCAGATCGAGCGCCATGACCTGCTGGTGCTCGACGAACTGGGCTATGTGCCCTTTTCCAAGGCCGGCGCGGAATTGCTGTTCGAGGTCGTAA
>BTVV01000247.1:0-3719 GCA_045863855.1 Planctomycetota bacterium | reverse complement strand
AGAGTCGATGACCATTACATGGGAAGGAAGTTCCATAAATCGCGCCCAGATTATTACTCATTGGCATCAAATCGCCCTAACGGCCCCGCGCTTCGTGGTTCAAGACTCCTCTCAGATCGATGCGGAAACCTCGAACTACCTGAACAACCGCCTCCAATTCCTCGAAACAAAAGCCACCGAACCCAATCCCCTCTCGGACGTACCAACCACCGAGAACCCCAGCGCGGAGACGCTCGTCAATGCGCCGTAGCAGCATGCTCCGGAGCCCTCGTCGTGTCTGCATCCTTCCGCCGTCTGGCATTTGCGCTCAGCGCTTCCAGCGCACTGCTCTGGACAGCCATCTGGCTTAGCTCCAGTCCCGGCGGCCGAGGCTTCTTCTCGCCGGATACGTTGGAATACCGCAGCCAATCGGAACGGACGGTTTTCGCCACGGAGATACCGCTCTATCGATCCGCATACCGCTACGATGCACACGAACTGGTCGACTACCTCGTTGCGAAAGGGTACTGGTCGCCCCGGCCGGCTTCAGAACCGCGCTGGATATTCCTCTTCCATTGGAACCGAAGCTGGAAAGACGGAGCGAGTGGTTTTCACCGGCGCTTTTTCTGGAGGAAAGACCTCTGGATCGAATGGACCGAAAAGCACCCCGAGCGTGCGGCCGAAGTCTGGCCGCATGTCCTTGAACTTTTGCGCGCCGGGCGCGATGCCGAGGTCGCACGCCTGCTTGAGGACATCGAATACGATGCGTAACGCGTAAGCCGGCCGGCCCCCGTCCGCCGATTTGACTTTACGCCGCGCGTGAGGTTAGTTGCAGCCTGAGTTGCTCAAGCAGCGCTCGAAAGGATCGACCCATGCCGCAGACGAAGACGACGGAGCCACGGGAATCCGGGAAGCTCGACGGCGCGAATCGGTAACGCAAGCCGCGCCGTCTCGAGCCGCTCCAAAGTAGTCGTTCCGCCCTGCCCTCCCGCGCTCCAACCCCGAACCGCATACCCGTCGCCACGTCCGCGCGCCTGCCGTTGCGCGCGCCGTGTACGCACCCGTTCGCCCTGCCCGGCACCATCGTGCCGCGGCCGCGGCGCTGGCTGGCCCATGTTCAAGGTGGAATCGGCATGTACGAATCGAAACTCGAGAACGTGCGCGTGATCGCATCGGCTCGAAACTGGATCGAAAGCAGCGCCGTCGCGCAGTTGAACGGCACGGCGCGCCTCCCGGGCATGCGCCTCGCCGTCGGCTTGCCCGACCTTCACCCCGGCAAAGGCGGCCCCGTCGGCGCGGCCTTCGTCACGCAAAGCGTGCTCTACCCGCACCTCATCGGAAACGACGTCGGATGCGGAATGGGGCTGTGGCAATCCGAACTCGCGCGCCGCAAGCTCAAGCTCGAACGCTGGGCGCGCAAACTCGGCGACCTCGACGCCCCGTGAGACGGAAACCGCGAAGCGTGGCTGGAGACCTTTCGGCTCGAACCGTCCGCGCAGGACCGCGCGCTCGGCACCATCGGCGGCGGGAACCACTTCGCGGAATTGCAGGAAGTCGAGTCCGTCGAGCGCCCCGAAGCCTTCAAAGAACTGGGGCTCGAAACCGATCGCCTGCTCCTGCTCGTCCATTCGGGTTCGCGCGGACTGGGCCGCGAGATCCTCGCCACCCACCACGCCGCGCATGGGCACGCCGGGCTGCACGAAGACTCCGAAGCCGCGCGGCACTACGCCGCGCGGCACGATTACGCCGTCGCGTGGGCGCGCGCCAGCCGAGCGCTCATCGCCGCCCGCTTCCTCGAGGCCCTCGGCTCAGGGCGGCATGCGGCCCTCGATCTCCCGCACAACGGCCTCGCCCGCGAGGAACTCGGCGGCAGGCCCTGCTGGATTCACCGCAAGGGCAGCAATCCCGCGCATCGCGGAGCGGTCGTGATTCCAGGCAGCCGCGGAGCGCTCACGTTTCTGGTCGAGCCGCTTGGAAATCAGGAGGGCAACGCCCGGAGCCTCTGCCACGGCGCCGGCCGAAAATGGAACCGCACCGACTGCAAGGCCAGGCTGCGCGAACGCTACGACGAAGCCGCCCTCGCGCGAACCGCATGGGGCGGGCACGTCGTCTGCGAAGATCGCGATCTGCTCTACGAAGAAGCGCCGCAAGCCTACAAGAATATCGAAGTCGTCGTTCAGGATCTCGTCGAAGCCGGACTCGTGCGAGTCATCGCGCGCCTGCGTCCGCTCCTTACGTACAAGACCAGGAGGCGCCCCCACTGATCCGCCCGCGCGCGCCGGGTGTTCTGCCCCCAGGACCCTGCCCCCAATGCCGCTGTTCGACGCGTGAAGAGGGGTCGCTCTTTCAGCATCCGCCGTACGCGCGCGATCATGCAGAGAGCCTACTCCCGATTCGCGCCCTACTCCAACCTCCTGTGCCAGAGGCACCCACACAAGCCTGCGGCTTGTATGGGCCACCCGCCTACTCCCGATTCGCGCCCTACTCCAACCTCCTGTGCCAGAGGCACCCACACAAGCCTGCGGCTTGTATGGGCCACCCGCGCAGACTACTTCACGACCTAAGCTCGGGAATACGGGATAAACGAACGGTCCCTTCCGAACCTCAACCAAGGTCGGCTAGGTTATTATCAAGACACGAAGTAAAAACTTTAACGTCTGGCCAAGACGCCATAATCTCACGCGTTGAATGGTTTAGCATAAAAAGTCTCCCGCTCTGACTTAAGAGCACTAGGTTACCGGTTCCTCCAACCGCTAAGATTAAAGCTTTAGCAATCTCATCAATCGACTCTGAGACCTGGAGCAAATGCATGAGCCGCATTTTGTACATAGGATGGTCACAAAATTGATGAATTTCTAAGTGCGAGGCAATAAAGCCAGAGAAGCCAGGTGGCAGCCACCGGACGCCTCCGACATACTGAAGAAACACGGTCGAATCACTTCTAATGGAGTCAGGAAAATGGGATGTAGTCTCACAGACGTCCCGAAGTGTTGGTGGTGTTGGGATAAGATAGTATCCCGAGTAAGATTCTGGCATCGGCCACTGAGCACTTTTATCATTTAATTCGCACCAGTGGTCTACAGCATCCTCAATAACCCTTTCAGCACTCAAATCTGCTTCCTTAAAAGCATCAGGTGGAACACCTATCGATATTAAATAGCCTTGAGCGTCCGCTAGAGCAGAGCTCTTGCCAGAAAACCAAGTAGGACGACCGAGAATGCGGTCGACTCCGAGTCCGGAAAATCTCCTTACTACTTCTAAATATAAGACATCCTTGATTGAATCCCAAACCAAGGCAGTCGGACTACTTGCCAATATCATGTCAGAAAATGGAGTAATCCAATCTTCTACTTTTGAAAATCGCTTCTCAAGCAACTGTTTTGCAAACTCGGGACCACGTATGGCCTCGCTAAGCCAAGGCGACAGTCGCCTCCCAATGCAATCAGGTAAACGGTCTGTGCATGGTAGCAAGTAACGAAAACCCATATATCCCGGAAACATACTTACAGATCCTCAACTCGCGGGTGGCCCGCGGGTGGCCCACACAAATCGCAGATTTGTGTGGGTGAGCTTGCGAACAAGAGGCGCTCGTACAGGGCACCCTCACCGGCACGCCCGCCGATCTTCTCAGCCGCCAGAAGCGCGCCGAACGCCACGCTCGCACACAACCGCGAAGGAAGCAAACGAGGCGCCCTCGAAGGCGTCCAGCGTGCGCACCCGAACCAGGCCGAAAGCGTACT
>BTVV01000246.1:0-3754 GCA_045863855.1 Planctomycetota bacterium | reverse complement strand
GTCCCGCTTAGCCGGAAAGTCGAACGGGGAGGCCACGGGTCCGGCAGAGGGATCGAACGCTCGAATAACCATATAAAGGAGCACGTGGATTACAGTTGAGGCGTTTTCACAAGCTGGCGCAGGAGTTTCTTTTCGGTTACCATTTGGGGTCGATTCTGGTGCTCGCAAGCACTCGTTCCAAAGCCCTTTTTCCGGTCTGGAAGAAGCCGCAAGTCCGTGAAACGTAGCGCCGCCGGCCTGCGATTGGCGGCGACAGAGAGGATTCCGACTCCATGGCCGAAGCTCCCGCTCCCGACGCCACCTTGGTCCCTAATTCGGCTCACGTCCAGGATGGCACGTATACGGCTGACGAAATACGAGTATTGGAATTCCCCGAAGCGATTCGTAAGCGCCCCGGGATGTACGTCGGTGGAACCAACGAGAATGGACTGCACCACTGTGTGTACGAGGCGATCGACAACGCCGTCGATGAGCATATGGCAGGCTATTGCAAAAACATTAAGGTGAACATCTACTCGGACGGTTCGATCTCCGTTGAAGACGATGGCCGCGGCATTCCGGTGGAAGAGCACGCGGAAAAGAAAGTGAGTACTTTGGAATTGGTGCTCAGCGAGTTGCACGCGGGCGGCAAGTTCGGCGACACCAAGGGCTATAAGGTCTCGGGCGGCCTGCACGGCGTCGGCATCAAATGCGCCAATGCGCTTTCGGAATGGTTCCATGCGACCGTTTGGCGCAACGGCGGCCAGTTCGAGATGCGCTTCGACCGGGGTGTCCGGCGGGGTGGGATGGAGCGCTCGGGCGACGCGAACCGCAACGGCACGCGCGTGCACTTCAAACTCGACTCCGAAATCTTTCCCAATATGGAGTTCAAATACGAGACGCTTGCCAAGCGCTTCCGCGAATTGGCATTTCTGAATCCGGGGTTGCGTATTTCGATCGCAGACGACCGCCAGGATAAGACCGAGGTCTTCAGCTTTCCCGGCGGGCTCAAAACCTTCGTCGAGCACCTGAACGCGGGACGCTCGGTGATCCATAAGGACGTGATCGTCTGCCACGCGAGCAGCGAAAATATCGAGGTGGATATCGCGCTGCAGTACAACGACAGCTACGACGAAAAGATTTACTGCTTCGCCAACAACATCAACACGGCTGGCGGCGGGACGCACCTCTCGGGATTCAAGACGGCCCTGACGCGAATTTTCAATCGCTACGCGAAGGACAAGAATCTGCTCAAGGAAAAAGATCCGACGTTGAGCGGCGACGATTTACGTGAAGGGCTGGCGGCCGTGATCTCTATCAAGATTCCCGAGCCGCAGTACGACAGTCAGAATAAGTTCAGGCTTTGCAACGCGGAAGTGGAAGGGCTGGTGAACAGCCTGGTGGGCGAGGAACTCGGCCGGTTCAGCGAAGAGAATCCGAAAGTGGCCTCGGATATCGTGCGCAAGGCCGTGAGCGCCGCGATTGCCCGTGAGGCCGCGCGCAAGGCGCGCGAGATGGCGCGCCGCAAAAACGCATTCTCCAGCGGCGGCTTGCCGGGCAAGCTGACCGACTGCCTGACGCGCAATCGCGAAGAGTCCGAACTGTTCATTGTCGAAGGAGATAGCGCCGGTGGAAGCGCCAAGAGCGGCCGCAACCGGCAGTACCAGGCGATCCTGCCGCTGCGCGGGAAAGTACTGAACGTGGAGAAGGCGCGGCTGGACAAGATGCTCTCCAACGCCGAAATTTCCACGATGATCCAGGCCATCGGCACCAATATCGGAGACGAGTTCGACCTCGAAAAGCTGCGCTACGGCAAGATCATCATCATGACCGACGCCGACGTGGACGGCAGCCATATCCGTACCCTGCTGCTCACATTTTTCTATCGCCAGATGACGCACCTGATCGAAGACGGACGAGTGTACTGCGCGCAGCCGCCGCTGTTTCGCGTGAAGCGCGGTAAGTCGCTTGAGTACGTGAATTCCATTGAAGAGATGAACGCCACGTTTCTGAAGCTGGGGCTCAAAGGCACGCGGCTTGAAGTCGCCAATCGGACCGATGCCATCGACGGCGAAGCGCTGGAACGGTTGTTGAAAGTCCTGGAGCGCCTCGAGCGCCTGCGCTCTAAGCTGAAGCAGAAAGGCATTCCCTTCGAGGAATACCTGGCTCAGGAAGACGAAGGGCGCTTCCCCGAGTGGCACGTCCAGGCGCTGGGCGAAGAAGGCTACTTCTTCGACAAGGCCGAAGCGGAGAAATACCGGGACGAGAAGCTGCAAGCCGCCGAGACCCGGCGAGCCGAAGCGGGTGCGGCGGACGGCGAACCGCGCAAGCGCCGGCGGGACGAAGAAGAAGGCGAGGGCCGGGAGGCGGGCGAAAGCGAAGCGGAGGCCGTGGGCGAGATCGACGAAGCGGGCGGCCAAAGCCAGACGACGCTCGCGGTGGCGGGCCTGGGCATCGAGATGCGCCGCCTCAGCGAAGCCAACGGGTTGACCGAGTCCTTCGGCGAATTGAGCGCCATGGGTTTTGCCCGCGCCGATTACCTGGGGACGGGCATCACGGACGTGGGATACAAGTTCCACGTACTTGAAGCGAACGCCACCGATCACGGCATGTCTTCACTCGCCGAGGTACTGGATCGCATCCGCGCCTTGGGAAAGGACGCGAAGGGCCAGGACGTGGCGCGGTTCAAAGGGCTGGGCGAAATGAACGCCGAGGAACTGTGGGATACAACCATGGATCCGACGCGCCGCACGCTGTTGCGCATCAAGCTTGAAGACGGCGTGATTGCAGACGACATGTTCAAGATTCTGATGGGTGAAGAGGTCGGAGCCCGCCGCGATTTCATCGAGCAGCACGCACTCGAAATCACCGATCTCGATATCTGATTGGGACTATCATTCGGATACGTGTGTCCGTCCGGGGGTGCCCACCCCGGGCGGACACATGGGTATTTACTTATGATCGTGGTTGTGATCGTGCTTCAACTCGACATTGAACTTCTTCTCGCCGATTTTCAGCGCAATTCGGCCCGTTAGCCCGTGCACCTTTAGCGCGTCATCCGTGACTTCGAACTGCGATGCGGCGCCGTCCTTGGGCTCCACGGCCTTCGTCTCGATCTGCTTAGGGCCGGCTTCCAGCTTGAGGTTGAGCTTGGGCGCCGAGGCAATAGCGACGGGAGTCTTGGCGTCCTTGCCCAGCACGTAAAGCGTCACTTTTCCGGCCGCCTCGTCATGCACCACTTCCAGGTGCGCATCCTCTTCGCCGACCTCCAGCAGTACTCCTCCGTGGGGCGCCTTATGTTCCGCGTGACCGTGTTCTTCGGCTCTCGCGCCGGCGGCATACGCCAGCACCAGACAACACGCGGCGAGTTTCAGACCTATCGACTTAGGCATGCGACACTCCTCTTGGGTTTTGAGCCGCCTCCGCTTCGGCAGGCGACTCGGTTTCGAATTCCGCGGCCATGGCCTCGGCCGCACGGTCCGTCTTCGGCCGCGTTCGCGCGAGCCGTTCCGCATCGTCTCGCCCGACAATCCAAAAGACGCCGGGCGTGAGCAGAAATTCGAGAATCGTGCTGGAGAGCAGGCCGCCCAGGATCACGGTGGCCACGGGGTACAAGATTTCGCGGCCGGGTTCGTCGGGCGCCAGCGCAAGCGGCACGAGCGCAATGCCGGCGCATAGGGCCGTCATGAGCACCGGCACCATGCGCTCCTGTCCGGCTCGGACGATCATCTCGTGCGAGAAGGCTTCGCCTTCCTCATGCATTAAATGGATATAA
>BTVV01000245.1:0-3823 GCA_045863855.1 Planctomycetota bacterium | reverse complement strand
ATTTGGTTCCCGGGGTCAGCGGGTTTTCTAACTCCACTTCCTTTTTGCTCGGGGTAAAGCCTATTTCAAATGACACCTTGGAAGCCAGCACCCGGAAACTGATCTTTGACTTGTCGGAAGCCAGGAATCGAAAGGCTAAGCCCGACGACCCGCGACTCATCTCCTTGACGGTCAGCGCGAGTGTCACGTCATCGGAAAACTGAGGAAGCCAAAGATGGCAATCGTACTTCGAGTAGTGGGAAACGGTCACGCTTTGCGGCACCCATTTCCTGTCCGGGCTCTTTTCCCTGGTTTGAGGATCCTGGAAATCTAGTAACTGATTCTTATCGGAAAAATCGTACGAAATGGAAATCGCGAGCGACTTAGGATCGAACGAAGCGATCGTCCCATGGAAAGCCTTGGCTACTTTGGGTTCCAGCCCCAATGCCATCTGGGATAACTGGCGTTTGGTCTCATTGCGTTGGTCCATGTGTGCGCGGGCAAAAACCGTATTGCCATAGGCTTCATCGTAAGCGGCCAGTTCTTTTTCCGATGCTCGTGCCGTTTCTTGTGTGGCCGCCTTGGCGGCGCGTTCCCGCAGATCTTCCCAAGCGGAGGCAGCAATCGCTTCGCGCGCGGCCTCCTTGCGATCCTCCAAGAGCTTCTGCAGGGTCGGTGCGAGGGCATGCTTCTCGCCATGCTCCAAGGCATGCGCCGCTTGCTCCAGGTTCCCGAGAGCCATCAGTTCGAGCGCGCTGGCAAACCTGCCGTGGGCGTCGTCCGAGAACTTCCGGGGCCATAGACGTGCTTCGTCCTTTGGATCGAGGGCTTTGCGTTTAATTCGTACCGCGGAGGCGCCACGGACTTCCCCATCAATCACGATGCTTCGTTCGATTCGCAACCCATCGCCATCTATGTCCAGAAGCGTTCCCTGTACGTGTTCTTTCCCAATGGAAAGGTCAACGGACTTACCCACCTGAGCCTTTGCGGACGCCACGCCTTCCCGCCGGCTATCGATTATGGCCTGTATGGCGTCGGCCAGGTCTTTTCGTGTTTGAGGCGCGACACGAGTATGTGCGACAGTTCGTCCCAACGCCGTTTCAGGTCCGCCTTCAGCTATAGACTCGGCGACCTCCTTTAAAAGACCGTCTGGGGCTTCCCACGGCAAAAGCTCTTTCGCCTCAGAAAGCGCAGCAGGCTCCATTGATTCGAGTTGTGGGGAGGGAGGAGGGGCTTCGTCGATTCGGCCCACGGAGTCGGCTGCCTGGAGATGCTCGGCTTGGACGGGTTCGTTTTCCGGAGGCGCCTTTTCACGTGGTGGCTCCGACATCCGCAGGCCTTCGGTCTGCCTAGCGATATGGACTGAAGCGGTTTTACTCTCTTCCGGCAAACCCTCACGCTGCGCCTTGGCGCGCAGCGTCGCATCGGGTTCTCCTTGCCCTATCCGAACATTCGTGCGCATTCCCTTCTTGCCAGAAGGCGACGACAGATACGACAGAACCGCGATGACCATGATGGCGGATGCTACGCCCATGGCAGCTGCGGTTTTATATGCATTGGCACTGCCTGGTCGGCTATTTCTGGAGGAGTGTGGGTGTTTTTCCATTACGTGAATTGGCGGCGCATTCGAGGGGCGTTTTGCGGCATTGTCCTCACGGCGTATCAACTTCTTGGCTTCCGCTTCGGCAATCGGCATCATTTCCATGGTTAAAATGCCATTTGCGCAACTAATGCAGTAGACGCCCTTGAGCTTTTTATTCTTGGCATGGCCGGAGTCAATATCGGCATCCGTTAGGCGATTTCCGCACTTCTCGCAAAAATAGAACTTCATGCTTCCTCCTAGACGGCTCCCTGATTTCATCGGCACCTTGGATGGTAATTACCGACTGACCGAAAGCTTACAATTGCGTGAGCCCGTTAGCAATAACTGGCTTACCATCCGCATCATGGCAATGTGCCGGATACAATCCCGCTCCGGCTGGTATACTTAGGCGGTATCCTTGAGGTTTGTGGACTCACCGGAAAACTTGGCGGGGGTCGGTCCGGCGACGAGGGCTGTTGATTTATGGGTCGACCTCAGCCACTCGATATCCATCAACTCGCGTACAAGGAAGCCGGGCGTAACTACATGCCGCATCGCCCGCATGCGCACACGTGCTTCCAATGGTATTGTGTGCTTTTCGGCAAGGTCGTCACGACGGTTGACGGCGTTGACTACGCACTGGGCCCCTGCGATTCAATCCTGATCCCCCCCGGTGCGCTTCGAGCGCCGCGCTACGGCGGTCAGCCGCCCGCATACCTCTATGTGCTTTTCGATAACGCGTTGCTGAACCTCGATGGCTTGAACCGCCGGGTTGCTCGCGTGCCGGAGGAACTCGGCCCCGACCTCAAGGCGCTTGCCGCCGAATTACGCCACCACCCTGGACCGCATTCGGAGGCGCTTACCGACGCGCTGGTAGTTCGCCTCCTGATCGGACTGGCCAGGTTGGCCGAAGCCGGCGAGAAGAACCGGCCTCCGGCCACGCCCGCGCTGAACGCTTCTTATCGCCACGAGATCGTCGGCCGTGCCGAGGCGTTCATGTCGCGCAACCTCCACCTCAAGCTGTCTTGCGCGCGCATTGCCGCCGCCGTGCACGTTTCCGCTCCGCACTTGTCCCGTATATTCCGCGAAACGGTCGGCTATAGCGTGCTGGACTTGCTCACCGAACTGCGGCTTCGCCATGCCAAGCGCTTGCTCCTCGAATCCAGCCTCCCCATTACTCGGATCGCCCAGGAAGTCGGCTACGAGTCGTTCAGCCATTTCAGCGCCGTCTTCAAGGCGCACTGCCGCATCAAGCCCTCGGACTACCGCCGCGGGCGGGGGCAGTTCTGGGACGCGCGCTGAGCGCATGATCGGATTCCGCAGCTCAACGCTCGGAGCGCGATAATTTAGGGCTGACTCGGCGGTGTACCGAACCTTGAGCAGCGTTGGATGTTTAAGGAGAGGTGAACATGTGCATCAAGCGAACGGGGATCAAGAGCGCGGTCGGCATGTTCGTGGTCGTGAGCGCGTGCGCGATCGGGGCGGGCCTCGCGCGCGCGGCGGAATCCGATTCCGAACTGAAGATAACTCCGCACTTTCATTTCAAGAAGGACGTGATCGTGCGGGCTGGCGTTTTCTGGAATAAATACCAGATTGACAAACGCGAAGGACTCATCGGCTGGTGCGATGGGGACCACGGGGAATCGGGCGCGATTGGCGCTGGCCCTCCGGACAGCAACTCGGTGCGTTACTTCAACACGGGATCCGAGCCTTTCCACGGCATTGCGCCCGGCGAGGCCGGATATCTTGTCGAACCCCGGCATTCACCGGGTGTTAAGTACGCCACGCCGCCCTTCGCAAAGGTCAGCGATTACGACAACTATCACTGGTGGTACGCACCGTCCGATGACAAGTTTTTTTGGATCTTCGCGACAGGCCCCGAAAAAGGGGGGCGCTTCGGCATCTTCGACCTCCAGGCCGGGGACTGGAGCCACGGGAACAACCGCACCAACGCAGCGGAATGGCCCCAGGGTCCGTACTGGAGCGATTACGTGGCGCCTCCGCCGGGAACCAAGAATGGGGTGACCATTACGAAGAACTCCCCCAACGGCTTTTGCGAGGCGCTCGACAAGGCCGTCGCGATCACCGGAACGAGGCTCTTTATCATCGAACGCAATCCCGAGTATCCCGAGAAGTCCAAGGCGCCGCGCCGCATTATCCTGCCGTCCGTTGCGAACCAGCCCTACGCCGTCAAGGAACCCAACCACAACCAGTTCATGAACTCGGGCCTGTGCGTGGGGGAGTGGTTTTACTTCATTCGCC
>BTVV01000244.1:0-4046 GCA_045863855.1 Planctomycetota bacterium | reverse complement strand
CTCTGCCGTGGATAGAGGTTGGAAAATTAAAACCACCTCCCAGGGCCTGACGATTCGCGATAACGAGATCTCCGAAATAAGATCCACGGGTTACGGCAACGCGCTTAATCTGGTTCATGTGGACGACCTGTTGGTGGAAGGCAACTTCCTGCACGATTGCCCCAAAATGCGCGGCATTGTGACACATACCGCGCAGCGCCCGATATACCGGAACAACCGGCTGCACCGCATGGGCCGGACTCCGCTGGTCTTTTACGCCGCGACGAACGGCAAGATCATCGGAAACGAAATACGGGACTGCACCGGTACGCATAGCAACGGGGTGAGCGTCTATGTCGACTGCAAGGACATCTTGCTGGAAGGCAACCGAATCTTTAATTCGAACGTGTCCTTCACCTGCAACGACAGCACCAACATCTCTGTGATCAACAACGTCTTCGACGGAGCCGACCGCGCGCAGCCCATCAGCTTCTGGCAGGGCGTCAAGGGCGACGTGAAGATTTTCAACAACGTGCTGGTTCGCGGCGGAAAAAAGTCAGGTTTATGCTTCGGCGGAACTGGCGATAAAACCGGAAGTTCCTTCGCCATGAAGCTCATGGTCAAGAATAACATTATGGATGGCCCGCCCATTAATATTATGAATTCCAAACCGTGGACCAAGGATATCGAATCGAGCCACAACCTGTACTTGGATCCGCCCGCCGGATATGTGCTGGGCCCCAACGAAAAGAAGGCCAACCCCGAGGACATTTTCGCCAACTGGGAGAAGCGCGATTACCGGCTTAAACCCGGAAGCCCTGCGCTCGATGCCGGAACCGATGCGGGCATTAAATGCGATTTGGAAGGCCTGGTGCGCCCGCAGGGCAACGGCCTGGACATAGGCGCATACGAAAACAAAGCCGCTCCCTGAACACGGAAAGCAACGTCATGAATCGTTACGAAATTCCCGGCTTGGCCGAACGACCCACGTGGTGGCGGGTGCGCCCCGACGAGATTTCCGCTCAGGTACAAGCCGCGCGCAAGGGATCCGTACGAAATCTGGCCACCACACCGGGCGGTTTCCCGGTCTGGAGCCTCGCCTATGGCGGTGCGCCGCCGGCGGCGAGCGCGTCTAACTGGCCCAGCGGATCCAGTTCCCGAAATCTGGCTTCTTATAAGACTGGAACGGGCGAGCGGCAATCGGTCATGCTGTTGTGCGGCATACACGGTGCCGAACCCGAAGGGGTCATCGGCGCTCTAAACGTGATCTCGCTGCTGGAGCGTGGCGAAGACCTGCGCGGGCAGGCTCGGCCCGATCTGCTGGCGCTCCTTGCCCGATACCGCCTGCTGATCCTGCCTTGCGTCAACATGGACGGCCGCGCCGTAAGTCCCGATCATTTGCGTGGGGCGAGCGATGACCAATTCCGCCGCGCCAGTCAGGGGTACTGGAAGGACGGTTCTCTGATCGGTTACCCGACCTGCAAGGAGTACGCGCCCTTGCCGCTCGATCGGGTCGGACATCCCGGGGGGTACCCCAATGCGGCTGGTTACAATATCATGCACGACGCCGCCCCCGGCGATCTGCGCACGGAGGAGGCGCGCGCCGTCCTGAAATTAGCCGCCGACGAACAAGTCGATCTGATCCTCAATATGCACTCACACAGCATCGCCGCGCGCATGCTTGGACAGACCCAGTTGTGTTACCCGCTGCACCACTCCCGCAATGTGGCCTACCAGCAACGAACACACGACGCTTTGCAAGCAGCCGGATTGCGGCCCGCGCCAGTCATGGCGCCGGGAAAGGGCGCTCTGAATATCAACACGGCGCTGGCCATGGCTTGCGGCGGATTGCCGTTAACTTTCGAATACCCGACGACCGAACCTTGGTCTTTCGACGAACTGCTGGAGCACACCTACGTCGTATTAAAGTGCATGCTGGAACACGGCCTAGCCGAACCGTTCTCGCCGCGCGAAAGCGTGGCCCGCGGCCGCGAAGCCTGATGCCCAGTCCGAACACTCCTCGCAAAGCGGCCCGCACCTTTTTTTGACGGGCTGCTAAGGCGTCCAGATCGCTCCTGGGCAGGCGGTAGCTGAATTCCAAGAACCCGAGCCTGCGCGAGGCTCGCGCTCCCATATGCTTCAGGGTTGTACAGAAAGAGGGAGGGACACTACAAATTTAGGTCCGGCTGATGACGGCTCCCGTTTCAGGAGATGACTGCATGTCCTTGCCAACGACACGTCGTCGGCTCCGGTTCGACGGGAAACGGGTTGTGCTGGAGGAGGAGGGGCTGGCGCCGCCGGGGCCGCAGGAGGCGCGAGTGAGGTCGGAGTGGACGGAGATCTCGATCGGGACGGAGATCGCGCAGATAAACGAGGCCGCGAAGGAAGGCAAAGCGCTCGGGATCGGGTACTCGCACGTCGGTATCGTGGAGGCCGTAGGCGCGGAGGTCCGCGGCGTCGAGGTCGGCCGGCGCGTGCTTTCGTCGGCCGCGCATGCCTCGGCGGCGAACGTCCCGGCCAACGGCGTGAACCTGCTCCCTGTGCCCGAGGGGCTTGACCCGGCGCTTGCCACGCTGGGGGTCCTGGGCAGCGTCGCCTATCACATCGTCGAACGCGGCGCGCCGAAGCTGCTGGAGCCGACGGCGGTCGTCGGGCAGGGCGTCGTGGGTACGCTGATTCTGCAACTCGCCAAGCAATGCGGGGCGCGCCCGCTGATCGCGCTGGATGCCGACGCGAAGCGCCTCGCGCTGGCGCTGGAACTCGGCGCCGACGCGGTCGTGGACGTGAGCAAAGAAGACGCGGCGGCGCGCGTGAAAGAACTGACCGGGGGCAAGGGCGTAACCTGCTGCATCGAGGCGGCCGCAAACCATCGCGCGTACGAGACGGCCATCTCGATCCTGGCGCTGCGCGGGCGGCTGGTACTCGCTTCGGCGGTCTACGAGCCCGTCTCGTTCCGGATCGATCTGGACCTGATCCACCGCGAGTTGACGTTGATCGGCGCGCACCAGCCCAAAGTGCCCGTCGAGGAGAATCCCTATTATCCGTACACGATGGCGCTGAACCGGACGGCGACGATGGACGGGATTTCGGCCGGAAAGTTGAAGGTCGCGCATCTGATTTCGCATCGCATCAAGCCGGAAGAAGCGCCGGACGTATACGAGAAGCTGCGCGCGAAGGACCGGAGCTTCGTGGGAGTGGCGATCGACTGGCGATGAACCCCGTACCCTCCGGGTGCGTGCGTCATCCTGTCTTTTAGGCTCTGTCCCGAATCGCTTCGAAAGCGTATGCGCCGCGCGGATGCTCATCGAGAAATGTGCGGCGGCGTGCGCGGGTTGCGAACGTCCGCATCCTATGGCACCAAATCCGGAAGGGGCGACGCGTTCAAGATCGGTGGGAGGGACTGCCCGTGCCACCGGCCAGTTGTTGGAGTGTAAAAAATGACGCCCGATGACATACTCGAAGCCTGCACTTTACTTAAAATTAAAGCCGTGCCATTACTTCCGGCTGATGTTGGAAGACTGTCTCGCCTAATAGAGCTAGGATTTTTAGATCATTCACGAAAAGAATCTCCAATTTGGGCAAGAATATTAGATTCATATAGCGTGCGAGATCCCAAAGGTTGGACTAAGCTATCTGTGATTCTTCCAAATGAGAAGCTTGTGTTATTTTGGGAGGAAGGATGTGATAGACACTTTCTTGGTATTGATTCTCCTATTGATTTAGTAAGGATTCTCGGTGAACTGCATGGGTTTGTTTTTTATGTTACAAATGAGGCATGTCAATACTTGGTTGCTTTTAACGACCACGATTATTTAATTGGAGCTGGAACAGCAAAAAAATGGATTAGTAATGGTAAATGGCGTGAATAAGGTAAGCGTTCTATGAGCCCCATTCCTGGATCACGCGGGTGGCCCACACAAATCTCCGATTTGTGTGGGTGAGCTTGCGAACAAGAGGCGCTCATACAGGGCACCCTCACCGGCACGCCCGCCGATCTTCTCAGCCGCCAGATGCGCGCCGAACGCCACGCTCGCACGCAACCTCGAAGGAAGCAAACGAGGCGCCCT
>BTVV01000243.1:0-4158 GCA_045863855.1 Planctomycetota bacterium | reverse complement strand
AAAATCCAGAATCCCCAATCCCAGCTCCGCTGCCGCCTTCCGCCCTCCGCAACCCTGTGGTAAACTCCCGCCCACCGAACCCCTTTGGAGTGCCCATGCCTACCGAAGCGCAACGCGCCTATATCGAGATTCTCAAGCTGATCGACGAGAGCTACGCGCCGGGCGAACGCCTTCCGTCGGAACGCGCCTTCGCCGACATGCTGGGCCGCTCGTACATGCCCGTGCGCCAGGCGCTCGAACGCCTGCGCAAAGAACGGCGCGTGCGCACCGAAGCGGGGCGAGGGAGTTTCGTTTCCGGCAAGCGCCCGGGACGCATTCGCGGAGCCGCCGATAAGGTCGGCGTGCTGGTGCCGGGCATGCGCACCGAGATCATGCGCCGCGGCTTCGCCGCGCAGGTCTTCCGAGCCGTCGCGCGCACCCTCGCGCGCTCCAAGCTCAAGCTCACCTTCGTCGAAACCCCGCCGCTGGGGCCGCGCTTCACGCGCCAGTCGCTCCGCCCGCCCGTCGAGAAACTCCCCTGGAACGAACTCGCCGCGCTGATCGTCTACGACGTCTTCGATTCCGAAGTCCTCGGCCACCCGCGCCTGCGCGAAGGCCCGGTCCTCGTCATCGACCAGGACGCCACCATCTACGGGCACCACAGCGTCGCCTTCGACGACCGCCAGGCCGGCCAGCTCGCCGCGCGCCACCTCATCGAACTCGGGCACCGCCGCTTCATGCTCATCGAGGAAGCCGCGTACCACGGACGCGCCTACGACCGCGCGTGGCTCGACCGCAGACTGGCCTTCGAGGAAGTCGTGCTCCGCGCCGGAGGCGAGATTCATCCCGACTGGAGGTTGCGCCAGAGCCGCTACGACGACCCCGCCGCGCCGAAGGCCGAATGGCGCGACAAGCTCCGCCGCCTCTCCGAGTACGCCACGGCGTACCGCCCCACCGCCTGCTTCGCGCCCAGCTTCGCGACGCTCGACGCCGTACGCGCCGCCTGCGATTCCTTCGGGCTGCGCGTCCCGCGCGAAGTCTCTTTCGTCTGCGTCGATGCCGAACGGGAGGAAGCAGGAGCGCCGGAGCCGCCGGCCGCGCAAAGCGCCGAACCCAAAGCGGCCCCAGGCAAGAAAAACGAAACCAAGCGCGCACGGCGCGAACGCCTCAAGGCCGAGAAAGCCGCGCGCCTCGCCGAGAAAAGAAAGCTCGTCACGCACGAGCGCTCCACCTACGTCTCCTGCGACCCTCGCGCCCTCGGCCGCCGCGCCGCCGTCCGGCTCCTCGAAATCCTGAACGTCCCCTTGGCCTTCGGTTCGCCCGCGACCATCTCCTTCGTTCCCGTCACGCTCCACGTCGGAACGTCCACCGCGCGAGCGCCGCATGCGTAGCGCGGGCGTCCCGCCCGCCGCAGTGGCCCTGCCTTAGGTATCGCGGGCGTCCCGCCCGCAGGAGTGCCAGCAGCGACTGGCCCGCCGCCATTCGCCCCAACCCCGCCGTTCCATCTCCAATTCCCGTCACCGCTTCGCCCGCGGCAACCGCTCCGGCCACGTCTTCGTCAGCACCTTGAACTCCTCATCCACGACCACCTTCACACCCTCGGGATTCGGATAGCTATCGAAAAACCAGTTCGGCGTATCCTTCATCTCGGCGTCCTTCGATGCATCGAAGACCCGGTCGCCGAACTTTTGCCGGCTCAATCCCTGATTGCGGATGCGCAAGTCCCAGCGGTCGGCCAGGATCTCCGCCTTCAAGCGCTCGTACACGTCCACCAGCGGGTACCCCCGCTCGCGCGCGACCTGCCGCGAGATCTCCCAGTACGCGTTGTACTTCTTGTTCGCATCGTCGTTGAAATCACGCGGCGTCTGCTTCTCGCCCCAATGCTGCGTATCGATCGCCGTGTTGCTCTCGAGCACCAGCGTCACGCCGGGGTAATCCTTCAGCAGCCGGTCGCAGAACTCGATCAGGTGCGCCTTGAACTCCTCGGGCTTGAAGCGCTTCATGTCGTTCTGCCCGTACCGGATCAAAGCCACGTCGATCCGCGGTATCTTCGACGTCACCGCCTTCTCGTAGCGACCGCCGTCGAGAAACTGGCGGATGAAATCCCCGTCCAGGCCCGCGTTGAGGTTCACGATCGCCTGCGACTTGTAATGGGCCTTCAGTTGAGCGTTCAAAAGCGCGTCGACGCGCTGCTCCGGCTTCAGGTAGCTCGTGATGCACGTGCTGTCCCCGAAATGCACGATCACGACCTCCTCCTCCGCGCCCCAAGCCCCGCCCGCCGCCGCGCCGCAAACCGCCAGCGCCCACACCGCCCACACCCAACCGCCCGCGTTCATCGTGCGCCCCTCTCGTCTCGGCTGTCGTCCGTACCTCTAAGAATACACCGCCGGTCTTCCGAGCCTTACTGTGCTCTCCCGCTGGGAGCGGGCCGCGCGAGATCGGCTATTTTGACCGGCGCTTTTGCGCCGCCAACCCGAGCGCTACTCGTTTAGATGAACGATGGCCGCGTTAAGCGCCGCGGCGAAGGTCACCCAAACCCAGTAGGGCCCCAAGAGCCATGCGGCCAGCCGGTCCCGGGCCGCAAAAAGTACGATGGTGACCAGAATCAGCATCCAGAGCGCGAGAAGGTCGAGCAACGCCAGGCCCGGCTGGCGAAGCCCGAAAAAGAGGCCGGACCAGATCGCATTGCTTGCGAGCTGCAAACCGAAGACGCCCAGCGCAAGACAGCCCTCGCGTAACCCATCCCGGCGCCAGACGCGCCAGGCCGCGATCCCCATGAGCACATAAAGGATGCTCCAGACCGGTCCAAACACCCACGCAGGCGGCGTCCACGCAGGCTTGGCGATGCTCGGGTACCAGTTCGCGATGCCGTCGGTCGACAGCAAGGCGCCCAATCCGCCTGCGCCCAGACATACGCCGGCGCAGAACGCCAGTGCCAGCAACGAGCGAAGGCCGGTCAAAGCGGCGGGTTCAGGCCGGATCTCCGCGATCGCGCGGCGGATCGCTTCTGCGATGCCCATCGGCTGGACCGAGAACACGCGCAACGCCGAGTCGTCGCCGACCGTGGTGTCGTTACGTACGCCGTCGATCAGCAGTTTGCCCACCTTCGCATAGCGTGGCACGACCAATGCCAGCCACAAGCTCGAGACTTTGGGCGTGAGGACGGGCACGGGGACCATGCCATGCCATCGGCCGCGCTGCCGCGCGTACTCCTGCATGAGGCCGCCGTAGGAAACCCGGTCGGCCCCGCCGATCTCGAAGAGTCCCCCGTCCGGCAAATCGATCTCTGCGGCCTCCACGAGGTAGGCCACGACATCCTGAATCGCGATGGGCTGCGCCGGCGTCCGCACCCAGCGCGGCGTGACCATGACCGGCAACTTGTCGACCAGGGTGCGAGCGAGCTCGAAGGAAATGCTGCCGGCTCCTACGATCACCGATGCGCGAAACTCGATCACCGGTACGCCCGATGCCCGTAAAACCTCGCCGACCTCTTGCCGGCTGGCGAGATGTTCGGATAGCGCCTGGCCGCGTCCCAAGCCACCCAGATAGACGATCCGCTTCACGCCGGCCTGGCGCGCGGCCGCCCCGAAAATCCGGGCGTTGTCGCGATCCGTTGCAGCGAAATCGTGCGCATGAGTCATCGCATGCACCAGATAATAGGCGGTCTGCACGCCCTCCAAGGCGCGAGCCAAGGCGCTGCGATCGCGTATATCGCCCTGCACGGCGGCTTCGCGCTCGCCTTCGGGAAGCCGGTCGGAATGACGAACGAAGCAGCGCACCGCTAGGCCGCGCTGCTGCAGCGCCGTCAAGAGGTGGCTTCCGACGTAGCCGGTCGCGCCGGTGAGTAGGATCATCGCTCGGTCTCACATACACGGACGGAAAGAGCCTGGGTAATGCGAGTGCGTCCCAAAACCGGATCGCGAGACGGCTTCGGACGCACGCTTAGGGGAAGCATAGCAGGAACCGCCGCGCGTGCCGTTGGCCGTAAGCTTTTCCTCCCCGCCCACGGCGGGCTCGCAGGCGTTTCGAGCACCCTCCTTTAGGGGGGTGCTCCGGACGCCCCTCCACCCAGCCGGCTTCTCGAGCTCACCCGGAATAACCTGAGCATAAATAGAACCGTCCAGCGCCACCCCCCCCCCCCCCCCCCCCCCCCCCCCCCCCCCCCCCCCCCCCCCCCCC
>BTVV01000242.1:0-4374 GCA_045863855.1 Planctomycetota bacterium | reverse complement strand
ACGGATGGAAGCATTCGGGAGATAAGAAGCTCCCGCAGTACGAACCTTACGGCGAAGGGCCGCTGGAGGCCCGGAAACTCATGGAGGGATCGCACCGCCGCTGGCGGCTCATTAAGGACATGTAGGACGGAATTGTGGAAGCGGGCCGCGCCGCGGCCTGCATACGAGGAAACGGATACGCAAGGAGATCCGAGATGGCTCAGGCATTCGGCATCGTCGGTTTGGAAGTCATGGGCAAGAACATCGCGCTCAACATCGAGCGCAACGGCTTCCCCATCGCGGTGTACAACCGCACGTACGAGAAGACCGAGCAATTCATGAAGGAGCGCGCGGGGGGTAAGAAGGTCTACGCCGCAAAGACGCTCGAGGACTTCGTCAAGAACCTCGAAAAGCCGCGCCGCATCCTGCTCATGGTCAAGGCCGGCGGCGGCGTCGACGCCTGCATCAAGGGCTTGCTGCCCTTGCTCGATAAGGGCGACATCATCATCGACGGCGGCAACAGCTACTATAAGGACACCGACCGCCGCGTCGCCGACTGCGATCCCGCGGGCGTCAAGTTCTTCGGCATGGGCGTCTCCGGCGGCGAACACGGCGCCCTCTGGGGCCCCAGCCTCATGCCCGGCGGCGACCAGGGCGTCTGGAAGCACCTCGAACCCGTCCTCACCAAGATCGCGGCCAAGGCCAAGGGCGAACCCTGCGTGACGTACTGCGGCAAGAACTCCGCCGGTCACTTCGTCAAAATGGTCCACAACGGCATCGAATACGGCGACATGCAGCTCATCGCCGAAGCCTACGACTTGCTCCATGCCGGATTGGGCATGAGCAACGACGAAATCTCCGCCACCCTCGGCGACTGGAACAAGGGCGAACTCGAATCCTTCCTCATCGAGATCACCTCCAAGGTCCTCGCCTTCAAGGACACCGAAGGCAGCGGCAAGAACCTCGTCGACGTCATCCTCGACAAGGCCGGACAGAAAGGCACCGGTAAGTGGACCAGCCAGATCGCCCTCGACATCGGCGTACCCATCCCCACGATGACCGCCGCCGTAGACGCGCGCTGCCTTTCCTCCTTCAAGGACATCCGCGTACAGACCAGCAAGCTCTTCAACCAGGCGATCAAGCCGATCTCCGGAGATAAGAAGCAGATCGTCACCGCCGTCAAGAACGCCCTCTACTGCTCGAAGATCATGAGCTACGCGCAGGGCTTCCACATGTTCCAGATCGCCGATACCGAATTCGGGTACGGCCTCAACCTGCCGGAAAACGCCCGCATCTGGCGCGCCGGCTGCATCATCCGCGCGGGCTTCCTCGACCGCATCACCGATGCGTTCAAGAAGAACCCCAAGCTGCCCAACCTGATCCACGACGAGAACTTCAAGCGTGAGATCGCCGACCGCGTCGCCGACTGGCGTCAGGTCATCAAGCTCTCGGCCGAGACCGGCATCGCCACGCCGGCCTTCAGCACCTCGCTGGCCTACTTCGACGGCCTGCGCCGGGAGCGCGTGCCGGCCAACGTCATCCAGGGCCAGCGCGACTTCTTCGGTTCGCACACCTACGAGCGCACCGACAAGGCCGGGATCTTCCACACCAAGTGGACGCCCGAACATAACTAAGCCCGACTCGGAGGTTCCCGGCTCATACCCGGGAACCTCCGTTCTACCCAGCCCTTCCCGTGCCGCGATCGGCGGCACGTTTTATTTCGAACCATCGGATGCCCTTCCCGCCTAACGCTCCAATCCCACCGTTCACCGATAACCACCCGCCTCCCCTGCTCGTTGCCCTTTACGTCCCCTACACCCCCTTGCCTCACCGCAAGCCCCGCTGTAAAACACAACGCGCCAGACGCATTCAAGCGCGGGCCGCCGCCGGCCGATACCGAAAAGTAAGGGTTTCAGGAAACCGCCCCGTGGTCCGCAGCGTTCACATCAACGGCCGCAAATGGTTACGCAAGGTGCTCGGGCTCAACGACACGCCCGAATCCATCGCCGCCAGCACCGCCATCGGCGTCTTCGTCGCCTGGACGCCCACCATCGGCATCCAGATGATCATCTCCTTCGCGCTCTGCACCGTCGCGCGCGTCAACCGCATCGCCGGGCCGCTCATGGCGTGGCTCACCAACCCCGTCACGATCCCGCCCATCTTCTATTTCAATTACCTCGTCGGAAGCTGGATCTTGCACAGCGAAGGCGACGCCGGTACCGCCGGGCAGCGCATGGATGCCGCATGGGAAACCATGGGCACCGTCTCGATGTGGGATTTCCTCACCTTCAACGGCCCGCAGATCAACAAGTGGTTCGACGAGATGCTCCACCTTGGAGCGGAGATCATGGTGCCGCTGATGGTCGGCAGCATCCTGGTCGGTCTTCTGCTCGGGCTCGCCACGTACCCCGTCACGGTGCGCGCGGTGCGCGCCTTCCGGGCGGCGCGGCAGAAGCGCGGAACCTTCTGGAAAGCCCACGCCACCGCCACCAGCCTCCCTGCCGCCGCGCCCGCGGGCAACGGAGAACCTGCCGCGTGAGTGCACCCGCACGGATCGGCATTCTCACCATCTCCGACCGCGCCAGCCAGGGCGTGTACGAAGACAAAAGCGGTCCCGCGATCCGCGCCGAACTCGAACGCCTCCTCGCCACGCCTTGGGCAGCCGTCGTCCGCGTCATTCCCGATGAGCAACCCCTGATCGAACGCACCCTGATCGAACTCGCCGGTCCCGAAGGCTGCTGCCTCGTCTGCACCACCGGCGGCACCGGACCGGCCGCTCGCGACGTCACGCCCGAAGCCACCGCCGCCGTCTGCGACAAGATCCTCGACGGCTTCGGCGAACAGATGCGCGCCGTCTCGCTCAAGTCCGTGCCCACCGCGATTCTCTCGCGCCAGATCGCCGGCACCAGAGGAAGCTGCCTCATCGTCAACCTGCCCGGAAAACCCGCCGCCATCGCCGAATGCCTCGGCGCCGTCTTCGCCGCCGTGCCGTACTGCATCGACCTGATCGGCGGAGCGTACCTCGAGACGAAACCCGAAGCCTGCGTCGCCTTCCGGCCCAAAGGCGCGGCCAAACCGAAAAGCTGACCCGCCGCCATGAACGAACCCGAACCGGCCGTCTTCGAACCCCTCGAACCCGAGGAACTCAAGGCGCGGCTCGACGCCGGCGAGAAGCTGCAACTGATCGACGTCCGCGAACCGTTCGAATGGGAACTCGCGCGCATCGAGGGCGCCAAGCTCATGCCGCTCTCGCAAGGCAACGCCTGGCTGCCGCGGATCGACCCCCAAGGCGGGCCGTACGTGGTGATCTGCCACCACGGCGTCCGCAGCGCCCAAGTTTGCGCCTACCTCGCGCGCATGGGCGTAAAGGGTTGTCTGAATTTATCCGGAGGCATCGACGCCTGGTCCCGCGACGTCGACCGCAACGTCCCACGCTATTGAAAATATCCTTACAAACTTTTAACGCTGCCGCCAGCACTTGGCCGCCTACCGCGTTCCGTTCGTCACGCCGCCCGCCGTTTACTCTTCGCCGTTCACCGCGACGAACGCCTACGCCGGCCCCACCACCAGACTCACCGCCAGCCACCCGCCGAACGGCAGACAGATGCTCGCCAATCGCGGATGCGCCGCCACGCGCGCGTTGTACTCCTGGATTCCGCGACGCGGATCGTCCGCGGCCAGCGACTCGTGCGCATGCCCGTGCCCGTCGGCATTATCGGCGCAGATCAGCCCGCCCAACCGCACGTGCGGCAGCGCGAAGTCGAGGTACTTCGGATAGTTTTCTTTGTCGGCGTCGATGACGAGCGTCCCCGCGCCGCGTTTGAGAAAATAGCCGGCCGAACCGCCGGGCCCGGCGGTGATCCGACCGCTCCAAGTCGCGGTAACGCCCTCGACCACGTCGACGCCGCCGTTCCACGTATAGAGCGGACGCGTGGTGGCGAAGGCTTCCGTCATGCGCACGAAGGCGCCGTTGGTGAGGTCCACCGCGGCGCCGGTCTCGCCGAGCGCAGCGTCGTGTCCGACCGCGACAGTGGAATTGCTGACGATCGTCTGCGCGTGGGTGTTGCTGCCGAGCAAGGTCAGCACTCCGCCACCGCTGACGAACAGTCGCCCGTGATCGGTGGTCGCGGGATTCGCGCGGGTGATGGCGGACGCGAAGGTGATTTCGTTGCCGTTGAGATCGAGGCTGGTGTAACCGCTGGCCAGCGGGGCGAGTCGCGCGGAAATGTCGCCCGTGTTGCCCTCGCCCCAGCGCAGGATTCCGTTCACCACGATGTCGCCGGTGCCCAGACTCGCGGCGTCGCCGAATTCAACGGTGCCGTTCACCACGGTGCCGCCGCTGTAGGTGTTGGTGCCGTTGAGCGTGAACAACCCGTGGTTGAGCGTGAGGCCGCC
>BTVV01000241.1:0-4378 GCA_045863855.1 Planctomycetota bacterium | reverse complement strand
CCGGCGGCGTCGAGGACTTCGCTTCGGCCGAAGGTGTAGCCGGCCAAGCGCTGCTCCAGGCGCGCGTGGGCATCGAGGGCCCGCTCGCGGTGCTCGGGATGTTCGGCCAAGTTGTTCATCTCACCGGGATCGGTTCGCAGATCGAAGAGCTGCCGGATGCCGCCGCATTGCCAGAAGAGGTACTTCCAGCGGTCCCAGCGCAGCATCGCAGAGTGCGCGGTGGCGTTGGAGTAAGCGGCGGCGACTTCGTGCTTCGCGGGGTCGTGCTCGCCGCGCAGCATGGGGACGACCGATCCGGCGTCGGCTCCGGCCGGGGCGCGCGATCCGGCCAATTCGAACAAACTGGGTCCGAGGGTGCTGACGCCGACAGGCGCGGCGATGCGCCCTCGCGCGCTCAAGCCCATTTCGGCGCGGCGCGACGGCGGTACCCACCAGATGTACGGCACCCGCGTCGAGCCTTCGAAGAAGTTGCTCTTGAAGTACATGTGGTGGTCGCCCATCAGGTCGCCGTGATCGGACGTGAAGGCGATGACGGTGTTTTCGCGCAGACCCAGTTCGTCGAGCTTACCCAGGAGCCGGCCGACGCAAGCGTCGATGTGCGCGATGAGGCCGTAGTAATAAGAGCGCGTGACGCGTACCTGTTCCTCGCCCAGCGTGTGCCACGTATAGTGGCGCGCCAAGCGCCGCGCGGGTTCGATTTCGTCTTCCAATCGCGCGGCCCAACTTGGACCGGGGACGTCCTGCGGACGGTAGAGGCGGTGGTAGGGTTCGGGCGGATCGTAGGGGCTGTGCGGCTTGTTAAAGCTGGTCCAGAGAAAGAACGGCTGGCCGGGGCGCTGGCGCGCGTGGCGGTCGAGGAAGCCGAGGCTTTCGCGTGCGGTCCAAGTGGACGGGTGGTGTTCTTCGGGGAGCACGGAAGGCGCGGCGAAGATGTCGTTGTTGCCGATGCCGTGCCCGCGGCTGTAGCCGCCCCACTCGGTTTCCTTGCGCAAGTATTGCAGGAAGTCGTCAGGCTCTTCGCCGTTGCGCCCGCTTTCGTAGATTTTGAATTCGTGCGCGCCGTACGGTTCGCGCACGGGATGAAAGTGGCGCTTGCCGAATACTCCGACGTAATGCCCCTGTTCGGCAAAGGCTCCGGTGAGGGTTTGGGCGGTGTTCCAGACTTGCCCGCGCCACTCGTTCTGGCCGCAGGTGAGCGGGTGCTGGCCGAGCATCCAGGCGGTGCGCTGGGGGACGCAGGCGGGCGCTTCGGCGTAGGCCGCGGTAAAGAACGCGCCGCCTTCGCGGGTGGCCAAGCCGTCGAGATGCGGCGTGCGCAGAACGGGATGCCCGTCGACGCCCAGGCAATCGCCGCGCTGCTGATCGGTGGTGATGAGCAGAACGTTCAGCGGCTTGGGCATCCGGGCGCTCCTTGATTGGGGAGCGCCCAGTATAGCGCCAAGCCTCCGAACGCGCTGAACCGTTAGAGGAAGAACGCGCGGCGCTGGGCCTCGGCCTCGCGATGACGGGTCACGTACCACCAGTAGTGGTCGCGGTGCGCGAAGTAGTGTTCGCCATCGGCGGCGTCGTTGTAGGTGAGGAACGCCTGGCGGCGCCAGCGGCTGGACTTGTTCGGCCCGGCGCGGTGCGGCGTGAAGCAATGGAAGAGCGCGAGGTCGCCGGGCTCGGTGACAATCTTGACGCCTTCCGAGGCGCGGATCTGTTCGAGCTTCAGTTCGCTCCATTGGCCGCGTTCGGTCATGAAGCCCTTCTCGAAGCCGGGGAAGACTTCGGTGCAGCCGTTTTCTTCATCGGCGGGATCGATGGCGACCATGACGCTGATCAGGCTGGTGGGGAAGCCCTGCCACCAATGGTAGTCCTGGTGCAGGCCGTTACCGCTGCCGCCGGGCGGCTTGCAGATGAGCTTGTCCTTAAACAGGCGCGGTTCGCGTCCGGCATAGATCGAGGCCAGGGGATCGAGGATGCGCCGATCGCGCCCCAAGGCTCCGAAGGTGGTGTGCAGATCCAAAAACGGATCGAACTTCCAGACGCGCGGCGCGCCGCCATCCGGGTCGGGGTTCAACTGCACGCGCAGGTTGTCGGGATGTGCGAGGTCAGCGCGGCCTTCGGCCTCCTGGCAGGCCTCGTGCCAAGCCGCGACGTCCGCGGGGTCGAAGACGCGCTTAAGGTGCAGGTAGCCTAGACGATGCCATGCGGCGAGTTGTTCGGGGGAAAGCCCGAATTCCAGTTTTCGCGGGATGGCGCGTACGGCCGCGGCTTTGGGGTCGGCGGCGGGACCGGCTTCCAACGCAGCGGCTCCGACGGGGCAAAGGGGCCGGACGGCGGCGGTGGCCGGGGCCTCCAGTACGGGCGCAAGAGCGGTCATGTTTTGAGTCTCCGGGTTCGGTATCCGCGGGAAGCGAACCGGCGGGGCTCGCAATCCCATCAAGCATGCGCTAGATTACCCGCCTTGCGGCTTCCGCTTCCTGGAGCGCTTTGCTTAATTTATGACTTATTTTGATCTAACTTCTTTAGATCGGCGCCTGTACGAAGCGATTCACGGCGGCCCGCATCCGGACCCGCGTGTGCTGGCGCGCTTCCTGCGGGCGGCAAGCGTGGGGTTTCCGTGCCAAGTCCTGGCCGTGGATCTGGGCGGCCGTAACTGGGCGGGGTGGGGGGGCGGCCGCGCGCCGGTCGCGCACGTGACGGCGGTGCATCCGGGCATGGCGTATGTGAGCTTCCAAGGGTCGAGTGCCGCGCTGGAGCGCCGCTTGCGCGGCCGCGGCGCGGCGGTCGGGCCGCCGCAGCCGTGCTCGGGCGCGGCGCATTGGATTCCCGCCATTCAGTTCGCGATCACCGCGCTGCGCGCGCGGCAGTTCGCGGCGCTGGCCCGGCATTTTCCGGATGCTTCGCAGGAAGCCGAACGCAAGGCGGCTCAGGAGGCGTTGCGTGCGTACCGCGATCCGCGGGCCGAATACCGCGCCGCCGTGCGGCATTGGCTGCGCTTGGCGCTGCTGCGGCACCAGCGTCAGTTGCATACGGTGCGGCGCAAGCTGCTGGAGTTCCTTTTTCGCGCCAGCGCCGAGCGCGACCAGGACCTGGGCCTGGGTTATCCGTTGCATCGCGCGGTGAGCCGGTTGCGGGAGACGTTTTCGCTGCCTGCGTACGAGGACCTGTTCGTGGCGATGCTGGACGAACTGGCGCCGTGGCTGCGCGAGCGGCGCGGCGAATTGCTCGCGCCGCCACCGGCTTCGGCGGCACGCTGCGCGCCAGTTCGGGAGGCGCTGGCGTTCGTGCAGGCGCGGCACGCGGAGGGCGTGGGACTTGCGGAGGTTTCAGCGGCTGTACATGTCAGCTCGGCGCACTTGTCGCGGCTTTTCCGGCGCGAGACGGGCCGGACGCTTACGGAGCACCTGCAGCGCCTGCGCGTGCAGACGGCGTGCCGCCTGCTGGCCGAGAGCGAGGCGGGGCTGCTGGAGATCGCACGCGGGAGCGGGTTCCAGACGCCGGAGCATTTCCACCGCACGTTCAAGCGATTGATGCGCCAGACGCCGCGGCATTACCGGCTTGCGCGGCAGGCGTAGCGCGCGTTCGAACGGGTGCTACAATCGCGGGCATGAACCTGCTTTCCCGCGAAGACGAAGCTCAACGCATCGAAGAAGTGTTCGGAATCGAAGACCCCAAAGCGATGTGGGATCTGCTCGACCGGCAACTCGCGACGCTGCACAACCGCGCGCAGTTGCTGCTGGGCCTTGCCGGCGTGGTGGTGACGACGACGGGCTTCAGCGGGCGGCTGATCGCAGGAACGAGCGCGCTCGGACAAGGCCTGATCATCGCCGGCGTCGCGCTCGCGCTGATCGCGGCGGTGGTGGTGGTGTGGGGCGTGCTTCCGATCCGCTGGCTGACGCAGTTGCCCGGCGAGATTCCCGAGGAATGGCTGCAGGCGGCGCTGGCGATGCGGGACGGGAAGACCGTGCGCTACCGTTGGGCGCTGGTTCTGTTGGTGCTGGGGCTTGCGCTGTACGTCGGCGCGATCGCGGTGATGCTGTTGAATCCGCAGGCGCATACGGTGCCGAACGTACGTTAGCCGCGTTTCGCAGCCCACGGAATGACGTGTGTTGCTCTTGCAAGCCATGGACGGTGTGCGAAACTCGGCACCGCTTGGCGCCCCGTAATGCCCCCAACAGCGCAGAAGGGATACGGCGGAGAGGTGCCAGAGTGGTCGATCGGGCCGGTTTCGAAAACCGGTGTACGGGTCCTCCCGTACCGTGGGTTCGAATCCCACCCTCTCCGCCAGTTTTCTTATTACTTCCGATGAGAAATAGGGTTGCGTGATTACCCACCCCCCTAATTCTCCCTACATTGCCAAAATCTTGCCACTTTTAAGAGGCTTCAAGCC
>BTVV01000240.1:0-4515 GCA_045863855.1 Planctomycetota bacterium | reverse complement strand
GTGCCCGCGAAGGCAACCTCTTCCGCCAAGGGGCCGCCAAAGAGTCTGGCCCTATACAACGTAGGTCCGCGCGGAAATTCGCGCCCACGTGGGCCCGGACGCGCGGGAAACGCCTAGCGTGGTGTCTGAGAGCGCGCCTAACTTTTGCACTTACGGCCTTGTCGGCCTATTGAGGATCGCACGGACTGTTGTACTCAAGCCGTTCTGCTAACCAGCTCTCGCACGCGTTGCGCAATGGCACCATCTTCGGCGGGTAGCCGCAAGAATCCCTGGATGCCTAGTTCAAGCGCACGATCGGAGTCCGCATCCGACAGATCTCTTTCCGCAATAAGTATGATCGTCGAGCCGCGAAGATGTGACGATTGGCGCGCCTTAGCGATCAACTTCCAGCCGTCCTCGTCCGAGACGACGACAAGGGCATTGGGCCGATGATGATGCAGCTTTAATGTGGCATCCGTGATGTTTCCGCACGCGACCGTATCCATGCCAGGGGTTTCCATGACGGCGGCGAGTTGTTCACGCATCCGGGCCTCGGACGCGAACAAAAGCACTCGCTTCGGCGGGATCTCGGATCGTCGGCGAACCGTTACTTCCAGATCTTTAGCGTCGATCCACCAGTAACCGTTGCTACCCTTACTGGCTCTCAACTTACCGGTTCGAATCCAGCGTTTAATGCCGGGCCCGGTTAAGCCTAGGAGTCTTCCGGCTTCGTTGGGGGAGAGGAAACGAGCGGATGGAGAATCTGGCTGCTTAATCTCAAACTTCTTGGCTGCTGATTGGTCGATCTTTAGATGCAACTTGGGACCCCGTGCAGTGCTTTTCTTGCTCGGGCCGAACTTTTTGAGCCGCGCCATTGCCGTTTCCTCAGATCCAGACGAGCACGCATTTCAATTATCGCGACCATACGCGTTCTAGCCAGTGAGATGCCCAATGCATTACGCCACGTCCGTAGTAGCCGCGGTTAAGGCGCCTTTGCCGATTGTCTTCGCGCCGAAATCAGGCAACTTTCCTACTGCGCTTCGCATACGATCCTTGTCCGCGTGCACGTAGATACCCAGCGTCAACTCGGGCGAGCTATGGCGCATGAGGGCCTGAACGGTTTTGATATCGACGCCGGCGGCGATCAAGCGCGTACCGTAGGTATGGCGCAAGGCGTGAAGGTCCACCACTCGGCCCGCGGCGTCCTTCTTGGGTATCTGGGCACATTTCAGGTCGTCGTCGAAACAGCGTAGCGCGCGATCCGAGATGCCCACGACGGGGTCCTTCTCTTCAGGCTTCTTCTCTTCGCGCCACGCCTTGAGCGCCTCCGCGAGTCCGGGGGCCAGCGGTAGCGTCTGGCGTTTGCCGTTCTTGTTGCCGACCCATTCGGGCCGGGTGGTAAGCGTCCCTGCTTCCAGATCGAGGTCGCCCCAGGCAAGTGCGCGGACCTCGCCCTTGCGCAGGCCGGTCTCGAGCATCAGGCGGTACGCGAGTGCCATCCGTCGGCCTTCCTGCGCCAGATGGGCCTGGACCGGCAGCGGGATATCGGGATCCTTGAAGGCGCCGTCCTTTTGGGGCCGGTTCTGGTAGACGTGGACCTTGCGCCGGTACGGTCCGGTCAGGGCCACCTGAAGGAGCGTCGCGATCTCCTCCTCGGATAGCGCGCGTCGCAGGCGCTTCTTCTCCAGATCTGGCCGGTTGGGTATGCAATCGAGCGGGTTGTAGGGGATACGCCGTACGCTTACGGCCCAGTTGAGCATGCCCTTCACGGCTTGGAGGTAACCGTTCTGGCTGCGCGCCGACAGGTTCTTCTCGTTGGCCAGTTCCTGGAGCGCGCCTTCGACGGCCTCGGGCGATAGTTGGCGAAGGTAGACGGCCTTGGTGAGCCTGAGCATGTCGCGTAGGCGTTGACCAACGATGACGGCTTGCTTGGCGGAAACATGGGGCGCTCGAGCGGTGAGGTAGTCCTTCACCAGACTCTCGCACAGCATCTCGGCGAAGCGCTGTACCGGCAGCCCGTTCTTCTCGGCCAGGACGTCGGACTCGGCTTTACGCAGGGCGTCTTGCGCCTGCTCCTTCGAGACTCCGGCCTTACGCCGGATCCAGCGGCCCGAGGCGTCCCCAAATTCGATGTACCACGCCTCGGTGACCTTCTCGACGCGCGTGCCGTCGGCTTTGGTCCACGCGTACTTCGGTTTGAATACACGGCCCATGAGAGTGGCCTCCTTTCGTCCACACTGAGGGGCCGGTGGCGCAGAAGTGCAAGGCTATTCCCGGAGGACAGGCCGCTTACGATCGGCGGACTTCCATTGTGCGAACGTGGCCGCCGGCGGGCACCCTTGGCGCACCCATTCGGCGATGTCGTCGGGAAAGAACCGTGGCGCACGCCCCACGTACACGTGCGGGATGCTGCCGGGCTGTTCCGAAGGCCTGGAAAGCTGTGCCCACAGCCAGCGTGGGCTGCGGCGAAGGTAGGCTGCGCAGTCTTGTACGCGCCAGAGTGAAGATGGAGTGTCGGGCATGCAACGTTCATCCTAGATCAGCATGGCTTCCTATCTTCCTACTACCCGGTCCGAGGCAAAAGCGTGTCATGGATTGTGGCGCAGAGAAAATGTGGAGGCGTGAGGAACTCGAAACAGTCGCTGCAAGGTAGGCAGGATTCTGCGTTTAGAATTCCGAGTATCGTCTACGATATGGAGAATCTTGCGAACCTTATAACAAATATTTGACTCTCTAAATTTCATGGGCTATAGGTGAAGGGACAATTGATCCTGAAGGGTAAGAGTTACCTTCACCTCCCGTTTTGGGAGAACTACGGTCCGCGCCCGAGCCTTTTGGCTGCAGGGTGGCGCGGACCGTTTTTTTTTGCCCTGCGGCCGCCTTGAGAAGGGGGGACGGTATGTCGTCGCAGTACAATCCGAAGTGCGTGTTGCGGAAGCTGTCATGGCCTTTGCTTCGAGTACTGTTCGAAAGGCATGACTTGCCGGCGCCCGAGAGTCAGACGCCGGACACCGATCCGGATGTTGAAGACATTCTCATGGCGTGGCACCAGCTGAATGAAAAGCCACGACTCTTTCTTGAAGTAGTTCTTCAAGAGATTCACGCGTTCGCTCAAGGGGAGCGGCTGCTCACGCTTATCGAGGAGGCGCACCTTCACGGCATTGAACTTCCTCAAGAATTCCACGAATTGCCGAGCAAGCAGGACAAGGCGCTCTGGATCTGGGCACACTACGCTGAGGTGTGGAAGCGCGCCGTTCATTTTGTGCAAGCAGACGCCTTCTCGGAAGGGCGCTTCTGGCAGCGGCATACGAATCTCCCAATGGTCAAGCCAAACGAGGCGGATCCCGACCTTGTAGAGTTCGGTCGTGCACTCTCGTTCTACTATCGCAAAGAGCAAGGGCGAGGCGGTCGAGTCAGTGTGGACCATTTGTGCCGCAGGCAGAATCTTGACTATTACTTCGTCTATCTGAGCGATTATCCTCGTGTTGGCATCGAAATCGATGAGGCCAACAGGATTCAGCGGAATCCCCAGCGGAAGGTCTTTGAAGTGGTATTTGCCTACGATCGGAAGAAGGGCTCGTTGGAGTTTTATTCTCGTGGAGGGAAAAAGATCGCGGAGGCACATCGGAGCATATTCTGCCGGATGTTGCTGAACGTTAGCATTCCTCCTGCCTACTGCACCAGGCCTGCTTACCAGCTGAACGGGCTCTTGGTCAACCAGGACCTGTCGACGGACCCTGAGGATGAGATTCAGGCGGTGTACATCCGGGATCTGCGGCTATTGGAATTGGGCCGAAAGCGGATGGGGGTAACGCTTCATGCGGATCTGGAGCAGGGATATCGAAACATCCACGATCGCGTTCGACAGTACCTGCAAAAGCACCGCCTGCACCCTTCCCTCGTCAATGTTTCGCGTGCCGTGTTTGGACTGGAGGTTCTGCGCGAGGGGAAGCGCCGTACCATCACCTTCACGGTTTCGCTGCCCAATAACTGCGATCTGAAGAGTAAGCGCGAGGAGTTCAGGGAACTCGGAGAGAAGTACCTGCGCAAGTGGGGGTTGTATGCCAGCGACCACACTTAGGCCATTCTGGGACGCCGCTCAGATTGAGGCACCTTACTTCTCGAAGCAAGACCTCACCGCGTGGCCCGAAGAGCTGGTTCGTACGCTTCGGGCCATGCGGGTTTTAGTCGAAACGAGTCCCACCGAGTACGTCACCTGCGGCGCTTGCGGCGAGCTTCACCAAGAGCGCGTCCTCCGTTTCGACTATGAAGGCGAAACGCAATGGTTCATCCCCTGTCCCGTCTACCGTCGTGTGGAAGTATCGGGAGATGATTTAGTTCAGTTTACGTTCGACTTTGGCGCCTTGGCGAGTTGGGCGGCACAAGAGTTGGGGGCGAAGGGCCAGCTCGAGGAGCTCAAGCCCGGTGAGTTCTGGCGGCTGGGCCAGGTTACCTTGGGAGGAAAATCCAGAGCTGCGTATGGCCTGCGCATTCATACGGGGACTGATTGGAAGTCACTGCCGCCACTCCCCAAAT
>BTVV01000239.1:0-4520 GCA_045863855.1 Planctomycetota bacterium | reverse complement strand
CGGTGATTCTGGAAAGTCCCGCCGTAGAACCCCACGACGGCTACTTGCAGGCCGTTCGCGAACTTGCCCACAAAAGCGGTGCGCTGTTTATCATGGACGAGGTCGTCACCGGCTTCCGTCTTGCGCCGGGCGGCGCGCAGGAACGCTACGGTGTCGTGCCCGATTTGGCCTGCTTCGCCAAGGCCATGGCCAACGGAATGCCCGTAAGCGCCGTGGCCGGCCGCGCCGAGGTAATGAAGGTCGCCGAGGATCTGCTCATCACCGTCACGTACGGCGGCGAAGCGCTCTCCTTGGCCGCGTGCGTCGCGACCGTCTCCGAGTTGCGCGAGAAGCCAGTGATCGAGCATTTGTGGTCGGTCGGGACCGAGTTGCGGGACGGTCTGAATGCGTCGGCTAAACTCCACGGCGTGCCGTTCGAGTCCACCGGCCCCGCGCCGATGCCGCTGATGCGCTTCGACCTGGCCGACAAATCCGAAGCCGATCGCGTGTGGACTTTCTTCCTGCAGGAAATGGCGGCACGAGGCGTGCTCATGCGCCGCGGCGGATGGAACCTCGTCACCTACAGCCACACGTGCGATGATATTCGTATCGTGCTGGGTGCCGCGGATCAGGTCTTCGGAGCGCTCAAACCGCTTCTCGGTTCGCCCCAACTTGCCCATGCGCTGAAAACCACCGAGGTCGGATCCGTTGCCGCCGGAGCGGTGCGGTCATTCGTCAAGGAGCCTGCCTAACGTGAACGCCACCGACTTGAAGTTGCCCGGCATCATCGACGTCCATACGCACCTGTTTCAGGGCGAAGCCGACCTCGACGAAGCCGAACTTGCGCTCTCCTTGCGCTTGGCCGGCGACGCGGGCGTAACCCGGCAGATTCAGTTAGGCAATCTGCGCCTCGGCACGCCCACCTTTGCGCGCCCCGATCCCGAAGGCATTCGAAAAGTCAACAATCACACGCTCAAAGCCGTCGCGCGCTGTCCCGATCGCTTCATCGGGTTCTGTTATCTCAACGCGGCCAATCCCACTGTCGCCAGCCTCGAAGAAATTGACCGCTGTTGCGCCGTGGGTCCGTTGCGCGGACTCAAATTCGAGTTCTCGCTTAAAGCGACCGAACCCCTTTACGATCCGATCGTCGCGCGCGCCGAAACCTTAGGCCTGCCCATTCTGCATCACGCATGGATCAATATGGAAGGGGGGCACGAGCACGAATCCACCCCCGCCGAAGTGGCTCACCTCGCGCGCCGCTTCCCGAAAGTCACCTTCATCATGGCTCACCTGGGCGGAGCCCGCGAACGTGGTGTCTGCGATATCGCCGATTGTCCGAACGTGTTGGTCGATACCAGCGGTTCGTATCCCGAAGCCAGTCACGTCGAATACGCCGTCCGCCGCTTGGGCGCGCATCGCGTCGTCTTTGGGTCCGATTGGCCATGCCGTGATTACCGTACGCAGATGGGACGCATTCTGGGAGCCGAAATTTCTCCCGAACAGAAGGCTCAGATCCTTTACCACAATGCCGCACGTGTCCTGAAACTGGAAGGAATCCGTTCATGAACGATCTCACCGACGTTTCCGCTTGGTGCGGCCACTGGCCGTTTCGTGCGCTTCGCCCGCGCGATCCGGCCGCGCTCAAGGCGTATCTCCAGAGTCAGGGCGTGCGCCGTGCATGGGTCAGCGCTTTGGAGTCCGTGCTTTATCCCGATCCCATGGATGGAAACTTTCCGCTTATTGCCGCCGTGGCGGGCGACTCATATTTTGCGGCAATTCCCATCGTCGATCCAAGTCTTGCGCTCTGGCGCCAGGATGTGGAGGAGTGCATCAAACGCGGTGCGGCCAAGGCTATTCGCCTCACCCCCAATTACCACGGGTATGCGCTTGCCGACGCCTGCGCGGACGCGTGCGTCCGTTTTGCGAGCGAGCGAGAACTTCTTGTTTATGTCCAGTTGCGCATGATGGACGAGCGCACGCACCATCCGCTGATGAAGATTCCCGGTGTTTCGGTCGCCGATCTGATCGCCTTGACCGCGCGGCATCCGCAGGTCTCTTTTGTGGCCGGAGCCATTTACGCCCGCGATCTGGCGCGATTGCGCGAGTCTCCCAATCTGTCGGTTGACCTCTCGCTCGTCGAATCCCCGCTGGGGCTCCGTCAGGCGGTCGAAGCGCTGGGGCCAGAAAAATTGCTCTTCGGCAGCCAGACTCCGCTCATTTATTATGAAGCGAATCTCCAGAAAATGAGCCCGATGCCATGCGACGTGCCTCCGCAGCATTTAGAAGGCATCCGGCATGGCAACGCGGATCGATTGCTGAGCCGTTGAATGCGATTGCTCGGCCGAGTCGTAAGGTTGCAAGTCCAGCGCGAGCGGCTCAAACGCGGGGAGCGGCCCGCGCGCCGGTACGATCCGGAACCGCTTCTGGACGTTGCGGAACTGGAGCTTTCCGAGAATGGAGTTTGGGGCTGGACTGCCGCAGGTGAGCGCCACACCGACGTTCACAATCGATTACACGAATCCCATAATTATCGCGGCGAGAACGGGATCTCCTTTGGATTCACCGGTCACTACGCCGCGATGCGTACGCGCTTCGGGTCGCGCTTGGTGGACGGCATCGCGGGGGAGAATATCCTGATCGAGTCCGCGGACGTTCATGACCTCCAGGAATTTGCGAACGGTTTGCGCATCGTCACCGAAGGCGACGCGCCGGTCGACTTAAGCCGTATTTGTGTGGCCGAACCGTGCCTCGAATTCACTCGCTTCGCGCTCGATCAGGAATCGCACGCGATCCCGGCTCAGTCCGTTGCCGTAGCGCTCCAGTTTTTGCGCAGAGGCCTTCGGGGCTTTTACGCCACTTGGGAAGGATTGCCTGTCCGCATTCGCTTGGGCGCGCAAGTGTTCGCTTCCGGACCACGGAGTTAACCCATGCCCAGCATTCTCATCCTCGACTGCCGGCAGGAAGTGGCCACTTTCAATCCTTGGCCCAGCTGCTACGAAGATTTTGACGTGATTCCGGGACATGAATTGATTGGCCGCCACCGAAATACCCGCAGCTCCGTGGCTGGCGCCATCGACGTCTTCGAAAAATACGCCGGAGTCCGCATGGTTCCTGCATTCGGAGCGTCGGCATGTTCGGGCGGTATCCTGGATGCGCCGGGCTTCAAGCGCCTCTCCGGTGAACTGCTCCAAGCGGTGCGTGAAGCTCTGCCGGTGGACGGTGTGTATTTCTCGATGCATGGTTCGATGGTCGCCGAAGGTGAGGAAGACCCCGAAGGCTGGCTCCTGGAACAAGTTCGGAATATTCTAGGCGAGCGCATTCCCATCGTGATTTCGCTCGATCTGCACGGCGTCGTGACCGAGCGTATGTTGCAGCAAAGCGACGCCGCGGTGCTTTACCATACCTATCCGCACGTCGATCTGGTCGAGACCGGCAAGCGCGCGGCCGCCTTGTTGTTGAAAATTCTCAACGGCCACGCACGTCCCGTCACCGCGCTGGTCGAAATTCCCGCCCTCGTTCGCGGCGACGAGCTGCTCACCGAAACTGGGCTGTACGGAAAGATGCTTCAGGATGCGCAAGCCTTCGAACGTTCCCCGGGTGGGCTCGCTGCCGGGCTATTCATCGGCAACCCTTTCACCGACGTACCGGGACTGCAATCGGGAAGCCTGTTTGTCTCCGATCGCGATCCCAATCGCGCTGCGCGCGAAGCGCTCAAGCTCGCGGAGTTTTTCTGGGCCGTGCGCGAGAAACTCCACCAGCCGCTGTTGCCGCTCGAAGACGCAGTTCGCGCGGCCTGCGATGCACAAGGCCCGCTGCTCCTGATGGATGCCGCTGATGCACCCAGCAGCGGCGCTTCCGGCGATGGCAACTCCATTCTGCGTGAAGTCATGCGCCAGAAGGTCCGGCAAAGTTTTCTTATTCCCATCATCGACGCGTCCGCAGTGCAGGCCGCGATGGCCGCGGGCGTAGGCCAAAAGGTGCGCGTTAATGTGGGCGGCACACGCGACCCCATTCGCTTCCAGCCACTGGAATTGGAGGCGCGCGTGCGGCTGATTTCGGACGGACGCTTCGCCTTCGAAGTAGAACAAGGTCATGCCGACGCCGGGCCTACCGCTGTCCTTGAGAGCGGCCCGGTGACGCTGGTGGCCTTCTCTCGGCCAATCAGCCTGCACGACCGTGCGCTCTTCCTTGCCCATGGACTCGACCCCGCGCGCTTTCATGCCACCGTCGTCAAGTGCCCTCATTGGCATCCGCGTTATTTCGAAGACTGGGCGAAAGGCCGCATCAATGCGGACGCACCGGGAGCCACCAGCGCCAACTTGCGCTATTTGGGACACACGCGCTGCAAACGCCCAATATTCCCTCTCGATGCAGGAGTTAAATTCGAGCACCGGGTTAAGCTGTTTTCGAGAAACGGAGCGCTGGAATGAAGATCGCTAAGGTTTCGTGTATGCCGTTGCTCGGCGCCACGCCCGACGGCGGCTGGTCGCGCGGATTCGATGCCGACGAGAGCCTGCATGCTTTGATCGAGGTGGTTTCGG
>BTVV01000238.1:0-4631 GCA_045863855.1 Planctomycetota bacterium | reverse complement strand
GCCTATACCGCATGCGTTGCGCCTGAATTTAGCCGCTCGCGGCACTAACAATAAGGTAGCGTCGCACCCTTCCCGTCCGACCGCGCGTTCCCAATCCATGCATAGCAAGCCGTGCTCGTATCCCCTCACTCCCCTGCGAGAGGGCTGGGTGAGAGCGGTTTTCGCGGAAGCTCCGGCTCCTGAGCTTCCCGGCCCCAATAGCACCCGGCCGCTGCCGCCAAGCGACGGTCCAGACCGTCAAACACCCCCCGGCAGCCGGCGCAAGTTGAGGGCAATGCCCAAAGTCAGGGCCCAAGGTGTCCAAATAAGACCGTTTGCACTAAGTGCAAAAGCCGGTTTTCAAGCCAAAAGAAGGTGTAACTTATATAGCGCCAATATGGCAGAAGCTTCATTTTGCACTACGTGCGGCCTTGTTTTGACCGCTTAGTACGTAAAATAAATGCGGCCTAAATCATTGGACTTACATGAACGCTTGACAAATATACTACTAAAAACCAAATTTTACAGCGAAATCAGCCCTCGATGACCCCGCTGGATTCGGCTTGCATTCCGAATAATTTAACTACCTGTAAATCAAATACTATTAAGCAGTTACCCGGTTCTTTTGGTTTTAATTCGCATACTTGTTCGAAGAAAAATGACCAAGAATGGTGGGGGCGCACCTTGACGTGCGCCGATAATTAGGGTTAGTGAAATAGAACTGACCAGTCAGTTTTAGTACGCTAGCGACCAATCCAGGGGCGGGTATAATCATGCAACTCAATCCACAGCCAGCACCTAAACCCAATCGAGAGAACGAGATATCACTCGCCGAGACGGCCTACGAAGTGAGTTTACCCGATTCCGCGCGCCAGCGCTTGGCCGAAGCTTCCGCCGAGCGCTCCGATTCGCAGCGCCGCAAAGCAGGTCGTAAACCTAGCCCGGAAAAGCGATTACAGATCCTCGAAGCCGCCGTCAAACTCTTCACCAGCCGCGATTACCACGTCGTGCTCGTCGAAGATATCGCCGATCTGGCCGGTGTCGGAAAAGGCACCGTCTATCGCTACTTCCCGACCAAAGAGGCGCTGTACTTGGAACTCGTGACGCTGGCAGTAGATAGAGCCAGTGAAGTGCTCAACGGAGTGGCCGACCGCAGCGAACCGGCCCTGGAACGCCTCCGCCGCGCCGTCGCGATGACGCTCGAGTACTTCCGCATCAACGAGCCGTTTCTTCAGATCCTCTGGCACGACAAGGTGTTCCGTACGTGCAAAGAGCGCGAAGACCTGGCCAAGAAGCGCGCCGAAGTCAGAGATTGCTTCGCTCGGATCCTGGCCGAAGGAATCGCAGAAGGTGAGATTAGGACTGATGTTGAGCCCGCCGTTGGGGCGATGATTCTAATGGCTTCGGTGCAGAGCTTCCTGCGCAACTTCGGCGCGAAACGCTCCAGCGACCAGATGGCCGATCAGTTGCTCAACATCTTCGTCGACGGCGTCGCGCCGCGCAGCGATCGGAAAGCTTCGCAACGTATGGCCAGCGCTCAGGTTCCGGTTCTGGATCCCGATACGGTCGGCCGCCTCGATCCGCTGGCGGCGTTGCGGGAGCTGGGCGGGATTCCGGGGCACCTGCCGCAAAGTCAGACGCGGCGGACACTTGAAGAGGAATTCCGCTTCGAGTTCCGGCCGCCGAACGCAGAGTAGATTTTCGGCGCGAGGTGTGGGGACACCTCGGCCACCAGATTTTAAAGCGCGTGGATTTAAAGACTTAGAGTCGCGCGCGAAGGAAGGATTACGGGCGATCCACCGCCTTCGATTCGTCGAAGGTCAGGGTCCGCAGCTCCTGGTCCAACGGTGGACCGCCCGTAAAGCGAGGGGCGTAAAGCACACATGAGTAGCACCGCGACCACCACTTCCCGTTCCATGGCGCCCAAGGCGCTGGAAATGCCAGCCGATCGACGCAAACGCCACGAGTGGAAGTACTTATTCCGCTACACGAGCGGCCGCGAAGATCCCGACAATCGCGATCACGACAGCGATCGCAAGTCAGCTCCGGTCACGTGGAAGTCCTTGCAGCGCTTCTGGTCTTTCGTGCGCCCGCATCGCCACTTGGTTTACCTGCTCTTGGCCGTCACGCTGATCAACCAGGGCGCGATGATCGTGATGCCGGTAGCCATCGGCCGCGTCATGGACGGCATTCTGCCGCGCCACGACGGCGCCATGCTGAACCTCGTGGCGATCGGGCTGGTCCTGTTCATCGGCTTACGGGCCTTCTACTTATACGTGGCGCGCGAACTGGTCAGCCTCCTCGGCGCGCTTATCGTGCGCGATGCGCGGGTCAAGATTCACACGCACTTGCAGAGCATGTCGATCCGCTTCCTGGAAGACTTCCAGGTCGGGCGCATCTGCAGCCGCATCATGAACGACACCCAGGCCGTGCAACAGCTGCTCAGCGGTGGAGTTATAAACAGTCTCGCGAACAGCTTCCGGCTGGTCTTCGTCGGCGCGACCCTTTGCTGGCTCGATTGGCGGCTGACCGCGGTAAGCTGTATCACGATGCCCTTCTTCATGGCCGGCATCTGGCGCCACGTGATTCAGCTAAAACCCGCTCACAAAGAGCTTTCCGAAGACCGCAGCCGGCTCTTCGCCAAGGCCACCGAAACCTTCAGCGGCGCGCGCGTGGTCAAGACCTACGGCACCGAAGGGCGCGAAAACGTCGCCTTCACCCGCCGCGTGCACGAGATGATCCGCAAGGCGATCCTCATGCACCAGAGCCACTTCAACATGCTGGTCATCTGGGAATGCGCGACCTGGCTTGGCTTTGTGGCGATGATCTGGTACGGCGGCCACCGCGTGATGGCCGGCGGCATGACCATCGGCGAATTGGTCGCCTTCTACGGCCTGCTCGGCATGCTCTTCCAGCCCATCGCGGAACTGCTGAGCGTGACCGAATCCGTCCAGGCGGCCATGGCCAGCATCGAAAAGCTCGGCGAAGTCCTGGACGAGAAGCCCGAGATCGACGACCACCCGCTCGTCCGCGACGCCAAAACCTTGCGCGGCGAGGTCACCTTCGAGAAGGTCGGCTTTAAGTACAAGGCGCCGCGCTACTCGAAAGAAGAGATCCCGGCGGGTGTGGAGATCCGCAAGCACACGCTTAAGGACGTGAGCTTCACCGTTAAGCCCGGTCAGTGCATCGCCTTAGTCGGCCCGTCCGGCTCGGGTAAGAGCACCATCATCAACTTGCTCGCGCGCTTTTACGACGTCGACAGCGGGACGATCAAGGTGGACGGCCACGATATCCGGGATTACCGGCTGAACAGCTACCGGCGCAATCTGGCCATCGTGCTCCAGGAGAACTTCCTGTTCAAAGGCACGATCCGCGAGAACATCGCCTACGCGCGCCCCGAAGCGACCGAAGAAGAAGTCATCGCCGCGGCCAAGATGGCCGGCGCGTGGGACTTCATCAGCGCTAATCCCGAAGGGCTCAACATGTTGTGCGGAGAGCGCGGCGTGAAGCTCTCGGGCGGGCAGAAACAGCGTCTGAGCATCGCCCGGGCGATCCTGGCCGACCCGCGCATCCTGATCCTCGACGAAGCCACCAGTGCGCTGGACAGCCAGGCCGAAGCGCACATCCAGGCCGCACTGGAAACCCTGATGAAGGGACGCACCACGTTCGTCATCGCCCACCGCCTTTCGACCGTCGTCGGCGCCGACAAGATCGTCGTGATGGACAAGGGCGAGATCGTGGAAATGGGTACCCACGACGAACTTCTGCGCAAGAGCAACGCCTACTACCGGCTCTTCATGGAGCAGTACGGCAAGGCCAGCTTCTCTGACGCGACGATCGAAGCGATCGGCCGCTGGCGCACCGAAAAGGGCGCCGAACCGCTGGAAGTGCCTGCCGCCGCGGCCTCTATGGGCGTGCGCGTCACCGCGAGCAAAGAAGACGACGCCGAACTCGTCGAAGCGCCCGGCCGCGAAGGCCCGCCGGTGGTCAAGACGCCCAGCGGCCGCTGGCTGCGGATCGTGCCCAAAACGCGCCAGCGCGTACGCGAGGACGGCTATCTAAGCGGCCGCTACCTGCCCGCGCCGGCCGATTAGCTCGGTTCGCATAAGCTCAACGGTGTACTTACTTAAGCGAGGGGAAGGACAACAGAAAAGGAGGCTTGGAGGCTCACGCATCCGACATTGCCGCATCCGCACGTAGCCTGACAGGGGGAGTACCGGAGCCGAACGGTTCCGCTGGATGGCAGGGGCTTGTACTCAACGTGAAGGAACGCGCCATGATGGAGCAAGACGGGTTTTCGTGGACGGAAGCATTACGCGAAGAAGCGGACCGCCAGCGCGAAGCACGGCGTCGGCGGCGGAGCCAGTCGGGGCGGCAGGTCTTCAACCGCCTCGTCGAATTGGGGGCTTTGGATCCGGAACCCCAAGGGAACGGCCGTGGCGGAAAGGGCGGGAGCCAGCCGCCGTAACCCAATTGCCTTTACAATCTAAAGCCTCATTGGGGGCTCCGGCTTCTCCTTCCCAGAGCGGAATGCGGAGTCGGAGCCCCGCTCATTTTTAACCCCAATTACTTTCCTCAATGCCGCTCATTCGCACAGCGCGCACCATGCATTCACGCGCTATTTAATGTTAACTGTTAATGTAAAATGCTTG
>BTVV01000237.1:0-4759 GCA_045863855.1 Planctomycetota bacterium | reverse complement strand
GAAAACGCAGGGCTGTTGCGCCTTATTTGCGATCTGGCGGCCTACAGCGAATACTTGACCTATATCCTGGTAGCCAATCCCGGACTATTCGATGAACTGGTCGATGCGCTGCGCATCGACCAGACCAAAAACCTCGAGGTGTTTGAAAGCGATTTGGAAGCACTGGCCGGCGGCGGCGATATTGCCGATACGTTGCGCGCTTACCGCAATGGCGAATTGCTGCGCATTGGCGTACGGGATTTGATGCACAGCCAGCCGCTCGAATTGGTGCAGCAGGAAATCTCGGACCTTGCCGGTGGGGTTCTGCGCGCGCAGTTGCGCCATTCGCAAAAGGCTTTCGAGCAGAAGCGCGGTCTATGCTTGCGGACGGACGGAAAACCCGTGGGCTTTGCGATTCTGGGCGTGGGCAAATTCGGCGGCCGCGAGATGAATTACGGAAGCGACCTGGACGTTCTTTTTTTCTACGACGCCGACGGCCAGACCGAAAGCGGGCTTCCCGCCACGAATTACTTTGGCGAACTGGCCCAGGAACTCATGCGCGCAATGGCCGCGCACACCCGCCTCGGGCCGCTTTACCAACTCGATGCGCGACTGCGTCCGAACGGTAACAAGGGTCCGCTGGCCGTGGAGTTGGCGGTTTTCGAGCAATACTGGAAGAGCGGCGCACTGGCGGACTGGGAGAAACTCGCGCTTACACGCATCCGAAAAGTCGCCGGCGATCCTCGAACCGGCGAACGCGCGGAACACTTGATCCGCAGCGCCGTATTTGCCCCGCTCCAATCGGCGGATTTGGCGCAGCAAGTACGTGAGATGCGAAAGAAGATCGAGGCGCACGCCGAATCCGACGATTTGAAGGGCGGCCGGGGAGGCCTGATCGACATCGAATTCCTGGTTCAATTTTTGCAACTCAAACACGGTCCGGCGTTGCCCAAATTGAGGCAGGCCAATACGCGCGAAGCGCTAGGCGTCCTTCAGAAAAGCCGCCTCCTGGCCCCTACCGACGCTCAACCGTTGACCGAAGCGCTCGAGTTCTTCAGCCTGCTCGGCAATCGCGTACGAATCGTCCATGGTTTAAGCGCGCACACCTTGCCCCAAAAGCCGGAGGACTTGCAGAAACTGGCGCTTCGCGCGGGGTATTTCGACGCGCCCGATCGAACGGCAGGCGAATCGATGCTGGAAGAATTTCAGCGCCGCACCGTCCAGGTACGTGAAATTTTCGAGCGCGTGGTGGTCTGAATGGGCCGATCAAAGATAGTGTTCGAATTTAATCTGCGGTATCCTGAACATCCTTCAAGGCCACCGTTGCCTGAGCGTGATAGTTCACTTTGACGCTCACGATGCGCCCGTTGCCGTAGTCGGAAATGTATATTCTCCGATCGGTATGGGTTCCTGCATACAGCGGATGAAAAAGCCCCACTTCGTCGCCGCCGAGCGGCAGCTTGCTGTCCATGCCGGCGCTGTCCACATTGCCATAGCGGCCAATGCGCAGAATCAAATTCCCCGCGGAATCGAGCACGCCGACGGTAAATTGTTGCGGTTCGGGAACAATGGAACGTGCGTATAAATCGAGCGCGAACCGCGAAAACCAGCACGCACAACCGCCTCCCGCCTGAGATGCGCTAAAGCCCGCGAAGCCTACTCCGGCGTAAAACCATTCCGCTTCGCCCTCGATCCACATCCCGCGCACAACTTTGTTCCCCTGCGGAGCGAACTCCGGAGAAATGGCTACTGGTGCGTCTTTCGAATCGGTAATAAATTTGCATGCCTTCGCCTTCACTTTGGTCATCGTTTCGGACATCTGATTGAAGTAGAGTTTTCCATCCACCACGCGCGTGGGCGTATGCATGAAGTAAATTCCGTTGTCCCCGTCGAGCGCCACGCCATCCACCTGCGAAATCCCCGGCACGGCGTCCTCGTGCACGAGTTTTCCATGCTTGTTCCAAATATGAATGCAAGGTGTGGTGCTGCCCGAAAGCCGGCCGGGGTACAGCACTGGCTTGTACTCCTTCCCTTGTCCTTTGATCGTGTTCGGATCGAACTGGCGATTCTCGCCCGCTGCGCCTTGTCCGCTTATGCCTACAAAGCGGTAGGCACAGGATGCGATAATGAATCCTTTGGGCGATACGTGAATGCCGCCTTGGTGGTAGCAGACCGGCGACTTGGACGGCATCACCAAGCCCGAAAGCACCTTGGTCGTCTTTCCGCCAATGCCACCGTCGTTGCCCAAGGCCTGGAAATCTTCGCCGTAATCGAATGGAATTTCCTGCCAGGTAACGGGGTCGTAGCGCACGATCACGTCTGTATTGCGCAAATATACCATGCCGTTGATATCGAACGCGGCATCGATGGCATTAAATGGCATCTCAATGACCTTGATGCCTCCCGAGTTCGGATCGATCTCCAGCCAGCGGTTGGACGCCTTGGTCGTCGGTGCGCTGTCGGCTTCGGCCAGGTACAGCATGCCGTTCACGGGATTCACGTATAGATGCTGGATGGCATTGGTCGGCGGTTTGGCGCGAACGACTTCCTTAACCGTTTCCTGGCCGAAATCGCGAATGACTTCCAGCTTTCCCTCTTTTTCTTTAAGCACTTTGATTCCTGCGGATTCCCAGGGAACGGACTGCCCGCCGTTTCCGGTGGTGATGCCCTGCTCAATGTCGTTTCGGCAATCCCTGCCTAGCCAAACGGTCAGAGGTTCGGACCACATATCGACTTCCGCCGTATACCACAGCGGATGAGGAAGCCCGATGTGGATTCCATAGCGCCCGTTAAACTCAGGCAAGGGCAGATCCCATTTGGAAATTTCCTTGGGATTGTCCAGGGGACCGTAGCGTGTAAGCGCCGGCTTTATTTTGACATCCTTGGCCGCCAGGAGCAGATAGGACGGAACCATCCAGGAAAAGACAAACATCTCACCGGTGCGCTTATTAATCCGGACCAGTGCGGGCTTATACGTTTTGACCTCCTTCAGAAACGCTCCGTCCGGTGCGAAGACCTGAATTCGGTCGTTCATGAAGTCGGATACGTATACGCGCCCTTGCGCATCGCAGTCCACGGACGTGGCATTCTTGAATTGGCCAGGCTCCGAACCCGCGCCTACCGCCTGCCCGCCTTTCGAACCGACCTCTCCCTTAAAGACCTCCGCATCCCCGTCGCGATCCAACGCGATTCGCATGACCGCATTCAGCGTATCGAAGTTGTAGCTAAATCGGTATGAGTAGCCCGTCAGGTACGCCCATTTCCCATCAGGTGAAACCGCTACGCTCGTCGGTCCGATGTTCACGCTTCTGCTGTTGTCGTACTGAACTTTAAATCCTTTGAGTTCCGCTCCCGTTATGCCTCCTGAAATCCTTTCACCACTGCCCGAAGTCGAAAACCTGTTAAGCCGCTGAAAAGCCAGGCAGACTTGCTTGCCCTGAATGTCCATGCCGGTTGCGGCTCGGCCATGCCGACCACCTTGGTCGAAATCGCTGCAGTTATCGCCAGACGTCAGCAACGTCTGCTGATAAACGCTCTTCTTGTACGGCAATCGCATGCCTTGGGGAAAATCACGCCAATCGAGATCCTTGAAACCATTCAAGGTGTTGTGCGGGAACGGATACACTGTGCGAAGATACGTACCGGAATGATCGAAGAGCTTTAGCGAATCGACTCCGCTGCCTTCGAAAACAAAGACCCCTTCTTCCGTGGCACGAATAATTGGAACACCTTGCGAAATGCGTTTGTACGGAGACCAGTATACGTTTTTCTCGAATTCCGGCTTCAAGCCCAGCGATACGCGGACGGTCAAACGCTCCTTATGGTCGGTCAGTCTGCCTTGGTCATCCTTTCCATCCCAGATGACCCGCTGCTTGAGGGTATTCCTTTGGAACGGTTCCGGCGCATTCGCGCCGAGCACTCCGCTGCCCAGATGCCGCACAATCCGGCCGGCCTCGTCTTCCACCGCCACCGTAGCATCGCAATAGTCTTTCGACTCGAATGCAACGGTTACCGTGTCGCCGCTTCGGGTGACCTGAGGTTGCTCGGTAAACTCAAAGACTTCTTTGCGCTTAACTTTCATCTCATCCGCGTCGGAGGCGAGCACTCCGGGGCAGAGGATTGCAGCAAGCAACACCAACCAGCGCATGATCGAACTACCTCGAACCCCTGAAAGCCGAAAGGCAAAACCGGATATCTGCAAGGATTGCATCCAAGCACATTCGATGCTTCGATTGGCCATAGTCGTGACGCATCCGTAGATGAGAACCCGCTATTCAGCAGAAGTTCTCGGGTCGGCGATCTGGAATGGTTCGAGCCAAACGCTACTCTAATACCACGTGGTATTTAAGCAGCCTTCCTGGATTGAAATACACCAATGGAAATGCGCGGCCGGTTCTATTTCGCTCGGCTATGCCTGAATATCGAACATGTATTCAAGTGGCGGTACGAAAACAGACATCTACCCGATAGATATCCGGAGACGGTGGGATGCCGATTTTACATCATTTCAGGCCGGCACTACTCCAAGTCCAGGACCCTTGGGCAACAGCAATCGAGCTGCTTTATCCAGCTTTACGCCACGGAATGGGTCGTTAGAGATCAGCACGTTGCCGTCCAGATCCGCGTAGTCGACCAAGGGGGTTAACTGTGATCCGGCTGTAATCATCACGCTGGACTCGATCATGCAGCCGATCATGATCTTGAGCCCGCAGGATCGCGCGGTGTGGATCATTTGCAACGCCCGGCGCAATCCGCCGCATTTGACGAGCTTGATGTTGAT
>BTVV01000236.1:0-4884 GCA_045863855.1 Planctomycetota bacterium | reverse complement strand
CCTGAATGTCACGGGGGAAGCGGTCAAGCAGTGGATTTACCATCGCCGGCTGCCGGCCACGAAACTGAGCAACGGGTACTGGAAGATAAAAGTCCTGGACCTGGAGAATTTTATCAAGGCTCGTCAAAACCTGGGGCAGAAACGGATTATGCTGATCGACTCGGGGTCGAGCGCGAGCAAGGAAATGGCGGTGACGATCACGAAACTGGGCCACGAGGCGGTCGAGGCGCACAACAGCGCCGACGCGCTGCTCAAGGCCGCGGATTTGTACCCCTCGCTCTTTATCGTCAATACTTCGGTCGCCGAGTTCGATGCCTGGAAGCTGCTCGAGAAGATTCGCAAGACGCGGAACATCAAGACCGTCCCGATTCTCATTTTGTCCGATACGGACCTCAAAGAAACGGAATCCGACCGCGCGCTGGAATTGGGCGCGCAGGGCTTCTTGCGTACGCCGGTCAAGCCGCAGACGCTTGCGGAAGAGATAGACAAAATGCTTGGGCGGATCATGTAAGCAGCCTAGCCGATAGAAAGTGGGTTTGGTCCCATTGCGCCGAATCGTGTCGCTTCGCGAGTGGTGCAGTGGGTAGAACCCTGAGCCGCTATTCGTGATTGACCGTGTTTCATTTTGATAATGCCTGCTCCTTCCTTGGTTCCCATCCCCCGATTTTTCCTTGTCGGTTCGCGTCGATTGCCTAAAAGCAATTAGGTTTCCTGCGCTTGGTGCAGGAAGCCGCAAGTGGAATTGAATGCAAACCTTGTCCGATTCGTCCGTTACACGGACACCAAGACTGGGTCCGCGTTTTTAGGGTATGACAGGGCGCACTGGAAGTTGGTTTAATTCGTAGAGGCCAGGTAGCCGGGTTCGGCGTCTAAAAGCCGGTTGGAGCAGCGGGCTTGGGCGGTCGGTCGCGTGATACCGAGACGGAAAGCGAGGTGGCACAGATGGCTTTGAATCGCCCAACGAAGAGCTGGATGGGCTTGGGAATCCTAGGCTTGCTCGTTTCGTGCGTGCTGCTGAAGGCTGAGGACGAGAGTCCATCCATGCCGACGCTTCCGGGAAGCGAGCCAGAAGAAGGCCAGAAGACCGAACGCCCCCGGACGCCGGCGGGTTCGACGGTACTGAAAGTCGGCGAGAAGTCGACGCAGATGGTGTTGGACGAGTACCGAATCGAGATCGAAGAGCTGAACCGGAAGTTCACGCGCGAAGACCAGGCGAATGCGTTGCGATCCCTCCTAGCCACGGCTAGGACCAAATACACCGAAGCCATGCGCGATGCCGTGGTTCCGGACAAAACGATCGAACAGCATTTCGACCAGTTCCTGCTCAACATCGACACCGCGCGCCGATCGTTCCGATACCGCGATTCGGAGCGACCGCGGTTCGAATGGATCACGGATGCCGCTCGCGTGCTGCAGAACGAAGTCAAGGTGGCACGAGACGTGAATAAGGCGCGCACCCCCAATCAATGGTTCGAGGAGTTCACACTATTGATGCGGCGTGTACGGGACAAGGTTGGAAACGATACGGATTTGGGCCGGCGCGTGTATTCGGTGCTCACGTCGTGCTATTCGAGTGTGTTGAGTCAACTGGATGCCGATCCCAGCCGCAACCCCACCGACGATCTGCAGCGCAACTTGGAACTGGTGCGGCGGCTTTTCCCGACGTCTTCGCCGGAACAAAAAGAGAAGAACGAAAACCTGAAGCGCGCTTTCGAGCGTTTCGCGACGGACCTGGTCAAGTTCAAGGGCAAGAAGTAGGGCGTCCGGGCGGGAAGGTTTCGGCGATGCGGTAGGCGGCGATGCCGAAGGCGACGGCGACGTTGAGGGAATGCTTCACGCCGCGCATGGGCAGGTGGCAGACTTCGTCGCAGACGTTCAGGAGTTCGGCGGACAAACCGGCCACTTCGTTGCCCACGGCCAGGCAGAGCGGCGCGGGCAGCGGGGCTTGGGAGAGCCGCGCGTCCAGCGGCCGGCTCGATTCGGTCAATTCCAACCCCACGATATGCACGCCGGCGGCTTTGAGGCGCGGGACCACGTCCAGCGCTCCGGCGTGGTATTCCCACGGCACGACCTCTTCGCTGCCCAGGCTGGTTTTGGCGATCTCTTTGCGCGGCGGGCAGCCGGTGATGCCGCACAGGTAGAGCGCGCCGACGCCGGCGCCGTCGGCGGTGCGGAAGATCGAGCCGACGTTCCAGAGGCTGCGCACGTCTTCGAGCAACGCGCCGAAGGGCGGCGGCGTCGCGCCGGTGGAGCGGGGGCCTTGGGCTTCGAGCGCCGCGCGCTGGCGTTCGAGTTTGTTCAGGATTTCGAGCGAGCGGAAGGTGATGACCTGCCCGCACTGGGGGCAGGGACCGTTCTTGCCGGCGCGTTCGTCAGGGACTTCGAACGTGAGGCGGCAGGCTGGATTGGGGCAGCGCGTGAGCATGCGGCGGGCAAGTGTAGCGCGGCTGCGGCCGGGTGACAAAGGGGGACGGCCTAAACGCCGCGGCGCCGCGGCCGGACCAGACGAACGGCACGTCGGCTGGGCGCCGATAGGTTCGCGCTTGGCATTGTTCACGGCTTTGGATACAAACGATTTCTATCGAGTACAAAAGGTTGCAAAAAACAACGCCAAAGTGCCGCCATGCACATTCGCAGCTTCGCGTCGCTCTCGATCCATACAACCTTCAGAGATGCGGTTCCCGGCTTTCTAGGCCGGAGGGTGGTGTAACGATGCCGAGTAAAGGGCGAAAACGCTCTTGAGTACTTGAGCATTATCGCGCGGGAGAACGCTTATGATGGCCATGTCCCTGATTGGCCTGTTGGTTGGAATCGGCTTCTACGCCGGCTTCTTCTTTTGGGGCTATTGGCTGATTCGTCTGCGCTTACGGAACCTGGCGCAAAGCAAGTACCGTGGGCGTCCGATCGTCCTTTTCAGCTACGGTTTGGTGGGGTACCTCGTCATCACCCTTGGCCTCGGACTCCTGCTCGGGCTCCTGATGTACGTACTCATGTCTGCGTCTCCCGGAAATATGTCCTGGATCGTTCTGGCCATACTGGGTGTGGGCATTTGTGGAACGGGCGGCATCGGGTGGATCGTACTGTTCTTTCAACACAGGTCAGGGAAGGCCGAGCGGCTGAACTACGCGGAAGCGCATCCCGTGCCCAAGCTTCAACTTTTCATGCAGGACCTATTCGCGGCGGCTTTCTGCTTCGGAGTCTACATGGCCTTCCAAAGCGGCTTCGACGACAGCCTTCCGGGCGATGCCGTGGCGATGCTCGGGCTGGCGGCATGGGTCATTTTAGCCATGTCCTGCGGACTCTACTTCGCTCTGGACGTTTGCCGGCGGAGCCTGCGCGTGCAGCAACCTATCCCGCGACTGGCTCTGGTGGTGGGCACGATTCTGTTCACGACCCTGACCAGCTTGATCCCCGCATGGCTGGGCTGGCGCGCTTGGCGCTACGCCATGCTTAAGGCGAATTGGGCGCTGGGACAGGACTTGGAGGCGCAGCGGCAGACGGGGCAGGCCAACGAAGTTCCGATAGCGAACGCGAATCCAGGCTAGACGCGCGGTTTGATCCACCCGGGCGCTCGCGGCTGGCGCGGATCGTTTTGGAAAAAGCGGGCGATTATCACAGCGGCTCGGCGGGGGTCGCGGAGGCCATAACAAAAACGCAAATGTTCCACGTGGAACATTCACAATGCGAAGCGAGGTGCTCTTGTGCGGCAACTTTTCGAACGAACTTTAAGGACTTAGAAGGACGAAGGCGCGGTCTATACCACCTCGCGCACGTCGAGCAAAAATTCGATTCTGCTATAAAACTGCCATAAATCGCTGCTGCAAAGCGTATATTTGCACGCAGGTGCTTAGTGTCCGGGCGGCTATGCGCGAGGGGCTGAACGGGTGCATGTGGTGCGGAGGCCTAAAAAGCGCGGCCTTCCGTGGCCTTCGGCGTCCGGCGATGGGCGCGGGGTCCAGGCGGTTTCAGGTGTGCTTAAGAGGATGAGGTTGTTTCGGGTTTAACCGTTCCGTTCGCCGGGCGCGAGTCTATCATGGGTGGGATGGTGCGCGGTGGAAGTGAGGGTGTGCGTCGAACAGCGGCCTTCGAGGCACGGTCCTGGGGGCAGAACACCCGGCGCGCGCGGCGACGTGCTGGTGTTCTTGAGCGCCTCTTGTTCGCAAGCTCACCCACACCAATCTGCGATTTGTGTGGGCCACCCGCGAAGGCTAGGGAATAGATTTTGTGACTTACAACAGGAGTGGCTTCCGGCTTCACCTTAGCACTGCCATTGTGCTAATGTGCTTGAGCAGTTTACTGCTATATGCAAATCTGCACAATTATGAAGTGACGGCGTATAGTGAATCGAGAGATGCCCACGGAAAGTCTTATGGTCAGGGTTTTCCATTTAACTTTAGACCTACGGTGTTTGGAAACTCTGTCGTATTCGACCCGAACCCCTTTTATTTGGCGGCAGACATTGTGGTGTCAGTGCTTCTCCTTAAGGTTGCCTACATTCTTCTTGAGCGTTGTTCGAAGGGATATTGTGAAGCGGCCCAGCCCACTGTGAAGGATGGAAAGGAGCCGGAAGCGTAAAAGAAGTGGCTGGTGGCACCGACTGCCCATCCAACCGTTCATGAACGCGGGTGGCCCATACAAGCCGCAGGCTTGTGTGGGTGCCTCTGGCACAGGAGGCTGGAAGTAGGCGCGATGGGGAAGTACGCTTTCGGCTTGGTTCGGGTGCGCACGCTGGACGCCTTCGAGGGCGCCTCGTTTGCTTCCTTCGAGGTTGTGTGCAAGCGTGGCGTCCGGCGCGCTTCTGGCGGCTGAGAAGATCGGCGGGCGTGCCGGTGAGGGTGCCCTGTATGAGCGCCTCTTGTTCGCAAGCTCACCCACACAAATCTG
>BTVV01000235.1:0-4913 GCA_045863855.1 Planctomycetota bacterium | reverse complement strand
GCCCAGCTTGAGCCGGATCTGGTGCACGTAATCGCCGAAGATCATGCTATCGGGGCGCGCGAAGTACACGTGTTCGAACATGCAGTGCGCGGGCTTGGGTTCGGCGAAGCGCTTGGAGCGCACGCCTTCGGCGTCGATGATCAGCAATTCGCCCGGTTCGATCTCGCGTTCGAAGACCGCGCCGGCCTGGTCGAGCGCGCAGGTCTCGCTGGCGACCATCCAGCCTTCGCCGATCGACTTGAGGTGCCCGGGCACGGCGATGCGCCCCAGGACCAGCGGCCGGAAGCCTTGCGGATCGCGCGCGGCGATCAGCTTGTCGTGGGTCATGAAGATAAAGCTGTACGCGCCCAGGATGCGCGGCAGGCTTTGCAGCAAACCGCGCTCGTAGCCGGAATGCTCCGGCCGCGCCAGCAGGTGGACGATCACTTCGCTGTCGGTGCTGGTCTGGAAGATCGAACCGTGCGCTTCGAACTCGTCGCGCAAGGTCTTGGCGTTGACCAGATTCCCGTTGTGCGCGACGGCGATCAGCCCGTGCGCGGTGTCGATCACCAGCGGCTGGACGTTGACGAGGCGGCTGGAGCCGGTTGTGCTGTAGCGCACGTGGCCGACGCCGATGTGGCCGTGCAGATCTTCAAAGTCTTTGGGCCGGAAGACTTCGGTGACGAGCCCCATGGCCTTTTTGGTGTTCAGATTTTTGCCGTCGCTGACGGAGATGCCCGCGGATTCCTGCCCGCGATGCTGGAGCGCGAAGAGTCCGAGGTAACAGCGCGCCGCGGCGTCCGGGACGTTGTACACGCCGGCCAAGCCGCAGTGATGCCCGACTGAGTCGTCCACGAGCCGCCTTCCGGGATGAGGGGAGGATGCGAGCGGCGGCGATCGGATCGACCGCGGCGCGTCCCTCCCGAACGCGCCGCAAGCCATTGTGCCGAAGCGAAAAATGTTCGCAAGTCCTGCCGAAAAACAGCGCGCAAAGTTTCTCGCGCCGCGAGCGCTGCTGGAATTTGCGCTGCATCGCGAACGAAGGAAAAGCGCGCCGGCGCCCGAGGTTCAACAGGCGCGGCGCGTGATCGGGATTCGCTTCTTAGTGTTCGTCGAACTTCAGGTAGGAAGCCTTCACGTCGATCTTTCCGCGCAGGCCGACGGGCGCAGGCAAATCTATTTTCAGCCAGGACTTCGAACCCTCGGCGCCTTCCTTGCGCGGCGGCTGCGGGGGAAGCTCGCTGCCTTTGTGCGGCCCCATCAAGACGTGATGCGTAACGGGATTGCCGGAGCCGTCTTTCATCGAGATGCACAGCTCCAGCGCCAGCAAGCGTTTATCGCCTTTGTTGGTGGTCAGGATCGTGCCTTTAAGCCGGTCGCCGCTGATATCGAGGATGCTGGTGATGCCGATCTGCTCGCGGTAGGCGGCCAGATCGCTCGAGGCTTGATCGCGGTGCGTATCGGTAATCTCAAGCGGGACAAACTCTTCGGCGCCCACGGCGTTATCGACGCCGACGAGAATCGGGCGGCCGTTGCGGGGCTTAGGCGGCGAGGCTTCGGCGACGGATGCGCCGGCCTGCTTCGACTCGTTTTCTTTAACCTTCGGCGCGCTCGAGGGATGCAGCGGAACCAAATCGCCGGTCTTCTTGTCGAAGCGGAAGGGCTTGCCTTCGATCAGGATCACATCGTAGCGGTAAGTGTCTTTATTGCCGTCGTCGCCGTCGGCGGCGTGAGCGTAGCCGCTGAGGCAAAGGCCGGCGGTACAGAGGGAGAGCATCAAGAGGTTGCGCATAGAAGGTTGACCCGCTTGGGTTTAACGACTCCGCTTCCCGCCCCCGTTTGCGGCGATCATCCCGTGCGCCTTTTCGCGCACCGTCAGCACCGGGCACGGACACTCGCGCACCACGCGTTCGGCAACGGAACCGAAGATGAGGTGCGACAAGCCCGTACGGCCGTGCGTCGCGATCACCACCACATCCACATCCAGCTCCGCGGCGGCGGCGATAATTTCACTGGCCACTACGCCGCGCCTCAGGTGCGTGGAAACGCTGACACCCGAAGCTACTTCTTTGACTACGGCATCGAGTTTTTTCTTGCGATCCTCCACCAATCCTTCAATTAAAACGCTCGGATCGAAAGGCGCACCGTCGTAGACGAACTGCGCGTAGTACAAGCTATCTTCAACCACATGAACGAGATGCAGCTCCGCGCCGTACTCTTTAGCCAGGCTCGCCGCATAGGGCAGCGCTTTCGCCGCCGCTTCCGAAAAGTCGGTCGAGACCAGCACTTTCTTGATCTTGATCACGTCCCGTACTCGCTTTCAATGGCTTGTATTCGTGCGCTTAGGGCGCTCGAAACGGTCACCGATTTCCATGCTGCAAGCGTTTTTATTGTAGCCTTTTTCAGCCGAAGGCAACGGGTAAATCCAGGCTAGGACTAAAATAACAACAACGCTTCCAAGCGATTCGGAGGCACTTGTGCAAGTGGCTCCGTAAGCTTAATCGCGGAAGAAGTCCTTGGCCTTTTCGCGATCCTGCTCCCGGATGATCCCGTCGGCGCTGTCGCGCTTGACCACGGGGAACTGTTCTTCGTACTTCTTATCTTCAGGCCGTGTATAGCTTTCCGGCTTCGCCGGGGGCTTTTCGCCGGTCACGATGTCGGCCGACATCGGCGGGCGAGGCCATTCGCGCTTCTCTAACTTCAGCGCCCGAGCCTCTTTAAGCTTCTCGTAGTACTTGGGATCGGTGGGCTCGATCTCGGGCTCCCCGATCTGCGGCGGGAGGCGGTCGAAGTTCGCGTTGTACCAGTCAATGTACTTCTTGAGCCCGTCCTGGACCAGCGGACTGCTTGGCTCCACGCTGATAAACGATTGACCGGTAGTGGTTTGCAGAGCCGTCTTGAGCGACCGGACGTACTGGCGCTGGTAGCTGGCGGCCTGGCCGGAGCCCGGCATCACGGCGTAAAGCGTCTCGACCAACTGCTTGATCGCGTTCTTCGCGTTGAAGTCGCTAAGAAGGTCGCAGGCGGTGCGGCGCGTCTCGGCGTCGGCATGCTGTAACAGGTTGGCCAGACCGGGGATAACGTCTTTGCCCAGGCTCTTGAGCTTGGCCTTGGCGGCTTCGCGGTCGGACGGCTTTTCGCTGCCCAAGCCCTTGACGGCTTTGTCGAAGGCCTCCTTCTTTTCCTTAGGCACGGCAAAGGGATCCGGCTTTTCGGCGGACTCGGCGGGCTTCTTGGCGCCGGTTTCGCCGTCCTTGGGGTCCCCTTCGGCGGTCTTCTCGCCGGTCTCTTCCGTTCCTGCATCTCCTTCGGTCTTCTTACCTTCCGGGTCCGCTTCGGCGCCGGTCTTGGCGCCTTCGGCGGTCTCTTCGGCGGTCTTCTCGCCCTCGACGGGCGGCTTGTCGGCGGTCTCTTCGGCCGTCTTTTTCTCTTCTTCGGCCTTACGGTTACGCAGTCCGGTACCGAACGTAAAGAGTGAACTGTCATCGGTTTTCGGGCGATCGCGAACCACTAAGTCCACATTCTCGCGCTTGATCGAGCGGACCGCGCCGCCCAGGCGTTCCCTAAAAACAACGGTCGTCGGCGTCTCTTCGACGATCTCGCCTTCGAGTTCGGAGCCGTTCTTGAGGAAGATGGTGTCGGCGAAGCAGAGCGGCGACAGGAGCGCGAACATCGCTCCAAGTCCAAGCACACGCGGGAGTTGCTTCATGGTCGAACCTCCGTACGGCTAGGGTGCTCGCGGGTACGCCAAGGGCGTCTTACGTATAGTGTCGCCCCGGCGCTCCGAAAGCGGCTTACTTTTTCTGATCTTCGGCACTGTAGACCCACGGCCGGATCGCGCAACCGCTTCCCTGTCCGGGGCTTACAAGCTCTTCGGCCTTGAACCACAATTCCAGTTCGCGCGCCGCCGACTCGAGGCTGTCGCTGGCGTGGATGAGGTTATTCTGCATCGAGAGCGCGTAGTCGCCGCGGATCGTGCCGCCGGGGGCTTTGAGGCCCGACGTCGGCCCCACGAGGCCGCGCACAACTTCAATCACGCCTTGACCTTCCAGCGCCAGGACGACGACGGGCCCAGCGGTGATGAAGCTGACCAAGCTCCCGAAAAACGGTTTCTCTTTGTGCTCGGCGTAATGCTGCTTGGCCGTGGCCTCGTTGACGCGCATGAGCTTTAACCCTACTACGCTCATACCTTTACGTTCGAACCGCGCCAGGATCTCCCCGGCCAGTCCGCGTGCGACGCCGTCGGGCTTGACGATCACCAGAGTCCGTTCGTGCAACTTGCTCACCGCATAACTCCTTGCCATGCAAGGGCCTGCCGAACCGCTGGAAAGGGGTTCGCGCGGCCAACCGATTAGACGCTTGAGAAACTCCGTTTGCTCAAGGTGCGCGCTATTTTGTAGGTCGTGGCGGGTGGAAAGTCAAGTCCCCGGCGGCGGGAATGGCGGCGCTGCACAGGTGGAAAATCAGCGCAATCGATAAGCCTGGTTTGACGAGGAATAAGGACTTACAAGGAGGTGTCGAGTATCTAGACGGGTCGGTGCACGTAGGGCAAAAATTCGATCTTGCTATGAAACTGCTATAAATCACTGCTGCAAAGCGTATTTTTGCACGGAGGTGCGTAGCGTTGGAGCGGCTATGCGCGAGGGGCTGAACGGGTGCATGCGGTTTTGAGGCCGAAAAAGCGCGGCTTTCCGTGGCCTTTGGCGCTCGGCGAGGGGCAAAGGTGGCGGGCGGTTTCACGTGTGCGTAAGAATGTTTGGTTGTAACAGGTTTTCTTGTTTCGGCGCGCGGGCGGGATGCCTACAATGCGTGCGAATTTCAAGGCTTGGATGCGGGTTGTGGCATGCATGCGATCTTCGCGCGTACCCGAGCGCGGATTTACCCGGCGAGCAACGGCTGGACGCTAGCTCCCAAAGCCGGCGCGGCAACACAAA
>BTVV01000234.1:0-4960 GCA_045863855.1 Planctomycetota bacterium | reverse complement strand
GTCGGTGAGGTCGCAGAAATTCTTGCCTTCGACCAAGCGCGTCTCGATGGCCGACCAGCCGACCTTCTTGAGGACCTCGATCTGTCCCTTCAGGTTCTTCGTGGCCTCGTCGGCGAAGCCGGTGAACTGGAATCCCATGGGTCGCTCCTTAAGCGTTGCGTGCCGAATGCCTACTCCCAGTAAAACTCACCCTTGTAGACCGTCGTAACCGCGCCTTCGAGCAGCGGCGGGGCGCTGGTCTTGCCCTTCAAGTCGAAGTGAATGGTGAGCACATCGCCGCTGGCGATGTGCACGCGCACGGGGCTGGCGTACCCATGCACCAGGCCGGTGACGATCGCGCAAGCCGTTGCGCCGGTGCCGCAGGCGAGCGTCTCGTCCTCGACTCCGCGCTCGTAGGTGCGCAGCCGGATCTCGTTATTGCCTAAGAGTTGGACGAAGTTCGCGTTAGTGCCCTTGGGCTTGAAGACCTCGTGGTAGCGAATCGCCGCGCCGCGGGGCTTGATTTCGATCTTGCTCACATCCTGGCAGAATTCGACCGCGTGCGGGACGCCCGTGTTCATGCAGTACAGGTCGCGCTTGGCGCCCAGGACGTCCACGTTTTCCTTCACTTCCAGCGTGCTGGGCTGGGAAAGGCGTACTTTCGCCGAGCGGCCGTCTTCGGGCACGCTGGCGTGGAGCGTCCCGGCGACCGTCTGGATCTTCTGTTCGCGTCCCGCCGCGCCGAGCTTATAGGCGAAGACCGCGATGCAGCGGCTCCCGTTGCCGCACATCTCGGCTTCGCCGCCGTCGGCGTTGTAGTAACGCATGCGGAAGTCGTGCCCCGGCTGCGTCGCGGGCTCGACTAGAATCGCTCCGTCCGCTCCGGCGCTGATACGCCGCGGGCATACGGCCGCCACGAACGCGGCCTTTTCTTCTTCTTTAAGCAGACCTTGGCGGTTGTCCACCATCACGAAGTCGTTGCCCGTACCGGACATCTTGGTGATCGGAATGATGCGCATCGAATGGCTCCGTTTCTCGAACAGCCGTCCTCCCTTCTATCAGAAACCGGGGGCTCGGCAACTGGACGGTGCGGGGCGCCGTAAAGGAGAGCGGCCCCCGTTGCCGGGGGCCGTCTTGGGTAGGTGACGCCGGGGGTAAGCCGGCGCCGGTCAGGAGCAGGTTTGGATTACTGCGCGGGCAGCTTAAGCGTCATGCCGACCTTGAGCTTGCGGGCGTCGACGCCGGGATTGGCATCCAGAATCTTGGCCACGTTCTTAGGACCGCCGCTCCCGAAGTGCTCGCGGGCGATGTCGCTGAGCGTATCGCCGGCCTGGATCGTGTAGACGGCCGCGGCCATGCGTACTTCGCCTGCGGGCGCCTGCGCCTGGATCGGGGCCGGAGCGGCCGCGGCGACCGGCCCGCGCGGAGCGATATTCGGGAGCTTCAGTTCCTGCCCGATCTTCATGCGCTGCGGATCCAGGCCCGGATTGGCGTCGACGATGGCTTGCGCGTGCTTCCCGTCCCCGAAGACCTTGACCGCGATCTTCCAGGGGTTATCGCCAGCCTCGATCACGTAGAGCCGTTCGGGCACCGCGGGAACCTGTGTTTCGGCCAGCGCGCCCAGTTCGGGGAGCGGCTGAATCGGGACGGCGGCGCCTCCGGCCATCTGCACGGGGCCGTCCGGCGCGGACGGGGTCGCCACGGTCTGATTCTGAGCAACGGTCTGCTGCCGCGACATGGCGCGATGCGCGGCCACCGGTGTTACCAGCGCTTCGGGCGAATACGGAGCCGGTTCTTCCGGCAGCTCGACCACTTCGGCCATCGGCCCCGGCGGTACGGTCGGGTGCGCCTGGCTGAATTGCTGCAGCGCCTGCATGCGCGGGTCGTTGGGAGCCGGCGGCATGCCTTCGGGCGGTGTGCCCAGTTCCATTTCCGTCAGTCCGGTGATCTGGATCTCGGCCGTGCGCGGCGCATCGGTCCGCTCCTGCGTCATTTCCGTCTCAACCTGCCCGGCGCGATGGTGCAAAGCCCGGGCGACGAGCAGCGTCACCATCAGTCCCAGCACCAGCACCACGGCCAGCCCGATCCGCGCATCCCGCTTCATCGTACCGCTCCTCCCAGCACACGCCCGGCCGGCACTAGGCCGCGGGCGCCGTTTTTCGCTTCGATTGAGCGGAGGTTCCCTCAACAGCGGGGCGCGGTCATGGCGACTCGCGTGAGGGGGTTCCCGCTTTAATGGTAGGAATCGGCACACGGGGGGGCTCAAGCGCAGTCAATTTTGAAGCAGATTTGAAGGTACGGAGCACGACGCCCGGAGCGGTCGAAACGAGGCTCGTTCAGCCCTTTTTCTTACGCGCGGCCTTGTGCAAGTCGCGGTTGGGCTTGCTCTTCTTGGTCTCGCGGGCCACCCAGCGGTCGTACGGCTGGAATACAGCCTCCACCTGCAGCGCGATCATTTCGGGAACGTCATACGGATGCAGGCGCTTTAGACGCTTGAACAGCCGCTTGACGCTGCCCTTTCGCGTCTTCAGGAGCATCAGCGTCTCGGTATCGGATTGGATCTCGTCGCCCCACCAATACAGGGAATGAACGGCAGGCAGGAGGTTCGCGCAGGCGATCAGACGCTCATCCAGGAGCCGGCGAGCCAGTTCTTCGGCCTTCTGGGCAGGCGCCGTGACCAGCACTACACGCAGCATCGTCCCGAATCCTCCGCAAACCGGACACTCTGATACCGGGATCGGCAGAATTCGTTTAAGAGAACAAAAAGATTGGAAAATCAGCCTTCACGCCCGCCAGTGCCTTTGAACTGCCCGCCCTTGTCGGCGAAGAGCACGTTAAAGCTGGTCAAGCTTCCGTAGCTGCGCGTGATGTACCCTTGCAGCTCGGCTTTATCTTCCGCCGAGAGCTGGGGGTGGTTGTTCAGCTTCTGCTCCAGCACTCGCAGCTTCTCGCGAATGCCGATCAGCTTGCCGAAGAACTGCTCGATGGGAATATCCTTCGGCTGGGTTTCGTCCTTCCCCGGAATCAGGCGAATGGTGCCGCCGGTCCAGCGCCGTCCGAGTTCCAAGCCGGCGTCGAGCCAACCCTGCTCGCCCAGAACCTGGCGCACGGCCTCCTTGATACGGTCGAGCTCCGGGTCGCCGGCGCTTCCTTCCGGCTTCATCCCTTCGAAGGTGAACGCCACATGTTTGGTCTCGCCACCCTTAAAGACGACGACGTAGCTCGAACCGTCGTAACCGCTGACGCGTCCTTGCCCGAAAAGCGGGTGGGCCACGATGGCGCCAATACCGATGCTGGGGCGTGCCGCGGGCTCGCTCATGGCGAAAGCTCCTTATAAGGATGGTTCAAGCTTGCGGTTTGCGCGCGCGGATCATGATGCAGGAGCGCAAGCGCGGGAGCAAGTAAGACAGGGGCAACCATAGGGCTTTCAGCGCCTCCCGGAAACCGCTTCGTTCGCCGCTTGCCCCCGGGCGGTCCCAGCAGGCGCTCATGATCGTCTCGATCTCGGCGAAGCCCGCGGCGGCGGTCTCTTCGCACATCTCCCGCGCTGTGTACTCGCGGATGTGATGCCAGTGATCGGTGACGTGCTTGCCCGCTCCGGGATCGGCCAGCGGCTGCGAGATATTCTTGCCTTCGAACAGATGCAGGAGATTGCTCAGCCGCGCGATATTGGGCGTAGTAACGACCAACGTGCCGCCCGGCTTCAACGCATCGAATGCCTTCTTCAGCACCGTACGCGGACGCGCGCGGACGTGCTCGATCAACTCGCTGGCCAAGACGGCATCAAAGGAGGCCGGCGGGACGGGTAAGACTTCGCAAGCCAAGTCGCAGGGCTGCACTTCCAACCCGTTGGCGCGCCAATAACCTTCCAATCGCGCGGCCACCTCCGGATGATCCAACCCAACGACCTCGAGTCCACGCTTCTGCTTCAGGAAGAGGTCGCAGACCCCGTGATACGGCCCGAAATTCAAAATACGCTTCGGCTCATCGCGCAGCAGAAGGTTGAGCGTCTCGGTCCAGCGCGGAGCTTCGAAGCGGCGCCAGTACGCGCAGCTTTTCAAATCTTCGGAGCCAAGTGCGGTAAGATTGACGTTGCGCTCGAAATCGGCCAGGAAGGCACGGAATTCGCGAATTGCAATCGCTTCCGGCATGGGTGGCCGCCACGGCTCCTGAGTCAAATACCTGAAACGTCACGCAAGACGTAGCGGTATTATTGGATATAGTGTTGAAACTGCAAGTCGGATGCCTTCAACGACCGGAGTTCCCGCGTGATCTCGGCCCTAAAGCGAATGAACCGCTGGCGGATGAAGCGCTTTCCGCTCACCAATTTCGAGCGCGCGTTCGCGTCCGTGGAGCCTCACGCACTCATGGGCCTGCGTGCGCTGGCCCGCCTGTATTCGGGCACCAGAGAAGTTGTGCGGGAAGGCATCGAGGGGGACATCGTCGAATGCGGGGTCGCGCGCGGCGGGAGTGCTGGCATTCTGGCTTGCGCGTTACGCGATGCCGGCAGCGATAAACGCATGTGGCTCTACGACAATTTCGAAGGCATGCCGGAGCCCGATCCAAAGCGTGACCCTGACTACGAAGCCGCGCGTAAGTACGTGGGCGCTTGCAAAGGCGACGAGGTCCAAGTGCGCGCGTTGGTTACCGACCTGCGCGGTCCAGGCGAGATTCAGATCGTTAAAGGCCTCTTTCAAGACACCCTTCCATTCCGCGCGCCGCAACACATCGCCGTGCTGCATCTCGACTGCGACTGGTACCAATCCGTCAAGCTATGCCTCGATACGCTCTACGACCGCATCGAACCCGGCGGCATTCTGCAACTCGACGATTACCACTTCTGGGAAGGCTGCCGAAAAGCGGTAGATGAGTTCTTCCAGAATCGCAAGATCGAACCGCGGCTGGTCACCATCGATGCTTCATCGGTTTGGATGCGCGTGCCGGTCGCTCATTCCGCGTCCGCAAAATAAAATCGCCGCAA
>BTVV01000233.1:0-5028 GCA_045863855.1 Planctomycetota bacterium | reverse complement strand
CCCCAGAGAACGATAAAAGACATCTTTGAGGAAGCGGGAGCAAGATACAAGGTCACTGGTGCATCATCGATGCTACGAAACCCGTGAGCAGGCTCGGCGCGAGATCTTGGAGTACATCGAGATCTTCTATAACTGTCAGGGCGGCACTCCCGGCTTGGGAATCGTGCGCCCGCCGTATTTGCCCAGCAGTGGCCCGTCAACAGCCGGCGGCATGAGGCTGCACCACTATTGACGACCGAGGTCAGTGAAAGCTAGTTTGGCGCTTCCAGAAAATTTGAGGGCACGTTTGTCCATGAGCATTCAATACCTTGCAATCCAGACAATCATAATCATCGGAGTTACTGCTTGATGCGATCTAGCGAGGAAATACCTAGCGAAACTACTGATAGAGCGGCATTCATGGAGGCCTTGCAGTTGTTTTTCAGGTCATCCATTGAGGAGGATGGATCAGATGATCTGCGAATTGCAAAGGAGAAATATCGTTTTTCTCGATTCTCTGTTGGTCAAAGATATTCCCAGTACATAACTCAGGACCAGTTCGATATTAAGGGAAAGAAGGTCCTTGATGTGGCAAGCGCTTGGGGGGGGCATGCGCTGGCATTTGCCGATGCCGGCGCCCATGTGGTTGCTTCCGATATCAAGGACCACCGCTTTTCTAATTTAAAGAAATTCTCAGCCATGCAATCCCTGCAACTTTCTTGCCTGTGCGCGGATTGTGAATGTCTGCCATTCTTTGATTCCACTTTCGATATAATACTGGCACTGGATCTTATTGAGCATATCGATTCCGTTTCAAAGTTTGCGAACGAGGTGAAGAGAATCCTAAAGCCGGGAGGAATATGTGTTGTTACGACACCCCCGCGGCTCCGATCGCTTATTCAGGGAGAACCGCACTGGGGCCTGAGAGGCATAACTTTAATGCCTCTAGTCTGGCAGGCCGCTGTCGCCAGAAAAGTATTTGGACACGATTATCCTTACCGTATCGCTCGCCAGTATCTGACTGATTCCCGGGCTCTTGCGCCATTCAGGTCCATAGGTCTTGAGGGAACATCCTTAATTAAGGGGCGTCTTCTGCAATGCTTGCAGCAAAGGCCAGTCTTATTATTTATAGCGAAAAAGATATTCTGGGATTTCCTCTTAGTTCGAAAGCCTTGCTCAAAAGATTTCCCTTGAATGACGTTGGCCCCGTTCTGAGACGGTTCTTAACCAGATCAGAGTACTTCGATAGAGCCTGACGTTGCTCGGCATACTCACTCGGGGTCAGGTGCCCGAGTGAGCTATGCGGGCGGTGGTGATTGTAATCCATCCGCCACGCTTCAATGATGTCCTGTGCCTCGGCGAGCGAGGCGAACTGGTGTACGTTCAAACACTCGTCTCGCAGTCTTCCGTTAAACGATTCAATGAACGCGTTTTTCACCGGTTTGCCGGGCCGAATGAAGTCGAGTTGCACGCCTCGTCGATAGGCCCCATCTTCGAGTGCTCGCGATTGAAATTCGGTCCCATGATCCACCGTGATGGACCGAGGGCCTCGATCACCGTGCAGGGCACGATCTAACGCGTCTCCGACCATCGCGCCTGACATTCGAAACCCGGCATCTAGAATCGGACTCTGACGACTCCAGTTATCGACGACGGTCAACACGCGAAACGGCCGCCCATCGTTCAGAGTATCATGGACAAAATCCATGCTCTAACGCTCGAGCGGGCCCACCGGGACCGGAGCCGGGCCTCGGTGCAACGCGAGATGCTTCCGTCTCCGCACCCGCATGCGCAACTGCAAGCCATCGAGACGGTAGAGCCGACGGACGCGTTTACGATTCACCGGCCAGCCTTCGCGCCGCAGTAGCACCCAGATCCGCATATACCCGAACCGAGGCCGGCATGCGCCAGATCGCGAATGCGGAGCCGGAGAGCCGATTGATCCTTGGCGCGACTTGTTCGATACCACGAGGCCCGTCCGAACTGGGCGAGTCGACAGGCCCGCGCACAACTCACCTGAAACGTCCCGTGAAACCAGTGGGCCAGTTCCCGGCGGCGGGCGGGCCTTAGACTTTTTTTCGCAAGGCCTCCGACAGCATGTGCTTGTCGAGCAAGAGATCGGCCACGAGCCGTTTCAACCGGCTATTCTCTTCTTCCACCTGACGCAGCCGGCGGAGTTCGCTCACGCCCAGCTTGACCTTCCCCCGTTCATTACACCAAAGCTGAGGAAGTTGCCTCCTGTGTCAGCTGGGCCCGATTGTGATAGGTACTAATGAACTCCTGGGGTGTCACATTTCCGATCGCACTATGGGTCCGTTCTTCGTTGTATTCTCGCCGCCACGCTTCAATCACGAGCTGGGCTTCCTGCAGGGTCAGAAACCAATGCTCGTTGAGACATTCATCGCGAAACTTGCCGTTGAAGCTCTCGACAAAGGCGTTTTGCACCTCCCGGGTGAATAAAGCGGAGCTGCACGCCGTGCTGAGCCGCCCACGCACCCAGGGCCGTCCCTGCGAATTCGGGGCCGTAGTATAAGCGGAACAGGCATCATCCTCCGTTCAGATCTCCCCTAGAATGCCGAGCAGCAACTCACTCTAGGAGGAGGGCATCCTATGATCGCGAGTTCCACAACCACGCAGAATGGTACCTTCGTGGCGATTGATGTGGCGAAATTGGTTCATGAAGTGTTGGTGGAGCCATCGACCGGACGCCGGCAGCGCTGGCGGATCCGGAACTGCCAGCCGGATTATGAGGCCTTCCGCGACCGGCTACGCGCGTTGGAGACGCCGGTCCTCATTGGGTTTGAAGCCACGGGCAACTACCATCGCCCCCTGGCCTATTATCTGGGCCAATGCGGCTTCGAGTTGCGCCTCATTTCCTCCCTCGCAGTAGCACGGACGCGCGATGCGCTCTACAACTCGGGGGATAAGAATGATCCGAAGGACACACAAGTCTTGCTCCATTTGCTGAAAACCGGCGTCGTCCAGCGATATCACGATCCGCTGGTCCACCGCATGAACGATCTCCAGGAGCTCGCTCAGACCCACTCTCAGATCTCGCTGCGGAAGGTCCAGGTTCAGCATAGCATCATGACCCATTACCTCCCGTTGTACTTTCCGGAGGCGGAACGCTACTACACGAACTCCCGCGCCCAGTGGTTTACCCAGCTATTGCACCGCTTTCCCTGTCCTGCGGCCATTACCCGCTACGATGCGGACGCGTTTGAGCACGAGGCGTGGACTGTGGTGGGCCGCAAAGTGAATAAACGCGGGTTCCTCGCCGACCTCTATGCCACCGCGAGTCAGAGCATTGGGCTCGCCGTGGCGGAAGACTCCGAGGCCATCCAGATGTTCCGTGTGATGCTGGCGGAACATCAACACTTGTGCGCGACCCGGGCCGCGATTGAGCACCAGGCCGACCAGGCGCTTCAGGCCCATCCCGACTATCAACGGCTGCGCACCTTACCGGGCGTGGGGCCAATTCTCGCGCTCACGATTTTGGCGGAGGCCGGGGACCTGCGCCGGTTTCCACATCACCGACAATTCCTCAAGTTTTGTGGATTCGATCTCAGCACGCAGCAGTCCGGACAGTTCCGCGGGACAAGTCGGCTGTCGAAGCATGGGAATGCGCGACTCCGCTATGCCTTTTGGATGGCTGCCAATGGGGCGGTCCGGATGCGACAAAATACATTTCGCGAAAAGTATGCGCGGTATATCAAGACCGATCCGGATAATCCGGATCGGAAACGCAAAGCCCTCTGTGCCGTCGCCGCCAAGGTGGCACGCGTGGCACATGGCCTGATCAAGACCGGGACCGATTATCGGCCGTATTTTGAGGCACTCCCTCCCAGTGGAGCACTCCGTTCGCGTGGGCCGTCGAGGCAGGTGCTGACCTCGTAGATAATGCTCGGAGCTTCCACTGGGGCTGCCTGTTGTGTGGAGTACGGTCAAGGCCTGAAGGACCTTGTATCACTATGGTGAGCAGCGCCTCACACCACGTGGAAGACCATTGGGAGTATTTGCCGACTCGTGCAGAGTGGCCGTTCCGACGGCACAGAGGAGATCTGTCCGCACGGCGTGCTTGCGTTCCGCCTATAGTACGTTGTCGACCTGTACTTTGCGGATGGGAAATGGGAGCGCGGCCCGAAGGGTGCTGAAGAAGGTATGACTGGTCTGATGATTTTTCCGGGGATAGAGACGGAGAATCCGATAGCGCGTGCAGTCGTCGATAGCGGTGTATTGGAAATACGTCGCACCCGCCACTTTGACTTCCTTGACGTCCACCTGGACACAGTCCCCCGGTCGCTCGCGACTGAAGAGCGTTAGTTGCCGAGGACGTCGTGAGGGTTTGCGGCGGAGCGATGGATAGCCGAGCCGGTGGCAGATCCGGCGAATCGTGGCCGCGGCGACCCGGATCCGATGGACACGCTCGAGCCAAATCCGGGTGCGGACCGCCCCGTACATCAGATCGCGCCGGGCGTGTTCAATCAACGCCACGGTCGACTCCGCAATGCGGCGTGCACGGATCGGCGGGTAGCGCGGAACCAGGCCCACGAGACCGGCGGCCTGCAAGCGGCGGCGCCACGCTCGGACCGTCTTCCGATCCGGGCCAAACCGCCGGGCCGCTCCTTTGATCCCGTAGTCCGTTGCATAGTGCACGATGGCGAGGCGGCTCTTGACGGTGTGGTGATACCGTCTGGGGATCTTCAGTGTCGTCAACTCCTTGGTCGTGATCGTCGACATACTGTCCCTCCTTCAATGGCGCTGCGACTCTCGCGCAGTGGAGGGGCCCATTCTCAACAAGATATTTCAGGGCCTGACCTTCCCCCTGAAAATTACACCATTGGCTTGGAAGTGCCACTGTGCTCAAATGGGCCTCACAGGAGGGGGCCATGACACGAGAGCGGCATACGGAGGAACAGATCATTGCAGTGCTCAAGGACGCCCAAGCGGGCATCGGGGTCCCAGAGCTCTGCCGCAAACACGGGATCTCGGACGCCACCTTTTATAAGTGGCGGGCGAAATATGCCGGGCTCGAAGTGAGTGATGTGC
>BTVV01000232.1:0-5166 GCA_045863855.1 Planctomycetota bacterium | reverse complement strand
GACGATCATCTCGTGCGAGAAGGCTTCGCCTTCCTCATGCATTAAATGGATATAATGATCCAGCAGCAGGATCGCATTGCGCGCGGCGATACCGCCCAGCGAGACGAGCCCCACCAGCGTGGCGACGGAGATATCCTGCCTGGAGAGCACTAGGTATACGACCGCTCCCACGAAGGCCATGGGGATGCTCAGCAGTACTTGCAGGCTTAAGTTTACGGATCGAAAGTGGAGATACAGAATCAGAAACATGGCAGCTAAAGACACGAAGCTGAGTGCGAAGATCATACGCGTGGCTTCGGCTTGCGCTTCGAACTGTCCGCTGACTTTTAAGGAATAGCCCGGCTGTGCGGCGAGCTTGGCGCGAATGGGTTCCAGCGCGCGTTCCACATCCGCGACCACTTCGCCCAAGGAGCGGTCGCCGACGTTGTGCTGGACCACGATGCGGCGCGAGACATTCTCGCGGTTGATGTTGTTGGGAGTCCTGCCGATGCGCACCTCGGCGACGTCCCCGAGTCTCAGCCGACTGCCCGCCTGAGTTCGCACCTGGAGTGCGCGCAGCGCGTCGAGATCCCGGCGATCCTTTTCTTCCAATCGCACCACGATGGGGTAGCTCACTTGGCCGACGAGCATTTGGGATACTTCTTCGCCACCGAGCGCCAACTCCACGGTCTGGCCCATCTCTAAGACGGTCAGTCCGTGACGCGCAAGCCGCTCGCGGTCGGGCACGACTTCCACCTGCTCCACCAGGACCTGCTGTTCGAACTGAAGGTCCTTCACGCCGGGTATCGCTTTGAGAGCGGCCTCGGTCTCCTGTGCGGTCTTGCGGAGTACATCCAAGTCCGGACCGCTGATCTTGATAGCCACCTGCGCGTAAACGCCGGAAAGCATATGGCTGAGCAGGTGGGCGAGCGGCTGTTCCACGGCGGTTGTTACGCCCGGCAATTCGTCGGCCAGCCGCTCACGAATTTCCGCGAGGATTTCCGACCGGCTGCGCGGCGAATCGGGCTTTATCGTCACGATCGCTTCGCTGACATTGACCCCTTCCGCGTGTTCGTCACCTTCCGCGCGGCCGCTGCGCCGGCCCACGTGCGCGACGCCGTCGACTTGCAGGATAATATGTTCCATCCGGCGGCCGTATTGGTCGGAAGCGTGCAACCCGGTCCCGGGAGGGAGATTCAGGTTGACCTGATACGACCCTTCGTTGAATGCCGGCAAAAACTCAGATCCTCGCGTGGCCAGCAAAAGGCAGGAAATGAGCACGCATCCCAATAAGGCTCCGGCGATATGCACCGGAAAGGCCAGACTGAAGCGAATGGCGTGCGCGGTAAGGGCCTTGAGCTTGCGCACCAGCCAAGCATCTTCGCCATGCTCCAATCGAACCGAACGGCCCAGCAAGTAATAGCAGAGCACCGGCGTAACCGTCAGGGATACCGCCAGCGAGGCCAGAATGCTGATGATGTACGCCAGCCCAATGGGCGCGAACAGTCGCCCTTCGATGCCCGTGAGAAAGAAGAGCGGCAGGTAGACGACGATGACCAGGAGCGTGCCGATGACGATTGGGCTCCGAACTTCCATTGAGGCGGTAAAGACCACCGCGAGCGCCGAGCGCGGTTTCTTAAGCTGAACATTCTGCCGTAAACGGCGAAAAACGTTTTCAACATCCACGATCGCATCGTCTACCAGCGCGCCGATGGCCACGGCGAGGCCGCCCAAGGTCATGGTGTTGATCGTGAGACCGAATGCCGCGAATACCAGCGCGGTGATGGCCACCGAGAGTGGCAATGCGGTGAGTGTAATCAAGGTCGTGCGAAGGTTCATCAGGAACAGGAAAAGTACGATTACCACCAAGATCGCGCCGTCGCGTACGGCATCCTCGACGTTTCCTACCGCCCGGTGAATGAACTGGGCCTGCTGGAAGAGATCGTTGACCACCGTTACGCCTTGCGGAAGCGTGCCTTGAAGCTCTTCCAACTCTCGATTGATTCGATCGGTCAGCCCCACCGTGTCCACGTTGGGCTGTTTGAAAATGACCAGAATGACGCCTGGATTGCCGTCGATGCCGGCTTCGCCCGATCGAATGGCCGTGGGCCCGAATTCGACGCGCGCCACATCGGATATGCGAATGGGCCTGACCGAGTCTTCACGCACGATGGCGTCTTTGAGTTGATGAGCTTCGGTGATCCGGCCCGATACGGTGACCACGGGAGCTTTCGTGCCCTGATTCAGGATTCCACCGGAGGCGTTGAGATTGGCCGCTCGCACGGCTTCGGCCAGCTCTTCCATTGAGACAGCGAAGACACGAAGTTTGTCCGCGTCGGCAATGACTTGAAGCTGCCGCGGCGCCCCGCCTATCGATACGATCTGTGCGACTCCGGGCACCGAGCGTAGGCGGGGCTTAAGTCGTCCATCGACCATCGCGCGCAGTTCGGAAACGTCTGCGTCTGGGTCCGTGGAGCGAATGCCGACTAATTGAATCTGGCCCATGATGCTGGAAATGGGCGCCATCTGGGGCTGCGCGTCAGCCGGCAACTGCGCTTGCACCAATTGCAAGCGCTCTTGAACGATCTGCCGGCTGCGAAAAATTTCCGCGCCCCACTCGAATTCCACTTGGACTACGGATAATCCCAGGCCCGAAGAGGAGCGTACGCGCGTGACTCCCGTGGCGCCATTTAGCGACAGTTCCAAAGGTAGCGTGATCTGGCGCTCCACATCTTCGGGCGCCATGCCGTGCCCTTCCGTAATCACGGTGACCGTGGGCCGGTTAAGGTCCGGAAGTACATCGATGGGCATGCGATGGGCGATGTATCCGCCGTAAAGCGCGATTAACAGGGCCGCCGCCAGCACCACGGCTCTGCTTTTCAGGGCGGTGGCGATGATTCGATTCAGCATGTTTCCCCGCTCCTGTTAGTGCGAATGTCCGGCGTGCGGATCTACGGCGGCGCCACTGCCTACCTTTAATGCCAAGCCAAGTGCGAAAGCTCCGCGGTATACCACGGGGTCGCCTGGAAATATTTCCGTAAGCTCGTTGTTTGCGACGACGACTACTTCGTGATCGCTGTGGAGCACCTCGACTTTGACCGGTTTGAAGGTGTCTCCGTTTTGCAGGAACACGATGCGATCCGGCCCGTCCTCCGTGACGGCATCCGCCGGAAACACATATACGCTTTCGAATTGTTTGGTGGGGATATTGAGTCGATAGCGCTGTCCTTGGCGCAGCTTCCAAGTGCGGAACGTCCCTCGAGCGCCTTCGTCGCGAACCTTCAGCGGCTCATTGGCCGTAGCGGCGATTCCGGCTGTGCCGTGGTCGGGGCCGTCGCTTCCGATATGCGTAAGTTTAAGCGTCTTGAGCCGCGGGCCTTCGCCTTCCACGAGTGGCCATGCGGAAATTTCCAGGTCGCGCGATAATGCGTCCTGCAACACAGGAGCTTCTTGACCCCAAGCCTCCGCACGCAGGTACATGTTCCGCGGGTTTGCGAGCACGAGCAGTTTGGCTCCGGCGGTCACCGACTCGCCGGGTTTAACCAGTACTTCACGAATGTCCCAGTCCACCGACTCGGGCCTCAAGGGCGCACGAACGACCACGGTGGCGCCCAACGCGTGAAGCGCGTGCAATTCCCGGATTTCGGCGACGCTCTTGCCTTCTTGAAGCAGGCCGCCGATGGCTTCAAACTCAAGGCCGGCCGTGGGGTCGCTTTTAATCCACTCCAGCAAATCGATCGTCGCCAGTCCGGCCGCGCCCAATTCACCAATGGTGGCCACGCTCCAACGTTCGTTGCGCACCGCTTCGGGTAGCGCGGCATGAAGGGCTTGCGCCATTTCCGTCCAAAGGCCGTTCTGTTCGAGAACCTGCTTCCAGATCCGCTGCGAAAGCGGTGGCGGCGGCTCGCCTGCTTCAAGGTCGGCGATTTGCGCATCCGAGCAGCCGTGGCGATAGAGTTCCGCGCGCGCGTTGGCCAACTCCTTTTCCGTACGGGCCAACTCGTACTGCAGGTCGATCAAGTTCTTGCGGGGAAGAATGGGCAGTCCGCCCTCGGTTCCCGTTTCCGTATACTTGAGTACACGCTCCAACTCGATTTTTGCCAATTCGATCGCACGCGCCGATTTGCGCAGTTCCGTCACCGAGCGGTGGAACTCCTCGTTGACCGGCTTCAAAATTTCATCGGTCAGGCGCAATTCCAGCCGTGGAACCGAGTCGCGCAAAACGGTCAGCAACGGTGCGCCTCTGGCGGCGATCGCGCCGCTCTCGGCCCAACGGATTTCGGATATGCGCCCCGAAACCGGCGCAAAAATTGGAATCTCGGCAGTGGCCGGCTCTTCCACTACGGCGGGGATTGCGATCGTGACCGCAAAGGAGGTGAGTTCGGCCTCTTGAACGACGATTCCAAGGTTCTTGAGCGACTGCGGGGAGAACGTCATGCTCGGCGGACCTTGTTCGTGCTCTTCATGCCCGGCTTCGTCATGTCCGGCCTCTGCGCCATACCCCGCCGGCGCCGATTTGCTCGCCGCCAGCCAGCCGCCGAGCACGCCTAGGGCCGCCATGAAGATGCTGAGAATTAGAATGGGAAGATGTTTAAGCATGGTATTAGTCCTCGCCTTTTTCTTGGCTGCGCGACTGCTCCAGCGCTTTTTCAAGCGATTCTTCGGGAGCCGATTCGGCGGCCTGCGGAGTTTCCGGCAATTCGGATTCGACTCGGGATTCAAAAGATAAAATCGGAAACCCAACAGCCTGTTCCAGAGCGATCCAGGACTGGTAGACCGAAACCTCGGCCTCCAGGGATTCTGCGACCACGGACCTGTACGAGCGCTCGGCATCCAGGAAATGGAGCGCATCGGAGGCGCCGGCTTCAAGCGATCGGGCGGCGAGGTCGAGCTGGGCTTTGGCATGCGGGCGCAAGGTCGATGCCAGGAGGCGCTGGCGTTCGGTTGCCCATTGGCATCCTTTTCGTGCGCGGTCCAGCCGGGCCAGCGCGCGATGCGCGGCGGCGATGTACTTGATACGCAGTTCTTCGCGTTTGAGCGTGGCGGTGGCGATGCCTTGCTGATTGCGGTCAAAGAGCGGGAGCTCCAGGCCGAGCGTCAGCCCCAGGACCATCTTTTTCTCACCGGTTTCGCCGTCGTAGGACGGACCGAAATGGAAGTCGGGGTACTGCCTGGCAATTTCCAGCC
>BTVV01000231.1:0-5336 GCA_045863855.1 Planctomycetota bacterium | reverse complement strand
TCGTGCTGCCCGTCGCCGTCGAGCGTGATGGCCGCTCGTAATCCGGCGGCTTGCGCGAGCGCGAAGCCGTTGCGCAGCGCCATGCCTTTGCCGAGATTCTTCTCGTGACGCAGCACGCGGGCGCCGCACTTGGCCGCCATGTGCGCGGTACGGTCGGTGGAGCAGTCGTCGACGACGATGCAGACATCCACATGACGGCGGACGGTGTTCACGATTTCGCCAATGGTGCGCTCTTCGTTGTAGCACGGAACCACAGCGCAAATGTCGGATGCACGGATGGAATTCATGCGCGCGGAGTCTCGTCGGCGGAATGAGTCTGGGATTTGCGCTGCACGTCCCCGGCACGCGCGGGCAATAGGCGGTGCGCAGCCAGCGGCGTTTCTTCGGCGGGTCCGTCCTTCCAGAGCGGGTAGAACACCGCCCACTGGCACGGATCGGCTTTCACGCGGGCTTCCAAGGCCAGCGCATAGGCTTGCGCCAGCGCAGCCATTCGCTCGGCTTTCGTGCCTTCCTCGGGAACCGGCAGAGCGGCTCCGATTTCGAGCGTGTAATCTCGATTGAAGCGCCGATGCACGAAAGTCGGCAGCAGCGGAACACCCGCGTCCACGGCGATGCGCCATGGTCCTTGGGGGAGATACGTCGGCCGGCCAAAGAGGGTCACGCGCACCGTCGGTCCGCCCGTGGACCGGTCGCCCAGGATCGCGACCGGACGATTCTCGCGCAGCGCCCGCAATACGGCTCGAGCGCCTGTCTCGGTGTGGACCACCGTCACGCCATGCTTGCGCCGCTGCCCTACGAAGAGTTCATTCACCCGCTGCGCGGCATGCGGGCGCGTCAACGCGACGATCGGATAGCCCAAGCGGCCCACGACGAACGCACCCAGTTCCCAATTGGAGTAATGTCCGGAAACGAAGAGCATCCCGCGGCCGCCGGCCAGCGCCGCATCGAGGTGTTCTCGGCCTTGAATCGCCACGTGCTCGTCGAAGAACTCGGGCCCAAACCCTTCCGCGCCGAAGAATTCGCACAAGTACATACCGAAGCTGCGGAAGACCCACCGCGCCTGCCGGCGCACATGGGGTTCGCTGGCTTCCGGTCCCAAGATGACCCGAAGGTTGGCCTTCACCGCTTCACGCGCACTTCGGTCAAAGAGGTAATGCAGGTCGGCCACCCGGCAGGCAACGAAATACTGTACGCGGCGCGGAAGGATCCGCGCCAGCGCCACCACCGCCAAATAACCCCAATAAGCCAGCATGCGTGGCCTAACTCCTCCACCTAGTATGTGAAAACGCCATTGTGATCCGTTTTACACATCTGGCAAGTTCCTTGATCGGTCAAATCCAAGCGCATGTTGGGTTTCCGTTGGGGATTGCAGATCTGTCATGCCTATTGAGATGCTCCTCAATGGCCTACGCTTCGAGCCTCATAGGCATGCTTGGGTACCCGGTCGAGCAGCTAATCCTGCATTGACGCACTCCGTAGCCGCGCGAAGATACAACTTATGGATGCCTCTATCGAAGACGATGCGGCGCTCAATGCCCGATTGCGGCTCGTCCCCGCCGTCCAGCGCCTGCTTGAAGAGCCGCTGCTGCGTTCGGCGCAGGAAAGGATGGGGCGTAATGCCATCGTCGCCGCCGCGAGGGAAATCCTCGACGAGATTCGTGCGGAAGTCAGGGCCGGTAAGGAGCCATATTCCGGGCGCACGGACCCGGCCACCTTGGCCAAGCTGGTGGTCCAACGGGCGAGCAGCCGTAGTGCGGGAGGCATTCGCCGAGTCATCAACGCAACGGGCGTAATTCTGCATACCGGTTTGGGTAGAGCACCACTCCCCGCCGAGGTTTTTGCCGCCTTCGAACGCGAACTAAAGGGTTATGCCAGCGTCGAATTGGAACTCGAACAAGGCAAACGCGGCCGACGCGATGCGGCCGTCGCCGATTTGCTGACGACGCTTTTGCCGTGCGAAGACGCCACGGTATTGAACAACAACGCCGGCGCTACGCTGTTGACCCTGGCGGCATTGGCGCGCGGCAAGCAAGTGATTGTCAGCCGCGGGCAGCTCGTCGAGATCGGCGGCTCGTTTCGCATGCCCGACGTCATGGCCGAATCCGGCGCGAAAATGGTCGAGGTGGGCACCACCAACCGCACCAACGTGAAGGATTACGAGCGTGCGATCGGCCCCGATACGGCCATGCTGCTGGTGGTGCACACTAGTAATTTCCGAGTAATCGGATTCACGGAAGAGGTTGGGATCGCGCCGCTGGCCGAATTGGGCCGCCGGCACAATATTCCCTTGGTTCACGATATCGGCAGTGGCGCGCTCTTTCCCGAGATGGCCGCGGAACTGCAGCACGAGCCGGTCGTACAGCAATCCCTGGAAGAGGGGGCCGGTCTGGTGCTTTTCAGCGGCGATAAAATTCTCGGTGGTCCGCAAGCCGGTATCGCCGCGGGCCAAACGAAACTAGTACAGAAGGTACGCGGGCATTCGCTTTTCCGAGCTCTGCGGCCCGACAAACTGACCTTGCGCGCGCTCGAAACCACGCTGGCCCTTTACCTCGATCCGGTGCGGCGCTGCGAGTCCATCCCCACACTTCGGCTGCTGCGCCGAACGTTGTCCGAGTTGGAGCCTGAAGCCGAAGCGTTGGCCGCAAGGCTGCGGGACGCCAACGCCGAGCTCGAGATCGCCACCGCCTCCGATGCTTCGCGCCTGGGTTCGGGGAGTCTGCCCGAACGAGATTTGCCGACGCGGGTGGTTCAAATCCGGCATCGAAAGCGTGCCGCCCACCAATTGGCTGCCGGCATGCGGGAATCCGATCCGCCCATCATCGCACGCATACAGGGCGGGCTGGTGTTGATCGATCCACGCACCCTCCTCGATGGCGATGCCGACGCGCTCGTTGCGGCCGCGGCAGAGTGGTAACTTTGTCGTACTCTACGAGTATAGGAGGCAGCCTCATGCCCGAAACCGGTGGACGCGAAAAGCGGCTGACGAATTACGCCAGTTGCGCCGGCTGAGCCGCTAAATTGCCTTTAGGCGATCTGGCGCAGGTGCTGCGCGGACTTCCAAGCGTTCAAGACGATCGACTCCTCGTCGGACACGGTACGTTCGACGACGCGGGGATTTTTCGTCTCGATGCCGAGCGCGCTCTGGTTCAGACCGTCGACTTTTTCCCGCCGGTAGTGGACGATCCGTTTCGATTTGGGCAGGTGGCGGCAGCGAACGCCCTTAGCGATGTGTATGCGATGGGCGGAGCCCCGCTTACCGCGTTGGGAATCGTGGCTTTCCCGCTTGGCGAACTTCCGCTCGATACGCTTCGCGAGATTCTTCGAGGCGGAGCCGAGAAATGTGTGGAAGCAGGCGCTGTAGTTGTGGGCGGGCATTCGATCAACGAGAAGGAACTGAAATTCGGCCTTTCGGTAACCGGGATCATTCATCCCCGGCGCATCGCCAGCAATGCCGGCGCTCAGCCCGGGGATATCCTTTTCCTTACGAAGCCTCTTGGAATCGGTCCGGTAACCGCCGCCTTTAAGCAAGGCCACGCCGATGAAGCGTTGATGAACCGAGCCGCAGACCAAATGGCTACCCTGAACAAGGCAGCCGCCGAAGCCATGTGCGTCGTCGGCATCAACGAGCCCGAAGGCATCCATGCCGCCACCGATGTGACCGGCTACGGGCTACTGGGCCACGCTCGCAATATCGCTCTTGCCAGCCATGCGACGCTTTCGTTCGACATAGTAAAGGTGCCGATCTTTGAAAACGCGCTGGATTTCGCACGCCGCAAACTCTTTACACGCGCGATGAAGCAAAACCGTGCGCTCCTGGGCGAACACGTGGAAATAGCGCCTGGGTTGGACGAGGATATACAGAATCTGGTTTTTGACAGCGAGACTTCCGGAGGGCTGCTGATCGCGGTGGCGCCGCAATCGGCCGGCAGACTTGCATCCGAATTACGGCAACGCGGCGTGGCCTGCATCGCTGAGATAGGCCAAGTGCTTCCGCTCGAGAAGCGTATCCTGAGACTGCGCTGAGCAAGGGCTTCGAGGAGGCACAAGCACCTGCGAAGTGTAAAGAATGGGAGTGGGATTGGTCTGGTGACCTTCCTGGCCTTCAAAGCCAGCGTGCCGCCCTCACCGGCGGCGGGTGGGTTCGATTCCCATGCACTCCCGCCAATTGCATAACAGCCGAGATTGCGCGTTGAGTTTCTAGAGTGGGGTACCTAGACTATTTTTTATACGGCTTAATCAGGAATCCACCCCCTTTCCCCAGGAGAGCTTCGATGCGTCGTACGTTCCGCCTGCACATGCTACTTGCCGCCTTAGTTACGCTCTGCGTAGGTTTCGCGGGCACCCTTCATGCCTCCGATAATGCTCAAGCATCGAGCACACTGGCCGAGCGTGTCCGCCAACTGCCTCCCTTTGACAGCCCGACTACCGACGGTCTGTACGCTACGATTACCTTTGCCAAAAGCTTCGATAAGGTCAACCTCGACGACGACGAAAACCTCAAACTCAAGGGGATTGCCGGCTTTCCCAAGGAGGTCAAGGTGCTCGCCACGCTGCAGGATGGGCCTGCGCCGCTTGCCATCCCGCTGTTGGGTTTGACGATGAAGAACAAAGACGAACTTGCGAAGCTGATTCAGGCGCAGCTTTACGAGTCCGGCTGCCATGTGGTCAGCTTCGATTCGATCTTTCGCACGGATATGGGCAAGCGGACCATGCACGGGGTGGCCGGGTGCTTCGAGGCCGAAGCCGAAGCGGTGGTGAAGATCATCGCAGCCGTGCTTCAGCATGAGAAGCTCAAGGGCAAGGTCACGGAAGTGCGGCTGTTGGGCGCCAGCTACGGCGGTACGCTGGCCTGCCATATTCAACGCCAGTTGCGCGCCGAAGGCGCGCCGTTTCGCGTTTCGTGCGCCTTGCTTCTTTCGCCCACGGTCAATATGAAAACCAGCGCGCGCCTGCTGGACGAATACTACGAACGAGACTTCGGAATCTACAAGCATGACCGGATGAAACTGCTTCCACTTCGCGGCCATGAACCCGTTGAAGCCGGCCGCCTCGTACCCTTTAAACCCGAGTTGATGAAAGCCGGGATCGGCTACGTTTTTCGCGACGAGCTCAAAAAGGTAGTTAAGGAAAACGATAAGCTTTACAAGTTGGGGATATTGAAGCAGACCCAGGAATCCGATGCCGGGAAATGGACGTTCCAGCAATACGTACGCGAGATGGCGACGCCGTACTGGCAATCGAAGGGCAAAGTTCGCGACGAGAACGATTTTTGGCATCAAGGCGACCTCAAAGCGTTGCTCACCGAAAGTCCATGGGATGTGGTCACCGTTATCGCC
>BTVV01000230.1:0-5373 GCA_045863855.1 Planctomycetota bacterium | reverse complement strand
CACAATATAAGGTTGGCGCGCTCCTGGAGGTGCTTAGAAGGTGAACACGCAAGGGCCGGTGGACTGGGGTTCCGCGCCGCCCAGACGTTGGCGACACTGGATTCGATGGGCCGATCCGCGCTACGCCGCCGGCTAGTGGCGGCATACATCCGCGGCGGGATCGACCGCAGCGAATTATTCCGCCGCGTCCGCACCGCCAAAGCCGCCAGGGCCGGCCGCTTGAAGCCCGGCTCCAGGTTGCGCGCGCTGCTGGACCTGCGGCGCGCCGTCACCGGACGACTCAACCAGGCCCTTAAGCGCCTCGACGCCGACCCCGAGGTATGGCCGCGGGAAGCGCAACCAAAGGTGCAGAGATTGAAAGCGCATTTGGAGCAGGCGCATGTTGCATTAGCACGGACCTACACGGAGGCCGCCAAAGCCCTGCGGGAGCGTAGGTAAGGGCACCTAGGGGGCGGTTCTGCGCCAGCGCCGCCTCCACGCCGTAATGGCCTCAAAAAATCGAGCCCGTCGTAGCGCCGTTTCTCGCTTCTCCACAGGCGTACAGGAGCAGCCGACTCACTGCGTCAACAGGCTGTCTAGCCATACGAGGGCGCCGAATACCGAAGCAGCAAACAGCACTAAAATGATTGCAAACTCGTCCGGGTAGATCTTGGCGCGTAGCAGCCAACGCGGTGCGTGTCGTTCTAGGAAAAAGTCGATCCAGTTCGGTTCATTGTCCGGATTTGTCAGCACATGAATTAGCTCTCTGATGCACCAGACCATGCCGAAGATGAGCAGCCCGAAAAAAATCGTGAATCCCATCGCGATCAGGTAATCTCGGGGCCATTGCATGCGAACCTCCCGTAAAGTCTAAGCATGGACGTATCGTTTCCCCGCGAGGTCGTGCCGTATCCGATCAGCAAGACCAGTGCGCTGACGATCAGGATGAAAATACCCTGTTCTGAACTTACAAGGAGGAACTGCCGGAGTCCGAAAAGCGCGCCCCGCGCGCTAAGACCCAACAACATGCAGGCCCTTGCTTATCCGCCCTGGACGGAGCTGATAGATTCGGCCCGTGCCTCAAGTTGCTCCACAGTGCCGATAAGCGAAGTTATACGCTGCGCTTTAGCTTCCACGGAGGAGAACGGTTCCTTAATGCGATGTGTGATTTCCAGAAACAGGGTCTCGAACACTTTGGAGATATCCCGGTCCACTCGATCCTGAAAGTCCTCCCGGGAGCGCTTCAGCTTCTGGGAAAGCTCGCTTTGGATGCTTGCTCGCTTCCAGAACAAGGTTAATACGACCACACTGCTTCCTACTGCGATTAAAATGCCTCCCGTAATATCGAGCAGGGCAAGATGCGTAATGGCCGCGACCACGGCACCAATGAGCGCGATACCGCCCCCTGCAAGAGCTTGATCCCCTACGGATGCCCCTTGCAGCCCAGCGTCGTTGATGATGTCGGAAACTTTGATTTCTTGGAGCCGCTTAAGAAGCCCATTCAAGACTTCGTAACGCTCCGGTGACGCACTGGCGTTGAGATCGCTCTTTAAGGAACGCTGCTGGCGGGCAATAGACTCTTCCATATCTCGCAGAAGATCCTTCGTCGCGCTTACGATGGATTCGGATGCGCTCTCGGCTTCCGCCGTAACCTCGATTTTTGAACTCTGCTCAAAGGAAACCTGAAGATCTCGGAGCCACGTTTGAAAATCCTTGTCTCGGAGGAAGGGTACACTCCGCCAAAGGACCGTGCCCACGCTCAATCCATCGGCAAAATCCTGCTCCAGTCGATTCGTGAGCCGGTCATAGACCCCGCACAGATTTTTCACCAGCATGATTTTAAGATCGTTCATCCGTTCGCGGCGCGCATCTGTTTTCGCCAGCAGGCTGCCATAAAAATTCTTGTCTTCATTGATCGCAGCCAGTTCGCCGGCTAAATGCTTCCCCAAGCCGGAAGCGACGCGCTTGGCCGTGCTGCGTACTGCGTCGACCTTTGTGCGCCAGACCTCGCCGTTCTCGGTCACCTGTCTTAAAAAAGTCCGGAATGCGTTAAAGCCGCTCTCAGGCATATGTCGAAGTTCGTCGGTTGCTGAAACGGGGTAGATTTTTGCGTCATGTATTCCTCTATCTCTCGCCAGTTTCCTCAACCCTTCCAGGTTCACCGCCAGCTCCTGCGGGTTGGCCAAATCCTTTTGCTGAAGAACAAAAACGACCTTCCTGTACCAGTCCGCACGAATGTAGTCCAATAGATCCCACGCGGTAGCCGTATACGGATTCTTCGCTGGAAACACGAAAATAACTAGGTCACAGCGCGGCATGTAGTCCCTGGTGATCGCCTCGTGATCCTTAATGATGGAGTTTGTGCCTGGCGTGTCGACAATGGATATTTCCTTCAGAACTGGCTTGGGCAGCGCTACGCGCTCCCACTGCTTGCCAAGTTGCTCCGAATGCCCTTCCGGGCCGAAGACCAGTTCCTGAATTACGGCCGTGCAAGGGTCTGGCGCGACTTTACAAATCTCCTCCCCGAGCAAGGCGTTCACAAAGCTGCTCTTCCCCGCTTTCACTTCACCGACCACCACGAACAGGGCCGCCGACCGCAAGGAAGATAGTCGATCCTTGAGCAGTTGTAATGCCGCGCCATCCTTGCACTCGCTCGCCAAGGACTGGCAGTCCTGCAGCAATACCTTCAATTCTTCGAAAACTCTTGTCTGCTCTGGGCTTAGAACCCGATGGGGCGCCGCCACCCCTTTTCTGACGTCCATTTTTAAACTCCTTTACTTCAAAATTTTTGTGTCAACGGTGATGCCGGCGCCGCTGGCTGTTCAGGTTGGGCAGGCGTGGTTCCTTGAATACGGCCGGTTCGTCCAAAGGGCGGCGTATCTGGTTCTGGATGATCTCCAGCACGACCTCGTCGTCCTTCTGAAGCTGGTCGGCCAGCAGCAGCTTGGCAATCGTGCTCAGCGGCAGGCCGGCGTAGTGCTCGCCGTGAAGCCGTTCCAGCTTGCGCTGGAGCCGGGGGGAAAGGCGAATATGAATCGTCCGCCCTGGGTCGCCCATGGGTACCTCCATCGTGGGAGAGAACATGCTTATCGCGAACTGGGGGGCTGCGGCAGAGTGAGTGTTGTGCGCGGCGTTCGCGAACTGTAACTGTGATAAACGTGACTACGCTGCCGCCCGTGCAAACACGGGCCAGGGCAAAGGGTGTCGTTGGTGGAATGGGGAATGGGGGAATGGGTACGCTAAGGTATTGCCGTGGTGGGGTTGCCCTTGAGGGCTGGTGGCTGGGAAAGCGTGGACCAGACCACGGGATATTAACGCATTATCGTCTGTAAATTAGAGGGTGTGCGCCGCTACCCCGCCGCGGCATCCGTCACTCCCTTCAGCACCGCCAACAGTTCATCCACTTCGTTCGACGCGAACATGCTTTCAATACCCTGAGTCGAAAGGTCCGTGTAAGGGGGCTTGTACAGCAACCCAGGATCCATGACGCCGTTCGCCGTAAGCTGTTCCACGATCAGGTTGATGAACTCAAGCTGGTTGGCGGACAGGTTCTTCCCTGCCTGGAAGCCCGAAAACGCGCGCTTGGCGGCTTCCCGGTCCAATCCGACCAGCGAGCGTACGAAAAGCCCCAGCCCGTGGCTTTCCTCCTTCGCGCGAGCAAGGTCTTCCGACGAGCCCACGCCGCTCGCGGACAGCATCCGTTCCAGTTCGATAAGATCGGTCGGCGTAAGCGGCTCGTTCATGCGCAGCTTATGAATCGCCAAATGGTCTTGGTGCGCGCGCAGAAATTGCCGCGCTTTATCGCGGAAGCGCTCGAAGCCGCCTCGGTCGAACTCGGGCAGCGCGATAGGCTGCTCGTCCCCCATCAGATCCTCGAAGTTCGTGTAGATGGGTTTGCGCTTGGCTTTTTCGATCAGCTTAATCAGCAGGCGCAGGCGCTTGCGGACGACTTCCAGCATCGGCGTCGTGACGTTCTGCCACCACTCGTCCGTCTGAAGGTCCTGAATCAGCGCCATTTGCTGGGCAACCATCGGAATCGCGGCCTTCTCCTCCAATAGCCCGGCGAGGCCGACCACTTCCTTTCGCAGGCGCTCAAAGCCCGGCTCGGCGCGCAAGAGCGCCAGTTGCAGGCGCAGGATCAACAGGTCGAAGCGCTTGGCCTCTTCATCTTCCGGGTCCAGTTCGGCCGGTAACCCCGCGACTTCATGCGCCAATTCCGTGAAATCCTCGCCCTTGAGTGCTTTCCACGCTTCGGGCTTGGCGTACTTCTCGATCAGCCTGCGCTTGGGGCGCACGATGAAGTTGTCCACGTTCATTGCCGCGACCTCGGTACGCAGCAAGTCGGCCAGATCGCGCCGCACGTCCTCTTCGGTCCTGGGCTCGCTGTAGCCGCCGGGGCCTTCTTGAGCGCCCCCTGTACGGGCTTCGCCTTTCCGGTCCAGTTCCAGAATCAATTCCAGCCGCGTCTTGAAGAGCCGCTTGCCCAACGATTCCCCCAGCGCGCCGTCGGTGGTCGCGGGGTTCTGGCTGAAGAACTCCAGGTTCCGGCAGTAATCGAAGAGGTAGAAGAATTCCTTGTGCTGTCCGGGGCCGAACAGGTCCGGGCACAGGCGCGTGCCGCGCCCCACCATTTGCCAGAACTTCGTCTTGGAACGCACCAATTTGAAGAAGACGAGGTTCACCACTTCCGGCACGTCAATGCCCGTGTCGAGCATGTCCACCGAGATGGCGATGTGCGGCGCGCGATCCTTGATCGAGAAGTTATCAATCAGGCTTTGCGCGTACTCGGTCTTGAAGGTGATGATCCGTGCGAACTCGCCCTTCAAGTGCGGATAGTTCGCGTTGAAGCGCTCTTCGATGTACTGGGCGTGGTCCTGGTTCTTGGCGAAGACGATGGTCTTGCCCAGGCGGTCGCCCCCTGCGACTTTCAGGCCGCGCGTCATCAGGTGCGCCAGAACCTTATCCACCGTGTCCTGGTTGAAGAGCCACTTATTGACTGCTTCGGCCTCGATCCGCTCGGGCGTCTCGCCTTCTTCGCTCCATTCGGTTGCGTCCCATTGTTCCTTCTCGTCTTCGGGCAGGTCGTCGTACGCGATGCCCTCGCGTTGGAACTTAAGCGGCACCGCGACCGACTGCGCGGGCACCAGAAAACCATCCTTCACCGCGTCTTCCAGCGGGTACGCATCGGTGGGCACGCCGTCCTCTAGATCGAAGATCCCGTACGTATTCCGGTCCACCTCGTCCTTGGGCGTGGCCGTCAACCCCACCAGGAGCGCATCGAAGTAGTCGAAGATCGCCTTGTACTTCTGGAAGATGCTGCGGTGCGCTTCGTCAATGATGACCAGATCGAAGTGCCCGACGCCGAAGCGGCGCAAGCCGTCGCGCGATTCGTCT
>BTVV01000229.1:0-5455 GCA_045863855.1 Planctomycetota bacterium | reverse complement strand
CGCGGCCAGGATGTGCCCCAAGCCCTTGGCTTCCAGGTACGCGCCAAAGGCTTCAAAAATCCAAGCGGAGCCGTTGTCCGTCAGCAACTTTGGACGGGAGCACTCGGGCACTGCATGTAAGCCGACTGCTTCGCAGGCTAATTCCACGACTTCGCTGAAAGAATCAATGATCATGTCCTACTGCAAGTTCCAAGCCAGGATTCGGCGGCTGTAATCATCCAAGACCGAGATCAAGTAGTACCAGCCCCAGCGCTTCACATGCAGATACGTCGCATCCGTCTGACACTGCTGGTTGGGGCGCTGCGTCTTGATTCGATACTCCGGCCCCGCCGGGAAGGTCCTCAAATTCCGCGGCTTGACCCAGCCTTGCTTCTTGAGCACGCGGAAGACCGTCGATTCCGAGACTGAAAAACCGCCCTGATCGCTCAGATGGCAGGCGAGTTCCCGCGCCGACCCTTCGGGGTAGAGCATGGCCAACTCCAAAATCCGCTCGCGCTCCTCGGGCAACAACGGGTTCCAGACAGGGCCCTTGTACGGCGAGTGATCCCGCCAGCCGCCGCTGCCGCCCAAGCGGAACTTGTGCCACCAACGGTAATAGGTCGAGGACGGCACCTCGACCCGCGCCAAGGCTGCCTGCAAGGGTAGGCCCGAACCCTCGACGCTGCGGATGATCTCGAGCTTCTCTTGAGTGCTCATGCGCACATACCTCCGTGGCGCTACAAGCCCAGTCTTTATGTGAAGTGAAGGATGTCGAGCGTGGCTTCGGTCAGCGCACGTTTCAGGTCCTCGTTTTCCAGCTTGAGTTGATGGACTTCGTCGAGGTCGCGTCGCACAGCGTATCCCGCGTGAGGCCGTTCTTACCGGCCTCCAGGAAGGCTTTCGACCACTTGTAATAAAGCGAGGGCGCTAGGGCTTCGCGCCGTCAAAGCTCCGCGATCGGAACCTCGCCACGCAAACCCACAAAGACGATCTAGATCTTCTGTTCCGCACCAAACTGCTTGAGCGTGGTCTTACTTATCTATCGTACGACCGGTGACGTGGAAATCGGGTGCTCCTTTCCGCTGGTCAATCCAACTTTTGGAGCCGGCCCGCGTGTGTCAATTCCTTCAGGGCTACGCCCTTCTGGAAACGACACACGCTTTCTCTTCCCCTTCATCTCTCACTTTCGCTGACGTTGGACACGAACTGTTCTGTCACAGGGACGGTGTCACGATTTCGGGACGGTAGTTCTAGTTTTCCGCGGCAGTAAGCACTCGCTGCCTTACTTCGGGGCGCACCGAAAACCCCTTGTCGCAATGGTTCAAGACACGGCTTACCGTTGCCGCGGACACTCCGGCCTACACGGCAATCCGCCTACGACTCTTTGACTGCACGTCCGTAGGCCCATGGATAGCGTTCACGCTGACACCCAAGATTTCTTGGCCACTTGGCGTGGCGTTAGTCCCCTTTTGATGAGTTGGCGAACGTGATTGAGGTTGATGTGCCATTTCAGCTTCGAGTCAGGTCAGATCCGATTGTTTTGGATAGCAGTGCTTATTTGACATTTTTGCATGGCACAAGGCTTGGGAACAGTGTATATGGCATTGCGAGATACCAATAATACCACTTTCACCGGGTATTCTTAGGTATGATGAAATTAACCGAGCAAACGTGCAGGCACTTGCGGGAGCTGATTCGCCGCAAGGACTCGGAATTGACGGAGCTTCCCGCCGAACGCCGGCTCGCGGCGGAACTGGGCGTTTCGCGAGTAACGATTCGTCGCGCGCTGGCGGTGCTGGAGGCCGAGGGCCTGCTGGAGCGGCGGCACGGCTCGGGCACCTATGTTCGCGGCAGGGGGGCGGGTCCGCTGGCCGCGGCGCGCAGGACCGGCGAACTCGCGCTGTACTATCCGCGCGACGTCGACGAGTTCATGGCCGGCGGTCTCTACAACGAGATCCTGCTCGGTATGACGTCCGAGGCGACACGCGCCGGGCGCTCGGTCACTTTTCTCAGCGCCGACGCCCAAGGCTTCGGGGAGGACTTCCTCGAGCGCTGCCGCGCGTGGCAGTTCGAAGGTGCGCTGCTAATGGCGGTCACGGACAGTTCGTTTTGTCTAAAAGTGCGGGCCACAGGCACGCCTGCGGTGACGGTAGACCACTTCGACCCTGCGTCGGGCGTGGACGGCATCGTCGACGACAGCGATCTGGGCGCGCAGCGTTCAGCGCAGAAGCTGGTGCAACTCGGGCACCGCCGCATCGGCTACATCGGCTGGGAAAAGGACGACTGGATTGGGCCTCGGCGCGAGAAAGCCTTTCGCGCCGAGTTGCAGCGGCTGGGCGTCGCGCTGCCCGACGAACTCTTCTACCGCGGCGTGATGGGACCAGAGTCCGGTTACCGTGGCTTCCTGAAGCTGATGCAGTCCACACCGCGTCCGTCGGCGGTCTTCTGCTTCAACAACCACATTGTCCACGGCGCGTATAAGGCCGCCGGCGAGATGGGCTTGCGCGTGCCGTTCCATGTCTCGCTGCTGGGCTACGGCGACGAAGACATCCGTTCGGTCTTCAAAGAGACATGGGACAGCAAGAACTTTGTCGGATACGGGCCGGAGATTTCGCGCTGGATGTTCGACCAGCGCGGGCTCGGGCGCGAGGCGGTCAAGCGCCTGCTGTGGCGCATCGAGCATCCCACGGTGAAACCCGAGCAAATCAAGATGCCGGTGAAGTTCGTCGAGGGCAAGAGCTGCGACTTCTACAGGGGAGATAGACCTTGATTCGATCACGCTTTGCATTCGATATGGTTTCCGCGTTGGTGGCGCTTGCCGCGCTTCAGGCCACCGCATCGGAAGAAAGCTCTGGTCTCGTCACGCCGGAATTGCCGCCCGACCCGGAAGTCATGAAGATCATCGACGGCTTGGGCGACGGAGAATGCGCCGTGCTGCCGAGGTTCAAGGTCGCCGGGGACCTCAACGACGAAGCCAAACGCTGGAAGCTGGACAAGAACGGCCCCGGCAGCCGCGACTACTGCATCAAGATGGCGTGGATGCCCGAACGCAAGCGCGCCATATTCTACGGGGCCAACCACGGCGCGCCCCACCGCTTAAATGACGTCTGGGAGTACGACTTGCCCAGCAACACCTGGTACTGCCTCTATGGCCCCGACCGGAGCAAGGGCAACAACCCCGATGACTGGGCGGACGTCGACCGCGAAAGCGACGAGACCAAGGCAGGCATCATTCGCACGAAACGCGGCGGTCCGGCCATCGTTCCACATAGTTGGTGGAACATGACCTACGACCCGGGACTCAAGGCCATGCTCGCGCCGTGCAGTTGGTCGATGTCCGACAAGCAGCTCTTCACGCTCCTGCAAAAGGGTAAGCACAAGCCGCCACTGTGGGCCTTCTACCCCGAAAAGAAGCGTTGGGAACCTATCACCGGCGCCACCGGCGACCTCCCCGGATACGAGAACGCGAGGCAGATGGAATACGTCCCCGAACTGGGCGGCACGGTGTGGACGCAGAGCGGCGGAATGTACTTGTACGACTCGAAAGCGAACACATGGAAGAAGCTCGGCAGCAGCAAGGACTACGGTAAGGATCTCAGCAGTCGTGAGGCCGTGATGGGGTACGTACCGGATCGCAAAGTCTTGGTTGCGCACAACCTTCTTGGCAAGGGTGCGCCGAGCAAGGGTTACGAAGGCTCGCGCACTTGCGAGTACTCCGTCGCGGAGAACAAATGGAAAACCACCTTCAGCGGCACCGGTCCGGAGAATCCGCCCGCGGGCTATAGCGCGGTGACCAACTTCACTTACGACCCCGTGGGCAAGGTCTGCCTGATGTGGGATGCATCGTGGACGAAGTCGCTGTGGGCTTACGATCCGGCCACGTTCCAGTGGACTAAGCTTGCCCCCAAGGGCCCGCCGCCGCCGGGTGGCCGCGACGCCAAGTTGGCCTACTACGATGTAGAACGCAACGTCTTAGTCGTCAACGGAAGCTGGGCCTACCGCCACAAAAAGCGCGTGCCGTAAAGGCCCCACGTGAAGGGTTATTCTTGATGGAGCGGGCGGGCTACCGCCTGTCCGGAGGGGGCCTCGGCGGGGCCAAGCCGTAGGTTCGTTCTTAACTAAACGGAAGATCTGTTGCCGAACTCAGGTAATCCTGGCTGGAGGTCGTAATGAACTTGGTCTCGGTCGCAAGCGATGGTCCTGGCATGAGGGCGATTCCATGAGCGGGCCGGGCCTGTGTGACTCCCGGGGCCGACTGCGCCTGAGCGCCGGTCGGCCGGTGGTTCGTGCGGTGTTCACCGGTGACCTCTGCCCGATTGGACGGGTAGAGCAGGCGCTCGCTCTTGGCGACATCGGCAGGGCCTTCGGCAATACGCTGGAACTATTCGCCGCCGCGGACTTCGCAGTCGTTAACCTCGAGGCCCCACTGTGCCGGGCGCACTCGCCCATAGCCAAGTGCGGTCCAAACTTCCGCGCCGACACGCGTGCCGCCCGGGCGCTGGCCGCCGCCGGCGTCGACGTTTGCTGCTTGGCTAACAACCACATCATGGACCAGGGGCCGGTTGGGCTTCGCGAGACGCTCGCCGCGCTGGACGCCTCCGGTCTGCGGCACGTCGGGGCCGGGCCCGACCAGATGGTGGCTGGCGGGCCGCTGCTGTTGGAGAGCAAGGGCGTTCGGCTGGCGCTGCTCAACTTTGCCATCGTCGAGGGCGCGATTGCCGCCGACGGCCCCGGTGCGGCGCGCCTCGACGTCCTGACCGTTCGGCGGGCGGTGGCCCGGACCGCGGCCGGAGGGGCACGGGTCATCCCCGTACTCCACGCCGGGCGGGAAGAGGTGCTCTTCCCTTCGCCGGGTCTGGTTTCACTCTGCCGCGAACTTGTTGACGCAGGCGCCTCGGCGGTCGTCTGCCACCATCCGCACGTACCGCAAGGCATTGAGGTATACCAAGGGAGACCGATCGCCTACAGTTTGGGCAACTTCCTCTTCGACTGGCACAAGCCCGAGCCGCACACCGACAGCAGTTTTCTGTTAGAGCTGGGCCTGTCGCACTCCGGCGTTGTCGAGCTGGCCGTCCACCCCTTCAGGAAGAGCGCCGGCGGCGGGGCCGAACTGCTCGACGGTCGGGGGCGCGCCTCGTGGCTGCGCTTTTTTCGTGACATCTCCCGGCCTTTGGGCGACGGGCGCATGCACGAGCGGCTCTGGGTCGAGCAGTGCCGGCCGCAGCTCGATGCCGCATACGTCCGGCGCCTAGAGCGCGTGGCGAACGTCAACACGCCTCACGCCGCCGTGCGCCGGAAGGCGGAGGTGACCGTTCTTAACCTCCTGGAGGACCTAGAACACGGCGAGGTCCTCAAGGCTGCGCTGCGGGCTCGGGTCACCGGCCGCGACAGGCCGGACCGAGCGGCCCGGCAGACCCTCGACAGGCTGGCCCGCCGGCTACGGGCCTTTGGAGCCGGCGCAAAGATAGGCTCGTGA
>BTVV01000228.1:0-5550 GCA_045863855.1 Planctomycetota bacterium | reverse complement strand
CGAGAAGACCACCCTGATTCCTATTCTGATGGAGTATCTGCATCACCGCCAGAGCGACTCGCCTTGGCTCTTTCCTGCTCAGGTAGAAGGTGAGCGTGTCGCCGCCGACGGTCGGTGGCGAGACCGGACGTGGCAGGAGCGTTGGTTCGGACGCGCGGAACGAAAAAAGAAGACCAAGATTCTTCCGGCGAAGCCCGGTCTGATTGACGAAATTAGTAAGGGGAGAATCCAGGACTTCTGGAGGTTCGGTCCGTCGGAGTGGCGCCACACCGCCGGAACCATCATGGGACACTGCGGAATGTCGTCGCTGCAAATCTCCCAGTTTCTTGGTAATTCAGAAGATATCGCCAGGCGGCACTACATCGCGCCCATCGGCGCCCGTAAATGGCGTTTCGCCTACGCTTGAGTTGCACATCATACGCCCCGCTATAGTTGGAACTGGTCCGCATCCGACCAGTGAAGGCGAGACGTGCCTGCGCTTGCACCGACTTGGCCCGCACGTATATCGAGTGTATGGGCGAACTCGTAGACGTGGACCATCTGGTCGGCCTGCCGGATCTAGCCAAGAAATTAAGCTACAACGCCGAGCATCTGCGGCAGGTGGCCGTTGCGGGAAAACTGCGCGCGGTTTTCGTGGGCGGCGTTTGGATTTCCACACGGCGTGTACGCTGCGTGCTCGAAAAGCTCGGATGGGACGCACCTACGCCAGCGTAGACAAGAAGGATCTCGCCAAGGCGGTTTCGGACAGCAAGCCCAGGAGCGAGACTGAAAAGTCGAAGCGCACCTCCGACCTGAAGCGGTACGTTGCGTTTCTCTGCCAGACGGTCGCAGAACATGCGCCGGGCTTCGTCTGAGACCTGGTTCCTTCAGAGGAGCGGCAAGCCAAAGGTCAATCACCTGTCGCGCGAACATTCGAAGGTATTGGTGGCCGCGGGCATGTCCAAGGAAGAGGCGAAGGAGCCGCAGCGCCGCACCCGCCGGTACTGGGAGTCCCGCATGCGCTCCGTCGGCCGCACGGACATGATCGAAGCCATGGGCGGCCATTCCCGCGAAGTCGGCTTCGACCACTACGCCGATTTGTTCAAGGTGGTCGAGGCGTTAAAGGGCGAGGACTTTTAGCCGCTCCTTCGAACGGATTGACGTCAATCTAGTCACCAGGTGAGACGATACCCGCCATATCCATGGAGATGGGTATGTCGGAACTGGTCGATCCAAACCGTTTGGTGTCTTTGGCGGATGCCGCGAAGGAGACTGGGTTCCACCCAAAGTACCTCTGTCTGCTTGCGGCTAAAGGAAAGTTAAAGGCTTGGCGGATCGGCAATATGTGGGCTACCTTACCCGAATACGTCGAAGAATACGTGAAGACCAGAAAGCCGCCCGGGCGCCCTGCTAAGCCCAAGAAACGACGCCGCAAGACTGACACGTAATCCCACAGAATTCCACGGAAACCACTTGCAATACATTACGAACGTAATATATATTTGAAATCGCGGCAGGCGAGTGTTCCACCACCCGCCCACCGCTAAACCGACGCGGCCAGAGTTTGGCTGGCGCGACGATCTGAATTCCTTCTACCCGGACGCGATCACTCGTCCAGGGCGGCGCGGCCTATTGTCGCGCCCGGATCTCGCCCACCCCAGCCGACCTGCGCCGATGTCCTATCTCGGAATGTCCGAGAAGGGAGAGGTATGTCATCGCTCAGGCAGAACACCGACCGTCAGGCCGAACTGGAGCAGGAGAATGCCCGGCTGCTGGATGAGATTGCCGCGCTTCGCAGCTCCATGCGGAAGGTGAAGTCACCCCCAGTAAGGAGGAAGCGCACCCAGCATGCCGTATCCGTGGCCACGCCGCGTGCGACGCTCACCAGCCACGTGCTCGCCCCGGGCTATGTCGTCCGCGGTTGGACGGACTCGCTCTACGCCAACGTGCTGCGCGTGATCGCGGTGCTGGGTGAGTTGACTCTCCAGGACGAGCGCTTCCGGTCCTTCATGCTGCGTCCCAGCGCGCCGCGGGCCCGGGAGATCCTCAATACGATGCTGGTCCCCATGGACGACCTCGTCGCCATGGTTCGGCAGGAGGACTCCTACCGCGAGCACTGCGAGCGCCGCACGCGCTTGCTGCGCAACCGCGCCGCAAAGGGCGACAAGGCCGCGCAGGCGATTCTCCTGAATCCGCAGATCTGCCAGCGCGGGAGGTGGGTCGGGAATTTCGAGGAGGTCTTCACCGTCTTGCGCGAAGCCCGGACGCCGGCAATGGCCAAGGCTTGCGAGAACGTGAAGAACCTGCATGAGGCCAAGCTGCTATTCGACATCATCGAGCACAACGGCAAGCCCCACTGCATCCTCTTTCCAGCCGGCTGCTACGGGGCTTTCCAGCGGGCGCGGGCGCTGGCCGGTATCTAACGGCAGCGCTCGGGAGGGGAGCCTCATGATCGACAAGGCTGAGGATACGGGGGAAACGCCGCTTGCCTTCGAGACCAACGCCGAGGCGTGGGCCGAGGGTCAGCGGCTGGTGCAGCGCCTGTGGGGGCTGCGCGGGTTGCTCTTCGGAACGGAACCGCGGCACGAGGAAGCAGAGGCCGAAATTACGGCTTTCTATGCAAGGATCAGGGCCTCGGAGCAGCACATCTGGCTAGCCAAGTTCACAGCGGTCATGCGCCCGACGCCCGAAATGATCGTGATCGTGGTGACCGTGCTGCTCGCCTGCTGGGGGATAGTCCGCTCAAAGGACGTACGGCAGTTGGCGGTGCTCGCCGTTGGCTTCGATCCGCACAGGCTGCACCGGATCACCGCCTTCCTTTACCGTCGGCGCGGTGCTGCCATTCTGTTCGAGATTCATAAGGACGAGATTTCGCCGACCAAAGATCTCCTTGAAGTCTTTTGCGATCCCATCAGCGATGTTGAGGCCGAGAACTTTCGCAAGAAAGTCGACGAGGCATTCCCCACAACCACCCGCAGAAAAATTTTTCGGAAGGAAGATGGAGGTGATCACGATGGTGACGCCTGAATCCGGCGATGTCGCCGAAGATCCCGCTCAAGGCTGCCAGCCTCGCGGCGTTCTGAACGGTTTGGCGAGCCTAGCGCCGAAAACGCTGGTCACGGAAGAAGGCCTAGCGACCATCTTCCAGGTCACGCCGCGGACGATACGGCGGATGGTGGCGCGCAACGAATTGCCTCCGCCGGTGCGACTTACCGGCAAACCCACATGGATCGCCGAGCGGATCATGGCGCACCTGGATGCGCGCGCCGAGCGCGCCGCCCAAGAGGCCGATCGCGAAGAGCGCCGTCGCCGGGCGCTTCTCCGTGGCGACGCATGCCCCGCAAGAGATTCTTGGAGGAACGAAGTCGTGGGGGCCAGAACAGAAGGGCAAGCCCCCATATAAGGAGAACGACCGTGCCCGCAGTATATCGAACGAACGACAGGAATGGGAAACCTCACCCGCGCTGGCGGTTCCGCATCAAGATGGCGGACGGAAGTCAGAAGGCGTTTACCGGCTTTTTGTCGAAAGAGCAGACCTCGAAATTGGCCTGGAAGCTGGAGACCGAGCAAGACGAGATCAGGAAAGGGCTGCGCTCGCCGCCAAAAACGAGCGACATAAACCGCCCTTTCGAGGTGGTCGTCCAGGAATACTTGGCCTGGGGGACTGCCCAGGGCGGGCACGGCGGACGACCTTGGAGCAAATTTCATTTGGGTCCCCGCACGGCTCGTCTGAAATTCTGGCAGGAACGCCTCGCCCTCGAGAATCTCTCGGATGTCTACGGCATCCTGCCTGAGGTCGAGGCCGTAATTCGCGAATTGCAGGGCCAGGGCAACGCGAACAAGACCATCTGGAACAAGGTCGAGGCGCTTGCGGCATTCTGCGACTGGAGCCTTGACAGGGAATATCTATCGAACGACCCGCTGAAGAAGCTCCGCAAAATCGACACGACCCCGAAGAGCGTACGGCGGGCGCTGACTCTTGACGAAATCGCCCGCCTGCTCTCGGTAAGCCCGCCGCATCGCCGGCTGACCTACCTCGTCGCGCTGACGACGGGGCTGCGCGCAAACGAGCTGCGCAACCTGACCAGGAAGTACCTCGACTTGGCAAACGGTGGTATCCGTGTCGATCCCGTTTGGGCCAAAGGGCGCAAAGCTTCGTTCCAGCCGTTGCCGACGGCGGTTATCTCGGAACTGGCGATGGTTGCGGCTTCGCTTTCCGAAGACCAGCGCGTCCTTCACGTTCCCCTTCATACGGCCGTAATGCTTTACCGCGATCTTGATCGCGCCGGAATCGCCAGGAAGACCGCCGACGGCAAAGTCGACTTTCATGCTTTGCGGACAGCCTTCGAGACCTTGGCCGACGAGAACGGCGCAACGGCGAAGCAAGCGCAGGAACTGGGGCGCCATAGCACGCCGAAAGTTACCTTCGACCACTACGTCAAGGCCCGCAAGGAGGCGCTTGGTGAATTGGTCGAGAAGATCGGGGCCAGCATGCTGGGCTCCACTGGGAGTTCAGCGGGGGTTAAACAGGCAGAACGGCCCCATCCCGCAGATCCCGCAACTGCTTCCGAGCCAAAAAGTTCCATCGGCGAAGCGGTCGCATCCATGGGGGGTTCGAATCCCGCTCCCGCTACTGTCGAGCATCGGACGAATTCGGGACAGATTCCGACGGAACTCGGCCAAGGCAAGGGAGTTATGACCGGCTCGCTTGCACAAAGAAGGACGCTTCTCAACCAGGACCAGGACGGTCTGGGACGCGCCGGAAGTTCAACCGAAGTTAAACAGGATGTCTCGGAAAATTTTTTGGTCGGAAAGGTAAAGCAGGACGCCCTGATCGACATTCTGCGGACGGTCTTTGGGGCCGGTATCGAGTTCTCCGGGTATTCGGGCTTCGTTGGCAACCTGTCGAGCTCCCAGAGCGTTAATCACGGATCGAAAATGGCTCCAAAATTGGGGCTCGAATTCTCCGGCTACTCGGGCTGGTCGGCCAGCTTCAACCGTCCGGACAACTGATCCGAGCGCAGGCTGGCGGGTCTGACGATGCGCCAGCACCGCAAGCATTGCTGGCAGCAGGAACAAAAGAAAGCGTGGACTTGATGCAGGTGCAATCAATAGATTTACCCGCACCTGTGCCGGGAGATTGCGGATCAGATGACGTTGCCCAGAAAAAGTGTGATGCTCCGCCTGACCGACGCGATGGCCGGCAAGTTCGAGGCGCTATGCCAGGAATTTGGCGGGCTGCCGCCGGCGACGGTCCTACGCATGCTGGTGGCCGACACCTTGGACGTCTCGCTCGAGGATCAGGTCGAACGCGTGACGCGTCAAATTCGAAAGGGCTCCGACCGTGAAGCGCGGCCCCTTCCGGCGCCGCGCTACCCGAAGCCCTCAGCGAATAACGGAAGAAAGAAAATCTAGCCTCTCAGCAAGGCCTGCCTATCTTGAGGGGGAACGAAGAGTGACTCCGGAAAGTCGTTGGTATGTGGATGTGAACGGAGAGATCCAGGTCATCGACCTCAACTCGCTCCAAGAACTGGTGCGCATGGGTTTTGTCACGGGAGCGAGCGAAGTCTC
>BTVV01000227.1:0-5603 GCA_045863855.1 Planctomycetota bacterium | reverse complement strand
TTCCAGGCCAGCGGCAGGTAAAACGTGCCCATCTCGCGCCAGAGCGGGGGAGGGGGATCCCGGTCGGTGGCCGGGGCGAGACTCTTGGTGTAAGAAAAGCAGAGCATCCCGGTGCGCAGCGCCTGCCCGCCGATGTAAGCGAGCATGCCGCCCAGCAGCGGATCGAGTCCCAGCCGCGGAAGAAGAATCACCAGCACGCCGGTAGAGACCAAGCCCACGACATTGGCGACAGCCAGCACCATGCCGCGCGCGCAACGCTTCATCCAGCCGCTGGTCAGCATCATCGCGCACATCACGACCGGGTAGCAGACCAAGGGTTTTAGCGCGAATTGGACGCGTTCGGTCAAGGCCGCATCGAGACCTTGCACGTTGGAGATCGCCCACGCGCCTGCGGCGGTGAAGCCCAGCAGGAAAACAAAGAGGGTGCTTAGTGCAGACATGGCTGCGGCGAAGCCGATGATGCGACGGCGCACCGGCGCGCTGTCGCCGTAGGCCAAGCCCAACATCCCCATGCCTTCGATGGGGGCGCAGGCGACGAACATGAGGGCCATGGCGACGACGAATGCCGCGAGGTCGAACTCGGGCGCGAGTCCGGATTCATGGGCTTGCCAGGACAATCCGGCCAGAATGACCTGGCGTCCGGCGAGTTGCAGAATGACCACGGAAGCCAGGGGTAACGTGAACCACCACAGGGATTTAATGGGCGAATCGGGGAGCGGCTCGGGGGCCGCATCGGGCAGCGGCGTAGTGGAAGTCCCATGAGCGTCGTGCATGCAGGAAATCTATCCCACGGCATTACTTGCTGCCAATGCAAAGATTGGATAGAGTATATGCATGAAGCGCATTAAAGAAGAACGCCCCGGAAACCCGGCACTGGCGTCGCCTGGAGCGGCGGACGGCCTGACCCTGGAACAACTGCGGTTGTTCCTGGCGGCGGCGCGGCAGGGCAACTTCACGCAGGCCGCGGAGAGCTGCTATCTTTCGCAATCGGCCTTCAGCCGGCAAATTCAGGCGCTGGAGCGCGCGCTGGGCACGGCGGTGTTCGACCGCGTGGGCCGGCGCGTACGGCTCAACGATGCCGGGCGCGAACTGGAACGCCGGGCTTCTGAGATCGTCGCTCGCATCGAAAGGCTTCCTGCCGAGATTGCGCCGGCCGGGCGGGGTACGAGCGGAACGGTGCGGCTGGGCGCGAACATGACGATCGGAATCCGTCTGCTGCCGGCGTGGCTGGCGGCCTTCCAGCAGCGCTTCCCAGATATCCACGTGACGCTGCTGCTGCGCACTACCAGCGAGATGGCTCCGCTGATGCGCGGCGAGGCGATCGACGCGTCGATTCAGGAGTATCCGGACGATGCGGCGCTGGAAGGGCAGCCGCCGCTGAAGGTGCATCTGACCTACCGCGATGAAGTCTGGGTCATCGGTCCCAAGGGCATCTCGCCGGAATTGCGCCCGGGGCCGCAAGCGCGTTGGTTCGGCAATCCCGACGCGAACCGGCGCAAGCAGCTCGCCCAGATGGGTTTCGCGATCGACGATGCGACGCGCGTGCCGGGGGCCGAGGTGGCACTCAAGTTTGTCGAAGCCGGAATGGGGTACGCCTGCATTCCGGGCTTCATGGCGCAACAGTCGCTTAAATTGGGGCGGATCACGCGCATGAGCGCGACACTCACCCGAAGAATCGCATTCGTGACTCTGGGCGACCGTCCGCCTTCGCCCTGCGTGCAGCGTTTGATGGAGTTCCTCAAGCCGCGCTGGCAAGCCGAGGCCGAACGGCAGCGGCAGGAGACTCGGAAATAATCGCGTTACAGTTGGAAGGATGTGGCCAGTACACTCGCCAGCAGCAGTCCTTGCAGCCACCAAGCCGCCGGAGGCCAAAGCGGAACGCGGTCATCCGGTTCGCCCCAGTATTCGCGCAGCAGCTTGACCAGCGCCCAAAGTTGAACGAGCGCGAACCCCAGCGCGAGCACCAGCCATGCCCACTCGTTGCGCTGCCACTCCGAGTAAGGGAAGTACGGCGAAGCAAGCCAAGCCAACGGCGCGAGGAAGATCAGGCTGGATAAGCCCAGCGCCAGCGCATCGCGCCGCCAGTGCGCCTTGCCCATGACCAGGTAAATCAGGCCCGCCGCGGTGAGTCCCATGGGCAACACCGCCAGTACGATCAGGGCGAGCGCCTTTAATCCCCACGGCTTTCGTGCACCCGGAGTAAGTTCGGCAGGCTGGGGCGTTTTGGATCGTAAGATGCGCGCTAACGCATGAGACGCAGCGGCCAATCCCACGCTCAGTACACATAGAACAAGGACACCCAGCACCAACCACGCTCCAAGCGGCAAAATGCGAAGCTTCCACCACGGCCAAGCCCATACCGTACGAAGGGGCTCCCAGTCGGTCCAAGCATGCAAGAAATTCATAGGCATACCGTGAACGGTAGCGAGAGCTTGGCCAGACTCAAGGCGGTACGAATGGAGAGAGCCAACAATGCGCGCTCGGCACTTGATTCTCATGCCGCATGCGCATAATGCTTATGGATTCAACCGGGTTGCCCGTCCCTAGCGCCCGCACGCGATGGTGGTTGTAGCTCAATCGGTTAGAGCGCCAGATTGTGGATCTGGAGGTTGCCGGTTCAAGTCCGGTCAGCCACCCCATCTCCCAAAAGCGCCGTTTTTGCGACCTCTGAAAACGGGCAACGCCAAGTCATTCTTAGACTTAACTCATCCGCTTCTCGGTTCGTGAACATTATTTCCAGCAGCTCCCTCCTGACCGAGTTGCACGAACCGAGCCACGTTTCGGCCGCTTTCTGCGTCAGATCGAAGACTTTGACCGCCCACTCGCTGTAATCCTCATGGACTTGATTGTCCTCGGACATCTGGCGCCGGACGCGCTCGATCTCGATCCTGAGTTCATCCGACTTCTTCTGGTAGTCCTCCTTGGGGACGTCGCCCGCCAAGAAAGCATCAAGCAAGCGCCCCTTCTTGGTCTCAAGGTCCGTCTCCCGGCGCCGCAACTGGCTGGTCAGATCCTTGCGGAAGGCCATCTCGTCCTTGAACGTGGTCCGCAGCGTGTCGCGGAACCAGGCCGTCAACTTCTCGTCCGGGAGCTTGAGCTTCTTTAGCTCGGCGACGATGGCCTGCTCCAGCTTCTCCGCCTTCCAGACCACGACCGGGTGGCCCTCGGGCTTGTAGCGATTACAGCAGCGGTAGTAGACGTGTTCCTTGATGGTCCCGTCCTTCTGACGCTTCTTCTGGAGTTCCCCTGCCATGGCGCTCCCGCAGTGCGCGCAGCGGAAGAGCCCCCCGGCCAAGGGGAGGTTGACCTGTGTCTTGCGGCGGTTCTTGCCCTTCAGGATGTCCTGACATTGCTCGAAGGTCGCCACGTCAATCAGCGGCTTGTGCTTGCCGGGGAAGACGCGCCCGTGCCAGGACAACTCCCCGACGTAGAAGCGGTTATTCAAGATGTACGAGATGGAGTTGATGCTGAAGCGTGGGGCCGAATCGCTGTATTGCAGGCCTTCTGCGAGCAGGGCGTCCGAGACCGACTGGAAGGTCATGCGCCCCGTTCGGTACAGCTCGAACATGCGGCGGACCGTGATTGAGCGGACCGTGTCGATCTTGATCGGCTCGTCCTTGTCCTTCGGGTCGTTCCGGTACCCGATTGGCGCGTGCGTCGGGAGCCAGCCCTGCTGGACCTTCTCGTTCATGCCCTTCAGGCTCTCGACGCGCAGGTTATCGCTGTAGAACTGCGCGACGCTGGCCAGGACGTTGTAACTGAACTGGCCGACCGGTCCTGGCTCGAAGTTGTTCTCGACGAAGAAGAGCTGGACCCCGTGCTTCTCCTGAAGCTCCTGGAGGCGCACGGCATCCTTCATGTTGCGTGCGGTCCGGTCGATCTTGTGCGCGACCAGGCCCTTGATGTTCTGCCTCCTGGCGTTGGCCTCGACCCAGTCCATCATCTCGTTGAACTTCCGGCGCTCCGCGCCCTTCTTGGCCGACTCCGCGCCGCCGAACTCCTTGGCGATGTGCCAGCCCTCACGGTCGGCGCGCTCCTGAATCTGCCGCTTCTGGGCGTCGATCGAGTAGCCCTCGTCGGCCTGTTCCTTGGTGCTGACGCGATACCAGACGATGACGTTCTTCTTCAGAGCACTCATTTCGCCTCCCTCCGCCGGACTTCGGCCAGCAGCGTCCGGCCCAGCCATTTGACGTTGCTCAAAATCTCCAGCGCCTCGGCCCTGGATACGATCCGACCTGACGCTTCGGACCAGACCTCCTGGGTTCGTCGGATTAGATCCTCGTCCATCCAGTCCTCTGGGAGCGGCTCACTGGGTACGTTGGGTTGTGTCATTGACTCTCCACCTTGTCCACATCCTGTTTGGAAGTGGATCATACAAGGGGAGGGCAGGGGCTTAGGCGGACCGGGAGGACACAGGGTCCCCATGGGGACCGGGGGCAAATTTGACACGGTGTCAAGAAAGGGTGCGGGTGTTTGGGGCTATCTCGATAGATCGCTTATGGCAAAAGTAATCGAAGCCTTAACGTCCCTATTTGATCGAAGTGAATCACACGTAAAGCCTGTTGCACATGTGATGCCTTCATGCTGCACAACCCCCTATTCGGTCCTACCGGACTGCACTCCGTTGTTCCTGAACCAAGCCAGCGAACAGGGTTGTAAGATGTATCTTCATCCCTTCTGGCTGGATACCTGCCAGCGGTCTATGTGAGTTTCTTTGCGAGTTCGCCTACCTTTTGCGTGCATTTGTATTACCTCTTGATAGATTGCGCTGATAGATCAAGTGATCACTAAAGGGAAGGCCATGATTGGCAGGTATGACCTCGTAGCCCCCGCAGCCGGACCAATGATCGAGTCAATGCGAGCCCACGGCTATTCTGCCGCCACGGCTATAGCAGACATTATTGATAACAGTATTTCCGCGGGTGCGAAAAATCTTTGGTTGAACTTCAACTGGGCTGGTGATCTGTCACATGTCTCGATTTTGGATGATGGCCATGGAATGGATGAAGCAACACTCCGCGATGCAATGCGACTTGGTAGCAAAAGCCCGCTCGAAGAAAGAGGGCCTGCGGACTTGGGTCGATTTGGCCTAGGACTCAAGACGGCATCTTTTTCGCAGAGCCGCAGGCTGACGGTCGCGACCCGCAAGGTGGGTGGAACAATTGGCGTGCGGAGATGGGATCTTGATCATGTGGTGACCGTCAATGATTGGCAATTGCTCAAATCCCCATATCCTGGATCAGAAAATTTTCTCAGCCCTTTAGCAAGCATGCAACAAGGGACCTTAGTCCTGTGGGAAGTCCTGGATCGATTGATTGAGGGGGGATCTAGCCCCGATGATCATGCTGGCCAGGATCGATTCTTGAGAACCGTCCAACTTGTAGAAGGCTATTTGTCGATGGTATTCCACAGGTACCTGGATGGCCCCTCTCCATCTCTTCGCGTGTTCATAAATGGGACCGACGACAGTCATCGGATCCGGCCATGGGATCCATTTTTGGAAAGCCATCCTGCAACATTCAGTACACCTAAAGAGCCAATCCCGCATCCTGACCTGCCCCCAGTTTATGTACCACCCCCAGCGTTAGGGAGAGGCTCTTTTG
>BTVV01000226.1:0-5650 GCA_045863855.1 Planctomycetota bacterium | reverse complement strand
GGCAGCGGGCGCGTCAGGATACAGTTCCCGCATGTCAGGCAAGGATGATGACCGAAGAATCTCTTTCACCACCTCCAGCCCATCTTTCCCCTCTGGATCGAAACGGAGGTTATGCTTTTCGTCGGTTCTTGCAACCTGGACCGCACTCTTGTGCTTCGAGAAGAAAGTTTCGACGCCCTGGATCGAACTGGGCTCGAATTCAACCGGACGGTGGGAGCCGCGCGCGATCCAGTCGGCGAGAGTCTTCTGGAATAATTCACGGCCTTGGCGATCCAATTTAGGCAGGTGATCGTCTTCCACGTAGATAAGGCGTAATTTCAACTTTAGTCTGCCCGGCGATTCGGACTTCTCTGTCGTCTCTTCCTGCCGCCGATTACCGAAGTACTGCTCGAAAGTCCGATTGGCGGAATCGGAATTGCTCCGACCGCAGCCGTACTGGCTCGTCAAAACAAGCAAGGCTAGCGGCGCGGTCCAAAGCCACGCTCGCAGACACAAACAGGCGAAGGCGAGGCGGCTCATGGCTGTGGGTGTAACTCCTTCATCAGCCCGGAATCTTCCCAGGAACTCTTGTCCTTCTGAGGCACCTCATTCAAGCCGGCGGGATCCTGCTTGAGCACGTTAGCCTGCCGAAAGCGAAAATCAGCGCCGCCTAAGCTGTCGCCGCGGGATATCTCGGTGTGATACTCCTTGCCGAGTACGACCTTGTGCCCCGAGCCCAAGGTAAGGAAGAGCCATGTATAACTCATCGGCTTGTAGCTCAGGATCACGGCCGCACGCTGCTCGACCACCCATCCTCCGCCGCCCTGATTGGCTGCGGTATCTGTGCCAAAGAAGGACAGGCCCGACTGGCGGTTTTTATCGCCTGCGTTGCCCTCAAAGCAGATATAGGCCGCCTGCTGGCATTCGTCGGGCCGATATTCAAGGTTGTCCAAACCCGGGGCGCCGCTGGCGTTGCCAGCCAAATAACGCGGCGGTCCGCGCAAGGCCTTGTCTCTATTTTGTTCAGCGTTGTTCTCTCCGTCCACCTTGGGGAAACGGATGTCCTGACTTGCCGACTTCTCAACTGAAAGATCCACGAGCTGTCCACGCTGGATGCCGGAGAAAAATAGATCGCGGATGGTCTCCGAGGTGACAGCGCCTTTTTTCCAGGCTGCGTAGCGTGCCGCGAACTCTGCCTTCTGCTGCAGCAACATGATGTCGCCCAGTAGGTAGAGACTGAAAAAGAGCAACGCGAAAAAGGGCATCAGCATGAGTAGCTCGATGGAGACCACTCCTCGGGGCGGGGCGGTTGGGGTCCGTACGGCGGCGCGCATCAGTGGACGATCAGCTCCGTGAATTTCTTCCAGTCGGTTTCGGACAGCCCGGTGGGATCGAAGTCCCGCAAGGCCGGCTCTACCGTGGGCGATTGGTTCGTGTCGCTCCAGCGGTACATGCGATTGGTGTTAGCCAGAACGTACATGGCCGCCTGCTCGCGGTAGCGTTCAGGTACGCTGTGGTTGACGGGGATCAGCCGCGCGCCCCAGTCGGTGTGGAACAAGTTCATGATGGGTTTTGAGCGGTCCTTGGGCTCCAGGAAGTGCTCGGTCATGTAATCGGCGGTGAACGGGCCTGCCGACTCGCCGCTGCGCTTCTTCTCACCAAGGCCGGTGATGAGGCGGTCGGGGAAGAACTGCGACGCGCCGGTGCGCGGGCCGTCACTGGCGTAAAGGCCCTTGTCGACGCGGATGCCGACCTTGGCGGAGGCGATGGCCAACATGCCCTCGGCCTCCAGAAAGATGCCGCCGTGGCCCTTGTTCTTGGGAATCTTGCGGATCATCAGGGAGTGGTGGCGCTGCCAGAGCGCGACGGTGATGCCCCAGTTGAAGAAGTTGCGGTCGTCGCTTTCGGGCACCGGCTTGAAGATCAAGGTCGGGTTGAGCTTGGCTTCGATGCGCGCGCTGTTGGAGCCGGGGTTGGGCGCGGGCTGCTCGGGCGTGTAGTTGCTGCGGTGGATCTGGTGGAAGGCGCAGTCGGGGTTGAACTTCGCGTCGCCGTTGAAGCTGTTGTCGTTGGCGTAGTCGGGCGAGATCAGGTCCGCGATGTACGCGCGCACCATGCTCTTCTTCTTGCCGTCCACTTCCTCGGCGTCGGAGTCCGGGACCTTGAAGTGGTGGTCGGTCTCGTCGGCGGAAATCAGGTTGAGCTTGTTGTAGGCCAGGCGGTGCCAGTCCTTGGCGATGGAGTCGGGGAAGTCGCGCACGCCGCCGTTGAAGCACAGCGGGCAGTAGGTGATGGCGTGGTGCTTCTTCTCGGCGAGCTCGGTTTCCTTGTCGTAGCTGCCGAAGATGTTACCCGGGTTATTGATGCGGGTCTGCGCGATGGGGTTGATACCCAGCGCCTGCGCCGCGATGCCGATGGTGTTGATGATCATCTGCACCTTGTCGAGCGCTTCCTGCAGCTTCGCCTTGGCGGCGTTGAGCGCGTCGAGGTTCGCTTGGTTGGGCACGGCGTTGAAGGCGGCCTGCGCCTGGTCCAGGACGGCCTGCGCGGCGTTCTTGGCTTCCTGTGCGGCGGAGAGGCCCTCGTTGAGCGCCTCGTTGACATTGGCCAAGCCGAAGCAGTTGCAACTCGGCGGGTTGGTATCCATGCACTCGAAGTACAGGCACCAGCGGTTATCTTCGTGGCCGGTGTCGTGGACCATAGGGATGGGGATGTGGAAGTGGTAGGTCCCGGCGACGACGGTGGTGATGGTGATGTGGGTGCAGTTGTAGTGGAGGTGCGTGTGGCTGTTGTGCCAGTGGCCGCAGGGGGTCTTATCGGGGCTTTCGTGGCCGCCCGAGCCGTCTTTGTCGTCGGGGTGCCAGCAGATCACGGTCTTGGCGAAGGCGATGTACTCGCCGGCGATCTTCCGCGGTTCGCATGCGTATTCGTGGTACCAGGGTTCGTTGGAGAAGTTCTTCGACGCGGCGTCGATGGAGCCCATGTTCAGCTTACCTTCGCCGCTGATGATCTTGTGGTCTCCGATGTCGGTGATGTTCAGCTTGCCTGTGTTGCCGTCGAGGTAGAAGGTGTCCATGTCCCGGCCGATCTGCATGGCGCGTTCGACGAAGCGGTTCTTGTCGTCGTCCCAGGGCTCGTACTGCATGAACGAGTCGTCCTGGGCCACGCCGCCGCTGTAGCTGCCGAAGTTCCGGTTGGGCGTGAAATTCAGCTTCGCCGGGCCGGTGTCTTCGTCGGGGAAGAAGGCCATGCGCACTTCGTTGGTCGCATCGTTCTTCACCGACCCGTCGAAGGTGTTCAGGTAGGCGACGCGCATGGCCTCGTACTTCATCATGCGCGGCATAGCCATGGCGATGTGTTCGGCCACGATGCGGCAGGTGCGGGTCCACATCTCCAGGGTGCGGTCGTCTGCGTTGTAGTTGTTGCGGTTCTTGGAGATCAGCTTGCCTTCCTCGCCGGTCATGAAATCCTTGAATTTCTCTTTCGGCGTACCTCCCATCTTGTCCTTGAAGTCCTGGTACCAGTCCTCTTTGTCCAGGTCGTAGTCCCCGCTGCCGGGCTTGGTGCCGCCGGCGGAAATCTGCCTGTCGCCCCACTTCTCCAGCCAGGCGTACACGCCCAATGCGCAGAACTTGAGTTCTAACTCGTACTGGCGGTGATAAGCCCAACTCTCAGCGTTGTTCAGCCAAGCGATGGCCGAAAGACAATCCGCCTGGACCACCGCCGCGCTGTAGGCGGCCGAGTCGGCGGCGTTCTGCAGCTTGGCGCGCTTGACCAGCGTCCAGCCGACGTTCAGCGGAAAAGCCGTCACCAGGATCAGGAAGACGGCCGAGATCAGCGCCAGCAGCATCACCTGCGCGCTTTCGTCCCGGTGCAGTCGTTTCGCCACGTTACACATCTTTCGTCATTTCCACGGCCGTACCACAGTGCAAGACTGGGCCAGTTGCACGCGCAGGTCGGCACTCGAAGCACGCCCGGCGTTCTTAAACGCGTTGTAGATAATTCGGTTAGCGAAAGGCACCGCGAGGTAGGTGTCGTACAAAATGCCGACGCGCACTTCGTCGTTATCGTCGCCGCCTTGCAGATTAACGTACAAATGCCGCAGGAAGGTTTTCGCCCGGTCGTTGTCGCTGTAGCGGTACTTGGGTGTCGCGCTAAGATCTTCGTAGCCCTCCTTCTTAAAGCGAATGGGCAACTTTCGCCACTCCACGCCTACTTGCGGTCCGATCATTTCCAGCAGCGAACAGATCTGCCAAGTGGCCCGGACCGCGCGGTTAGCCTCGGGATCGGCGGTCCTCGAAACCCAGTCCGTACCCGCCGGCAGGGCTTGGGGATCGATGTCGGCCACCAGGACCGAACGGGCGGCGCAGAAGGCCGCGTACTGCATGACTTGGTGGCAGACAAACAGGTGGGCGAGTTGGATCAGGAAACAATTCAGCAGGATTACGAATGGGAACAATAGCAGCATTTCGATGGCTGCTCCACCTCTCTGGTCCCGGCCCCAAAAGGATAGACTCATCATGTTACCCTAGAAAAGCCATGAACGCTGTCCAGACGACTCCGACACCGAAGGCGGCCCCAAATGGGACCACCTGTACACTTTCTTCAAGCGGGCGCCCTTTAATCAGACCCTCCGCCTTGAATGCGCGTCGGAAAAGTGTGTCTTCGCGCCCTTGCCAGATCACCATGGAAAGCCCCATCGCCAAACCGGCCAGAGTAGCGTAGACGAGTAGGTACAATGCTAGTGGCCATGCGGCCAAAGCGCCCATGGCCGCCATCAGCTTCACGTCCCCCCCGCCTACTCCACCCTGCCAATACACCAACACCATGATCAGGAGGCAGAAAGCCATGCCGCCTGCGGACTCTAGGAGATACGAATACCAAAACGACTCCGGGAGCCAGCTTCGCTTCAGGAGGGACTGAGTGAGCGCAAACCCCCATCCCATAAGGATCGCCGGGTAAGTGAAGGCGTTGTAGATCCGCCGACTCTTTAAGTCGCTGTACAGCGAAGTGCCCGCCAAGGCCAGCAACATCCCCAAGCGCAAAATGTCCAGCACATCCATCGAGTTCATGAGCCGCTTCCGGGCGCGAGGTGTCAACGGCAACGCAAAAACGCGACGTGCAATTGGAAATTTTCTACTTTCCGGTACCTTCCTTAATGCTCTCGTCAACAGTCTCGTCAATGGTGTTCGCTATCTTATTGACATTGTTCGACATTGTCGTACCCAGGTATTTCCATCCGGCGATCACCGCGATAATCACCAAGGCGGCGATCAGCAAGTACTCGATGCCTTCGAGGCCCCGCTCATCTTTACCGAACCTCCGAATGCGCTTCCACATGCACTGGATCATTCCACTTCTCCTTTACTCAATTTTTACCGGCAATGCCGGCTTGTCGTCCGATTCGTAATTCGAATCTTCAACTCCTCCCCTGACCTTATTGCGGTCCTGATTCTCCCACAGCAATTCCTTTTCGTTCTTCTTCAAGTCCTCCACCCAACGCATGCGCGCCGCGTCTGACCGTCTGTTCTGTTCCTCGCCCGTCGAGATGCCGTGGGCAGCGAAAGTGGTGGGGACGCGTGGCGTGACCATCAGCATTAAGTCGCGCTTGTTCTTGGCGTCTTCGTGGTCGGAAAAGAAGTGTCCAAGCATAGGGATGCGGGACAGGAAC
>BTVV01000225.1:0-5783 GCA_045863855.1 Planctomycetota bacterium | reverse complement strand
ACCCTCTTTTATACTTGGGTTTGGTGGCGCGGGCGGGTCGCCACTCCCTCTCCCCAAAAAAAAACCCGCCCCAACGCGGCGAACTTCTCGCCACTCAGTGCCGGGCCCGCGTCGGCGTGCTCGAAAAACTCGCCCGCGTCGTATCCGCGCTCCACGCACGAAGCGATCGCCGCGGCGGCGGCCTCCACATTTCCGCCGACGGCTTGCACGATCGCCTCGTAATACGGATCGCCGTCGCGCGCGGTACTGGCCTTTGCTTCAGCGAGCGCCGCGTCGAGTCGCTTCAGGCGCAGGAGGCTCAGGATCCTGAGTTCCTCGCACCGCAGCATCAACTTTTCATCGGCGGCCAACGCCTCGGCTTGAGCGTTCAACGCGCCCAATACCCGCGCGTAGTCCTTGAGCATAAACGCGAGTTCGGCCTCCCAGCGCGCGAGCGCCGGACCATCCGGCACATCCTTGCGGCGCTCGGCGATCAGCTTACCCAGCAGATCTGCGCCATGTTCGCGGACGCACAGCCGCGCCAATTGGTCGAAAACCTTGTCGCTGCGCCCAAGATCCGTATACGCCATCAGTCCTTTGCCGCTGCGGAAACGCGCATAGACACGCGCTTCCAGATAAGTCTGGCGCTCCTCGTCGTCGAGTTCCAAGTCCATCCCGCGCGCATAGGCCGTATCGGCTTCGTCGAAGCGTTCTTCCAGGACATACGCCTCGCCTTCGTAATACGGCAGCCAGGTATCCTCGGCGTCGCGCAGCGCGTGGGACTTCACCAGTTGATGCAAGGCCGCGGCATTCTCGCGATCCACCAGATCGCCGGCCAGCCAGGCGAACGCACGGTTTTCGTCCGGTGCGTCGGCGTAGGCTTCCAGATGCTTTTCCTGCCCGGCCATCGCTTCGAGCCAGGCATCCACGAAATAGCTGCGCTGGGTCTCGTCGGCCACGCGCGGCCATGCCTCGCGGAGCAGTTTCGCGGCCGGCTCGAATCGTTCGCGCTTCAGCAACACTTGAGCTTCGTAATACGCGCCGTCGGGATGCTCGGGACGCAGCTTCCGAAACGCCGGCGCCAGCGCATCCAACGCCTCCAAGGCATCGACCCTGAGCAGCGCTTCGCATAAGCCTTCGTAGCGCAATTCAGGCTTCTCCATGCGTCCCAGCCATTCGCCCAGCTCGGCCAACGCTTCCGGAGGAAGCACTCGCGCCAATCCGTACAGATTGTCCGCGTCGTCGGGCATCGCCCGCAAGCCTTCGCGGTACGCCTCGGCGGCTTCGCGAGCCAACCCTTGGGCGGCGAGCGCATGCCCCAGCTCGTAGCAACCTTCCGGGTGCGGTCCCACGGCCGCCAGATACGTGCGCGCGTGCTGCGCGGCCTCGTGCGGACGATTCAAGTCGGTGCACAACTGGGCGTGGAGCAGCCACGGGCGCGGCCAGTCGGGACGCAGCCGAACGGCCGGTTGTAGCGCTTCCATAGCCGCCTCCGCTTCGTCCAGGGCGTACAACGCCTGGGCGTGCACGTAGGCATGCAGCGCTTCGAAGGTGCGCGGCAGCGACGACGCCTTCACATCCTTCAGACGATTGCGCGCATCCTCAAAGCGTTCGCCGTCCGCTTCCACCTGAGCGGTTAAAACGGCGTCGATCGCATCGCGCCGGTCGGGTGGAGCTAGTTGGATTGCCGCCAGCATTTCGGTCAGGCGGATCGGCCGCTCGCGGTCTTCGAAGTCGTAAATGCGCCAGCCTTGGGGCGCTTGTTGCAGCCACCAGCGGGTCAGGCGCGGGGCCGGCCGGTCGTCCCAGGCATTGAGGTACACAACCGCGCCGCCGCCGGGAAGCGCTTGCACGCGCTCCAGCCGCAGATGCTCCCAACCGTACTGCTCGGCGTTTTGCGTCGCGGCGATGCAGATTCCGATCACGAGCCCCGCGCGCTCCCACGCGTCGTCATCGGTGGCTCCTTTTCCGGCCGTTTTGCGTTCGGCCAACATGCGGTCGAAATCGAAAAACGAGAGCACCGGGCGGTCTTCGCGATACGCCTCAGCCAGTTTCTCGAAACAAGCTTGGAGGTCTGCCCGCTCAGCGGCAGAGATTTCGGGTGCGCTTTCGCCGGCGTAAAGCGGCGGCAGAGCGGCCAGCAAGAACGCGGCCGCCGCAAGCCGGAACCCGCACACGCAAAGGACGGCTATGGCGCGCACGTGCCGTTTCCGTTCAGGCGGCAGCACGAGCCGGCATGCACACCCCGGCAGCACGGCACCGCGAGGAGCGTGCCCAGCACCGGAGCGATCAAGTACACCCACAGCGTGGCCGTCTCGCCCGAGAGCAGCGCCGGCGCCAGCGAACGCGCGGGATTCATCGAGGCGCCGCACAACGGCCCGGCGAAGAGCGCCTCCAAAGCGATCACGCCGCCCACCGCCACTCCGGCCATGGCGCCCTTTTCTTGCGCGCCCGTCGAGACGTTCAGGATCGTGAACATCAGAATCGCGGAAAGGACCAGCTCCAGGAAGAAGGCCTGTGCGACCAGGCCTTGAAAGGGAATTGTCGCGCCCAGCGTCGCATGCGCCGGAAAGAGCGCCGCCAGCAGCCCCGTGGCCGCGAACGCGCCGGCGACTTGGCCTAGCGCGTAAGGCGCCACCTCGCGCCAGGGCAGCCGTCCGGCCGCCGCAAAAGCCAGCGTCACCGCCGGATTCAAATGCGCGCCCGAGACATCGCCCAACGCATAGATCATCGCCATCACCACCAGCCCGAAGGTCAGTGCGATGCCCAAATGCCCCACCGCCCCGCCCGTGACCCCGTCGATCACGATCGCTCCGCATCCGGCAAAGACGAGGCAAAAGGTGCCCAGACACTCGGCGAAAGCGCGGCGCATGGCGGAAGCTCCCGTTGGCATACCAGCAACGTATCAGGCGCCCGCGCGCTGCCAAGCCCGCCCTTCGGTTGAATCTCGGCGCGCGGACTCTACTCTGTTAACCCTATGAGCACCGCCACCGAACCGAATCCGCTGCTGAAGGTCCTGATTGCCCGGCTCGCCGCCGCCGCCAAGCTGCCCCAGGAGCAAGTCGCCGGCCTGTTGCGCCCGCCGCCGAAGCCGGACATGGGCGATTACGCGATTCCGTGCCACGCGCTGGCCAAAGCGCGCGGCACCAAACCCGACCAAGTGGCGATCGACCTGGCCGCCGAACTGGCCCTTGATCCGGCCCTGAAGGAAGTCGTCTCGGCGCTGGAGCCCGCCGGCGCTTTCCTTAATGTGCGCGTCAACGGCGGCGCGCTCTGCGCCGCGATTTTGCCCCGCATCGCCGCCGCGGGAGCGGAGTACGGCGGCGGGGCCGAGGGCGCGGGGCAAACCGTCGTCGTCGACTACAGTTCCCCCAACATCGCAAAGCCCTTCCACACAGGGCACCTGATGACGACCGTCCTCGGCGCGAGCCTCGTGCGTATTTACCGCGCGCTGGGGTACCGCGTCGTCGGCATCAACCACTTGGGCGACTGGGGCACGCAATGCGGCTACCAGTTCCTGGCCTGGCAGCGCGCCGATCCCCAGGAACGCGAGACGCAGCTTGCCGCGCGCGGCATCGATTATCTGGTCGACCTCTACGTCGGCATCAACGCTCCAGCCAAAGAGCTGGCCGAAACGAAAGAAAAGCTCCTCGATAAGAACATCGCGCTGCAGCCCGATTACCGCAGGGAACTCGAAGCCGCCATTGCGGCGCTGGAGCCCCAAGTCGCGGAGATCGACCGGCGCGCGCGCGAACTTTTTAAACAGCTCGAGGACGGCAACGCCGAGTTGCGCGCGCTCTGGGAACGCATGCGTGTCCGGACACTGGAGGTTTTGCAGCATTCCTACGACCGCCTAGGGGTGAAGTTCGAGTCCACCGACGGCGAAGGCTTCTTCGAGCCCTACCTGAAGCCGATGATCGCGGACCTGAAGCAGAAAGGCGTACTGGTTCAAAGCGAAGGCGCGTGGGTGATCGAACTGGCCGAGCCCGGCGCGAAAAAGAAAGCGCCTCCGTTCATCGTGGTCAAGAGCGACGGGGCCACGAAGTACGAGACGCGCGATCTGGCCGCGGCGATTTACCGCAAACAGACCTACGATTTCGCGCAGAACCTGTACGTCGTCGACGTGCGCCAGGGATTCCACTTCTCCGGGCTCTTCAAGGCCCTGGAAAAATGCGGCTACCCGTGGGCAAAAGACTGCCGCCATGTCTCTTACGGCCTGATGCAAATCAAGGAAGGCGATGCGACGTTGCCGATGACCACCCGCGGCGGGCGTATGATCCCGCTGAGCGAACTGCTCGACCGCATGGTCGGTATCGTGCGCGGCATCGTCGACGAGAAGAATCCCACACTCCCGCCCGAGCGCAAGGCGGCCGTCGCCGAGGCCGTCGGCGTCGGCGCGATCGTCTTCTGGATCCAGGCGCGGCGCCGGAATAGCAATATCGTCTTCGACTGGAAGGAAGCCACCAATCCCGACGGCGATACCGGGCCGTACGTACAGTACACGCACGCGCGGGCGTGCAGCATTTTGCGCAAGCACGGCGCAAGCGTCCCCCCGAACGCTCAGCTTGCCTTGCTCTCCGCACCAGCCGAGGTGCAAGTCGTTAAAGCCTTGGACGATTTCCCGCGTGTCGTGCGCGATGCCGCGCGCGAGTACGAGCCCTCGATGCTGGCCACGTGGCTCGTGCAGACCTCGCGCTTGTTCAACGATTTCTACAACTCGCATCAGGTGCTCAAGGCCGATTCCGAGGCGCTGCGCGACGCGCGGTTGGCCCTCGTCGATGCCGTGCGCACGGTCTTGGCGCGCGGGTTGGCCCTGCTGGGCCTCGGCGCTCCGGAGGAAATGTAACAGCGCAGGAACGTTCGGTGGGTGCGGTCGCTCGGCCCGCCTGACCTTCACCTTTTGCGCTTCACGTTTTAGACTTCGCCCTCCGTCCTGTGGCGGAAAGGACGCCTTGGTTCCCTGAAGTGGATTGACGCCCCCGTGGAGTGCCCATGCTCATCGTTCTGAAGCCCGACGCCAAGCCCAAGCAAATCGAAAAAGTCTGCGCCGAAGTCCGCGCCATGGGCTTCCAGCCGCATCCGATGCCCGGCGCGGGACGCACCGCCATCGGGATCACCGGCAACAAGGGCCCCGTCAATCCGCTCCCCTTCGAGTCCCTGCCCGGCGTGGAACGCTGCATACCGGTCACCAAAGGCTACAAACTCGTCCTGCGCGAGATGAAACCCGAGGGCACCGTCATCGACCTCCAGAGCGCGAAGGTGGGTGGCGGCAAAACATTCACGATCATCGCCGGGCCATGCAGCGTCGAATCGCGCAAGCAGATGGACCAAGTCGCGCGCTTCGTGAAAGATCAGGGCGTGAATATCCTGCGCGGCGGAGCCTTCAAGCCACGCAGCAGCCCCTACAGTTTCCAAGGGCTGGAGATGGAAGGGCTCGAAATCCTGAAAGAAACCGGCGCCAAACACGGGCTGGCCACGATCACCGAAGTGATGGACACCAGCACCGTGGAAGCCGTCAGCGCCGCGGCCGACGTGCTCCAGATCGGTGCGCGCAACATGCAGAATTTTTCGTTGCTCAAGAAGGTAGGCAAAGCACCCAAGCCGGTCTTCCTCAAGCGCGGCATGTCGGCCACGCTGGAGGAACTGCTCCTTGCCGCCGAATACGTCCTGCACGGCGGGAACTATAACGTGATCCTCTGCGAACGCGGCGTGCGAACCTTTGCCGACCATACACGCAACACGCTGGACCTCTCCATTGTGCCCAGTGTGCAACGCTTGAGCCACCTGCCCATTTTTGTCGATCC
>BTVV01000224.1:0-5792 GCA_045863855.1 Planctomycetota bacterium | reverse complement strand
GGTGGGTGGCACTTGAGCTTCCCCGTTCGCACCTTGGCCGATCCGAACCGGCTGCGCAGCCTTGAATATCTGGCTGCTCCGCCGTCGGGAGAAAAGGATCACGAAGTCCTGGTGCGCATTGAAGAAGCGGATTGGACGCGGTTTCGGGGGGCTTGGCATGATAATGCCAAACTCGTTTTGCGCTGGAAAAATGCCGATGGAGAATCGGTGTCGCGATCGGTCACAGAACTGTTGCCTTGGGCCAAACCCAACCTGAACGCATTTGGTTTGGATTTAGGCCGCAACACGGACGAAAGCGCGAACGATAAGCTTCCTCCGAACGCCACAGACGCGGCGCTTCTGGTTCCATTCGCTAAGCCCTAAACGAGTAGTTGGAAATTCGTCTACAGGACGGTCACAGGATCGGCCAACGTTTGCGTACCCCATGCATACTTAGGGCAAGCTAGGCATGGCCGTCAGCAGCGCTCGCCATGCAGCCATCAGGCCGTTGGATGCAGCATCGCTCCCGCGCTTCAAGCGCATTAATGCGCCGACACGCCGAGGGTCGCGAAGCACAAATTTGGCTACCTGCCCCACGCGCACCTCGCCCGATTCGGTCAGAAAGCTTCCGACTTGCTCCGGCAGATCGTCTTCCACGGTATCGCTGATGGTCCGCACCGCAAAAAAGGGAATCTTGGCCTGCCGCGCTACGCGAGCGATGGCCGCGGCTTCCATATCCACGGCCAGCGCATTGAGCGCCGCACCCAACGCTCGCTTGCCGGCGCCGGTCAACACGGGCTCGGCGACGGTAACCAGCGTTCCGCTTCGGTGCGCCATGCTTTTCGATACAAGGGTCTGATGCGCATGCTCCAGCCACGCCGCATCGGCCTCAAGTGGCTCACCGGCTAGCGGCGCTTGCGGATCCCGGCAAGCCAGCACCCGCGCGCCAAGCACAATCGCCCCAGCATCCAGGCCGGGGGCAAGCGCACCGCTAAAGCCAGTCGAGATCAGTACCGTCGCGCGGCTCTGCGTGATCAGTTCCTGCGCCGCCCGCTGCGCCGCCGCGCCGCCCACGCCCCCGCGACGGAGCTTCACGCGTTCGCGAACTTCTGGCGGCAAGCCGTCGAGCGCACCTTGCAGTGCCGCGTACTCTTCCTTTAGGGCAAGGACAATGCCGAGCAGAGGATTACCCGACCTTTCTCGATGCGCTTAAGACGATTCGCCGGACGCTTGCGAAATTTCGTTCATTCCCACACGTATTGGATCGGAATCTCGACATCCGGGTGAATGCTGCGGTGCACGGGGCATGTGGCCGCCGCGGCGGTGAGTTTCTTACGGTCGTCCTCACTCAGCTTGGCGCCGTTCTTGATGCGGAAGGTCACGGTGAGCTTTTTAATGCGCCGGTCAGGGCCGGTAAGCATCTCCTTGACCACGTTTACCGTACTGCCTTCAATCGGATACTTATTCCGTTGCGCGACGATGCCCATGATCGTGAGCATGCAAGTCCCCAGCGCGGTGCCGACCAAGTCGGTGGGACTGAACAGTTCGCCCTTTCCTTGGTTATCGAGCGGCGCATCGGTCTGCAATTCGCTGCCCGAAGGCGCATGGGTGGCTTTGCAGCGTAATTGGCCTTCGTAAACGACATTCACCTCGTCGGACTTGGCGATTCCTCCCCACGCATCTAGGGCATTAGACCGCCTCGCGAGCGCTTAGGCAAGCGTGCCGCGAGCGGTCAGCGGCGTCGTTCCCAAGGCGGGCGTTGCACGGGTTTATGCGGATCGCGGTACTTGCTCAGAACGCGAATGAATTCTTTGAGATCCTTGGGAAATGCAGCCTCGACGGTCTGCATGCGGCCTGAGACGGGGTGCTTGAAGGTAAGACTGGCCGCATGGAGCGGCACGCGATTGAGAACGATCTCGGCGCCCTGATCCGAACCGCCGCTGGCAAGGCTGAACTCCTTGAAGCGCAACGGCGTACGCCGACCGTAGAGCGGATCGTAGGCCAGGGGATGCCCTTCGGCAGCGAGGTGCACCCGAATCTGATGAAGACGGCCGGTACGTGGCTCGCAGCGCACGAGCGTGTATCCCTTGAAGCGTTCTTCGACAATCACGCGCGTTTCGCACGATTTGCCGCCCGACTCACCCTCGCGGAGCGCTTGGCCTTTCTTAACGGCGCGCAAAGGACCGCGGTGCAGCTTACGTTTCACCCACGCCGGCGCGCGCGAATCCACCTGCTTGGACCGGGGATTTTCTTCGGCCTGCTTTACGTAGGCGATGGCACGGCGTATGACGCGTTCGTCCCATGGAACTTCACCCGTCACGACCGCGTAATACACCTTCTGGATCTGGTGAAACGCGAACTGCTTGATCAGAATATCGCGCGCTTCGGGAGTCTTGGCAACAAGCAGGCAACCGGTGGTGTCCATATCCAGCCGGTGGCAGAACCAAAAGCCCAAGCGATTCTGAGGCTTCGACTGCGAATGCCGAATGGGTGGCGCAGGGCGTGGGGTGGGTGCTTCAACTGGCCCGAGCGGATGCTTGCGGCGTATTACCAAGGGCGCGGGTGCGCTTCCCGTATCGTCGCTATCGGCTAATACAATCGGCTTGGAAGCGGCAGACTTAAACGGGAGCGGCGGCGGCGCCAGCTCGCTCTCTCCAGCCTCATCCTCTTCCAGCCACTTGGGCTTGGCATCGGGGTGCGGTTCGGCAAGCTCGGCATCGAGATCGAGGAAATCTTCCTCTGCATCCGGTTCGGTGCTCTCGGCATCCTCTTCGGAATCTTCGAGCGCTTCCTCTCCTTTAGTAGGTTCGCCTTGCATAGAGCGTCGTTCGCCATTCAGCGGGGGTGCTGAAACCGGCGGATAAAAACGCTTCAGGACGTCTTCCAGCGTTTCATGGCGATGCGGTCCTGCGTCGGCGTGATGAATCGCAATACCAGGCGGTTTACCCAGCACCAGAATGGCTTCATCCTCGTAGTGACGATGAACCTGGCGGCCGTGAGCGGTAACCAGCTTGGGCGCTTTGGCTCGGACGATTTGCGCGCGCAGCTCGCGAGCATGCGGGTCGGGGCAATCGAGCACGTCGCCGGTCTTGACGGTTTCGTTGCCGCGTGCGGGCCGGCCATTCAGAAGCACGGCCTCATCGCGAAAGAGCACCTTCACATCGCGGCGGCTGAAACCCGGCAACAAGGCGGCCAAGGCACGGTCGGCTCGAAAGCCGGCCTCGGAAGCGCCCACGGTAACCTGGGAGCGCGGGATATCGGAAGATGATGCGGAGAGGCTGGACATGGCTGTATTGTGCCGCCCGGGACCGCAAGCGGCAATGCCGTCCGCGAAATAGCCCGCGGTTAGGGTTGGGCCTCGACGGGCTGGTCGAAGCCGGCGGCTTCTCGAGCAGACTTCTCCTGTTCCGTACTCCGCCGAATCAGCTCACGAGCTTTCTGAAGCACTGCTTCCGGTATTTCGATCTTAAGTTTGCCCAAATCCGTTACGCCATCCGCAAGGATTTCCACGGTCTGAAGAGTCAGCGTTTCAGATAATCGTTGCATACCCCACCCATACCAATCGGGAATTGTCGGGTGTGGCAATGCGCCGTAACGGACAAAGGTGGCATTGATCTTATAGGTGCCGGCGGGAAGCCCGTTAATGACCAAGATCTCCGCATCCGACTGTTCAAAATCAGCGGGTGGCGTTCCAATCAGCATCGGATTCAGTCGGTCGTTGACATCTTCTGGAATCGACCAGGAGTGTTCCGCGAGCGCCTGTTCGCCCACTACATCGAGCCTGACCCGGCACAAATCTTCATCCTCAGGCGGAATGGCCGCGCCGCTCCAATCTGCTTTCAACCTTAGACTTCCCGTGGCAGGCAGTTGCAAATCGATCTCGGGCAGCTTTTCCCACGCCAGTCGGCCGCCTGGAACAGATTTTACTTGCAAGCCTTTGACCAGAATTCCAGCCCTCACGGATGCATACGAGTACTCCGAATCAGCGGGAGGGTGCACGAGCAGGTCATACGCTCCTTCCGCAAGATCGAATTCGTGGATACAGCAGTTCTCGTCGATTTCCGAGTGTCTGAATTCCGCCGCCTCCAGGTCGTCCTCGGCCTTTCCGTACTCGGGAACCAGGGGTTGCCAGTCTCCCGAGCGGCAACAAGTGACAAAGCCGCCCAAGTAAGCCTTGGGGAAGCGCAGACGAAGTCCGGCTGGCTGCACCATCCTGAGGCGGCAAGGTTCCTGCCGCTCCTCGGTCAATTCGAACCGAACGGCGCTTGCCGATACGAGCGTAGGATGGATCGCGTAGGCGAGGTAGTCCGCCGGGGCCAACAGTTGAAATCTAAAGCGGCCATTGGCCTCCAGACCCGTCGAACGGCAACCCTCGTGACTCTCAAGCATGACGACAACGGCGGCGGGATCGGTTCCAGGCGGCAGCTCCACTTCACCTTCCACGTTCAATCCAGATTTGAGCACCAGCGCAATCTCGGTTTCTGCATCCGCTTTGATTTCAACCGGTTCCGATCGAGCTTCGAAGTACCCGGCCAACTGGGTGCGGAAACGGCGTTTTCCCACCGCGATGCCTTTGAAGACGGCCTGTCCTTGGGCATTCGTCCCACGTGTAAAGCGATCACGGTCGTATTCATCGTCGTCCAACTGTGCCGTACTGGGTTCAGGCCAGACCAACGCGCCTGGCAGCAGCTTGCCCTCTCCGTCTCGAACCGTGATTATGGCGCGGCCGTAAGTCTGCTCTTTAAGGCGAATATCGAGCGCGTCCAACTTTACGCCCGGCACCGTCAGGTCCACTTCGGATTGCAGGGTACTGCTCAGGCGCGCTCGAACTTTTTCCGGTACACCGTTATCTTGATCGGGCTCGATCTCGAAGGATCCGTCTGCCTCCGCTTCAATGGACCAATGCACTCGGCTGAACTCAATCTCAATTTGGGCTTCTGCGGCCGGCTGGCCGTTTTCGAGGAATACCTTTCCGGCCAAGCGCCCTACACCCTGTGGCGCACTGGGCTCGCGAGTCTGAATGATCTGTTCGGCTTGCTTGCCGTCCTGAACTTCAACTCCAAACACCACAACAGGCTTTTCGCTGGCCAGTACGGCGCAGATCATCCACGCGCCGGCAGGCACGCGCGTGAAGGTAAACTTCCCATCCGTTCCAGAGTGCGCATGCCGCAGGAGCGGCATATGCTTCGAAATTTCCCCGTCCGAATTGACGATCCAGTAATAAAGCGCAAATAACTGCTCCGTACTACGCGGCGCCATCGGATCGTCCTGCGGGATGGCGAACAGTTGTACCGACGAAAGCCCTTTCCCGGCTGCGTCCAAGACTCGCCCGCCGATGGATCCGCCTGGACCCGGCTTAAGTCCTTTCACGTTTGCCGTAGTGCCGGCGTCGACCTGAACCTCGCGATGCACCACGGTCGATCCCAAAGGCGAGCGGACCAGGAGGCGATAGCGTCCGGGCTCCAGGTTCTCCAGTTTGATCTTGCCTGACTCGTCGAGCTGCTTCGAGAAGGAGTCGCGGTCGTCCAACATCTTCTCGTTCTGCAACATGGCAAACAACCGGCGGCGAAACTCGGCTTCCTGGCCAAGCGGTGCCAAGGGTTGCGCGCAACACAGGATCGTCGCGTGCTTGACCGCCTGACCTTGCTCATCGAGTACTTCGATCTCAAGCGCGCCAGGATTTGCAGGCGCTTTCGCTTTGAGTTTGATCGGCTCGGGTAACTCGAAGACTTGGCCGGGTGCAACACGCACATGCGGAATCAGGACAGGCTCTCTTTCCTCGCCCACCACGGCCAAGGTGTAAATGCCAGGCT
>BTVV01000223.1:0-5845 GCA_045863855.1 Planctomycetota bacterium | reverse complement strand
GCCGATTCCAGCCCTCCACCGCCCAAAACACCAAGTTATCCGGCGATTGAGGTACACGTGACTCGTATCATGGGCGACTGATACTATTCCGTGATGGAGGGACAAGTCCACCCCTTGCCGGTTTCCGGGCCTGTGCCGCCTCCGAGCCGAGCAAGCTACTTCGACCCGAGGCCGCCCCTATGGCGTTATGCGTTGCGCATGTGGTCCATTGCGTTTTTCGGCGCGGTTGCAGCGGCGGTCTTGGTGTCGCCGTGGACGGGCGGCTGGGACCCGACCGAAGAGGGCATGCCCGCATGGTACTTCGCGTTCTCCGCGATCGTGATCGCGCCGCCGTTCGAGACGCTCGCAATGGCGATCTTCTTCGGCGTTGCCGGGTTTTTCAGCTCGAACGCGCACCGTTTGTCGATGGCGTCCGCCCTGTGCTGGGGCGCGCTGCACCTGATCAATGCGCCCGTGAACGCTATCGCGGTCGTTTGGCCCTTCTACGTCATGTCGCGGGTCTATCTTGCGTGGCGGCCGCTCGGGTTCTGGAAGGCTTTCGGCGTCACCATGCTCATTCACGCCATGATCAATACGGTCCCGGCGCTGGCCGTAGGACTTGCCGCCCAAGAGCAACGCCAACTTCACGTGGGTGCGGCACATCGTCCATCATCCGGCGCCTGGGGGGGCGTGGCCGGCTTTATACTCGATACAAGCGGGCGAAAACACCGCCCTTACCAACTGAAAGCCTCGCCGAGGACAGCTCATGGCTCTACGCAAGAACTCTAAAGTAAAGAACAAGACGAACACCACGACCAAACGACGGATCGAGTCCTACGAGCACAAGGACAAGCAGCGGGCCAACAACCCGCCCGTCGGGCTGGTGACGCCGGAGAACGCTATGACCAACTGGGGACCCCAAAACCCGCATCCACTCTCCCGCATGAAGACCGAGCTGGTCTGGGAGGGAAAATATGACGAGTACGGCAACCGCCGGCGCGTCCGCTTGCCTGCCTCGCCCCTCCCCTTGCAGCGCATCGAAACGATTGACCAGCCGCGCGATGCGCGCAAAGCCGAAGCCCGCCAACTGGGCCTGCCGTTTTCAGAGGAGGAGTTTCACCAACAGGCCCACCGCGACGACTGGCGCAATATGCTCATCTGGGGCGATAACAAACTGGCGATGGCCGCCCTGCTGGAGCAGTTTCGCGGCAAGATTGACCTCATCTACATTGACCCGCCCTTCGACGTAGGCGCCGACTTCACCATGCAGGTGCAGATTGGCGAAGAGGGCGACGCGGTGCAGAAGGAGCAGTCCATCCTGGAAGCGGTGGCTTACCGCGACACCTGGGGCAAGGGCACCGATTCCTACCTGCACATGATGTACGAACGCCTGACCCTGATGCGCGACTTGCTCAGCGAGCGGGGGAGTATTTATGTGCATGTTGGACCGAATGTGGCTTTCTTAATACGAGCAGTAATGGATGATGTATTTGGCTATGGCTTTTGTCGCAATGAAATTGTATGGAAGCGTGCTGATGCCCATAATGACCCCGATAGATATGGGGTCATTCATGATTATATTTTATTCTATACCAAGTCTGATGTGTGGACTTGGCAACCTGAGAACCTGCCATTGTCAGATGAAACGGCGCATGCTTGGTACAGATATGAAGAGATTTCGCAAGAGGACACAGTTAATCGTCTAGGGATGCTTATAAGGAAAGGAACAGTACGCAGATATAACAAAGCAGACATCACCGGGGCCGGGGCTAATCCGAATGACAAACCTTGGCGAGGAGTCATGCCACCTGCGGGGCGTCATTGGGCATACTCTTTTGAGAAGATGGAAGATCTGGAAAAGCAAGGGCGAATTGTGTATTCACGGAGTGGGAAGCCATACGAAAAGAGGTATTTAGACGAATCAAAGGGCATTCCTCCTCAGTCGGTCTGGACAGATATATCAATGCTTAGAGGGCTACAGAAGGCAGGACAAACCAGCGAGTGGTACGACTACATTACCCAAAAACCCGAAGCTCTGTTGGAGCGCATCATCAAAGCCTCCTCCAACGAAGGTGACCTGGTGGCCGACTTCTTCTGCGGCTCTGGCACCACGCTGGCGGTGGCGGAGAAGTTAGGGCGCCGCTGGATCGGCGTGGACCTGGGGCGCTACGCCATTCACACCACGCGCAAACGGCTGATTCAGGTGCAGCGCGAACTGCACGAAGCGGGAAAGCCTTACCGCTCCTTCGATGTCTATAACCTGGGGCGCTACGAGCGGCAGTGGTGGCAGTTGGAGCGCCTCAAGGGCGCCGACGGCGAACACTGCCGCATTGTGCTGCAGTTCTACAAGGCGGCGACGCTGGACAACTCGCCCCATCCGCTGCTGCACGGCAAGAAAGGCCCCGCCTACGTCCATGTGGATCAAATAGACAGCATCTTCTCCTATGACGAACTTCGCTCCGTGGCCGAGGCCGTGGGTCAGGTCGGTGGGCGCGAAGTCCACTGCCTGGCTTGGGAGTTCGAGATGGAACTCAGCCGTAAAAAAGAGGCGGTAGAAGCCGAGACCGGCGTGCAAATCCGCCTGAAATACATCCCGCGCGAGATCATGGAGCCCAACCGCAGCGAGGTGCAGTTCTTTGAAGCGGGCGCGCTGGATGCCCGGGTCATATGGAGTGCTGAAGCAGGGCTTCAGCAGTCCAAAGCAGGGCTTCAGCCGTCCAAAAGGGTAGATGTGGAACTGGTGGGTTTCACCCCGGCCTTGGCTGAAGCGCCCGAAGCTGAATTGGCCGCCTTGCGCGAACGGGCCGTGCGCAGCCCCTTTGACTTCGTTGACTTCTGGTCGGTGGACTTTGACTACTCGCCCCATAAACCCTTCGAGCACCACTGGCAGTACTTCCGCACCCGCAGAGACCGCTCGCTCAAGACCCACAGCGATCTGGGCTGGACGTATGAAACGCCCGGCAAACATCAAATCGCGGTGAAGGTGATTGATGTCTTCGGTGTGGATACCACCGTGGTGCTGGAGGTGGAGGTGTAGCCATGCCCTTTGAAGTCACGCAGCAGAATGCCTCTGCCCTCGAGCCGCTCTTCAAGCCGTGGGAAGAGCCGACGATGCACCGCCTGCCCAACCCGCAGCCCGGGCAGCCGGCCATCATCGCGCCGGGGCGCCGTCCCAGCAAGGTGCCGCTGGTGCGCGCCATCCGCGCCGAGGTGGATGCCTGGCGGCGCGGCGGCTATGCCGGCGTCTGCGAGACCTCCCGCACCCTGCTGAATCACTGGTTCAACAACGAGCATCTGGTCAAAAACGAAGCCGGCGAAATGACCCCCTTCCGCTACCACTGGGCGCAGCGGGAAGCCATCGAGACCTTCATCTACCTCTACGAACTGCGCCGCGTGCGCAACGTGGCCGAACTGCTCTTCGAGTTTGGGGGTGACCATCTGGCCGACCTCGCCTTGGGCATCCCGCCCGAACAGGACCGTTGGGCCAAGTACTGCGCCAAGATCGCCACCGGCGCCGGCAAGACCAAGATCATGAGCCTTGCCATCGTCTGGAGCTACTTTCACAGCCTCTACGAACCGAACTCCGACCTGGCGCGGCATTTCGTGGTCATCGCGCCCAACCTGACCGTCTATGAGCGCCTGAAAGATGACTTTGAGAATTGCGCCATCTTTTATGCGGACCCGCTCATCCCGGAAGAATGGCGGCCTGACTTTCAGATGCAGGTGGTGCTGCAGGATGAACCCGGCGGCGCGACGACGACCGGCGCCATCTACCTGACCAACATCCACCGGCTCTATCCCAGCCGGGACAACGGCGGCGAATCCTCTGAGGAAGGGGTGTCCGCCATTTTCGGGCCGCCGGTGGTGCGCGGCCGGGCGCTGGATACGGGGGAAAGCCTGCGGGCGCGCATCGCCGCCCATCCGCGCCTGATGGCGCTCAACGACGAAGCCCACCATCTGCACGACCCAGACCTGGCCTGGAACCGTGCCATTGACGCCCTGCACGAAGAAAGCCTGCGGCGCGGCCAGGGGGGGTTGTGCCTGCAACTGGACTTTACCGCCACGCCCAAGCACAACGACGGCTCGCTCTTCCGTCACATCACGGTGGACTTTCCCCTGGGCGAGGCGGTGGACGCCGGCATCGTCAAAGTGCCCGTGCTGGGCGAATCGGAGGAACTCGTCGTACGCGGCGACGAGAGGACACCCGCGCACGAGCGCTACGGGATGCATCTGCAATTGGGCTACCAGCGCTACGCTAGTACCTACGAGGAGTTGAGCAAGGTACGCAAGCCTGTGCTCTTTGTGATGACGGAGGACGCACAGGCTGCAAACGACATTGCCGATTATTTGGATAATGATGCTTTCCCCTTGCTCAAAGGGCGCGTGCTCAACATTCACACGCGCCTAAAGGGCCGAATCAAGACGGTGACCCGCGGCGGCAGAACATATAAAGAGTTCGTGGAAAACGAAACGGCCATGAAGCCGGAGGACCTGCGCGCCCTGCGCGAGATGTCGCGTGAACTAGATAGCCCCGACAGCAAATTCCGCTGTGTGGTTTCGGTGATGATGCTGCGCGAGGGCTGGGATGTGCGCAACGTGACTACCATCGTGCCCCTGCGCCCTTACTCCGCCAAATCCGGTATTTTACCGGAACAGACCCTGGGGCGCGGCCTGCGCCGAATGTCCCCCCTTGGCGAGGCGCCGGAGATCGTTACTGTTATTGAACATCCTGCCTTTCGCAAACTCTATGAGGATGAACTGGCACAGGAAGGGCTAGATATTGCCGTATTGCCGGTTCGGGAGGTCTTCAAGCAGACAGTCACGATTTTCGTGGATCACGAGCACAAGGACGTGGAGGCGCTAGAGATCGAAATCCCGCTGATTGCCGACGCCGTTGAGACCACCCAGGAACTCCAGGGGCTGACCTTTGAGGAGGTGCAGGAGGCGTTTCACGCCAGATTCCAGCCGTTACCCATCGGGGAAAAACGGGAAGGCCCCATTGAGTATAAAGAGCGACACCTGTTCACCGATGAAATCGTGGCCACGATGAAGCTGGATGCCGGGCTGTTGAACAACGCCTGGTCGGCGCCGGCCTACTTTGCCCAGATCTTGGGGCGCGCCTGCCGTATCAGCAACCCACACAAGGTACTGGCCCCGCTGGTTGAGCGTTTTATCGCCGAGGCGTTGTTTGAGCGCTCGGTGGACCTGTATAGCGGCGAAGTGGACCACCGGATGCGCGACTTGGATGTGCTCGAACACATCCGCGCTACCTTTACGCCGCTGATTCTGGAAAAGACGGTGCGCCAGAAAAAGCGCCAGCGCATCAGCCGCGGGCAGCGTCTCTCGACTTGGAAACCCTTTCAGGCTACCAGCCACGACAAACGCCCCGCCTTGCCAGCACAGCGCACCATGTTCAACCTCGTGCCCTGTGACAACGATTTTGAGCAGGTGTTTACCGATTTTCTGGACACGGCGCAAGACGTGGAGGCCTTTGCAAAAAACGCTGGTCCACAGAAGTTGATGATAGACTATCTGAAGCTGGATGGCCAGCGTGCGTTGTATGTCCCCGACTTCTTCGTACGCGCGGTCGGCGGCGATCATTATCAGGTGGAATTGAAGGGCCGCCAGGATGAATTAGTGCCGCTCAAAGCCAGCGCAGCAGTGGAGTGGTGCAACACGGCATCCAGCGAGGCGGCGCGCTGGCATTATCTCTATGTCCCTTATCATCTTTTCCAGGAAGAAGCTGCCACCACGATTGCCGAATTGGCCCGTGCCTGCAAGCCAAGCCTGAAGGCATTGCTAGACGAATGGAAAACCAATCAACTTGCTTTACCCCTGGAAGAGGCAACAGCCGAATCGCAGGCCG
>BTVV01000222.1:0-5901 GCA_045863855.1 Planctomycetota bacterium | reverse complement strand
GCACCCTTCACCGACGCCTACTCGTAGATGCAAGGCCCGCTACCGGCCACCCGCCTGCTTGACTTTGAATTGTGGCTTGGTTTGCCACCGCTCACCATCGGCAAACGGATACACTTCATTTATTCGTCCACCAATCCAGAAGTCCCTTAAGAACATCAGTAGGTCGTGACAACAGTATTCAAGCACCTCTGGACATTGGAACAGATAAATACCCATTTCTCCGTCAGATCTTTTTGTCGCGGGATCCCAAGCAAAAGAAAAACCGTCTGTTTTATTCATAAACCCAACCAGTCTCTTCAAGCGATCCGGCTCCTTTGTTCCCTCATAAGAAACCCACTCTTCTATTATTGATCGACAGTCTAGGTTGAAGTCCTCAACAGACCCAACCAAGTGCGGCTCGCAAGGAACTAAAATGCTGAGATCTTCCAGCCATTCACCGTACCCAAAACGACTAACGTACTCGCAATAACTGGGCGGCAATTGAATATTTAGACGAGTACTTGCCAATGCGCAATTCTCTGCAGAACACACTGTTGGGCTGCCTTCAATTTTCACGCTTCTATAGAAAGCCTCCCAATGGGCTTGCATCATGGGACACCCCCTTTACCAACGTTCTCCCAAACGACTGACGGCGGGTGGCCGGGAGCGGGTGCCAAGGCGCAAGCGGTGTGTGCTTGCTCCTTGCCGCGCCGACCGCGCACGCTCAAGCCGGCCGGTGGCACGGTCACGCATCTTCAATCCGCGCACCTATTAGGATCTGGCGCCACTGCACTGCGGCCGGTCGCAGCCAGTGCCCAGCGGCCCATCACCCATCCTTTGCATCCGCACTCCACGCTCTTCCTATAAGCTTGGCGTTCGGTACGGACCGCCTTCGGATGCGCAAGAGCGACAAATTAAAAGAAGCCACCCATCCAACATTACATTTATTGTCAGCCCCTGCCACGAGTAAACCCTTCATGCGAAGCGCAGCCCCTGGCATCCGCAGCGCTCGCCCGTATTCGTACACTGGCGTGCACGGGTTGCGAACGGCCGCATCCCGTGGCACCAAATCCCAAGGGGCGACGCGTTCATAGCGGTGGGATGGGCCGCCCGCGCCGCCAGCCGCTAACCCATTTCTCAAATGTGCTCAAAAGAACGGACGTTATCTGACCATCGCGCCGTCGTGGACGTCATGCGTCGTCCCGTTGAGGCTCCCGGCGTTCGTGACGGTCTTGCGCACGCGCCGCGAGGACGGGTCGTAGCGGTATTCGGCCAGGATTGGGCTGTCGGCCTTGCGCGTGACGCGAAGCAGGCGGTTGTAGAAGTCGTAGGCCCGGTGCGCGGGCCGTTCGGTTCAGGCTTCGGGTTCGAGGGGTTCGTGAAAGTAAAAGCAGAGGCCGTCGGGGGCGACGGCAAAAAAGACTTGGAATTTTCGGCCGTTGCGTTCATCCACGCGCCAGTTCCCGATGGGGACGCCTCGCTCTTCCAGTTCTTTCTTGAGCGCGCCGATTTGCGTCACGAGCAGTGCGGCGCCGTCCTGGGAGGCGTCTCCTCCGTTCACGGCGAAGCCCAGGCGCACGCCGTCGCGTTCCAGGATGACGGTGGGCGACGGACTTGCGCGCCGTTCGACTTCGGCCATGCCGAAGTGCTGCGCGTACCAGCGCGCGGCGGCATCGAGATCGAGGACGGGCAGCGCCAGGACATCGTTCCGATACGGGAACGCGGCTTTGAATCGGGCCGACTCGGGCATGGAAGAAGCTTCTTTCGTTCGTACGTGGGGCATCCCATGCGTACCGCTACATTCCGCTCAGTTCACCGCGGCCGTTCAAGGCGCCGGAATCGTCTTCGCCGCGAGCGGGCGCCAGAAGAGGTTGCGGATTTCCCAGACGCTGTCTTCGACTTCGCCGTGCGCATGAAAGGAGAGGAACCCCGGTTCCGGGAAGATGGTGCGCGCGTCGATCAGTTCCTGGCCGTTGACGCTCAACGAAACGCGGTCGCCCTGAATGCGCGCGGCGAACGGGAGCCAGCGTTCCATGGACACGCGGCCCGTGCCGCACTTGGTGAAGAGTTCGTCGCGTCCCTGCTGGCGATAGTGAACGTCGCCGTCCTTAAAGAAGGTGCAGCGCGCGCCGGTGCCGCGGCCGGGGCCGACGCGGCGCATCGCGATGGTGCCCACCGCGGGCCAGCGGCTGCCGTCGCCTCCAAGGAGCCTTAATTCTCCGGAGACTTCGTAGTCGGCCATGGCGATCGGCTTCGCGATTTCGGATTTTCCGGTCAGCCGGATGGCGCCCTCGACCACCTGCGCGCCCGGCGCCGTCTGCTCCCAGCCTTCCATCGTCGCTCCGTTGAAGAGCGCCATCCAGCCCTGCCCCGGAGGCGCTTTCAAGAGCACCGGCACGGCGGGCCGCGGTGGAGCGTCCATCGGCGCGAAGGAGGTGAACGGGTTGGGGATCATTTTCTCGGTCGGATCGCGGATGATCCTCCCGGGCACCGGCACGGCGGGTTCGGCCGGCATGGGCGGCGGCGTCTTGGCGGCGAGCGGATCGCGTATCTCGACGCGCGGGGGCGAGGGCGCTTCCGGCGCGGTTTTCGATTCCCGCTCGGTCTTGGATTCCTTGCCGGCTTGAGTCGTCTTCGAATCCGGCCGAACGGCGGCGGCCCCCTCGGTCGAGGCCGTGCCGCTGCCGTTCAACCAAAACGCCAGCCCGCCCAGCAGCAAGGCCAATCCGATCAAGATGCCTCCTGCGGGCATGCCGCTACCGGCCGGGCGGCGGGGCCCCGTGCCGCCGCGGCGTTCGGCGGGCAAGCGGCTGCGCGAAGTGGCCAGCACTTTTTCGGACGGCCGGCGGTCGGGCACGCGCGCACGACCGCGCCCCTTCACAAACGGCTTGAAGGGCAGCGCCGCCGTTCCCTGCAAACGCTGCGGCGCCAAGCCCTGGCTCAACGCCTCCATATCTTCCGCCGCGTCGGCCAAGTTGGCGTAGCGCCGCTCGCGCTCGAGTTCGCACAATCGCCCAAGCAGCGCGCAACATTCGTCGGATAAATCCTCGCGCAGCGCTTGCGGATGCTCCATGCGTTCCTTCAGATGCATCACCATCACCACCGCCGCGGACGGCCCCTGGAACGGCGGCCGCCCCGTGGCCGCGTGGTAGAGCGTGCAGCCCAGCGCATACGCGTCGGCTCGCCCGTCCACGTCGCGGCGTCCTTCGACCTGCTCGGGCGACATGTAATTGGGCGTGCCGACGGCAAAGCCCGACTTGGTCAGCGCGGCGTCTTCGTCGACGGTGCCCTTGGAGAGGCCCAGATCGGCGAGCTTAGGCGTGCCGGTGGTGTCGATGAGAATGTTGTCGGGCTTGACGTCGCGATGGACCAGCCCGTTGAGATGGGCGTGGGCCAGAGCCGAAGCGATCGCCGCTCCGATGCGCATGACTTCCGTTTCGGGCAGCGGCCCCTCGCGTTCGATGCGCTGGCGCAGCGTCTCGCCTTCGACCAGCTCCATCGCGAAGAAGTAATGGCCGTCCAAGCAGCCGACATCGATGCCCGAAATGATGTGCGGATGATTGAGTCGCGCCGTGGCTCGCGCTTCGCGCATGAAGCGCTGGATGTAATCGGCATGGCCGGCGAGCGCCGGAGCGAGGACTTTCAGCGCGATGATGCGGTCGAGGTTTCGCTGCCGCGCTTTGTAAACGGCGCCCATGCCTCCTTCGCCGAGCTTGGCGAGGAGTTCGTAGTCGCCGATGAACCGCGTTCCCGCCGAAGCCGCCATCGCTTAACCTGGGGTTGCAGGGTAATGCATCCGAATCCCAACTGAACTGCACGCCACTGACGCGTACGGATATAATGTGCCTAGTTAAACGAAGGCTTTAGATTACCATGCAGCGCACTACGCGCAACCACAATGTGCAATTCCTGTAACCTCACTTGTGCCTACCGAGATGCAGCTTCCCTCCTTGACTCATCAAGATGGCCCCGCTATCGTCAGCCATACACTCAAATAATGGGTTCGTTCACCAGCGTATGGCTAATTTTGCTCCGCTCAAACAGCGCCTACTTCAAGTCCTCGATTTAGAGTTGAAGCAATTTTCGATTCGAGGCAAATTCCTAGACTATGGATGTGGTCGAGGGGATGTTTCGGCATTTTTAGTAGAACAGGATTACACCACAGACTGTACCGCTTACGATCCATCGCTGACAGATGAAGAAGTTGAACGAAGGAATTCTGCTGTCGGGACGCATCCGTTACGCTTTGTAAGGGACATCAGTCAACTGAAAGAAAAGGTTGATGTGAGCGTCTTATTCGACGTCATTGAGCATATACCCACTGCAGATGCAACACTACGCGACTTACATGACCGGACCCAAAGTGGTGGTTGGTTGGCCGTTACAGTACCTTATAATCCGCACGAATGGGGCGAGGACGATGAATTTTATGGCCATCTACGCCGATTGAGTAAACAAGGCGTTATTTCCATGCTCGAGCGGAACGGATGGAACGTTTTTAGAGTGCTCGATCCGACCTTCCCCAGTTTTTGGTTCATTCGGAGGGCGTACTTAGCAACTTGCCGAATCGCGCCCGGCCTTGTCAACCCAGCTAGCAAACAAGACGGCAAATCGGAAATCGATAGGTCGCTTGCCTCGTCGACGAGATCGGCGTGGAATACTAATTCACTAATTCCCTCCTTACTTTCGCGAAGCACATTATTGTGGCGAGTGATCCGCCAATTCGACATCTACTTCAATTCCGTCTTTCTTGGTTTTGAACTCTTCGTGCTTTGCCAGAAGCGAGAAGGCTCGACACGCTGCGAAGTCTGCCGGCAAGCGGAAGTTACATACCACCGAACTTTCGATCGATACGCTTTGCAGCGATGCAGTTATTGCAAATCCGAACTACTGCTCTCGGCCTCTCCAAAAACCGAACTTTACAATCAAGGATATTACGACCAGGAGGGGCAGCGCTTCTATGGACTAATGGAGCGCGCCGTCACGTGGTTTCGCAAGCGTCGCGTCCGCTACCTTCAGCGCCTGCAGAGCCCCGAGCGATCGGTGCTCGATATCGGTTGCGGCCGCGGAATGATTCCACGCATCATGAAGGCTGAAGGGTGGCGAGCATTGGGAACGCAGATATCCGTGGCCGCCGCGGAAGCCGCGCGCAAAGCAGGCGCAGATGTGATAATTGGGGAAATTCACGAGATACCAACGGAAAAGCCGTATGGAATCGTTACTGCCTTTCATGTAATCGAGCATTTGAATGACCTGCCTCGGTCCATAGACCATATCCTTAAACTCATGCTCCCTGGAGGATACCTCGTACTTGAGTACCCCAACAGCCGGTCATTGCTCAAGCGTATGATTGGCGTTCGATGGTTTGCCTACGATCCACCCTATCACCGATTGCAGATCAATCCTGTAATCCTTAGTGACTTTCTTGGAATGGCGAACTTGCGCCTCGTCAAAGAGACGCATTTCTCGCTAGAATATTCCTACTTTGTGTTTGCCCAATCTGCCGCAAATACAATACTGCCGTTCCAGCGCGACGCCTTCTACCGACTTCTTCGCAAAGAGAAGCTTAAGATTCGCGAATATATTGGAGCAGCCATCACTGCGATCTTGTTTATCCTATTGTTGCCGCTTTTTGCCATTTTTCAGCCGCTGGTGAGCCTATTGCATCAAGGATGCATCGTACGACAAGTGTATCGGAAAATAGGAACTTGAAGGTCCGCCCATCGCTTCTCTCACGCATCACACCGAAATCAGCCTCGGTCAATTTCTTCCAGGCAAAGGGCTCCTTCTCGCTCATTTTTAAGAGTACATCCATGGACAGAATTGAGGACAATGCTTAAATAGCCGACTATCTTTCAGTCACAAACAGCGGTATGTTGTGAGCGGTGCGAGGTGCAAGCGATGTTCCGAGGCCAAAAGATC
>BTVV01000221.1:0-6061 GCA_045863855.1 Planctomycetota bacterium | reverse complement strand
ATCCCTGGCTCTCGAACGGAAGGAATAATTTTCGGACGATGGCCGAGATTATTTCTTCCGCGGTTAAACCCGGCATGAACGACCGGGAGAAAGCATTGGCGCTGTACCATCAGGAAATCGCGCACCGCTGGCATTGGGCCGGCGACAACAACGAACTCATCGAACCCGTCAAGGTATTCAACATTTACGGCTACAACACCTGCGGGAACGATTCGATCTGCCTTGCCGGACTCTGGACCCGCGCCGGACTGAAGGTCGCGCCCGCACACACCGTTGGCCACTGCATCTCGCAGGTCTTCTTCGACGACCGCTGGAACTTGCTCGACGGGGACATGCAGTGCGTCTATCTGCTCCGCGACGGGAAAAGGTACGCCAGCGAAGCCGATCTTGTCCACGATCACGATCTCATCAAGCGCGCGCATACGCAAGGCATACTGCGTCCTGCCGGACGAGGAGGCGACGAATGGGAGGCCGCGCTTTTCGTGTACGACGGTCCAGTCGAAGGCGCGCGTAATTCTGGCGATAAGCATACCATGAACATGACGCTCAGACCCGGCGAGGCCATCGTCTGGCGTTGGGGCTATGCCGATTCATTGAAAATTCAGGGCAAGGCCCCGAAATTCAATCACACCGTCTGTAACGGACTTTGGGAGTACCGTCCCGATTTTACGCATGACACTTGGCGTTCCGGCGCCGCGAAGATCGAAGCAGTGAAGGCGACGCCGGAAGGCCTCGAGGTCGATTCGGCGCAAAACGGTTCCATCGAATGGAACGTACAGTGTCCTTATCTATTCGTCGGCGGCCGGTTGGAGCACGAAAGCCATGGGGTGACTTTTCAGTTGTCCTTCGATGGACAGAAATGGGAAGCCGTCGAAAGCAGCCTCGACAAGCACTTTGGCGGTTCGAATCCACCGCGTTATACATATCGACTGCGTGCGAACCTGCAGGCGGGCGCGCGGCTCAAACGCCTGAGTATCTTCAACGATCTGCAGATGGCGCCGCTGGCTTTGCCCAGCATGCGCGTCGGTGAGAACAAGTTTGTCTATACCGATGAGTGCCAGGGGCCGCGCAAGGTCCGAATTACTCACGATTGGATCGAACGCTCGGCCACACGGCCTCCGGCCGCGCCTGCCGGTCCCGAGTATCCTGCCGGCGGCGGCGAAAGCGACGGTACGCAGATCGTCTTCAAATGGAAGCCCGCCGCGGATGCCGACGGCGACGCTATCGCCGATTACCATTTCGAACTCTCCGAATACGCGGATATGCGCTGGCCGCTCTCGACGAATTTTGCGCGCCTGATTTCGCGCACCTCCGATCGGGGTAAAGCGCAGTACACGCTGACCGCGCCGGGGTTGCTGGCCGTCGAAACGGCCTATTACTGGCGCGTACGTGCGAAGGACGCGCACGGAGTCTGGGGCCCATGGAGCGACACGTGGACCTTTATCGCGCGCGGCCCGGGATGCCCAACGGATGTGAAGCTGGAGTTCGACTCCGCGCGCGAAATCGGCACTCTGCGCTGGAAGGCACCGGCCGTTGGACGCAAGCCCGTAAAATATCGCGTCTACGGGAGCGACGAAAAGGGCTTCAGCGTCAGCGACGAGCCCTACTCGGTGAACCTCGGGAATCAGAAGAGCTCGCTGCCCAAAACCTTTGCCGCGAACTTCGCCGTTGAAGTCGAAGGGTTCGAATGTGCCGTGGTGGGGCGCAACCTGAAAATCGCCAATGCCAATAAAGCTTACTACCGCATCGTGGCGGTGGACGAAGCCGGGAGCCGCAGCGTGCCGTCGGAGTACGTTTCGGCGCCGCGTGGGTTTGTGGCCTCGTCGTACCCCGCGCAAGCCAAAGTGGGGCAGCTTTGGTCCTACAAGCCCGAAGCCATTCGTTCCATCGGCGATCTGCGCTCTCGCAACGGATTGGCCATGAAGCATTGGGATGTCGAGCAGGTTCATTTCGCCACCGTTGGCGCACCTGCTTGGCTCAAGCTGGATCCGGCCAACGGCACCCTTTCAGGTACACCTGACGCGGCGGGCCGCGTGGAGTTCGAACTCAAAGCCACCGTGCAAGTCGAACGCCGGACCCTCGATCCCAAAGCGCTGGCGTGGGGCAACGAGAAGGTGACCGCCACGGCCACGGAGGATGTCGGCCAAGGCACACAGAAACTAGTCGTTGAAGTCGCGCCTTGATCGATAGGGGCGGCCACATGGGCACCGGACGAAGCCAGCCATGAAAGCCATGCGCGTAGTCTTTGCCAAGCAAAACGAAGTCGCACTGGAGCATACGGAGGTAGGCTCGCCTGACGACCGCCAGATCCTCGTTCGCACGCTTTGCAGCGCCATCAGTCCGGGTACCGAGCTGGCTTATTTGCGCCAGGAGCCCAACACGCCCGGCACGTTTCCGATGCCGACCGGTTATAGCGCGTGCGCCGAGATCGAATCGATGGGCCAGGCCATCACCGACCTTGAACCCGGGCAACGCGTTATTTGCAGCGCACATCACGCCGCGCGCGAAGTACTGGAACGTCGCCGCTGCCGGCCCATCGGCGAAACGCTGAATCCCGCGCATGCCGCGCCTTACCGGCTGGCTTCCATCGCGCTTCAAGGCGTGCGCAAAGCGCGTATCCAACTTGGCCAGCGCGTGGCCGTGGTGGGCTTGGGCCCCATCGGACACCTCGCGGGACAATTCGCGAAGCTGGCCGGCGCCACAAGCGTCGTGGGCATCGACCCCGTTCGATGGCGCTGCGATTTGGCCGTCGAGTTCGGCTTCACCGCGGCCTTTGTAAATTTGGATGATTGGCGGAAATCCGCCACGCCGCGCGGGCGCATACCTCAGGCCTTCGATACCGTCATCGAAGCCACCGGGATCGCCGAACCGATCAAAACGGCACTGAAGCTCGGCAAGAAGCTGGGCCGCGTGATCCTGCTCGGGTCCACGCGCGGTCTGGCCGATCAGGTCGACTTCTACAACGACGTGCACCAGAAGGGACTCAAGATCATCGGCGCGCACGCCAGTCTGCGCGGCCCCGAGGACGACCTCGACAATCTATGGTCCAATTCGAGCGACGAGCGCACGGTAGTTGAACTCATGGAAGACGGCCGACTCGACATGCGCCCCATCGTCAGCGCCGTGATGCCGGCGCGCGAAGCCGTCGCCGCTTACCGCCGGCTCTGCGATCGAAACGAAAAGCTCATGACCGTCGTGCTGGACTGGACCGCGGTTTGATTTGGAGGAATGGCGTGAAAATATTCATGCACTGGGACATGGAAGGCACGAGCGGGCTCTTTACGCGGGAGCAAGTCTGGTATTGGGAGCCCGGAGTGCGTCCGGAAGCCGAGGAGGAAGGCAAGCAGCTCTTAATTGCGGATATCAATTCCGCCGTGGCGGCCGCGCTGGAGGCCGGCGCCGACGAGGTGATCGTCTGCGATACGCACCACGGCGGCGGCAATACGCGCATCGAAGCCATGCTTCCCGATCGCCGCGTGACCTATCACGTCAAGCCCAGGTTGATCGCAAATGGTCTCGCGCGCTGGATGCCGGGACTCGACGAGAGCGTCGACGGGCTCATGCTCATGGGCCACCACGCCAAATCCGGCACGCCGAGTTCCTTTCTGCCCCATACCTGGATGAGCGAGTGGACGGATTTCCGCATCAATGGATGCAGCGTCGGCGAAGTAGGTATCGAAGCCTGCTACGGCGCCCACTTCGGCGTGCCGCTGGTTTGCGTGCAGGGCGATCGTGCGTTTCGGCTGGAAATGGAAGAGCAATTTCCGCATGCGGTGGCCGTGGAAGTCAAAGAAGCCGTTAGTCACGATTTGTGCCGCGGACCCTCCGCCGAGGAAGGCCGCAGGCGCACGGCCGAAGGCGTCGCCGAAGCCATTGCGCGCCTGCGCCGCAAGGGGCCGCCGGTCTTTAAACCCGACTTGCCCATAACCGTGCATATCGAAACTCGAACGGTGGAAGGCGCGGAAGCGCTCGCGCAAAAGCCCACGGTCATGCGCACCGGCGACCGGGAAGTGGCCTACCGTGTGGACCGTCATTGCGACATCGTGCGTCATGTGGCCAAGGCCGGGTTAGACCTTCCCGTGGATGCGAAATAGGAGCGCCTGGATGCGCGGCGTGCTGGTCTTGTGGGGCTATCTAACTTGCGTATCGGCAGCGTTCGGCCAAGCAGCCGAGTCGCCTGCGCCGCCATTGCCTGAAGGGGCTTCGGGGGTTGCCGCCAGGTACCCTGGCGATGCGGGCATCGAGCGTGATGCCGCGGTGGTATTCGCCGAAGGGTTCGAGAATGGGGCGGGCGGCTTCGATAACGCCTGGGGTGAAGTGGGGTACGCCGAGCGTCCGGAATGTGTAAACGGTGGGAAGAAGGCGCTGCAGCTAACCATGGTTCCGCCCAAACCGGGAAGAGAAACCAGCCTGGGTGTTCATAAACATTTCAAAGAAGGTGGATTCGACACCCTCTTCGTGCGCTATTACGCGAAGTTCGAAAAAAGCATGGATATGTTGCATCACAATCACAACAATTGCTGCATTGCGGCCCGCGCGCCCGGAGTTCCCGATGCCAAGCCCGGAATTCCCGCCGACGGTAAGAATGAGTTCACCATCGCGCTGGAGACGTGGCGATCCGGCGATCGTCAGGTGGAACCTCCGGGCGAACTGAACATCTACTGCTACCATCCCGAACAGCGCTCGCAGTGGGGAGATCATTTCTTCCCTTCGGGTTTAATCCTCCCGCAGCCCAAACCCCATTCCCCCAAGAACCTATTCGGTAAATTCTTCGTGCCGCGCCCAAACGTAATACCGGTTCGGGATCGCTGGGCTTGTTATGAATTGATGGTGCAGGCCAACACGCCGGGAAAGCTGGACGGCCGCATCGCATTCTGGGTCGACGGCCATTTGGCAGCCGATTTCCTCAATCTTCGTTTGCGAGATGTCGCGGAATTGAAGGCCAATCGCATCGGTTTTGGCATGTCTACCTTGAACAGCAAAGATACGCACGCGAATACCATGTGGTTCGACGATGTGGTTGCGGCGACTGCTTATATCGGGCCCAAAGCGACGGCGCCCGTGCCGCGCACCGCGCCCGCTCCGGCCGCCGCCCCCGCTGCGTCCCGCAAACCTGCCGAGCCTACACTTGAGCAACAGGCTATTGCCGCCAAACGCTACGAGGAAATTAAAGCGGTGCTGATCGGCGAGATCGGCAAGGGACGCAGGGAGACCGTCTACGTCGAAGTATTGGGCAAGCAAAGCAATGTACAGGTTCTGCGCGCCGACGCCGAGCGCCTGGAGGTTAACCTGCAAGGCAATCGCTTTCCGCTCGAATGGAAAAGCCTGCCTCCCGCGCAGTTTTTTAACGTGGCCGTTAAATACGGAGCCGACAAAGTCGCGCTGTACGAATACTGCATCGGCATGGGCCTCGCTCGCGAAGCCGAGCGCGCGCTGCTGCAGCGGTAACGCTAAAGGAAGCCATTCATGCGATTTGACCGGTCTTTGGAACTTTTTGAAGAAGCCCGCCGCTTGATTCCCGGCGGCAGTCAGACCAACAGCAAGCGGCCGCAGCATTACGCGTACGGCGCCTATCCCATTTACGCCAAGCATGCCCAAGGCTGCCGGATTGAGGACGTAGACGGCAATCGCTTCATCGATTTGACCATGGCCTTCGGGCCTATCGTCCTCGGGTACGGTTACCCGCGAGTGCAGGAAGCGATCCGCCGGCAACTGGAACACGGAACTATCGCCGGCCTGATGTTCGAAGCCGAAGTGGAAGCTGCGCGCATCATTACCGAAACCGTTCCTTGTGCCGAGATGGTCCGCTTCCTAAAAGGGGGCGGCGAAGCCACCGCCGCCGCCGCACGTATCGCTCGCGCATTTACCGGGCGAGAATTGATTCTGAATTCCGGCTATCGCGGCTGGCCCGACGTGTGGGCCATTGCACATCCACTTTCTAAAGGCGTCCCCAGCGCGCTGAAGGAAACGATTCGTAACTTTCCTTTCAATGACATCCCACGTCTCGAACGAATGCTAAACGATTACAAAGACCAAGTGGCCGCGGTGATTCTGGAAATTC
>BTVV01000220.1:0-6099 GCA_045863855.1 Planctomycetota bacterium | reverse complement strand
GATCGGCCGCACCAGGTCACGGAGAAGGTGGCGGACATCATTAAGCCCATGCTGCCCGAGGATAAAGGTCGCAGCAGTGGAGCGGGGGCGGTTCGACAGGGCGGCGCTTGGTAACCTAACGGCTATGACGGCTTGAACTTGTCACGAAAAGAGTATCGTGTTCGTGGCAAGGAGCAGAGGAAATATGCGTGCAACCTATTGATGCAAAAGTGGTTGTTGGGACTAAGGGGAAGGGAAGGGGGGTGGGTCTTTGTTTCAGGCCGCTTTCTCGACTTGAGTAGCCGCGAGGCAGTGCGGAAAGTCCTCTCGCGGCATGCCCGTGCGGGCACGATCCGACAGCTTGCCCGGGGCTTATACAACTATCCGGTTGCTCACTCACGCCCGTAGTACCTAAATCAGTACCCAATGAATTGGGTACGATCCATTCCCCTCCCGGCGCCGGGTGGCCAGACCGCCGCAGAAGCATCCCAATGTAACGAAAGCTGACCAGCTTTGGTTACAAGGTGGCTGGAGTCGGGCGCTGTAGGTTTGGTTTAAGTTCCTCCGCAAGTGCTGCATTTCACGTTCTCATCTTACGTCACTTTACGAAAGCCATTTCCGGCTCCGCTCTCACCGCCCCTGTACCTGGGCGCGTGGGCGCCCGGGGCGGCGGCGGCATGACGGGGCCTTTCCAGGAGATCCCGTCATGCATACCGAATCCACCGCTGCCGCCGTTACTCTGCCTGTACCGTCTGACGCCGAGATCGCCGCACAGTTCGAAGCCCTGCTCCCCGAATTGAACAGCAGGGCTGAGCGGATCGGCCGCGCCGTCGCCCGCAACTCGGTCGATCAGGAGGAGGCCGCCGCCGAGGTGATCGCACACGCTTGGTTGAACTTCCGCAGCGCGGCCCGCAGGGGCACCTGGCTCCTGGCCTCGCAACTGGCCTGGGTCGCATGGCACACGGCGCGCTCCGGGCGGTTAGCGGCCGGCGGCAGTTCCGTCACGGACGCCATGGATCCGTGCGCGCATCGAATGGGCCGCGCCAAGGTCATCAGTCTCCACCGCCTTCTGGGCGCTTCTCGTCGACGGCCCAAGCTGGAGTTCCAGCAGTCCGAAATGGCACGTCCCGACCGCGTCGGGCGCTCACTGACCACGGCCGAGCACGACTCGCCAGCGGAACGTGCGCGCGTGCATTTGGATTGGAGCGCGTTTGCGGCGCAGCTTTCACTTCGTCACCAGGCGATCCTGTGCGGCTTGGCCGAGGGCTGGGAGCAGCGGGAAATGGCCGCCGCGCTGGGCGTCTCGCCGGGCCGGATTACCCAGCAGAAGGCGGACTTGGCCGCTCTCGTCACGGAGCAATTTGGCGCTGAAGTTGAACCGCCGGCTCGATAGGGGGTTACTGGGCAGCATCGTGCATGGGTGACTGCTCTCCGGCGCGGGAACTGATCCCCCCGCGCTGGAAGCAACTACCACCCCTGCCGACCGAAAAGCCTGCCCGCTCACCTGCTCAACTCGCATGCACGGGATTAACGAACGGTCCCGAGCGCGTGTTCATGGAAGCGTGCAAGGGGCGTAGGATCGAACTGCCAGTAGCCGTGGAAACTTGATCAGGAAGCTGGTGCGTTAGGGGCGATGGATTGGGTGGGCTGGTTGTGGAGCGCGCCTGAAGGCGTAACGCTCGGAGAAGATTTGGCCGGGCTTTGGGCGCCCGTTGGCCGGTGCCTGACCGCCTACCTGTCCACCCAATCCGCCTAATGAAACGTCGAACTCTGCGTTCCCAAAATCGGTAGGGAGAATTCGAACAGAGATTGGGAATGGACTCCTCAGGACAGGGGGCGGCGGCACGGTGGCAGCGTGCTAACTTCGGAGAGGCTTTTGATCACTTGCTCCGGCATCTCGATGAACGGGCAGTAGCCATTCCATAGGCCGGCAAGGGGGTAATTCGGAGGCGTTGGCCATATGGATGAGAGATCGCGAGAAATCAGGAATGTGCAGGGCGGCGACCCTTGCTCGGGTCGGTGAGCTTGGCCGACGGCCTCTCGCTGTTGCGCCGTCATATGAGGAGCAAGGATGCCCTTCACCTCGCTAGGCGAGCATTCCAGCCAAAACGAATCCTGCTTCGGCTCTGACCATTGGCCATTGTGGTAATCGCAGTCCGGCCATATGAAGCGGACCTTCATGGCTGCTCTCCCGCGGTCCTCAGGAATTTCCGCACGGTCTCGGGATCCTTAATTAAGGTTACCAGAAATCGACGTCCGTGTGTGTCCGGCCGGCGCAAAGGTCATGGTTCCGTCAAGAACTCGCGTAGGACGCCGAGGTGCGCCCAGCGGTCAGCCCCTCGACGTCCGGAGAAACGTCTTCACGCGCTGGATATGCTCCTCATGGCGCTTAGGCCAAGGGTTATTCTTGGTGTCGCGCATGAGAATGCCGGGATGCGCTAAATGCGCGGCGGGCGCAGTCACTTCTCCCATGGTCAGGTCGGTTACCTCGCCGGAAAGCAGGTTCGCCCGATCCTTCGCTCCCGTAACCCCGCGCAGGATGCCCGCGACCTCGGCTCCGAGTGTTATGACCAGCCTTGGCCTTGCCAGGGCCAGTTCCTCGGCGAGCCACGGCTGGGGCTTGGTTGCGTATTCCTCGAACTTGTCGCGGTTCGCGGGCGGCAGCGTCTTGGCGCCCAGCCTGCGGTAGCGATCCACATGGCCATCCTTGAAGAGGAACACTTTTACCAGGTCAGTGATCCAGCAGTCGGACCGCGCAAGTTGCAAGGGGCGAAGGAACAGCGCGTTCAGCTCGTCGGAGGAGGCCGTGCTCCTCTTTCGGGCGCCATCGAAGTACGTCTCTTCCGAGAAAGGCCCCAAGTTGTTGTCGACCGGGACGTCGCTGATCATCCCGCCGTCCGGTGCCGGCAGGCACGCGAACCGGGCGGACGGATATGCGCCAATGATGAAGACCCCGCCGCGTGCTGTGTCCAGCGGCACGACGGGCAGCACCGGATTTCCCCATAGGAAACGATAACTCGGCCCCAACCCGACGGAGGGCAGGTACTCGCGAAAACATCTGCGCTGATAGGCTTGAATGTCCTTCGGTGTTTCTGACATCATGCGCCTCCATGGTTCGTGCCCTAAGTATGGCAGGGTAGGGGATGCCTGGCGGCATCGTGCAAGGATGTCTGTCCTGAGGGCAGGTATTATATCGGACCAGTCCGTTTGAGCTATCAGCTAGCTGGACGACCTCAATCCTTGCCCTCATCCTTACCCCCTCCGCCTCGTCCTGACGGTAGTAGCGCAGGATCATGTTCAGGTCGGAGTGCCCGACCCAGCCGGCCAGCATGGGCGCCGGCACGCCCCGGTTGGACATCTCGGTGATGAAGGTACGGCGGAGTGCGTGCAGGTTGCCTTCTTTCACGCCCGTCTTCGTCATGGCACGTTTCAGTTCCTTCAAGGCTTGCCGGTCACTGATCTGCTGCCCCTTCCGCTTCCCGAGGTCAGGGCTTCGATCAAGCCGCTCAAGGTGACCTCCTACTCGAAGGCATCTGAAAGTGTTCACAGTTGACAGGTGTACCCTACATTTGTAGGGTATATCCAAGGTTTGAGTGATGGCAATGTCCAAGCCACGTGAACGCATCTACAACTTCATTCGGGACCGCATCTTGGCCGGAAACCCACCCACGGTGCGCGAAGTCCAGCAGGCCCAGGGTTACCGCAACGTTAAGAGCGCGCTGGAGCAAATCGACCGACTTGTGCGAGATGGGGAACTGACGAGAGAAAAAGGAAAGGCACGTGGCCTACGGCTTCCTGGACTTGATTGGGAAGGGGAAGGAGTAAAGCGTGTGCCGCTGCTGGGCAGAATCCAAGCCGGCCCATTCGACTTGGCAGTGCAGGAACTTGAAGGATACATCCCTGTTCAGTCGCGCTATCCGGCAGGGGAGCTTTTTGCGCTAAACATCCAGGGCGACAGCATGATCGGAGCGAATATCCTCAACGGCGACGTGGCCATCGTGCGAAGGCAGACCCTCGCAGAATCCGGCCAAGTCATCGTTGCGAGGGTGGGCGACGACGCCACTTTGAAGATCTTCCAACGCCGAGGGAGACAGGTTGTACTGCTTCCAGCCAACCCAGCGTACCCGGTGCTCAAACCGCGACCCGAGGAGTTGGACATCCTGGGGCGGGTGGTCGAAGTGCGGCGCGCCCTTTAGTTTACGGACATTGACAACCCTATCACGGAACGTTAGACATGATGGAAAAGAGACAGATTACTATGCGCTACGGGAAAGCTTTGGCAATCCAGGATCGTCATGCTCGACTGGTGGAACTAATCCGTACCGGTAGGTTCTCGTCGCCTTCTCTGGCCCAGATGTTGGAAGTTTCGGAGCAGACGATCTACCGCGACATCGACTTCCTCAAGCAACGCGGCTATTCCATCCAGCCCGAAAAACATGCAGATGGTTGGGCGTACCACCTTCTTGCCGAACCTGTAAGAGTTCCAACCAGGAAGGCGGCAAGCAAATGACGGCCGCAATCCTGAAAGACTGGAAGGAGGAGTTCGGTCTCGACGACCAAAAGCCACCGCATTTCTTTTCGAGTGTGGACCAACTCAATGATGCGGCGGGGAAGGTGCCGCAGCCGCATGCGCTTCGCCGTGCCTTTGAACAACTCGGTATTGAAGGCGTCCTGTGCCAGGAGCGCAGCCCGGTCATTTACTTCCGTCAGGTCAGGAAGATCGACCCGGCCAGCATCCTCGACCTTCACCGTTCATTCTGGAACCAAGGTATCGCCCCCATCCTGGTCATCATCGCCCCGAACGAGGTTCATGTCTATTCTGGCCTAATCCCTCCGGCGGAGACCCTCGCCGATGCCGGGCAGGCTCCCGGGTTGGTCGAAACGATGGCTCGCGTTCAGGATCAGCTTCGGTCTTTCCTGCTCTCCGTCGAATCCGGCGAATACTTCCATGTTCACCGGAGTTCCTTTGATCCACGCAAACGGGTTGATCGTGAATTGCTCCGCAATCTACAGGCAACGCGGCAGGAGCTTGGCCATGTTCAGGCCGCGCGGCTTGAGCCGCAGACGCTCGATGCCCTCCTTTGCCGGCTAGTCTTCACCTGCTACCTGTTTGACCGTGGCATCATCGACCGGGACTATCTCGAGACGCTTCACATCCGCGACGCCGAACACCTGAAGGACATCCTTGCCAAGAAACCTCGCGCCGATGCCAAGGCCGATCTCTATAAGCTATTCGGGAAGCTCGGCAATGACTTCAATGGTGATCTATTTAGCGCAGACCTACAGGCAGAAAGCCGGCAGGTCAAGGTTGATCACCTCGACATTTTGGACCGCTTCTTCCACGGCACTGATGTCCGGTCTGGCCAACTGGCATTCTGGCCCTACGAATTCGGTTTCATCCCCATTGAAACGATCAGTGCTATTTACGAGCACTTCCTGAAGGCTGCCAGTGAGGAAAAGAAGAAGGAAGCCGGAGCCTTCTACACACCCAGATTCCTCGCCGAGTTCGTCTTGGACGTGGCACTGGAAGGCGAGACTTCACTACTCGACAAACGGTTCCTCGATCCCGCTTGCGGGTCGGGAATCTTCCTCGTCGGACTGTTCAACCGCATTGCCGAACAATGGAAGCTGAAGAACCCAGGGGCGCGTTACGACCGCCGTGCGAACGGCCTCATGGACATCCTCCGAAACAATCTTTACGGCGTGGATAGCAACCGTAGTGCATGCCAGATCACGGCATTCAGCCTCTACCTCGCCTTTCTGGATCAGTTGTCGCCACCTGACATCCAGAAGCTGCTTGGGAAATGGGACCGTCTTCCATACCTGGTTTCCGTCCCCGGTGAGAGGGCATCGAACCCACCGGTCGGCACAATTCGTTGCGCGGACTTCTTCACGGACGCTGCGTCCCCGCCTCAAAAGGCCCATGTGATCGTAGGCAATCCTCCCTGGGGGAGTGCCAAGGATCGACACTCCCCGGCGGCACGCTGGTGTGCCGAGCGGAACCTGCCGCACCCGGACCGCCAGATGGCAACGGCGTTCATCTGGAAAGCACCGTCGCATCTGGAAGATGATGGCAAGGTGTGTTTCGTGCTGCCGCACGGCGCCTTATTCAATCACAAC
>BTVV01000219.1:0-6120 GCA_045863855.1 Planctomycetota bacterium | reverse complement strand
TGTCTCGAGGCCGCTTGCGCTACTTGGTTGAAACCTCCGGCGCGGCGTCAAGGCGCCGACTTATTGCGGCGGAGCATCGAAAACATGGTACAACCGCGCGCCGCCGTAACGAACGCGAACCGGGACGGGAATGCTATGCGGGGCTTAAAAATGGCGCTGCTGTTCTTGCTGATTATGAACTCGGCAAGGGTCGCTGCGGGAGCCAACGAAAGCGAAACCCATCCAGTCGAGCAGCCCGGCACCTTCCGTCTGGATCGATCGATTTTCGATACCGCCGGCGTTTTGACCAACCTGGAAATCACGCGCCTGCAAGAACTCTGCGACGACTTTCAAATGCAGTCGGGTTACCCCGCTGGCGTGGTAATCCTAAAGCACCTTAGCGAAACCGGTTCGGCTCCCACGGACGACAAATGGGCGGTCACCGAAAAACTGCTAAACCAGTGGAAGATCGGGCGGAACAATTCCGAGAACGCCGTGCTGGTCATTCTGGCAACCGAAGACCGTTACGTCTGCATTCGCTTGGGCCGGGCGTGGGGCGGCGGATACGATGCCTTGGTCAGCGAAGTCATCGAGCGCGTGATGAAGCCGGCGCTGAGTAAATCGGACGCAGACGGCAAGACCAGGAAGCCCGATGTCATGGGAGCGATGATGGGCGCGCTGCAAGAACTGATGCCTGCGATGGTGCGCGATCAGCAGTCCGCCGGCGGGGTGCTCGCTTCTTCTTTACGCCGATTCTTGGCGGCCAGTTGGCTTTGGATTCTGGCTGCGCTGCATGGATTGGGCTTCGTGTACGTGCTCAGCACCAAGGAAGACCCGCAGTGGTATCTGGCGGGGCTGCTGTTGGGATTGCCGATCTTTCTGGGCATGCTTGTGCTGGTGCTTCAGGGCGAACGATTGCGCGATTCCGCGCTCTCGCTGCGGCGGCCGGCCGGAGCGCCCCCGTCCATGGATCGCGCCTATGCGGGCTTGAATTGGTAATCATGGATCGCGTGAATACCTCAGAGGAGAAGCGCCGATGACGGGCCCGGTGGCAAGCTACTTCACCGCGGCGGAACGGGAGCGGCTGCACGCGGCAGTCCGCGCGGCCGAGTTGCGCACCTCCGTGACCTTGTGCCCCGTTTTGGTATCTGAAAGCGATGCCTACGATCGCTCGGCCGATGTCATGGGCCTGTTTGGAGCACTGCTGGCTGCGCTGCTGTTGATGGCGCCGTACGGCGCGGATGCCGTTCCCCTGTACGTGCTGATTCCGGCGCAATTCGCGGGATTTCTGGTCGGAGCACTGGGCTTGGGGCGCATCCCACCATTGCGCTACATCCTGGCCGGGCGCGCGCTGATGGAGCGCCGGGTTCGCCAAGCCGCGGAACGCGCGTTAGTAACGGCTTCACGGGACGAACGCTCTTGCGTGTTGATTTACGTTTCGCTGTTCGAGCGCCAAGTCGTGCTGCTAGCGGATCCTGAAGTCTCCGTGAAGGTTCGGCCGGAGGCCTGGAACGAAGCCGTTACACTGGTTCGCGACGGCATGCGGGAAGGCAAGGCCGCGGATGGCCTGTGCTTCGCCATCGAACGATGCGCCGCAGCCACGGAACCGTATTTCCCCGGCTGTGCGGCCCAGCAACCCGTTGCGTGACGTTAGGCTCTGCCCCTAAACGCTTCTTCGGCTTCTGCTTGCAGGGACCTGCGCAGCGCGTCGCATGCGCTTTCGAAGAGATTAGGGACAGAACCTAGTGCGCCCGAGTGGTTTGGCGGTCAGGCTCGGATGGCGAACCGGAACCCTTAAACTCCTGGCGATTATCAGGAGTAATCGGCTGCCGGCCCGTAAAGCCTGCCTGAATTTCGTGGTAGAAGCCGATGTGGTCCCCTTCGCCCAGCATCCAGCACAAGTACACGTCGCGCCCTCGAAAGCGGCTGTGAAAATCGATTAAGCCCTTTCGCCAATCCTTTAGTTCCACCCCAAGCCGGTCCAGTTCGGCCAGATAGCGCCGCAGATCGTCCTCGTGAATTTCGATCTCCCGCTCCAGGCGGAACGCCTCTTCTTCCGCTCGCGAGCCGGGATTCAACGGAGCGCCCAAGGCGCGGCGGCGCTGCCCGGTCTGTTCGCGGCGCGTAAAGGTCGCCACGATGTCGGTCACGATTCGGCGTACCAAGAGCAGCGCACGTTCGGCCTCATCCACGGTATAGAACATTACGGCTGGCATCGTGCGTTCGTCTCCCGGCTGCAAGGCCCAAGTCCTATGGAGAGTTTCGCGGGGAATCCCCTTTTTCGCAAGGGGCGCTTGAACTCGAATTCAGCCGATCCGCTTGGCCATGCCTGAGGACGGGGGCGCCGACCAGCGCTTACGATCCTCGTCTGTAATCTCGAACTTGAACTGCCCCTTCGCACAGCGGCGCATGATCGTCTCCAGGTCCGGCCAGCAGGTATGGCAGCCGCAACCTGCGCGCGTAGCCTCGTTGATCTCTTCAACGTTCTTGAGACCCAGAATACGAATCGCCATCTCGATCTCGCGTTCGGTCACGCTGAAGCAGTAGCAGACCTGCTGGTCCAGCGGCGGCGGAGGCGTGTGTCCGGGGGCAAACGGTTGGGCATCGCTCATGATGATGTCGCGGGATCCTGACTCCGATCGGAAAGTATACCCCACGCCTACAGCCAGAGGCGACCCATTTGATAGGTAAGGAACGAAGCCAAGTAGGCCAATGCGGTCATGTAGAAAAAGGTGAACCCCGCCCACTTCCAGGAGTTCGTCTCGCGTTTGATAGTCGCCACCGTCGCGCCGCACTGGCAACAGAGTGCAAAAAACACCATAATCGAAAGCGCTACAGGCAGGTTGAAGACCCGTTTGCCGTCCGGCCACTCCGAGACCTGCATGCGCTCGATCAGCGGCTTGCGGCTTAATTCGTCGTCCACGTCCACATCGTCGCCCACATCGTAAATGATACCCAAGGTAGCCACGATCACTTCACGAGCCGGAAAGCTCGCCAGCGCCGCCATCCCGATGCGCCAATCCCAACCCAGCGGCTTGAATGCGGGTTCCAGCGCGTGCCCGATCCGCCCGAACCAACTTTGCCGCGCCAATGCCCCGCGTTCGCGCCGATCCAGCGCTTCCAGTTCCGCTTTGCGATCGTCTTCGGACAGTTCCCGCGCCTCCAGCGCTTCGCGCTCGGCCTGATACTGCACCCGCAACTCTTCGCCACGCGGGTAGTAGTTCAACGCCCAGATCACCACGGAGATCGCCAAAATGATCGTCCCGGCCCGGATCACGAATGCGCGGACCGCATCCCAAACGCGCAGGCCGACATTTCGTATGCGCGGCCGCTGGTAAGGCGGTAATTCCATCACGAACGGAGGCGTGGGGCCTTTCAGGATCGTATGCTTAAACAGGAAAGCCGCGCCAATGGCCGTGACGATCCCTAAAAAATACATCCCTGTAAAGACCAGCCCCTGCATGCTCAGCATGCCGCCGACTCGTAGATCGGGAACGAAGGCGACCGCCATCAGGGCATATACGGGAATGCGCGCAGAACAACTCATCAGGGGAGCCACCAGGATTGTCACCAACCGGTCCCGCGAATTGGATATGGTGCGCGCCGACATGACCCCGGGAATCGCACATGCAAAGGAGCTCATAAGAGGAATGAAGCTGTGACCGCTCAGACCGCAGAAACGCAGCACGCGGTCCATCAAAAACGCCGCGCGCGCCATATAGCCGCAGTCTTCGAGCAGCGAGATGAACAGAAAGAGAAACACGATCTGGGGCAGGAAAATGAGTACTCCGCCCACGCCTGCAACGATGCCGTCCACGAGCAGACTTTCCAGCGCCCCGCCGGACCAACTGGTACCTGCAAACGCGCCGGAAACGGCCTCGCCCAATGCTCCAAAGCCGCCGTCGATCCAGTCCATCACCGGCCCCGCCCATTCGAAGATGAGCATGAAGACCGCGGTCATCAGGACCAGGAAGACCAGGCTGCCCGCTAGCCGGTGAGTCAGCACACGGTCCAGGCGATCGGTAAGTGAAGCGCCGACCGCCCTGCGGCTGACATGCGGCGCAACGGCCTGCGCGATCCAGCCATAGCGCGCCTGGGCCTCGTACGCCGCCGGAACCTTTCCCAAGACGCGCAAGCGCTCCCGAGCCTCGCTCAGCGCCTGGCGCGCCTTTTCGCCCCGGGATGCAACCAGATCCATTTCCACCGTGCCGCCGGCGTCCACCAACGCACGCAACGCCATGCAGCGCTCTTGCCCCAGTGCGCGCTCAAGCCCTTCAACTTCCCGCTCGAACGGTTCGGGAAAGCTCCAGGCGGGTTGGGCCGGCGCGGCGTCCAGATGGCTTTGTATCGCCGCTCGCAAGTCCTCGATGCCTTCGCCGCGCGCAGCCACTAGCGGAACCACCGGAATGCCCAAGGAGCGAGATAAACCGACCGGATCGACCGTCATCCCCGCCTTGGCGGCCATGTCGGTCATGTTCAAAGCAACCACCACCGGACGCCCAACTTCCATCACTTGGGTGACGAGATAAAGGTTGCGCTCCAAATTGCTGGCGTCGACGATTACCACCACTAGGTCGGGGCGCGGTTCGCCGTCCTGTTCGCCCAGCAAGACGCGGACGGCTACCATTTCATCGGGGCTGTGCGCCGCGAGGCTGTAGGTGCCCGGAAGGTCCAGCACTTCCACTCCGTCGGACATCCGTCCGACCTTCTTCTCCACCGTCACGCCCGGGTAATTGCCAACCCGCTGCGAAAGTCCGGTCAGAGCGTTGAAGAGGGTCGTTTTGCCGGTATTGGGATTGCCGATCAGCGCCACACGCCGCACGCGCGCTTGGGTAGTCGAACTCATGGCTGAATTTCCACGCCGGCGGCTTCCGAACGGCGCAGCGAGAGCGCGTATCCGCCGACTTTGATCTCGATCGGATCGCCCAACGGCGCGACGCGTATCACCTGAATCCGCGCGCCTTCGATCAGGCCCATCTCGAGCAAGCGCTGGCCGATCGGCCCGTCACCTGCCGTGCGCGTCACGATGCCGCCTTGTCCCGGTTGACACTCACTCAAAAGCATGGCCGTGAATTCCTAATGGGCATCGCGAGCCGTCGAAGCGGGGGGCGGTGGGTGGGCCGTCAAGCGTTCGATCTGGGAGACCGCCCGAGAAGTGCTCTTTGCGCATCCGGAAGCGCCGCAGCCACAGGATTTGGAAGGCTGAAAAGCGCGGAACAGACTGCGGGCGCAGAAACCAGCGGCAACACAAACGACCGTGCCGACCACGACCGATTCTAACCACATATCCGGCCGCCCCATTCGCCCGCCGCTCAAGCTTCGGCGACTACGAGTTCGCGTGCCTGGGCCGAACAGAGCGCCAGCTTGGAACCGCCGATGCGCAACACCACGTCACCACCTTTATGGCCGCCCGCCACTTGAACGCACGCCCCTGGAAACAAGCCCAGTTCGCCCAAGCGCCGCGCGCAAACCGGATCGCCGCATACTTCCAGCACCACCACGGTTCGCCCCACGGTCACTTCGTTCAAAATCAGGCGTTCCGCCGGCGGCGCCACCCGGACGCCATTCCCGCGAAGATGCGTTACGGCCGCTTTCATGCGCGAAAGGACGCGCGGAATCGCAGACCAACCGTCGCGAGACGCGCCGCTCATACCGACCACCGCGCCGCGACCGGACTTTCTTGAGGCGCGAATCGAGGAGGAAGGCATCAGGCGCTCCACAAGGACGCTTAAGACTTCATTTCCACGAGCCTAGCTACAACTTACTTTCAACTCGAGGTGCCGCTGCCGCCTCACTTGAGAATAATTCTCAATGCAGTCCCATAAACTTTACGCTATGGAGAATCCGGGTCAAGGATATTCCCTGATCAATAGGCTTTTATCCAACCATAGGATTCGACATGCCTAACTCTCCAATATAAGGCCTTCCACCTGCGGTCCATTGCGTCATGCTGCCGGTCCGCTACCATACCAACCGGGTTCGCGGTCCCAAAGGCCTGCGGAGCCACTCGGGGCGTAGTTCAGCTTGGTAGAACGCCTGGTTTGGGACCAGGAGGTCGCAGGTTCGAATCCTGTCGCCCCGACCAATTTTCAAATCCGCCTGTTTCTGGAGCCAGTCGAACGGCGATCTCTTTGTGAGTTC
>BTVV01000218.1:0-6335 GCA_045863855.1 Planctomycetota bacterium | reverse complement strand
CTCCAGCGTGCGCAGGTAATCCCACGCCGAGACGGAAAAACCGCACGTATTGAGCCGGTTGCAGCGCGCTTTCATCCCGGCGTAGCGCGGATCGAACTTGAGCACGTATACGCTGCGCTCCCCGCACTGCGGGCAGCGCCCGACAAAGCGCCGCCCGCGCTCCGTGAGTTCCAATTTCTGGAACACTCGCCGCGGGTCCAGCCGCGCGTAAATCTCGTCCAGCACCCCCCCGGATTTCTTTCCGCTTGCCATGGATGCCGGCCCCGCCTTAAGATCGAAGGCGTGCACCGATCGGGCACCCGCCCGAATCGGTCGCGCCTCACTCTTGTTTATTAAGAACTGCTTATAGACTGTTATCGGCTCTAAAGCGTGCGAAACACAGGGCGTTATTACCTAATACGGACCCCCTTAGGGTCAAATCCGGTGTTTTGAGCCTCAATAGTTTTGTTATACCGGCCAATGCGTATCACAACCGGCGCGGCCTACACGAAACGTAGACGTCGGAATCTCTTATTCGAACGCCACTTGAGCCCGTGGACGGGATGAGGTACGGCTACAGGGGAAGCGCACGGTTAAGGGGGCATCGCGTATGCACGGCATTCGAGGCATCATCCTGGCCGGCGGCACGGGCTCGCGCCTGATGCCGCTCACCAAGGTCACCAACAAGCACCTATTGCCCGTCGGGCGCAAACCGATGATCCTCCACCCCGTCGGGAAGCTCGTCGAGGCCGGCGTCACCGAGATCATGATCGTGACCGGCGTCGAGCATATGGGCGCGATCGTCAGTCTCCTGGGCAGCGGGCGCGAGTACGGCTGCCGCTTCACCTACCGCGTGCAGGACGAGGCCGGCGGCATCGCGCAGGCCCTGGGCTTGTGCGCGGACTTCGTCGGGCGCGATCATTGCATTGTGCTGCTGGGCGACAACATATTCACCGCTTCGCTGCGCCCCTTCGTCGACCGCTTCGCGCATCGGGACAACGGCGCGATGATCCTGCTCAAGCAGGTTCCCGATCCCGGCCGCTACGGCGTGGCCGAACTGGCCCCCGACAGGAAGACGGTGGTGGGCATCGAGGAGAAGCCCAAGCAGCCCAAGTCCGATCTGGCCGTCACGGGGTTGTACTTCTACGATGCGCGTGTCTTCGACGTCGTGCGCACGCTCAAGCCCAGCGCGCGCGGCGAACTCGAGATCACCGACGTGAACAACGACTACCTTCGCCGCGGCGAACTGCTCTGGGACGAGATTCCCGGCGAATGGACCGACGCCGGCACCTTCCCCAGCTTGCTCAAAGCCAACGAAATCATGGCGGAGGCGGAAGACCGGGAGTAATAGGTGAAGACCAAGAGAATTAAGTAAGGAGTACCAAGGCGGCGCCTGCCGTTCAGAGCCTTTCGGTTCTCGGAGAGGAAGGCTCGAAAGCGACCGTTAGCCTTTGCGTCAACCTTCGCATTTACTCATGACTCTTCACTTTTCACTTTTCGACGGATAAGGATGCTCCCATGCCCTCCCCCACCCTCGCCTTCGTTAACGCCGCTGCGATTTTGCCCGGCCGGGTGCTCGAAGACGCCGTGATCCTCGCGCGGGACGGGCGCATCGTCTCGGTGGGCGTGCGGGGCAAGCTGGACGTTCCGGCGGACGCGCGGCGCGTGGACGGCGGCGGCGGTTACTTCGCGCCGGGTTACATCGACGTGCACGTCCACGGCGGTGAAGGCGCCGACTACATGGACGGCACGCCCGATGCCGCGCGCATCGCCAACCGTGCGCACGCGCGCCACGGCACGACCACGATCTTCCCCACCACCACCACCGGCAGCTCCGCTCAGCTTGAAGCGATGTTGCGCGCGTGCGCCGAAGTCCGCGGCGCCTGGACGGCGGCCGCCGGCGCGCGCATCGCCGGCGTGCATTACTACGGGCCTTACTTCGCCGAGAACAAAGTGGGCTGCCACCTCAAGAGCGGCCGGCGCGATCCGGATCCGGCCGAGTACGAACGCGCGTTCGATCTGGATATCGTCCGCATCGCCACCTGCGCGGCGGAATTGCCCGGCGCGGAAGCCTTCTACCGAGCCTGCGCGCGCCGCGGATATCTCATCACCTGCGGCCATTCCAACGCCTCGTGGACCGAGATGAGCCGCGCGTACGCGGCCGGCGCGCGGCACGTCGACCACTTCTGGTGCGCCATGAGTTCCGTGGTCTCGCTGCGCGACCGCTTCGGCACGCCGATGCAGGGCAGCATGGAACAGTTCGTGTACCGCCACGCCGAAATGAGCACCGAAGTGATCGCCGACGGCTGCCACCTGTCGCCGGAGCTGCTCGCGTTCGCCGCCTGGATCAAGTCGCCGGCGCGGCTGCTCCTCGTTACCGACGCCAACCGCGCGCTGGACATGCCGCCGGGGCGCTACCGCTTCGGGCCCAGCCTGGACGGCGAATGGTTCGAGTCGGACGGGAAGGTCGGCTTCCAGCCCGGGCACGGGCTGGCCAGTTCGGTCGTGGGTATGGATACGATGGTCCGCAACATGCACCGCCTCGGCGGCGTGCCGCTTTACGACGCCGTGCGCATGGGCAGCTTGACGCCCGCCGAGCGGACCGGGATCGCCGCGGAAGTCGGGAGCTTGGAAGCGGGCAAGTACGCCGACGTACTGGTGCTGGACCGTGAGCTGAACGTGAAGCGCGTGTACATCGGCGGCGCGGCGTTCGGCGGTTGAATCAGCCTTCGCTCTTGCGCTTCAGGCGGTTCAAGCGCGCTTCCACTTCCTGGCTTTCCCGGCGCATGGCGCGCAGCCGGCACAGCAATTCGACGCGCTCCACCAGCGCGTCCGGGTCCACGGGCTTGATCAAGTAATCGTTCACGCCGGCTTGCAGCGCGCTGTAAATCAAGTCGGGCTGGTCGGCGCCGGAGTAGATCAAGACGCCTAAGTCTTTCCCTTCCGGTTTGGCGCGGATCGAGCGGAAGAGCGTCATGCCGTCCATTTTCGGCATCTGCATATCCAGAATGGCCATGTCGGCATCCAGTTGCGGGAACTGTTCCAGCGCCGCCAGCGGTTCGCTGAACGCGGCCACCCGGTAACCGGATTCCTGGAGGATCAGGCGGTTCAGATCCAGGATGTCCACGTCGTCGTCCACCATCAGCACGAGCGGCGTATGCGCGAGGTTGACCGACGCGGTTTCGGAGGCCGTTCGGCGGGAGGCGTTCGTCTTCGTCTCCTCGCGCGCTTCCTGCGCTTCGGCCAGCGCCTCGGCCAAGGCCGTGCCGTTCGGATAGCGGTCTTCCGGATTGCGCTGGAGGCACTTCAACGTGATCCGCGCGAGCTTGGGATCCAGGTCAGGGCGCCGCAGGCGCGGATCGGGGACCTCTTCTTGCACCTGCTTGAGTGCGTACTGCGTGTTCGTGCCTTTGCCGTGCGGGAGCAGGCCCGTAAAGAGTTCGTACAAGGTCGCGCCGAGCGCGTAGATATCCGCCGCCGGGCCTACCGACTGACCCAGCAGCATTTCCGGAGCCGCGAAGCCTACCGTGCCCACCGCTTCGGTCGGCGGGCGTTCCAAATCCTCGGGCCGCTGCAGGACCGCCAGTCCCAAGTCCGTGACCTTGATCCGCCCGTCGCTGCGCCGGAGAAGAATGTTGTCCGGCTTCATGTCGCGGTGCACGATGCCTTGGCGATGCGCTTCGCCCAGCGCCAGCGCCGCATGCTGCACGATCTCCACAACCCTCGCCCGCGAGACGAAGCGCTTGCGCTTCAGCGCCTTGCAATGAACCTCGTAGACCGAACCTCCTTCCACGTACTCCATGACCAGATAGTGAATCCCGCTGAGGCGGTCGGTGTTGACGTCGTAGATCCGGACCAGGTTGGGATGTTCGAGCCGCGCCGTCAGCCGCGCTTCGCGCAGGAACAACTGCAGGTGTTGCGGCGAAGGTTCCTTAAGGATTTTGACCGCGACCGGCAACCCCAGCCGCGTGTGCTGGCCCAGATACACGCGGCCCATGCCGCCTTCGCCGAGGCGCTGCTTAAGCACCACGCCGCCCAAGATCAGGGAATCGCCCTGCCACTTCCGCAGCTTGGCCAAGTGCGGATCGTTGGCCAGGGAATGCGCTTCGTCGGGCAAGGGCGTCAATTCAAGCAATACCGTAACCTCAAATAGTGCAACGGCATACTCTACGAGTAAGTATAGCGGGGCTCAAGCAGGCTATTGCAATCTGTTTCAATCGGCCGGAAAGGATTGAGAAGAGCTTTTCTAGTGGGAACACCGGCCGAGCGGTCAGTCGTCGTCGTCGCCGCCGAAGAGCGGTCCCAGAATCGGGACACGCTTGATCGCGTCGCCGGCGGCTTTGCCCACGCCTTCGACGGTGTTGCCCAGGAAGCGGGTCACCTTGTTGTTGAAGATCCCGTCCATGACTTCCGCGAACGCGTGCTTGGCGTAGTCCGGCAATTCGACTTTAGGATCGCTCAACCGGCCCGTGACTCGAATGGGCTCGATGGGCTGCCCGTTCGCCACGCGCGTCAGCGAGCGCGAACGGCGCTCCGCGTCGCTGCTGGCCGCCAGCCGCGTATCGCTGCTGACCGTCAGCGAACCGGACAGGTCCATGCGTCCGGCCCGCACCGGCCCGCGGAAGCGCAACCCCAAATGGCCGCGGACGAAACCCGCATCGCCGCGGTTGCCCATGCGCGTGCTCAACGCCGGCAACGCCAGCCGCGTAACGTCCAGATCGCATTCGAAGCTCCAATCGGGATGCGCGTCGGCCAGCCGGTTCCAGCGCAGATCGAAGAAGCCGTCGCCTTCGCTCGACTGCGTCGGCGAGATCAGCGTCAAGAAGCCGGGCCGGTCGGCCGGCGAGCGTCCCAGCGTGCCGAAACCGAGCTGCTGCGCCTGGAACTTCAGGTCGGACAAGCGCCAGTAAGCCGTTCGCCCCGTCGGATCGGGGCCCGCGAAATCGACGATCGCGTGTTCCGCCGCGGCGTCGTAGACGTAAACCGAAAGCTCTTTGCCCTTTTCCACGTAGCCCGCATTGCCCAGCAGTCCGGCGCGGAGCGTGTTGCGGATGCGCAAGAAGGTCTCTGTCTCGCCCGGCGCGGGGAGGAAGCTGCGCGCGCGCAAGCCGTTCAATTTCGCGTGCCGGACCAAAAGCAGCTTGGGGCGGTCCGGATGGACCCTTAACTCCAGCATGCCGCCCGCGGCGCTGACGCCCTCGTCGAGCATCTCGCCGTTGGACAACAGCGCGGCGGGCGCTTCGTTCCCGCGCGCCGGCGCTTCGATGTTCAGCTTCTCGAACGCGATCTCGGTCCACGGCGCCGGCGGCGGGCCGGCCTGATCTTTGGTCTGCGGCGCCGAAAGGCTGCGCAATTTGAGCGTATCCAGCGTGACGAGAACAGGCTCCGGGGTGAGCGTACCTTCCGGCGCGGCGATCGGTTTCGGCGCGTGGAAGAGGAACGTCACCTGGGCGAAATCCAGCTCGCCGAGCCCCGGCAGATCGTCGCTCTTGCGGTCGAGCATGCGCTGCAGGAAGCGCTGGAAGTTCGAATGCCCCTGCGCGTCGGCGCCCACGTGAAAACGCGTGCCCTCGAAGCGCATCGACGAAAAAAACGGTCCGCCGACCAGCAACGCCGATGGAATGTAATCGACCGTGAGCTTTTCGATTTCCGCCAGCGGCCGCCCGCCTGCCTCGGGAACGCGCTCGCCGATCGTCAGATCCTGCAACACCGCCCGCGGCGGGTTCAGGCTGACTTCGTAGCGCCCGAGCGTCACCGGTTCCTGGAGCACTTCCGAAAGCTTGCGTTCCAGCGTGCTCTTTAAGTCCGCGCCCGCGGCCGACCCGGTCAGCGCGATAAGGAGCAGCCCCGCGAAACAGACGGCATTCCGCATACTTTGGCGCTCCTTTCCGCGATCCGGCATCGTCCTAGGCAACAAAGAACCGTTCCTTAGTTGAGTGACGAAAGCGATTTCTAAAATCTTCAGAATGCCCAATTATCCAGACATTTCGAAAACCACCCCATACATTCCGTGACTGGCCGCAAAGACCGGCCGGGTCTAGCATGTATCGGCTCAAAAGGGCACAAGGTGCAGCGCGGATTTCTAGGCACCAATGGGGTGCCGGGTGGGTCATATCTCTGGAAATTGTGTTCAATGCGGGCGGGTTGAGCTTCGTCACCATCGCGGGCGGAATCGAGAGGAGCTAGGAATGATCAGGGCTTGGGCGGCGTTGGGGTTGGTGTTGTGCGCGGGCATGCTGAGCGCGGCGGATACGAGTTGGACGGAAGACTTTACGGCAGCTTTGCAGCGGGCGGAAAAGGAGAAGAAGGACATTCTGCTCGATTTCACGGGCTCCGATTGGTGTCACTGGTGCGTA
>BTVV01000217.1:0-6392 GCA_045863855.1 Planctomycetota bacterium | reverse complement strand
GTTGCTTGCTCCGTTACAGGAAATGCGTAGGCACCCCAGGACCCTTACTTGATGTCCGCAGACCCGCGAAAGTGTTCCGACGCCGACTTCGTCAGCCTCTTCGATCTGAACCACTCGGATCTGGGCAGAGCCAAGACCTCGGCGGCGAGGCAGGATTCAAATGCGGCAAGAAAGGCGATTCTGGATGCGCTGGAGCGGCGGCCGTTGCGCTCGTACATTGGGCAGGGCGAAGCTGCGGCGCTGGGCTGCCAGATCTCGCAGGACGACCCGTACGCCGTGCCGGTGCTGGAACGCTTCGTCGCCGCGATGGATCATGGCAAGCACGGGCCAGTACACAAATCCACCGCCAGTCGAGAAACCTACCTGCATGCGATCGATTACGAACACGACGCGCATATGGCCATCCGGCGCGGGCGCGCGTGGTATTACTTCGGACAACTGTACGCGCTGACGGGCGACAAAAAGTGGGCCGGGCGCGCCGCGGATTTGCTCGACAAGGTGGATGCCTTCGGCGTGGACTTGCGCAACGTCGCGCCAGACGCCTTCGTACCCATGCTGCCCTATCATCCCAACTGCGTCCAAGGCAGCGCGCTCGACCAGGCCCACATCGTCCAGAACATGGGCGTCGTGCTGCCGATGCTCTGGCCCGCCTGGGACGCCGCCACGCGCCGCAAGGCCGTCGCGTACCTCGCGCACGAAGCCGGCTGCTTTTACCGCAGCTACCGCGACGACCCGTTCTACAACATCCCTTTCCACGGCTTGGTCGCAATGTATGGCGTCGCGGCGCTCTTTCCGCAGCTCAAGGAAGCCGCGCTCTGGCGCGCGCACTTCGAAAAGCTGACCGGCCCCGGCGGACCGGTGACGACACCGTGGATCATGGTCCAGGACGGCTATTTTGGCGAAGGCCTGGGCTATCAACAGGTCAACCTGTTCCTGCTCACCCGCTCAATGCTCGTCGGCGACCGCGGCTTCGAAGGCGGGCGCGCGGCCGATGCATTGCGTCACGAAGTGGAGTGCGGTTACCAGCTTGCCGCCGAAACCGTGCGCCCAGACGGCGGGGCCTTTACCATCGGCGACCATTCGCTACGCTCGACGCACGAACACGAGATCGAGTATCACGAGGTCCTCAATCTGGGCGCGGCGCTATTTGACCGCCCGGATTGGAAGGCGCGCGCTGGCGGGTTGCGCGGGACGACGCCGCCCAGCCTGCTGTGCTTTTTAATGGGCACGGAAGGCTACGCGCGCTGGAAGCGGATGCCGGCGCCGGAACTTCAATCGCGCGCACACCGGTCCTTAGGCCATGCGGCGGGTTTTAATCACCTACGCGCCGGCACGGGCGTGGAAGCTTCCTGCCATGGCCTGTTGAATGTCTCGGTCGCCTCGAACCACGGGCATCACGACGTCAACAGCGTCTGCATTTTCGGACTGGGGCGCGAACTGATCTCGGATTCGGGCCGGTTGAGTTACACCGCCGAAGGCAACGCCCTGCAGCAGGCGCCGAACGCGCACGCGATGCTGCGCCTGGGCCATTTGCTCCCGCGCGGCCCGCGCCACGCGACCACCAGAGCGGTCACGTGCAAGCTCTTCGCGCAGAGCCCCTGCGGGCGTCTGCAGGTGGCCATGGGCGAACACCGGCTGATCGAAGACCACGTCTCGCGCCGCGCCTTGATCCTGCTGCTGCCGCATGGCCCCGAACAGGGCGACGGCGTGTGGCTGGTGTGGGACCGCCTGAGCCATGCGGACACGACCGACGGGCGCGAACCCGCCGTAGGCACCGTGCTGCCCGCGCCGCAGCGCGTGCTGGAAACGACCTTTCCGCTGCATGCGCTTGGCGGCGAAGCGCGGTCGGACGGCCTGGACGGCTGGTCGCGGCACGCGCCGCAGGATCTTCTGCGCGCGCGAGGCGCGAAAGAACCCACCGCGCTGACCAGCGCCGATGCGCATTACGTGCACGAAGCAGGCGAAGGCGACGCGAATATCCAGGTCTCGGCGCTGCCCCGCCTGCAGCCCGGCGCGACGATGGACTGTGCGGTTCAGGATGGCTTCTACGCGCTGACCGACCTGACCGTCGTTCGCCCGGTGCTGTCGTTCCATTCGCGTGCGCTGTTGCCGTTCGAATCCAGCTTCGCGCTGCTGCCGTTCCGCGGGTTGGCCGAGACCGCCCCCTGGGAAGCAGCGGGCGGCTGGACAGACCGGGACGGCGCTTTCGAATCCGTGCTCCGCGCAAAAGCGTTGGCCCTGCAGGCGTCCTGGAAAGAACCCGTAGTCGTGCGCGCCGAAGGGCTGCACGGGGAGGCGGGGACGGTGGCGCGTATTACGTTAGTCCTGCCAGGCAGGCAAGAGGTAGCGGTGGAATTCGGATTTTAGCCGCCCGTTGATTTACAATGTGTCAGGGAAAAAGCGGGGTCGTGGAGCCAGCGTAGTAGATGGCGAATTTCACCGGAGCAGCCATGTCGCGCCCAATGTAATATGGATTTACTGCGATGAAAGGATGGCAACTGGCCGGGGCCGGTCATGGACGAAGCCGCCAACCGGGGCTCACGCCGAGCAACTTGATCTAGAGGCCAGCCCGCTTTCCGCCGACTAGGAATCGCAGGCGCCCAACGGGCCAGCCGTAAATAATCGGTTTAATAGAGTATGGGAATCAGGAGTGAATCCGATGCGGGCAACTGGCGTGTGGTTTGGCAATCTGGCTTGGCCGAGCGGTTCATCACCGGGAGCGTTTGCCCGTGACGTCTTCAGACTCGAACGCTGCGAGACCGATCGCGAGAAGGCGCTTGTTTTCTACAAGTGGTTTCAACGCTGTATGATGCGTGGTCCCAACCTGAAGATCCCGGGGTTGGGCGGATACATCCGGTGTTCCGATCCGCATCTCGTTTTCACTTCCTGGGGCCATAATTCGTGCACGGGTTGGGGCTGGGTGGCTACGGAAGCGCTGCAAGCCGCAGGCCTCAAGGCGCGCCGCGCGGTCATCAGCGGCCACACCTTTTATGAGGTCTGGTACAAGGGTATTGACGGTGTGGAAGGCTGGCATGCTTTTGACCCGTTCATCGGCTGGTTCTTCACCACTGATGCTGGTGAAGTGGCTTCGTGCGAAGAACTCGCTGCGCACCCAGACCTAGTGACGCACCCCCGTCCAGGCGGACCATCTCGGCTGGGGCACCATCCCGAGCGTGCCGGCGTCCTGCATCGCTATCAGGTTGGCGACAATCTCGACGTTGTCCAGCCGCCGAATAACTACGAACTGCGCTACGAGCCACAGGTCGGCATGGTCTTCACGAACCTCTGGCGGCCCGAGTTGCCCGACCTCGCGCTGGACTGGGAAGAGAACCGTATGGGCGGCTCGCACTGCGACGTTTCCATGTACGACGAGGAAGGGAAGCCGCGCTTCTCAGATCATTTCCCATACTGGGAGCAGTACGCGTGGCCCGCGACGGCCGACGGCCGCGCTGGCGCCGGACAGGACGTGCGCTGGCATGGTTGCGGAGCATTGCGCTGGCAACCGCTGCTGTTCGGTAAGGACGCAGCATGGCAATCGGCCAACGCCATTTTCGAAGACGGCACGGTGCGGCCCACCGGCGCGAAGAAGCATTGCGAGGTGTGGTGGCACGTGAAGCTGCCGTACATGGCGAGTTACCTGCGCCTTAATGTGGCTGCTGACACCAGCGGCGGAGATCTCGTTGGCTTCTCCATTTCACCCGATGCGGGCCGCTCGCTGCACAACATTTACTGGGAATCCGGCTCGCCGCCCAAGCTGCTCTCATTCGGCCCCAACGATGTGCCGGGCATCAAAGGCATGCAGGAATTCTGGCTGCGGCTGGACATGTCCACGCAGGCTGCGGCCTCCCCGCTGCGCATTCGAGGGCTGCATATCTGCGTGGGCTACCAGCAGAACATGCACCTTCAGCCCCGTCTGGTTCCGGGCGAGAATGAGCTGTACGTGCAAGCCGACAAACTTGATGGCATGAAGCTGGTTACGCAATGGACGTACACGCATCCGGAAGGCGACCGGGTGGAATGCGTGGAGCTTTGCAAGCCCGGCCGCGAGGTGCGCAAAGTAAATCCGGGCATCGCCAAGCCCGATGGCCTCATCATGCGCGGCGTGACGCTGAAGTGCTTGCCGGCGAATTGAGACGGAAATAGAAATAAAAGGAGTACTGCGCTCTACCGTTTACTGGAGACCCCATGCGCCTTCGCTCCGCGACGACTTCGCTTGTTTTTGTTCACCGCCCTTGCCGCCCACGCCGAGGTCTCGTTGCACGGGATCTTCGTGGACAATATGGTTCTCCAGCGCGGCGTGAAGGCGCCCGTGTGGGGCACGGCCGGCGCTGGAGAGGAAGTGACGGTCACGTTCGGCAAGCAGAGCGTGAAGGCCAAGGCGGGCGACGACGGCAAGTGGAAGGCTGAATTGGATCCGCTGGAGCCGGGCGGCCCGTTCGATGCCGGCACGTGGGTCGCAAACCGCACGATAGACTTTCTGCGCACGCATCGCCGGGTTAATCCTAAGCGCGTCCTTTTTTCTGGACGTCGTGGATCCGAATTCCAGAGGGGTCGATTTTCACCCACATCTTCGAGGGCACACAAATGCGCAAGACTCGCCCGTTGCTCAAATGGGACCGCGTTCCGGGCTTTCTTTGCGACTGGCACCTCGCCGGGTTATTCGATCCCGGTCTGCAGCACAATCCCGCGCCGGATCTCTTTCAGAAGAAGATCTCCCTGCGCTGGTCCGAAGATCACCTGCAACCCTGGGGCGGTAGCGGTGCGATCGCTGATGTTCCGGCGCACAAGGCCGGCGGAGTTGATTGGGAGTGGTCGCTTCTGCCGCTGAACTGGACCCCGGAACTGTCACTGCTGCGGTCGCGGGACGATTTTCCCGCCTGGGCCGAGCGCATGAATGGGCGAAACCCGCACACCTGGGACCGTGCTTACTTCGCGCTCGCTGTCGTCGAAAGCCCCGAAGATGCCGATGCGGAACTCTGGTTCTCAGGATGGGACGGATGCCGTCTCTGGATCAACGGTCAATTGAGTTTCGATGAGCACAGCTACCACCACGTCATCTGGGACATGGAACGCGTTGGATTCCGACTGAAGCAAGGCCTGAACTCGTTCCTGCTGCAGCTTGACCGGGATGGCTGCGTCGCACGAATCGCAATTCCGGGCGCGCCGCAGAAACTTTACGCGATTAGAAGTGTCGCCGACGGAGAAGCGCCAACGGCGCGCAAGGTCTCGGCCTTCGCGCAGATGCGGCGATATGCCGCGAATTTGAAAGTGACCAATTCGTACGACGGCCAGCTCCCCCTCGCCGAGTGGCAGGATCAGTTTCGCGAGCACTTTCTCCGTTGCCTGGGTCCCGCTCCGGAACGTTCTACAGACCTGCCATCTCCTAAACTCATCTCTCATACAAAATGCAACGGGTATGCGCGCAGCCGATACCATCTTGCCGCGGAAGGCGATGCCGAGATCCCCTGCTATGTTTTGATTCCGCAGAAGCCAAATGGCCGTACACTTGTCGTCGCCCACGGCCACGAATCCCCCGCGAAGGTAGTCGGCGAAGAGCCGCATACGGGATCTTGGCGCTGGGTCGGAAAGTACACAGGCAACTACGGTGAGCAACTCGCGCAGCGAGGGTTCGTCGTCACGCTCATCCATGAACGCGGATTCGGCGAACGGCGCGATTATTTCGGCAGCAGCGATCCATGCAACGCCGCAGCGGAACTGGCCATGACCATCGGGCTGACGTTGCCGCGGCTGCACATTGCCGACCTGCACTTGGCATACGATTTTGTCCGCACGTTCGCCGGAGTCGACGGGAACAGGATTGGATTGACAGGACTTTCCGGCGGCGGCACGCTGACATATTTGACCGCCGCGTTCGACGAACGCTTCAAGGCCGCGGCCGAATTCTGCGGAATGTGCCGCTACACGCGGTACGCAACGGGGCTCAAAGGCTGCGGTATGCAGGTCGTACCGGGGCTCTTTCCTGTCGGCGATGTCGGAGAGGTGCTCTCACTGATTGCGCCGCGCCCGCTGCTTCTAGTTCACGGGCGACTGGATTCGTCTTTTAACGTGATCGAATTCCGGAGCATCGCCGAAGATACGCGCCGCGCCTACCGTGCCGCAGGTGTAGAAGACCGGTTAACGGCTGAAGTAATCGAAATGCCGCATCAGTACGACATTGACGCCGCGGAAAAGTTCTTCCTGACTTGGCTCTGACGATTCAGCAATTCGGAAGGCGCCAGACGGTTGCCGGCGATCTCAAGACGGGCAAGGAACTTTGGCGTCGCGAAGAGTCCGGCGACTGGTCCTCGTACCCATGTGCTTTCCCAATCTCTGATCGTATTTTCCGGCCCTTCCTTACCGAATTGCCGTTGCAGTTCGCCTTTCGCCGTACA
>BTVV01000216.1:0-6398 GCA_045863855.1 Planctomycetota bacterium | reverse complement strand
GGCTTGTTTCGATTACAAGGGTCCCGTAGCGACCGAAAGAACGCCCCGGCTTTACGGCTACGATTTCCCCTTGGCTAAGATGCTTTTGACGCGCTCAATCAGCGTATCGAGGGTGAAGGGCTTCTCGATAAACTCGACATCCCCGCTAAGCGGTGAAGGGCGGTCGGAAAGTGCGGCGGGGAGCGGTCGGAACTGCGGCACCCGAAGAGCTTCCGAAGGATAGTCTGGTTGCGGGGCGCGTAGCTCCGTCCATCAGACTGACCAACGGGGGCGGATAGGGTGTACGGCGACATGGACCAATGAGCGCGATTCGGCAGCGGGTGTTGCGAAGCTGGACATGGCGCGCCATATGGTTTGAGGCTGCGGAGCCCGCGTATCCGGCATCTCGAAGCGCCACACGTTCGCGATCGCGAAAACGAGCGCTTTCCCAAGCCTTTGGAGAGTTCTCGGCGTCCCCACACCTAAGACCTTCCGGATCAGCTGCCCCAAGTTCAGGCTCGCCACATGAAACAGCGGCCGCTTCCAGATGCGCTCCTGTCCGCGCACGAACACACGACGAAGCCCGCCCGTCTACAGCGCATGCGCGAACGGTCGTTCGAGCAACTCCCCCAGTTGGCGCATCAGGCACTTGCCGCGCGCCCCGCGGATGCGGCGGCGATTCGCATACACCGCACGGCGCGCTTGCGCATCGCCCGTCCACACCCGTCGGCTTCAATCCAGCTCCGCGAAGTACATCCGCGTCCCGATGCCCTGCATATGCACCCGCGTGTCGTTGCTGCTGCGCCATGGCTGTGCCTTCCGGTTGGCCCCTGAACCTAACCGGTCGTTGTCCATTTCACGCTGAACCAGGACACTCCCAAAACGCACGTAAACCCAATCGAACGTAAAGAGGGTTGAGAGCCTGCTGGACTGACTAGTAGGCGCGAATAATCAGTGGATTCGCGAATCGATCTGCGCGCGCTGGCAAGGCGCTGCGCGTTCCGCCCGCTCCGCGTTTCCAAAGCGGCCAGGCCGGACCCAGCCCACTTAAGGCCTAGGCCTACCTTCGTTGGGCAGCGCCTCCGCAAACGCCGCCTTTAAGCCTTTGGCAATGCACTCCGCAACCAAGTCCATGCCGTGCGGATTCAAATGCCCGTCTTTGAACCAGGCGGCGCCTTCCGCTTTGCGCTCCGCATCCTTCGAGTCGTCCAGAATGGCCTTTCCGTAAAACTGCTGGCTCAGCTTCTGATTCCGAATGCGCAGATCCCAGTCGCCCTTCTTGAACGCGTCCACCATACAGGCGTAGATATCGATCAGCGGGTAGCCGCGATCCTGCGCCAGCGTTCGAGTTTTCGAATAATACCGCAAGCTGATCGGCTCTTCGGCGCTCATGCCGCGCTCTTCCCACCACTCACGGCTCTTGCCGCTCGTCGAGGTGCACAGGACGATCTTCACGCCCGGAAAATCGGCCAGCGCGAGGTCACAAAGCTCCTCCAGATTCTTCTTGAACTCGTCGGGGGTGCTGGCGTCTTCGTCGTTGCACCCGAATTGAATGATGCATACGTCGACTTCGCGCAGCGGCCTCTTGGCTTTCGTATGGTACGCACCGCCTTCCGCTACGAATTTGGGGATCGTGGCTCCGCTCTTTCCGGCATTGTGCGCTACCAGATTCTGTTGCGGGTAGAGCGTCTTGAGCTTCCGCAGCACCACCTGATCGAGACGCCGCTCGACCGGTAGGTAAGTACTGTCGGTGTTGCTGTCACCAAGAAAAGCCAAGTGCACCGTCTCTTCAGCCCTAACGGATACGCCTCCGAGTACGGCCCAACCCAGCATCGCCAGAAAAAAGCCAAGCCGCTTCATGCACCAACCTCCTTACGCTCTCGTCGAGGGCCGTCCACCTGAACCCCTGCAGCCCACGCGTCGTCTACTTGCATCAACCAGCCTTTCCCGCACTCAACCTGGCACGCGCGGCCGCTTGAGCCGCCTCGGAGCGCGGCAAGTAGCGCGACAACGGCAACAGTTCGAATTCCTCGATGAGGGCGTCCACGGTCAGATCGGGATCCAGGCTGGCGAGCGTGAACCAATCCTCTTCGTGGAACCATTTCAGCTCGATCCGGGATCCGTACTTCGCTTCGATCGCCCGAGCCTTGGGGATGTGGTAATCGATTTCGAAAAGCCGCTTGTCCAGATGTACCACCGCTTCGGCCCACTGGCTCCGCGCGCCGCTCTTACCCAGCACATCGCCGCTGATGTCCACGATCTGCGAAGGGCCGCTGCGCGTGGCCGAGGCCACGTAGATTTGGTATTGCCAGGCAAAGGCGTGCAGCCGCCGCGACGCCGGATAAGCCGATGGCCAGAAGATAATTTCCGCGCCGGAGCCTTTCAGTTGCGCCCAACCCTCGGGCCAATTGACGTCGAAACAGATCTGGCAGCCGATGCGCCCGAAATCGGTCTCAAAAACCGTCGGCGCACGCGCTCCCGGCGCGATGCCCTTGTCCAGTTCGCCTTCGGTCGGATGTATCTTGTCGTATCGCCCCGCCGGCTTGCCGTCGCGATCCACCAGTACCGCCGAATTGAATTTCTTTCCGCCTTCCAGCGTGTAGATCGCCGCGATCACGTACGCGCGATGCTCTTTCGCCCAGGCGCCCAGCTTCTTCAGCGCCACCCCCGTTCCGTCCGGCGCTTCGGGCTCGGACAAAAAGCATTCCGGTAAGCAAACAAGATCCGGTCCGCGCGGTGAAGCGAAGGTCATGCGCTCCAGCATGAAATCGAGCCGCTGAGCGTCCGATTCACCGGGTAACCGTTCCTGGCAGATGGTTACCACGCGCGGCGACCGCTGAGCGCGGGTTGGCGAACTGGGTCGAGACATAGCGACCTCCCCCATATTGGGATAGGTACACCGAGGGAGACTTTGGACCAAAAATATATACGATAATCCTGTTAATATGCTCGCATTGAACACGCTTATTATATATAAAATCTTATATATAATATATTTACAGTATTATCGCACTATTGGATTAATGCGAAGTAATTTATAGTATACCGGTGTAATTAACCCAGTCATCGGTATTCTGCGATGACTACGGAGACGACCGCCCTGCATGAAAAACTTCGGCATCGAAGCCAAATACGATCAGGTCAAGCGCCTCATCTTGGAGGAAATTGCGCGGCGGGATCTTAAGCCCGGCGACCACCTTCCTACTCGCCAGAGCATGCGCCAACGTTGGGGCGTGGCCAACGACACCATTGAACATGCCATCCGTACGCTCATTCAGGACGGCGTTCTGACCGCACGACAAGGGAGCGGCACCTTCACCATAGACATCTTGATTCCCAAGCAGCAGGAAGATCTGGCCGCCAGCCATAGCCCGCACACCTATTTAGAACGCCTCGAAGGCATCACGGCGGCATGCGACCAGCACCGCCTGCGGAGCCGCTTGCGATTCGTTTCACCCGATCGATATCTCCACGCCGAAGCGTTGCTGGAAGCGGTCACCCCGTTCCACGATGCCGTCGGCCTCTTTCAAGAACCCCTGGCCTGCCGCTTGGAGCCCTACTTGCGCGCGCAACGCATTCCCTACGCGGTCCTGGGTCAAAATCAGCGCACGCAAAACAGCGTCCAACCCAATCTTGAATCCGGTTACCGGCAGGTCTTCCAACACCTTCAGCGCACCGGCATCCGCAGCATCGCGTTCTGCGGCGATTCGCCCGAGGATCCGTTCAGCCGCATCCCGCTGCTCCAGCGCCTCGCGAAGGCCTCGCGCGTAAGCATCGACCGCGTGTACTGGCATCACAGCCAGGATCTGGAAGCCGTGTTGGAAGTCGCCGCACGGGACCTCGTGGCCCGTAAGCTCCGGGCGGTGCTTTGCCGCAACGACACTCTGGCGATCCGGCTCATGCGCCGGCTTCAAGACTTGGGCGTGAAGGTGCCGGAGCAGACGGTCGTCATCGGCTACGACGACACCGCCGCGGCGCGTGGCGCCACGCCCGCCCTTTCCACCGTGCGCGCACCATTTGGGGCGGAAGGCGAGACCGCCGTTGCCTTGCTGGCCGATCCCGCGCGCATACATGCGCCAGACTTCGAAACCGTTTGGATGGATACGCAGTTCGTCCCCCGCGGCACGACCTTGCCGGACACGGCGGGGGAAGCCATTCCAAGCGTACCCAGCCAGAGTCGTGCGTAAGGCCGGATAGGCGTACGAAGAGCCGCAGGATTTTTGTAAGCCGAACTCGAATCGAGGGCACATCCCATGAACGCATTTGCTGCGCATAGCCGGCGGCGCCGTTGGAGCCGGGTACGGATGCTACTGGCTGCCGCCGCGCTGAGCCTCGGGCCCAGTGCCGCGTTTGCCGCGACGATCTACGTCGACGGGAAGCTCGGCGCCGACTGCAAAGGCACTTACAGCGTGAAGCAACGCGATGCCTCGGGCCAGGATGGCGACGCGTATCCGTGCCTCTCCAAGGCATCGGCCGCCGCGAAGGCCGGCGACACGGTGGCGATCCGCGCCGGTACCTACCAAAATGCCACCGGCGCCGAGATCAACGACGTGCTGGCGCCGAAGCATTCCGGCACGGCCGAGCGGCCCATCGTCTACCGTGCGTACGAAAAAGAGCCGGTCGTCATCGGCGGTGGCGGCAAGGATTACCCGCCCGAAGCGTATTCCGTTCCTCGCACGGTCCTGGTCCTGCTGGACGTGGAACATCTCGTCTTCGAAGATCTGCGTTTCGAGAATGTCGTGGGCTGGGTATTTGCGCGGCGCTGCAAGCACATCGCATTCGCGCGCTGCGTATTCAAGGACGGCCTGAACGGCGGCAAAGGGTCCGTGAAAATGATCGAGTGCGATCGCTGCCGCTGGACCGACTGCCTGTTCCGCAACTCGGGCTTCGACAGCCTGATCCTCGAGGACAGTAACTACAACCTGATCGAGCACTGCACCTTCGACATCGCCGCGCACTGCTTGTTGGCGATCCGGTCCGGGAACTTCAACGTCATTCGCAACTGCCACTTTACCAATTCGTATTACGTCGGAACCCGAGCCGAAAAATTGATCGAGGTGTACGACATCAAGACCGACAGCCGCAGTCCCGATCACCCGGCATTCAACCCCGTGCCGAAGTACGATCAAACGAAGTACAACCTGTTCGAGCGCAATTATTTCGGCTACACGCCTTTTCGCCCTAACAAAGGTGCGCAACCTTCGAGCATGCAGTACAGCGGGCAGTGTGGGATCATCCGCCGCAACATCTTCTGCAACCCGCAACTCGACAAGCCCAACGCCGACTTCCCCGAGGGCGTCGCCGGCGGCATGGCCATGAACATGCGCTGGGGCGGATCGTGGGAAGGCTGGCAAAAGCGCAAGGACGGGACCGGTTATTGGCTGGGTGAAGGCCACGAAGCGGGCTTCGTCTCGCACAATCGCATCTTCCACAACACCTTCCACGGCTTCGATAACGGCTGCGTGACCGTGCCCAGCGACGATGCGATGAACGCTTTCCTCAACCCGCCGCCGATGGAACAGAAGCAGGACTCGAAACCTTTCCACAAAAAGTTCGAATTCAAAGATAACCTCTTCAAAAATAACCTCTTCTTGCCGGAAGCGTACCGCCCGCACATTGAGTGGGCATGGAAGAAGACCCTCGAAGGCCACCCCGTCGCCTTCGAACTCCGCGGCAACCTGGCGCAGGTTCGTTTCGAAGGCAACAACGTCTTCACGCCTGGAAAGCAGGACGCACTCGTCGCATACGTTCAGGAGAAATCCAACACGGGTCCGTCCAACCTTAAGGCCGTGGAAGAAAAATACCCCGGCACGTTCGCCGGCAACACGAGCCTCGACCCGCTGCTGGCGGATTTTCAAAAGGGCGACTTCCGCCTCACCGAGAAAAGTCCGCTGATCGACAAAGCCTTACCGCTCACAGAAACCGCCGCGGATGGAACCCGCTCGAAGACGCTGGCCGTTACCGATGCGGGCTGGTTCTACGACGGTTTTGGAATAACCGGCGAGCAAGGGGATGAAATCCAGCTTTCGGATGGCGCGAGCGCTCGCATCCTGAAGATCGACTACGCGAAGCACGTGCTGGAACTCGACGCGCCGCTCACGTGGAAGAAAGGACAGCGTGTGTTCTTGAAATACTCCGGCCAAGCCGCCGACGTGGGCGCTCTCGAATTCGGGCAGACGATCCCGCAGTTCGGAGTGCGCACTTCCCAGTAACGCACACGGCCGAAGCGCCCTGACCGATGCCTCGACGGAACATCCGGTCCAGGGATTCTGCCCGTAACTTCCGATGGAATGCCTGCCTGCTGTAACTGGCGGAGAGGGTGGGAACCTTCTCGCCGCGTTTTCTTAAGGCCAAGAAGAACAAAGGCTTGCTCGCACAAACCCTGGAACTCAAGGCACTTGCGACTTGGCAACGACACC
>BTVV01000215.1:0-6504 GCA_045863855.1 Planctomycetota bacterium | reverse complement strand
GCGCGTTCTGCGAACTGGCCGTGAAGACCAGCGGCGCCGTGCAGGCTGCGCGCTGGACGAAGCTCGTCGACGGTACCGGCTACATCCACAGCTTCAACGGTCCGCACTCGCTCTTCAGCGATACGATCCGCAGCCTCCGAGCGCTGGCGCTGGCGCATACGCTCGGCCATGCGCTGATGGGCGAAAACGACGAGCGCGTCTCGCTGCTCAAGCGGCTCGTGGAGCACCTCGACAACACGCTCGCCTTCAACGTCTACTACGGCAAGGGGCGCGATACTTGGGATGTGCCTGGGCGTGTGGTGCACGAATCGATCTTCAACGTCACCGACGGGCGCTACCGCTGTCCGAGCACGCAGCAGGGTTACAGCCCTTTCAGCACCTGGACGCGGGGTCTGGCGTGGGTGCTGGCCGGTTGTGGCGAGCAACTCGAGTTCCTGAGCGCGCTGCCGGAGCGTTCGTTCAAAGGCGTGGCCGACCGCAAGGCGCTCTTGAAGCGCGTGGAGCGCGGAGCGCGCGTCACGGCGGAATTTCTCATCGCACACACCTGCACCGATGGGATCCCGATGTGGGACACCGGAGCTCCGGGGCTGGCGCACATGCCGGGGGTGTACACCAAGCCCTCGCAGCCGCGCAATCCCTACGAGCCGGTGGACAGTTCGGCCGCAGCCATTGCCGCGCAAGGTTACTTGCGGCTCGGCGAGTTCCTGAAGTCGAAGGATAAGAAAGCGTCCGAACGCTACCGCCAGGCCGGCCTGACGATGGCGCGTACGCTCTTCAGCCCGCCGTATCTCAGCGATGCCCCGAAGCACCAGGGCTTGCTGTTGCACAGCATCTACCACCAGCCGCGCGGGTGGGACCACGCGCCCGAAAAAGGCCGCGCGCCGTATGGCGAATCGAGCTTGTGGGGCGACTATCATGCCATGGAGCTGGCCGTGATGGTCCGGCAGCTCGATGCGGACAAGCGATTCTTCCGCTTCTTCGATTGAGCGCGGCACGGATCGCGGCAGGCTGGAACTCGTGAAGCCCGCATCCAAGCGCCCGTGGTTTCAGTTACACTTGTCCACGCTGTTGGCGTTGTCGCTGCTGGCTGGCGTGGCGATGCTGGCCAACGTGCATCCGGCCGTGCCACGGTATTTTACCGGCGCGCTGGCGCAGGAATGGCTCTCGCCCGTTGCCGTCGAGCATTCCGAAACCTACGGCTGGCCGCTGGTGCTGTACCCCGACCTCAGCTTACGAGCGATGCCGGACGGCCCGGTTGCTCCGTTCGAACAGCCCCGCATCGTCTGGTTCGCGGCGGGAATGGACGCTCTGTTCTGGCTGATGCTATTCGCTTCGCTGGGCTCTTATGTCGAGATGCGCGCGCGCCGCAAGCGTCAGGCCTCCGAAGGCTCGAGCACGGCCGGCACCTGAAAGCAATAGACCCACTGGTTACTTCACGGCTGCTTCGTAGAGCATCCGCGCGCCTTCGGCCTCGCCGCCACCGGCCACATCGGCGGTGAAGATCAGTTCGCCGCCTTCCAGGCGGCTGGGCACCTCGGCCAGGCGTTTGCCTCCGGTGCTCAGCGCCCATACTTTCAGCTCCTCCGCGCCGGAGCGCTTGATGCGGATCTCGGCTTGACCGGTGCGTACCAGATGAGGGAGTTTGCCCCACGCGAGCAGCGTCTGCCGCGCGCGCTCGGCGTACTTGATCTCCGTATTCTGCAGGTCGGTCAGATGCGTGACGAGCAGGCGCTTGCTGTTCGCGATCGGCGCATCGTCCAGTGCGCTGACCCAGGCCGTCGCGTCGCTTTCGCGCATCGTGATCTTCACGCCGCCCAGCGCGGCGTCCACCGTTTGCCCGGCCGGCGCGTATCCGCCCGCCGTGCGCGGAGTGTTCAGCACCATGATGTCGCGCGGACCGTCGATGAGCAGTTCGCCGGTTTCGCTCTCGAGGATTTTCTTCGCCGGATCGGTCCGGTTGCCCGCAGGAAGAACCGTTTCCTTCAAGGCCTCCAGGATCGCGGCGTCGTCGGAGCCGTAAGCCGAAAGTCCCGCTTTAATGGTCGAACCGGTATAGCGTTCCGGCGGCGTATTCCAGCCCACGGGGATCGTCAGATCGTACGGCAGCTTGGCGGCCGGATCGCTGACGACGTCCGTGCCTACCTGCGTGACCCATGCGGCCCAGTGCCAGCGCGGGGCGAGGTTCCCGGCGTTCGCGGCCGGGCGCTCGAGGTCTTCGGGCGTCATCACCACCGCCACGCGATGCGGCGCGGCCTTCATGTCGCGCCGCACATACAGGAGCATCGCCGCGCGCTCGCTGGCCTGACCCAGCGGGTCGGCGGACATGTTGAAGTAATCCATTGCCTTGGGCGAAAACATGCTGTCCCGATTGTGGCTGTACGCGAAGCGCCAGAGCACGTCCCAATTTTGCAGCGCGCCCAGCGCGCCGGTCAGAATGCCGCCGACGCCGCGAAAGCGTCCCGGTGCGGAGTAGTTGTATTCGCTGATCGTGAACGGCTTATCGAAGAGGCGTGTGAAGGAACGGTCGCGCCCGCCGCGCGCGCCGCCGGCCACGGGGCTGCTGTTCCCGCAGCGGCTCGGCAACTGCCACGACTTGTCGATGAACTCGGGGTGATCGATGTAGAAGTGATCGTCGGCGTAATCGTACGCGTCGCGGGCGATTTGATCCGGGGTGAGCGTTGTCCAGCCGTTGCAGTTGGTCAAGAGCGCCTTGCATCCCAGATCCTCGCGGACGAACTTCGCCATGCGCTCGAAGAAATCCTTTTCGGCAAAGGCCAGAAATGCGAGCAGATCGGCGTGGCGGATGTCTTTGGCGTTCCACAGGTCGCCGGGAAGCGGAACGCTGCCCTGCGCCGGATCCTCTCCGTCCTTCAGCGCGCCCGGCCACGCTTCGTTCAGCTTTGCCCGTGAGGTGTAGCGCGTCGTGAGCCAGCGGTTCCACGCCGCCTGCCATTCCGGGATGCTTTTCAACTCGCCGTAGTAATTCCCGAAGTTTCCTTCGTTAACCATGCTCAGCCACGCCAGCGCCGGATCTTCGGCGTAGCTTTTTTTCGTGTACGGATTCACGTGCGATAAGAAGTTCTTCGTAAACAGCTTCCAGTTTTCGAACGCGCCATCGTGAACGGGCGCCAGAAGTTTGAAGTTGCGCCGTCCGGCCTGCGCGTCGCCGCCGTATTCGGCGGCTTTGACCGGGCGCGAGATATACAAGTCGGTGGTGATGTACAGCCCGCGCTTGGCGCAGGCGGCGAGTAGGTAATCGAGCTGGTCCAGCTTTTCTGGATGAAACGTGGTCGAGTTCGGTTGATCCTTGCAGAGTTCGATCTCGTGGTGATGAATGCGGACCGAATTGTAGCCCAGCCGCACCAGTCGCTCGGTCAAGATATCCGATTGCTCGTGCGTGATGTAATTCGCACTGAAGCAGAAGTTCACGCCGTAAAACCGGACCGGCTTATCGGGCGCTTGCTCGAAGACGAACTGCCCGGCGGGACTGGCCTTCAGCCAGCCGTGCTTGCCCGCCGGCGCGTCGATGTGGCCCAGCTTGGAGAAGTCGAGCGCGCTGCCGGCTTCGATATCCAGTTCCATGTTCAGCGGTTTCCATTCCGGGCCGGCCGTCAGCACCACCGGCGCGTCGATCTCGACGGCAGCCGGTTCCGGAAGCTGAACCGTAAAGCCGAGCGTATAGGCGCGATCCTTCTTGAAGAGCAGGCGCTCGGCGCCTTCGCCGTTCCCGGCGCTCAAGCGGACCGAAAAGCTCGGCCCCCACTTGCGGTTGTCCTGCACCAGAACGCCGCGCGCTTCCTTTAATTGTAGCGCGATCCGCGGTCCGTTCTCTGGCAGACGAAGTTCCAATCCGCTGGCTTCCGCCCCGAAGAGATGAATCTTCTCGCCATCCAGGTCCTTGGGGAACGTACCTTCCTGGTCGCCGGCTTTCCACGTGCCGCCGATCAGCAGTTCGGCCGCGGCATCCGCGGCGACATGCAGGCTGTTCAGTTCGACATCCTGTTCGGGTGTGAAGGTGAAGGTGGCTTCGATGCTTTTACCGTCCGCGCCGGGTGCGTACTGCGCGCTCCCGTGTACCGCCGCTCCCGCCGGCGTAACGAGCTTCATTAATTTCGTTCGTGGATCGGGGCCGGCCTCTTTGAGCGGAATGTTTTTGCCGCCCTGCCAACCTTTGGCAAACAGCCCGGGCTGGAAGGTCAGCAGCGTCTTGCCTTCGCGCTGGACCATGAGCCTGCCGTCGGTGCCCACCGTCAATTCCCATGCGGCCTCCGCTCCAAAAACGCCGGCCGAAACCAGCAGTATGCCCAGCATACCGACCGTCAAGAACCGCATGCCCAAGCACCTCCCCGATTTTGCGAGCCGCTATGAGTACCCCACGCCGCGCCACAAGGTAAGCATAAAACGGCCGCGCGGCGCTTCTCTTCAAAGAGCTTTGCGGCGGCTTCGATTCATGGGTAGCCTCGTGCTGCGCCGTTTGCTCACAACATGGATTTCTGGCGAGGTTTGCTCATGTATTCGAAAACAAGCAGCTTGCACGCGGGTATTCTGTTCCTGTGCGGATGGGGATGCATTGGACTTTCGGGAGGAGGGGAGGCTGTGGCCGCTGAGTTTCATGCCGCGCTGAGCGATGCGCTGAAGGCCGCCCATGCCCAGCCGCGCCCCGTCCTGGTCCTGATCCGACGCGAAGGCGATGCGGCTTCCCTGGATGCCGGGCATTGGCTGGAGCAAGGCGATCTGGGCTTGCAGCGCTTTCACGTCGCGGTGCTCTGGAGCGGCCACGACGAGTTGAAGCCATGGCCGCAAGCTCCGCGAGCGGGCTTCTTTTATTTGACGGCCGACGGAAAGGTTGCGGCCGTGGCGGAGATTCCCGCCCGGCGCGCGGAGCTTTCCGAACTGCTGGATCTCCTCGCACGGCATCCCGTGGCCTATACCGAGTGGGCTGCGCGGGCGGCCCACGATAGGAGTCTCCTGAAGCGTGCGGTGGATGTGCTCGAAGGATTGGGCCGCGCCGACGAAGCGCTGGTGCTGCTGGACCGCATGGGGTACGGCCCCCATGCGCCGGCCGACGGAGAGCGAACGCCCGAACTGATCAAAACGTACGCCGAGCTTCACGTCAAAGGTCCCGCGCATGTCGCACGGCGCTTGCGGCGCGCGGCCGAGCAGTTGGATACGTTCGCAAAGAACGAGAAGGCTCAGGTCCTTCCGGTGGCGGACGTGCAACGACTGTTGGATGAGGCGCTGGCCGGGATCGCCCTGCCCATGGAAGCGCAGCCCGCGCGAGAAGCGTTGGGGGATGCCTTGGAGAAGCTCGCTGCCGAGCCCAAATCCGATGAGGCGCTGAAACCGGCGCGCGAGGCCGCGGGCGCGTACGCGAAGCTTTTGACCGATCGTCAACAGGCGGAAGGCAAAGAAGCCGAGGCGCGGCAGAAGGCCTGGCGGGAGAAGCATGCGAGCGCCATCGAGGTGGAGTTGGAACTCTTTCGCGAGGCGCTGGAAAAGATGCAGCGCAACCCGGAAGGGGAGGCCGAAGTCCAATCGCGTTTGTCGGCCTTATTGGCCCGGCCGCTGGCGCCAGCCGAATGGCAGTCCTCCATCGGGGCCGTCGCGTACGCGCTGTTGATGCTCGACGATGCCGCCTTATCCCAAAGCTGGATCGAACGCATGCGCAAGGAAGCCCCGTTGGGTCGCAACAGCGCCGATGCGTTCCTCGATCTGGCCGATAGTTTTTATGCCGCGGGCGATGCGCAATCCGCCGATAAACTGTACGAACTGTCCGAGAAAGCCTCCGCTGAAGGTGAGTCGCCGGTTTTGCATCGTGCCGCGCGTGCGATGCGCGCGCTGGCCGGCGGCAAGGACGGACCGAATCGTTCGCGCTGGGCCAAGCGCACCGTGAAAGACGTGCTGGTGCTGGTCGAGGATATGGATTCCTACCTGGCCGCGCTCGCCGCATGGACGCCCGACGAATTCTATCCGGTGCTCTTCAAGGACGATCTCTACGCGCCGCGATTTGCCGGTGCGTTCAAACCCGCGCAGGTGCTCGTCCTGCCCGCGCAGACGGGAGCCGCGGCGCTCACGCCGGAGCCGCTGCGCCGCACGCTGCTAGCAAGTTGGACCGAGAAGGACGAAGAACTGCCCGCCACCGTCAGCGCCGAGATGCTGCAGGCGGCGGCGAAGAAGCTCGACGCGCCCCGAGGCGTCGTCTTCGGCGATCCGGCCTCCGGTGAAGTCGCCGGCGGACTGGCGCTCGCCGCAGGACGCTTTCAAGGCTTCGAGGTTCTCGAAGTGCCGGAAGTTGGGGAAGGGGAGCAGCGCCGCAAGGCTCAGCCGAACGATTTCTTGAACGCGGCTCAAGCTTGGACGTTAGCCGCGCGTGTGTACGAAGGTCTGGCGCTATGGGGGTTGCCGCGCGACGACACGTGGGCGGCCGTCACGCTGGCCGGCGAATACCCGTACCGTTATCGCGGCGAAACGTACGAACGCTGGGGCAACACATGCGCCCTCGAC
>BTVV01000214.1:0-6510 GCA_045863855.1 Planctomycetota bacterium | reverse complement strand
GGACAGCGCCTCGATGAAAGGAGGAGCGTCATGCCGATCGTTCAACGCCGCTGGGTTCGCGATCCACATGGCAAGCCGCACGAAGCCGCGTGGGAGGTGGATCTGGAGGTCCTGGCCGCCACGCAGCCTTGGGCGCGCGATGAGCCACGCGTGCTAAAGGAGATCCGAGCCATGGAGCAGATGTACCCGGCCTGGACGCTCACGCTTGCTCAAGGCATGGAAGCACTGCGCCGTTCGAATGCGCCGAGCGACTCGGCAATTCCCGCAGACGGCGCCTGGCGTTGGGCTTCCGATGGGGCCGAGTTTAGGCCGCCCCCGTACACGGTCCTGGCGTGGGAAGGTTTACTACCTGCGCCGCTGAAGGGGCTCAAAGGCGTGGCCGAAAAGCTTCGCGGGCACTATCCGGTGGAAATGGTTCAGGGTGCGCCATGGACCGCGGTCCCGGTACGGGTGGCCTACTCGACCGATTATCCGCAGGGGCAGCCCTTCGTCTTTTACGACATGCGCTGGATTCAAGCCTTAAACCTGCCGCTCGGAAGCGCGGGTCACCTATTGGGTGGCGGATTGTTGTGTCTCTTTTACATCAATCAATGGAAGCGTACGTATACGGTTGCCGACGTGCTTTCGCAGCGCGTGGTCAACCATTTGTACTCCAGCCTCAAAATTGCCGCGGGCATGAGTCCGCATGAAGCCTTTATCGGCCGCATCCATGCTGAAGCGTGGAAGCCGGAGCGGTAATTTGACGAATTGCAGAGGAGAAAACAGCCATGCAAAGCGAACCCGCCGCCCGTGACGAAGCGCATCGACCGCTGGTCGTTGTACTACCCGAGGCCTGGAGCGCCGTGACGTGTGAATTGGACCGTGCTGCCGAGGAGGGCCGGCGCCTTAGCCGCAGTCCGCGAGAAGCGGTATTCGTTCCGCTCTGCGCCTTGAAGTACCGAGCCGGGTGCGTGCGTGTTCCGCGGATGGAACGCACATCCCTTGAGGATTTGGCTGCCGTCGTCGTCGTCCGAGCGCTTCGTTTGCCCGATGCCTGGGTCGAAGCCAGCGCCGCGCGCATACGATTTCGCGACGGCGCCGGCATCCAAAACCGATTCGATGTGCTTCTGGATACCGCGCTGCGCCGATACGGACGGCTCGACGTGCTCGCGCGCGGGCACTCGCATCCATTCGATGTAGGCGGGACTCGGCCCAGCGGGATCGACCGTGTGGAGCATTTGGAGCCATGCCTCGCTTACAACCGCGCCCTGGGCTTGGATGCGGGCTTTACCTTCATTGCGGTGCAGGGCCGTGGCGGCGCAGGCTGGGCGTTGCATTGTTTTGGAAGTAAAGACGGCGACCGCCTGATCGACTTGGGCTTGGCGGCCTTGCCATCCGCGAGCGGCGCCATGGCGAGGCTCGCGAAAGCTCCGTTCTTCCAGACGCCTGAGGGAGCGGCCCAGGAAGCCGCATGGCGCGCAAACCAAGGTGGAGCCATGCGCGTGGACCGCTTGCCGCTGGGTTGGATGCGCATTCGCCTGGGAGATCCGGTGACGGCCGTGTTTGCACTGCCACCTGGCTATCCGCAGGATCCGGGCGTTCGCTTCTGGATTGAGCAAGAAGCGTGGCAGCGCGAAGAGATTCAAGACTGGAGCGCTTTACCGGCAGGCGCCATGCAGCCGGGACTGAACCGCGCGAGCTGATCGACTGGGTTCTACGAAAAGGAGCATCAACATGATGGAGCCCTTTCTCGATACCAACCCGAACCGCGATGCGTATTACAAGCGCGTGGCGCCGCTGTACGGTCCGGCTTTCGATAAAAAGGTGCTGGGAGTCTGCGGCGGCGACAGTGCCATGGAGGCTGCGTTACTGCTGGCGCGCTGCGGGGTAAGGAATTTCGCCATCGGTCCGGGCGCCGAAGCCTTGCCTGATCGTCTTCGAGCGCAGATTCCGTGGGAAGATCGCTGGATCTTCGAGATGTTCGAGAAGGCGCGGATCGTGGTGGCGGATGCCGAAGCCCCTGAAGGTTTTCGGTCGCCTGCGCCGGTTTTGCGGCTCACGATCCTCCCTGCAACCCGAGCGGTTCGCGCGCGAATCGATGCGATTCCGGTCAATGAACCATGGCCCAAAACGGAACGTGGGCAGAACGAGGGGACAACTTCCCCCGAAGCGATCAATCGATTGGCCGCGCTGGCCCGTGCTGAACTCTTGCGCGGCTCGCCTCATGAACCAGCCGAAGCACGATTGTTGCTGAATTCTCCACGATCCAGCGTCCTCTTCGGTCATGCACGCTGGCCTTGGTGGATTCGAAGCTTCGAGCGGGAAGCAGCCGACGTTTGGATTAAAGCTCAACCTGTCTTTAAGTCGTGGAAACCTCTCTCCCGGCGGGGACGTGTACTCGTGGTGGGCTGCGGATCGCTGGGTAGCATAGCCGCGGAAACGTTGGCTCCGCACGTAGAGGCCATGACTCTCAGCGATCCCGAACGGGTTGACCTGGAGAATCTCGTGCGCCAAGCGTATGACCCGAATGAGGTGGGACGCTGGAAGGCCGAGGCGCTCGCCGAGCGCCTGGCCCGTTACGGCGCGCATACTCAGGCGCTCATGCGCGCAGAAGAGGATTCGCCGGACGGCGTACGGAAATTCGGTAATCTGCTGGATCTTTTGCGGCCGGACCTTGTGATTCTCACGACCGGCACCGGCGCCGAGTACGCCATGGCCGAAGCGCTGCGGAAGCGCGGGATTCGCCACGTGGCGGCGCGCTGCTATGCCCGCGCACGATTCTTTGAGCTGATCTTGGTTGATGGTGCGATCGGCCCGTGCTTTCACTGTCTGCGCGAGCAAGTTCACACCGGGCCGGCGCCTTCCCTGACGCCCGAGCAGCACGCTCGCTACGATCCGGCTTGGCGCCCGGGCGAACTCAACGCCGAACCGGCCACCGTACTGGACTCCGGATACTGCGCTCTGGCGCTGGCGCGCGCCGGGCTGGAACTGTTGAAGCCTCCTTCCGAGCGCGCTTCCTGGCTGAGCGAGACGCTTGCGCAAGAACGCACTTGTTGGTTGGGAGCGAATCACGCCGAACGCGACGTCCGCGGCCATTGGGCCTACGGCATCGATTGCCCAGGCAAGCTGGTCACCTTTGGTGTTGAGGACATCGTAGGTGCGGCGCCGGGAGAGCGTTGCTCGGTCTGTGGCCGCGAATGGTTGCCGGAGAAACAGTCGAATTCCGGCAAAGAACTGGCCGCTGATGCTTAAATAGTGTATTATAAACACTAAATAGGGGAGGAAGACGAACATGACTACCCGAATCTTGCAGGACGCCGCACTGGTGATTGTCGATGTTCAGAACGACTTCTGTCCTGGAGGGGCACTGGCCGTGCCCGATGGCGATGCGGTGATCCCCGCGATCAATTCCTTGATTCCGCGGTTCGCCGTCGTAGTGACCACCCAGGATTGGCATCCCGAAGATCATGCCAGCTTTGCCGCGGAGCCCCAGTTCGTCGACAAGAGCTGGCCGAAGCACTGCGTGGCGGGCACGACCGGTGCCGCGTTACACGCCCAACTGGTGCTTCCGCCCGGCACGCTCAGCGTTCGTAAGGGGACCCGGCGCGACCTGGAAGCCTATAGCGGATTCCAGGATACGGATCTTGCCAAGCTGCTGCGCGCTCGAACGGTGAAACGTGTTTACGTATCCGGGCTCGCGACAGATTACTGCGTTAAAGCCACCGCGTTGGACGCTGCGCGTGCGGGCTTCGAGACTTGGGTCATTGCCGACGCCTGCCGCGGAGTGAACATTCCCGCGGGCTCGGTCGACCAAGCGTTGGCCGAAATGCAAGCAGGCGGCGTGAAGATCACCCAGGTATCGGATCTCGGCGCCTAGAGTGGCATCATTCATTCGAGGCGGGCTGCGCGGGAGCGGCCAATGGCCCTGGATGCCGGTGGCCGCTCGCGCTACCTTAGTCGCCCATGTTTCGAATCGCTCGCAATCTGTTTCATAGCCAGCAGGCCGGGCTGGTGATGGTCTTGTTGTTGCTAGGCTCCGTTGTGGCCCTCGCGGCAGGGAACGCGAGGAATCCATTTACAGGCGAGGAATACAATAAGCTGCTCAATGCCGCGACCCTTATGGAAACGGCGACGCAGGCGAGCTTCTTCGCGATAATGGCCGCCGGCGCATCCCTAGTGATCATCAGCGCGGGCATCGATCTGTCGGTGGGCGCGGTATACGCACTGGCCGGTGTGGGTGGCGCGATGGCGTTGCGCTCGCTTCAGATTGATAGCGGGTTATCGGTGGTGGCTTCGTTGGCGATTTGCGCCGGGATTGGCATCTTCTGCGGCATGCTTAATGGAGCCATGGTCGTCGGCCTGCGCGTACATCCGTTCGTGGTCACCCTGGGAACCATGTGGATCTTCCGCGGAGTTGCCTTTGTCATGAGCGGTGCGGCGACTTTGGTCGTGCCGGAAACTCAGACTCGTGCGGCGAAGGCGAGCCTGGGACTATCCGAGACACTGCATCCGGTTCCGCTGCTCGCAATGATCCTGATTACGGCTACGGGTGCGTTGTATCTCAATCGCACCGTTTGGGGTCGTTACAATTATGCGGTGGGCGGCAATATGGAAGCCGCACGCTATTCCGGATTACCCATCAACCGAATCCTGATCTGCGTGTACGCGCTATCGGGGTGGGCGGCGGGCATTGCGGCATTTCTGGGCAGCAGCTATTACGGATCGGCCAGTTGCATCGATGGCAGCGGCTATGAACTTTACGTGATTGCCAGCGCCGTGGTAGGGGGCGTGAGCCTCAATGGAGGGCGGGGGAGTATCGTCGGCGCGATGCTGGGTGCGCTCCTGATCGCCCTCATCCGGCAATCGATCGTTATCCTTCAGTTCAATCCGCAGTTCGAATGGATCGTCGTGGGTCTTGCAATTGTTCTGGCCGTTTTTCTGGACAGGTTGAAGACCGATCTCTCGGCTCGAAGGCTTGCGCTGGCCGCGCAGGCGGTTCGGGCCTCAAGCACTGCTGAATCGAGGAGCGAAACATGACGCGAACAGGGAATGTGCTATGCACGGCCGTATGGCTTTTGTTTTTAGCCGGATGCGGAGGCTCCAGTAAGCCGGCGCCCGTAGCGGACGATGTAAAGCCGGCCGCGAACGACGGCGGCTTGCGCATCGCGATGATCGCAAAAGCAAGCGCCAACCCCGTATTCTCTTCTGCACACCAAGGCGCCTTGGACGCCGCAAAGGAAATCGGCGAGAAGCAAGGCCTGGTGATCCATGTAGAGATCCTGACACCGCCCAGCGAGGATGGGCAGGTCCAGGCCCAGCGGATCGCGCAAGCGGTGAATCAAGGCGCGCAAGCGGTTCTGATTTCGTGCAGCGATGCCGGGAAAGTTACCGGCGCAATCAACGATGCCGTTGGCCGAGGAGTGCAGGTGATGACCTTCGACAGCGACGCGCCCGAGTCCAAGCGATTTGCCTACTATGGTGTCGACGATATCGAAACCGGTCAACAGGTAATGAAGGAGTTGGCCGCGCAGCTTGGAGGCAAGGGCAAGATCGCGATTCTGGCAGGCAATCAAAATGCGCCGAATTTACAGAAGCGCGCGCAGGGGGTTCGCGAAGAAGCGAAGAATTTTCCAGGCATCGAGATCGTGGATACCTATTATCACGAAGAGACGCCCCAAGAGGCCGCGAAGAAGGTGACCTCCGTGATGCAGGCGCATCCCGATCTGGCCGGTTGGGCCATGATCGGCGGCTGGGCTTTGCTGAACCCATCGCTGTTGGGCGATCTGAATCCCGAGCGCATCAAAGTCGTCAGTGTCGACGCATTGCCCGCCATGCTGCCTTACGTCGAGCGGGGCATTGCGCCTGTGCTACTGGCCCAGCCGACATATAAATGGGGGTATGAATCCGTTCAAATCATCGTCGAAAAAGTGCATCACAAAAAAGAAGTCCCGGCACTAAACCGAATGGAACTCGTCCGTGTAACCAAAGAGAACTTAGGTGCGTGGGCACAACAACTCAAGGATTGGGGTTTTACGGACGTGCCGCCTGCGCTACTCAAGGCGCCCTAGCGTGACCGCGCCGGCGATCCGATTCAACCACGTCACCAAGCGCTTCCCCGGCGTACTGGCCTTGGACGACGTCTCGCTTCAAATCGAAGCAGGGCGGGTGCATGCGCTCTGTGGCGAGAATGGTGCAGGGAAGAGCACCCTCGGAAAGCTGCTGGCTGGAATTCACGTACCGGACGGCGGATCGATTGAGCTGAATGGACGGACCGTGCACTTTGCGTCGCCGCGCGAGGCCTTGCGCGCTGGCGTCGGAATGGTGCATCAAGAGTTAGCTTTCTGCGAAAATCTATCGATCGCCGAGAACCTTTGCCTGGAGGACCTCCCGCGCCGGGGCCCATTCTTGAACCGGCACGCCTTGCGCGTATCTGCCAGAAGCCGGCTTGCCACCATCGGAGCCGATTTCGATGTAGATCAGCCACTGGGAGCTTTGGCGCTGGGACAGCGGCAACTTATACAGATCGCTGCG
>BTVV01000213.1:0-6554 GCA_045863855.1 Planctomycetota bacterium | reverse complement strand
ATCTCGATAAGCTCTTCGAGCTTCAATACAAGATGTACGCCGAAAACAAGCACAGCCTCCTGGTGGTGCTCCAGGCCATGGACACCGCCGGCAAGGACGGCCTGATCCGGCACGTCATGACGGGCATGAATCCGCAAGGCTGCCACGTCACCTCCTTTAAAAAACCGTCCGAACGCGAACTCGACCAGGACTACCTCTGGCGCATCCACCAAGCCGTCCCCGCCAAGGGCGAAGTCGGCATCTTCAACCGCAGCCATTACGAAGACGTGCTGGTGGTGCGCGTGCACAACTTGGTCCCGAAAGCGGTCTGGAGCAAGCGCTACGAGGAGATCAACCAGTTCGAGCATTACCTCGCTTCGACCGGCATGACGATCGTGAAGATTTTTCTGCATATCAGCAAGGACGAGCAGAAGCAGCGCCTGCAAGCGCGCCTCGACGACCCGCTCAAGCACTGGAAGTTCTCGCCCGGCGATCTGGCCGAGCGCAAACTTTGGGACGTGTACATGCGCGCCTACGAGGACGCGCTCTCGAAGTGCAGCACGCCCCACGCCCCGTGGTACGTGATTCCGGCCAACGAGAAGTGGTTCCGCAACTACGCGGTCTCGCAGATTCTGGTCGATACGATGAGCAAGCTAAGGATGAGCTGGCCGAAGCCGGCCTTCGACCCCAAAGATATCAAAATCGTGTAAGTGGTGTGGATTCGATTTCCGCTTTTGGATGTTGGACTCTAGGACCACAACGCAGCAGCGCCTAGCAAAACGCGCCGCCGTATCATTCAAACTCTAATATGGCTACGCCTTGATCTCGAACGTCTCCGCCTCGCCGCCGCAATGAACGTCGAACTCGATGGCCGTGTGCACGGCATGCAGGGCGATCTTCGCCGGATCGCGTTCGGATTCGTACTGCGTGAATAGCGCCCCCAGCGCGTAATCCGCGCCGCCGCCGATGGCCGCGTACTTCTTGAGCGGCATCACCGAGAGGTTCGAGAAGACCGAGAAGATGCCTTGGCGATTGGCCACCAGGAACGAAGCGTCGATATCGCCGAAGGGCGAATCTTTCTCGGGCGGCTGATCGTTCACGAAATTGTACTTCTTGTGCAGGTCCTGCCAGAAGCGCACGAAGAAGCGGAAAATCCCGCGCGAAGTGTTCAGGTTCGGCGTGCCGCGCGCGGCGAGGTAATCGTCGAGGATGTTGTCGTAAAGCGACCAGCCGGTGGCGCCGAGCAGGCAGCGCCCGACTTTGCGGATCTTGTGCGTCTCGGTGTTGTGCGGGCCGTGCCGGTGCGTGCCGCTGGTGGTGAGCGTATCGGCGGCCATCACGATGCGGCGGCCTTTGCGTACGGCGACGACGATGGACATGCGGACCGGGCTCCGGGGACCGCTGCTATATACGCGCCGCGGCGGCCGCCCGCAACCGAGTCGCACCGCCGCGCATGGCTTCAAGGTTCCCGCGAAAAGTTCCTTGCTCGCCTTGGTCGCGCGCTAAAGTAGCCCTTGCACATTGCGAAGGAAGGAATCCGTCTCGCCCATGGCCGATTTGACCGGGCAAACGATCGCCGGATACCCCATCGAGAAGCCGATCGGCAAAGGCTCCTATGGGCTCGTATACCAGGCGCAGACGTCGGCCGATCCGCTGGCGGTGAAGCTGCTGCGCGACGAACTACGTGGCGACGAAAAGCTCAATTTAGCGCTTAAAGCGGGCTGGGAAAAAAGCCAGCCGGTGGTCCACGACAACCTCGTCGCGATCTTCGGCGCCGGCCACGAACCGCCCCACGGCGCGTACCTGCTGATGGAGTTGCTGAAGGTTAAATCCCTGCGCGTGATCGTCCACGCGGGGATGCAGTTGGCTTGGCGCGACGTGCTCCAGATCTGCCGCGAAATCGCCAAAGGCCTCAAGGCGCTCCACGACGCCGGGCACGCCCACGGCGACCTGTGGCCCTCCAACGTGCTCCTGACGCAGGACCAGGACGTCAAGGTCGAAGGCGCCGGCGCGCTGGTGACGCTGACGCGCCCGCTCACCGAACTGCTGATTCCGCCCGCCGTCGGTTATCAGGCCCCCGAACGCCTGCAAGGCGCGTACGGTTCGCCGGGCGCAGACCTCTTCGCGCTGGGCGGATGCCTCTATTTCATGCTCAGCGGCGGAATCGACCCTTTCCCCGGCAACGACGCGCAGCAGGTGGCCCTTGCCATCCTGGAAAAAGATCCCGCGCCGATCAGCGCCCATCGCGACGACGTCTCGGAAGAACTGCAAGTCTTCCTGAGCCGCCTGCTCGCGCGCGATCCGGTGCAGCGCTACGGCAGCGCCGACGACGTAATCGCCGAGATCGACCGCCTGCGCGGCGGCCAGCCGCTCGAACCGCTGCAGGGCGGAGCGCCCGCCAAGTTCCCGGCGCAGCCGGCATCCAGCGTGCGCCTCGCTTCGGGCGTGCGCGCCGAACCTGCCGAACCGGCGGCCAATGCCAAGAAGAAGCGCAGCGATCCGTTCGCCTTCGACGAGCCCGGAGCCAAAAAAGAAGAGAAGCCCGCAGACGAAAGTTCCGGCGCGCTCGCGGCGGCGCTCCTGGCCTCGGCAAGCGGCGAGAACCGCCCCATGGAAGCGCCGCGACCCGACGCGTCGCTCAGCGGCGCCCGCGGCTTGCCCGTGCGCCCGGGACGCGGGCTGACCTCGGTCGGCAAGCTCAAGTCGCACATCATGTCCACCATCCCGCAGAGCGAGCAGGAGCGCAAAGGCGACGACCTCTTCCACCAAGGCCAGCTTCCCGCAGCGCTGATCAACTGGAAGGACGCGGTTCAGAAGGGGCACGAGCATGTCGGACTGCGCGTCAAGATCGAACTCGGCGAAGTCGAGCACAAGAAGCAGCAGTTCGATATCGGCGTGAGCGAAGCCAAGATCTCGATGGACGTCAACGATTTCGATTCCGCGCTGAAGCACGTGCAGGAGGCCTACGACGCGGCGCTGACCGAACGCCAGCGCGAGGACGCGGCGAAGCTGAAGGAGTCGATCCACGCGCAGCGCGCCAATCTGGAACGCTCCCGCAGCGTCACGCGCATGGCGGTCATCGCCGGCGTCGTCGTGGTCCTGCTGCTCGCGGCGGTCTTCGTGCTGCTCCGCGGCGGCAAGCCCGAATCGCCCGAACCGCCATCTCCCGCGCCCGAAGCGCCGCCGCCGGATGCGCCGCGGACGCAAGACGAACCCAAAGCCGAAACGATCCCGCTTCCGGCCACCGATCCGCCCGCGCTCCCCCCCGCTCCGCCCGAAAGCGCGCCCCCGGAAACGCTGAAGACCGCCGAAGCGCCGGCGTCTCCGTAGAGTGCGTCCTAAACCGGATCGCGAGACGTTTTTGGACGCACGCTTATGCGAACGCCCCCCGGAGCGCCCCCGATGAACCGCCGACTGACCGCACTGCTGCTCGGGTGCGCCGCGAGTTTCGCCGCCGCGCAGGATCCCGCGCCGCTCACGAATACGCCGCCCGAAGACCGCGCGCGCGAGGCCGCGTACCTGCGCAACATCCGCCGCATCACCTATGCCGGCGTCAAGAACGGCGAGGCCTACTTCAGCCCCAAGGGCGACACGATCTCGTTCCAGGCAGTCCGCGAGCGCGCGCTCCAGAACCCCTTCTATCAGATCTACACGCTCGACCTCGCCAGCGGGCACGCGCGGCGCATCTCGGCCGGACAGGGCCGGACCACGTGCAGCTACTTCCATCCCGCCAAACCGCGCATCCTCTTCGCGACTTCGCACCTCGACCCGGAAGCGAAGAAGCATCAGGACGAAGAATCCGCCAAGCTCCAAAGCGGTCCGCCCAAGCGTTACGAATGGGCCTTCGATCCGCGGATGGACATCTTCGAGACCGACCTCGACGGCGCGAACCCCCTCCGCCTCACCGAAGCCGAAGGCTACGACGCCGAATGCGCCTACAGCCCCGACGGTACGAAGATCGTCTTCTGCAGCTACCGCGACGGCGACGGCGAGATCTACACGATGGACGCCGACGGCCAGCATCCCAAGCGGCTCACCGAAGTCGCGGGCTACGACGGCGGCCCGTTCTTCTCGCCCGACGGCAAGCGCATCGTCTGGCGCCGCTTCTCGCCCGACGACAAGGTCGCCGAAGTCTGGATCATGAACGCCGACGGATCGGAAGCGCGGCAGATCACGAAACTCAACGCCGTCGCTTGGGCGCCGTATTTTCATCCCGGCGGCCAGTGGCTGATCTTCGCCTGCAACCACCAGGATGTGGCCTTCGAACTCTACGCCATCCAGCCCGACGGCGCGGGACTCACGCGCATCACCTACAGCGCCGGCTTCGACGGGCTGCCTGTCTTCTCGCCCAACGGCCGCCGCCTGATGTGGACCAGCACCCGCGACACCGACCACAGCCACGTCTACAGCGCCGAGATCGTCCTGCCCGACCTCGATCCCGCGCCGCCGCCGCCGCCCGAAGGGCGCCGCAATCCGCTCTCCATCGACCGCCTCCGCGCGCACGCCGAATACCTCGGCGATCCGGGCGTCACCGGGCCGGCCGCGCGCGGCTTGACCGAACCGTTCACCGGCTATCTGGCCGATCGTCTCAAAGACGCGGGGCTCCAGGCGCCCGCCGAAGGCTTCCTTGTCCCGGGGCCCGAAGGCGAACCGGCCGTCGTCGGCCTCGTCGCGCCCAAAGACGCGGCCTTCGCGTGGCCGCCGGCAGCCGATGCCCCGCCGTTCGTCCTGGCGCTCGCGCCGTACCTCGACGCCGATCCCTCCGCCGTCGCCGCATGGCTGGAACTGGCGCGAGAGATGAACGCCGTCGCGCAGTTCCGCGGCCTCAAGGTTCCCGTCGTCTTCGCGGCACTCCCCGCGCACGATCTTGAGCAAGGCGCGGCCGCGTTCGTCGGAACCGAACGCGCGCAGGCCGTCGTCGTCCTTGGCGCGCTCGCGCAGCCCGGCGCCGGCGTGGCGCTGCGCGCCGGTGGCTCGGCCGACGACTGGCGCCTCCTGGCCGAACAGCTCGCCGCCGTAAACCCCGCCTCGCGCGTGTACCTCCTCGACGAGCGTACCGATCCGAACGCGCTGCCTGAAAAGGAGAGCGACGACGGCCGCGTGCTCGGGCGCTTCGACGCGCTCGCGCAAGCCGCGGCCGCGCGCAAGCTCCCCGCGCTCACCGTCTCCAATACGAACGCCTCCGGCGGCTTCGATCTCGTCGCGCTGCGCGACCGCGCCACCGTGGCGCTGGGCGTGCTCTACCGCCTCGGCGTCGGCGATCTGGCCGTCGCGTACAACCCCGAACCGATGCTGGGCGCGGCGCGCGGGAAATCCGGGGCGTACCTCGGCACCAAGCCGGCCTACGAAGGCGACGGCACGGGCGTACGGCTGCAAAGCGTGACCCCCGACGGCCCCGCCGACCGCGCGGGCCTCAAAGCCGGCGATAAGATCGTCAAACTCGGCGCGCAAGAGGTGAAAGACGCCGAAAGCTACTTGCGCGCCATCGAAGCGCTTAAGCCGGGCGAACCGGTTGCCGTCGAGATCGAACGCGCCGGCGCGCGCCAGACGCTCGAACTGACGCCCGGAGCGCGCTGAACCGAGTGCCCGCGCCCGCCCGCGACCTGTGGGCCGATTGGATTCGGCTCTGGCGCAGCGAACGCCTTCGCGGCCCGGCCGCTCCGTGCTTCGACGCGCTCCTCGCGCGCTACGCCGAACCCGCGCGCGCGTACCACAATCGCACGCATCTCGCGAAGATGCTCGCCCATTTCGACACCGTCCGCGCACAGGCGCAGCGTCCCGAAGCCGTGGAATGGGCGCTCTGGTTTCACGACGCCGTCTACGACTCCCGGCGCGGCGACAACGAAGCGCAAAGCGCCGCATGGGCCGCGCGCGAACTGGATGCCGCCGGCGCGAAGCGCGACCTCGCCGCCGCCGTCGTGCGCCTGATCCTCGCCACCCGCCACGCCGCCGAACCCGAAGAACCCGACGCCCGCATGCTCTGCGACCTCGACCTGAGCATCCTTGGCGCGCCGCCGGCCGAATTCGCCGCCTACGACCGCGCCATCCGCATCGAGTACGCGTGGGTGGACGAAGCCGCCTACCGCCGCGGCCGCGCCGGCGTGCTCCGCGCGTTCCTGCAGCGCCGCCCGCTCTTTCACGTCCCCGACCTGCGCGCGAAACTCGAAGCCCAAGCGCGGATCAATTTGCAGAACGCGCTGCAAGGTCTGGAGGCATGAGTTCATCCGAGGCGGGGCCGCCGACTCCTTCGCGTTCCGTAGGGACACACGCGAGTTGGCTGCTACTCGGCGGCTATTCGATCCTGCTTCCCATCCCCTTGGTCACGGGATCGATATTCCTATTCGCTTCGGAGACCTGGCGTGGCCATCTCTTCGGTCTCGACCTCCTGCTCTTGGCCGTTTTTCCGCTCGCTCTATTTATTGCGCTTCGATTTAAAACCCGCTGGCCTCGCGGGCGACGCGCACCGTGGGTGCTCGCCGCGGCGATACTTATGGCGAGTCTGACGCTGGCTCTCAACGCACCGCACGGCGAAAATGATGCGGCCTCTGGGCCACGCAACGTGTATCTGCTCGAAG
>BTVV01000212.1:0-6593 GCA_045863855.1 Planctomycetota bacterium | reverse complement strand
CGATATGTGGCGTCTCGATAAGCCCGCGGCAAAGGGAAATCTGACGCCCCGGCAGGCAAGATAACGGATAGGGTCAGGTTTTGGCGCGCGGCAGCTTCTTGTATTAGGGCTGCCGCGCGCTTTCCATTTCCTTTGACTTCGTCATGCCCGTGGCTCCACTTTCTCCACAGAACCAACACTCTCCAACTAGACGAGTTGATCAGGACTGAAGCATTCTTTTTCGCTTCATCTCCGAGAGACGAACTCGCCGACGTTCATCGGAACCATTTGAACATCCTGCCCTCAGTGCCAAACCCAGAATCGCCGCGCCGACCGCGCACCCGGTCAAGCCGTCGAGCCAATGGTTGTCCCGTGCTTCAGGTCTGAGCTTCCACTCGTCCACGACGCGCCCGCGGCCTTCGGTCCGTACCCGATACTCGGCGGTCAGATGATCGGCGAAGAGCCGGTGCGCTTCCGGGTCGCGGCCAAAGAGCGACAGGCAGCCCCGGTCCCCCATGGACACGGCCAAGCGAGAATGAATAAAGCTCTTCCAATAGTTCGAATCAAAGAGCGCATGGCGGACGGCGCGCTTGCCTTGGACTCCGGGAATGCGCCAGTTCAGCCCGACCCGCTCGCCGGGGCGGCGGATGTACTCGGAGAAAGGCTTACCGGCCGCGCCCACATAGCGTCCATGGCTGGGCAGCAGCACCGTTGAGTGCGCGCTCTGGCGGCAAAACTGGTACACGACATCGGTAGAAGTACCCCAGTTGGCGTCTATTAGGCACATGCCGATTCGCAGCGCCGCGCCGTCGTCGCGACGCCACTCGCGCGCCAAGTGCTCGTTGACCAGCGCCTCCAACCCCGCGTAGATCGCGCCTTCCAGACCCGCGCCGCGCGCCACGCTTTGAAGCGTGCGCTGTGCCTCGCGCAGCGTGAAATATGGCCGCTTCTGTTCCGGATAGGCCCCGTAATCCAGCACGTACCCGGTGAAGTCGTCTTCCCAGCCGCAGACGCAGTAAAACAAGAGCTTGCCCTGCACATCGATGAACATGGTCAGATGGTTGCAGCCGATGGGCGCCTCACCACGCTTATGCCCGTTGAGCTTCTGGGCGATCTGGTCGGGCGTGAGCAGCCCTTCGTCTTCGAGCGTCTTCTCCGGGAGCGGTTCGTTCTGGTATTCGGCCCAGAACGCCGATTCGCTCCGCAGCTTGAGGTTCATGGCGTGCTGGACGGCGGAGAGTTCGTCGGGGTGATGCCGCTCGGGCCAGGCGATCATCGCTCCTTCATCCATCTCGGCGCGATGGCGCGCGTAGAACTCCGTCGCGGGTGTACCGTCCCCGTCGCTACGCAGCGATTCGGAGCGCAGACGCGCGTACTCTTCCCAGAGTTTCTCCTGCTTTGGGAAGGCGTACACCAGTTTGGTGCGCTCGCCCTGCCAGAGCGGGTTTCGGTCGCGGTCGAGCACTTGATCGGCCAGGTCTCCGGCGCGGATCACCGTGCACGGCATGATCATGGCTGTGCGCTTGTCCGGACCGGCCAGACCCGAGATGGCTCCGTTGACGATGGCGAGGCGCTCCTGGGTCTGCGAGAGCGAGCGCGCGGACTGATCGGTCTGCGGATCGTCAATGATGGCGAGCGTAGGCCGGACCGAGGAGCCGTCGGGCCGGATGAACATCGCGCCACGGATATTGCCGGTGATCCCCGAGACGCGCACGATGGCCCCGGCGCATCGGCTCCCCGGCAGGCTGGGCATCACGATCTCGTCGGCCGTCCAAGCGATATAGGTGAGCCGTCCGTAGTAACGCTGGCCGGAGCAGCGGCGGCTTTCGCCCTCCAGGCAGCGGATCGGGTAGATGGCTTCCGGGTAATCGTCCAGGAGTCTGTCGCTGGTGGACAAGTGGCTCTTGATGTTGCCGAGCATCGAGAGCGCGTATTCCTGGGTCGAGGCGACCAGGAACACGAACGGATGCTTCCCGGTGAGAATGGCCCAAAGCACGGCGGTCTGGCAAAGGGTGGTCTTCCCGCTGCCGCGCGGCATGGCCACGGCGAATGTTTCGCAATGCAGGACGGCGCGCTCGATCTTGCGGATCACGCGCAGGTGATCGTCGCTCCAGGGCAGCGTGAAGAGCTTGGGAAAGTAGCTCTCGCAGAAGAACCGGAAATCGCCGTCGGCCTTGGCGCGGCGCGCCAGGTCCTTGGGCGGGGGGCAAGGCGCGATGTCTTGGCCCGCGAGCGTAAGGGTGCGCTCGCGTTCGCGCGACCTGGACTTTTTGCGGTCATACGCCCGCGAGGCCGTGGAGCCGGATGATTTCTGCGGCGATCCGCGCATGTTCTTCCACCGGGTAGGTCGGGTCGGCGAGTCTCAGGGGAACCAGGTAGGCGGTCATCAGGTCCAGTTGGCGGCGCATGGCGGGGGCATCCAGGTCCTCGTTGGGCGAGTCGTCGCGGCGCACATCGGCGTACAGGGAGAGCAGCCGGTTGAGTTCGCGTTGCGCCTGGAGGGCGGTACGGATGTCTTGCCCGGCCATGCTCTTGGCATACAGGTCTTCCAGGCGCATGACGGCCTTGCCGATCTGTTCATCCCGCGTGTAATCGGCGGCCACGGTGATCCGCTTGCGGGCCTCGGCCACGATGGACCGGGCTTGCTCCGCCGCCTGGCCCTGCTGGACGCAGAAGCCTTCGGCGGCCTCGTTGCTCATGCCATTGATGAGCAGGAGGACCACCCGGTCTTTGAGGGTCTGGGGTGTCATGGAAGCCTTTCAAGTGCCCAGGAAAGTGTTTCTGATGCCTTGTAAAAGGCCCCATAGAATCCTGCTTTTGTCCCCCAAATTATGTTTACTTTAAAGCACTGCGATCACTGCACTTCCGGATATCTTCCGAATAACCCTTGACTCTGTTGTATGGTACAGACTGTAGAATCTTGGCAGATGGAGACGAGCATGGACGCGCTGACTATCGGAAAGGTCGCCAGGCAGGCGGCCGTGGGAATCGAGACGATCCGGTTTTACGAGCGCGAGGGGCTCATCGCGGAGCCGCCTCGGCGGGAATCGGGCTACCGTCAGTATCCGCCGGAGACTGTGGATCGCGTCCGATTCATCAAGCGGGCCAAGGAGCTCGGCTTTTCGCTCCGAGAGATTCGCGAACTCCTGTCACTCCGCGCCAAGCCAGGCGTGGGATGCGCGGACATCTACAAGCGCGCCAAAAAGAAGATCGACGACATCAAGGAGCGGATTCGGACGCTTCAGGCCATGCGCCGCGCGCTCTCCACACTCATGTCGGAGTGCACCGGTCGCGGCCCAGTTTCCGAATGCCCGATCCTCGATGCGCTGGATCGGAAGAAGGAGAAGCCATGACTCCCTCCACTACCTCGGAATCTGCCCAGGCCGGGAGCAAGAACCTCTGCCCCACCTGTGGTACAAAGGGTCGGTCCGTCAAACCGATCACCATCACGTCCCTCGTCGCAGACTCCGCCAAAGCGCGCATCGGTCGCGAGGACGGTTTTTTCTTCTGCACGGAGCCCTCTTGCAACGTGGCCTACTTCAACCCGGAGGCGGGCGAACGAATTGGCAAGGGCGAAGTGAAGGTCCGCATCGGCCAAAAGGAACCGTCAGCACCGCGCCCCGTCTGCTACTGCTTCAACCACACGGTCGAGGAAATCGAGGAGGAGGTCGTCAGAACAGGGGGATCGCGGATGCCGGATGAGATCGTCGAGAAGTGCAAGAAGGGTCTCGACCGCTGCGAGGAGACCAATCCCCAGGGGCGATGCTGCCTCGGCAATGTGCAGAAGGCGGTCAAGGACGCTCTGGCCGGTCGAGGCGCTGTCATCTCATCCGCAGCTAAGCTCCGGTCGCGTGCGGGAGTCCTCGCGCAAGCCGGGGCGCTCGTTTCGGCGGTAGTCGCCTCGGCCTGCTGCTGGCTCCCCCTTCTCCTCATCGCTTTCGGCGTCTCCGGCAGCGCGGTCGCGGCGAAGTTTGAGGCGTTCCGTCCCGTGCTTCTGCCGGTGACCTTCGCGCTCCTGGGCGTTGCCTTCTATTTTGCGTACCGCAAGCCGAAGGTTGTCGCCGCCGGTACGGGCGAGTCCTGTTGCCTGCCCCAGGCGGGTGCAACGCCGGGCCCAGCCGCAGAAGCCTCGTCTTGCTGCGCACCAAACGGGGAGAAGGGCTTCACGATGAAGAAGCTCAACAAGGCGATGCTCTGGGTCGTGACGGCCGTCGTATTGGCCTTCGCCTTCTTTCCCAACTACGTGGGCTACCTGATCGACGGCGGCGACACGCTCGCAGACAAGAGCGAACTCGTGGGGCAGGTCCGCTGGACGCTCGCCATCGAGGGCATGACCTGTGAGGGATGCGCAAAGGGGCTCCAAGCGGCCGTCTCAAATCTGCCGGGTGTGTCTCAGGCGACAGTGAGCTACGAAAGGAAGGAGGCTGAGGTCGCCGGGAACTCCTCGTTGACGGAGGAAGCCTTGCGCAAGGTGGTGTCCGATGCCGGATACACGACGAGGTCGGCGATGAGACGGTAGGAACATTTCGTGTGACGGCGGGGGCGGTCCCCGTCGCGAAGTGGATGTCATGAACGAAAGGAGGTTACCGTGAGGAAGAAACTGATGTGGGCGGCGCTGCTGGCGCTGCCGCTGGTGGCCGCAGGTCTGGCCTATGGGCGGACGCTCGTCGGCGCGGACAAGCCGCAGGCGAGCGCGGGGTACATTTGCCCCCTGACGGGTGAGGAACTCCCTTGCCCCGATTGCTGCCCGCTCAAGAAGTAGGACGCGCGGAAGGCCCCGGCGGGCTTCTCGTCCCGCCGGGGTCCTTGCCGCCTTTCCCGTGGAGGTGATGTCATGGCCGCAAAGAAGCGCAAGGTAGAGGTGTTCAGCGCGGGTTGTTCCGCCTGCCAGGAGACCATCGAGTTGGTCAACCGCATGGCCTGCCCGTCCTGCGAAGTGACCGTTCTGGACATGCACCAGGCCGCCGTGGCAAAGCGTGCCAAGAGCCTGGGTGTCCGCTCCGTGCCCGCCGTCGTGATCGACGGGAAGCTCGCTGCCTGTTGCACGGGTCGCGGCCCTGACGAGGCCACGCTTCGGTCGGCTGGGCTTGGACAGCCGGGCATGGCGATTGGTCCCTAATCAGCCTGACCGGTATCGTGAATTCACGCCTCGTCCAGCAAGTCGTCGAACAGACCTTTTTCGCGTGGCTTGAGCGCCTTCTGTTCATCCCGGAAGAAGTCCTGTTTCGTCTTACCGGCCTTCCGTCCTTTGCTGGTGTGGCAATCGAAGGCGTAATCGGGGATCGGTTGGATATTGTCTCGCGCGGCCACGAGGTCCGCTTCGAGCTTCTTGTCGTCCACCTTCTTGGCGTCGTACACCAGATTGGTCAGGTGGTCCGCGTCACGGCACTTGCGGGCCTGGGAAAGGAGAATGACCGCCTTGGCTGCGAAAATTCTCCCGCCTCCCGATTTTTGTTTGTGGATGATTGCCCAAGACCGATACAGCGCCTCGACTTCATGCGTGATGACGCCCCAGCAGTCCTCGGCACTTATTGTGAGCAACCTGCGCCAGAGGTACGCTTGGTAGCCGCTCTCGAAGAGTTCAATGGCCCAGTAGCCGGCGAGCTTGGCGTCGCTCCGGCGAATGGCCTTCTGTAGCGCCGAGGCGACTTCAAGGAGTGAGTAGCCTCGTGTCGTCGTGATGTGTGCCCGCATTCATTTCGTCCTTTCAGGGTGAGAGAATCAACGTTTCCGGCCACTTTCACGCTTGGGTGGAAGGCGGGGTTGCAGAAGTTGAACCGCGCGCCGGTAGCTCAGCCGCCCGATGACCGTGGAAGAGGCCACGATCTCATCGATCAGCTTGGTACTTGGCGCTTTGCCCGTCTCGGCCTTCCAGATTTTTGTAACGAAGACCCGCACAGATTCTTGGAGCCGCCGCGCATCGGACTCGAATGGCAGATGCACGCAGCGGTCCCGGAATCGTTGGCTCAACTTTTCGGCGTGGTTCGTGGTGAAGACGATCACGGTCCGAGGCGGGATGTTCTCAAGCCGGTCCAGCCAGATCGTCTCGGCTTGAAGGTGCATCCGTTCGGCTTCGTTCAGGATGAAAACTTTCCACCCGCTCCCGCACATGGGCGAGAGCCACATCCGTTCACAGCACTCGCGCACGGTCTCGGCACTTTGCTCGCCGCTGGCGATGACCTGCACGCCGCCGAATTCCTTCTGGTCCATGTCGCAGCCAAGTTCCGCCGCCAAGGCCAGGGCGGCTGAGGTCTTTCCGGTTCCCGTCTCGCCAGAGAAAAGGTAGGCGGCCGGGAAAGGCGCGGATGCGAAACCCTTCAAGTGCCGGACGATCTGCGGCTGTCCGAAGATGGATTGGAGCCGGATGGGACGGTACTTCTCGGCCAACAACCCGTTGCCTTGAAGCAAAGGCTTGGCGAGGACGGCGCGTTCCGGCTCGATGGGCCGCTCCGGTTCGGCCTTCGGCGGAGGGAGCGGGGCCTGGACCGGAACAGGCGCGCGGCCGGCGATCCCGTGGCGAAGCGCCTTGTCCAGGCGCTGCCACGGGATGCCGAGTTCGTCAGCCAGCGACTTTACGCTGGCTCCCGCCGCCCGGCGCTGCCGGTACAGATCCA
>BTVV01000211.1:0-6696 GCA_045863855.1 Planctomycetota bacterium | reverse complement strand
AACACCATCGCGCCGCATGCGCATGACTTTATAGAGCTGGTCTTTTTCGCCGCGGGCCGTTCGGTTCACGAGTACGCCGGGCAGCGCTATCGGCTCGAACCGGGCGATCTGTTTATCATCCATCCCGGCGAGCCGCATGCTTACGTCCATGGCAAGGGCGTGAAGGTATTTAACTGCCTCTTCCTGCCCGAGGCGATTCTGCCGGACTTGGAGTACCTCAGCCGCATGGAAGGATTTTTCGACTTGGTCATGGTCGAGCCCTTCTTTCGAGCCGAGGCCGGCTTACGCGACGCGCTGCACTTGGATGCCGCGCAACGGGTGCGTGCCGAGGAACTCCTGCGCGGCATGGAGCGCGAACTGCAAGCGCAGTCGCCCGGGTACGAGGCGGCGGCGCGCGCCATGCTGATACAGTTGCTGGTACTGGCCGCGCGCTTCCGGCATGAGGTGGATCGTTCGGGTGCGGCATCGGAGACCGACCCGTTGGCCGAAAAGCGGACACTGATTCGCGACTGCATCCGATTCGTCGAAGAGCACTATGCCGAACAGATCCGCCTGGAGAATCTGGCGGAACGGGCCTACCTGAGTCCCGAGTACTTCAGCAAGGTGTTCAAGCGCCTCACCAGCCAGACTCCGATCGAGTTCATCACCAGCCTGCGCCTCGACAAGGCCAAGCAACTGCTTTCGACCTCCTCGTTGCCGGTTACCGAGATCGCCCAGCGGACCGGTTTTCACGATGCGAATTACTTCTCCCGCCAGTTTCGCAAAGCGGAAGGCATGAGTCCCGCTACCTGGCGGCGTCAGAACGCCAGCTAACTCATTTACTCGGAACGGGTTGCAATTTCGGATGGCTGTTGCCGGAATTGTGCTAATGCTTTGCCCGAATCGTCCTAGAACCTTTGCCCCATCCGGGGGTTAGATGCTCCATCGTTTATGCACGGGTGAATAATCTTCAAGGAGCGTGAGACGATCATGGCGATCAAGCTGGGTTGCAGCACCATTCTTTACGGCGGGCATTTGCTGGAGACGGCGCTGACGGGGATCAAGAAGGCGGGCTACGAAGCGATTGAGCTGTGCTGCATTCCCGGCATGGCGCCGCACTTCTGGCCGAAGTTGACGGACGAAGCGCTGAAGCAGATTCGCAAAAAGGTTGACGATGCGGGTCTGGCGATCGAATCCGTGGGTGCCAGTGGCGCGTGCGGAGATTTGGATGCGACCAAGAGCACTTTGCGCGCGGCCGCCGTGCTGGGCGCCCCGTGCGTGACGACGGCCACGGGCGGCAAGAGCGACGACGATGCTTCGTTTGCCGAAGTGATCAAGCAATGGCGGGAGTATGCCAAGGCGGCCTCCGAAGCCGGCGTCAAGCTAAGCGTCAAGCCGCACGTCCGCGCGGCGGTCTATCATGGACCCAGCAGCGTGCGCTTCATGAAGGAACTGGATACACAGTGGGTCGGCATTAATTACGATCCCACGCATATCTACCGCACGCCCAGCAACGAAGACCCCATTGCGACGCTGAAGCAGGTCGCTCCGTATGTCCTGACGACCCGTTTTCGCGACTGCGCCGGGCGTGAGTTAAACATCGGGCCGGTCGAGAAGCAGGTCTGCGGCAACGGGGTGCTGGATATTCCGGCCTACTTTGCGGCGCTGAAAGAAGTTCCGAACCTCAAATATGTGACGCTGGAGATTGTCGGCACCGCGGGTTTCGGCCAGGAGCAGGTGCAGGATGTCGTGTCGAAGTGCGCGCAGTACGTGCGGGATAAGAAGCTGGTCTGACCCACTCAGTAAAACCGTGAGCATCGCTAAGGGAGACTGGACATGCCATTGAACGTGGGAATCGTAGGTTGCGGCGGAATCGGGAAGAATCATGCGCGTCAGTACAAGGCGCATAAGGACGTATCGTTTAAGTGTTTCGTCGACATCGACAAGGCGCGGGCCGATGCGGCGGCCAAGGAATTCGGCGTCAAGGCCTACTACAGCATCGCGGACATGTTGAAGAACGAGCAGCTCGATTCGGTCAGCGTCTGTACGGCCGGCGCGGAGAACGGCGGGCACCACTACGAGGCCACGATTCAGTGCCTCGAAGGCGGCCTGCATGTGCTTTGCGAAAAGCCGATCAGCAACAAGGTTGAAGAAGGCCGCCAGATGGTCGCCAAGGCCAAGGAACTGGGCAAGCTGCTGGCGATCAACCTGAACCACCGATTTACGCCGATGACTCACCGCGCGAAGGGCTGGATCAAGGAAGGCAAGTTAGGCGAAGGCATGTTCATCAACATGGCGATGTGGATCAACAATAAGAACGAGTCGAGTCCGCACTTCCATATCAAGGCGCTGCATCCGCACAGCATCGACATCATCCGCTTCTTTGCGGGACCGGTGAAGCGCGTGCAATGCTTCATGGGCAAACCGTCCACGCGCAAGGTTTGCTGGGCGAATTTGAGCCTGAACATGGAATTCGCCAACGGAATGGTCGGTCATCTGACCGGCAGCTACGAAATGGGCATGCAGTACGGGATCGAGCGTTGTGAGTTTGCGGGCACCAAGGGCCGCTTCGTGCTCGACAACATGTTCGAGCTGCTGACCTATTACCCGCGCGAAGGCGACGAGATGACGGTGGTGAAGAACAACATCTTCGGCGAGGGCGCCAGCTTCGAGCTGACTTTCCGCAACCGCATTCACCGTTGGGTAGACCAGGTAATCGCCAAGACGCCTTGGGACCAAGTGGAAGGCAACGGCGACGAAGGACTGGCGGCCACGGAAGTCACGGAAGCGGCGATCCAGTCGTTCGAAGGCAACAATGTCGTCGACTTGGCGGGCCGCGGTTAAGCATTCGCTTCGAGTCAAGAGCGGCGGGGCGATATTGCCCCGCCGCTCTTCTACTTTCCGTAGTCCAGAGCCGGGAATTCCATGAACGTCCTGCTCCTCGCCGTCGATACGCTGCGCGCCGATCACCTGAGTTGTTACGGGTATCGGCGCCCCACCAGTCCCGCGCTGGATCGTTTCGCGCGGGAAGGCGTGCGCTGTTCGCGCTTCATGGCGCCGGGTATCCCGACGCATCCCAGCTTCACGACGCTGTTCAGCGGGCAGCACCCTATCCGCCACGGCGTGGTGGCGCAGGGCGGCAAGACCGATCTGAACGGCCGTACGCCGACCATCGCGCAGCTCTTTCTGGAGGCGGGGTATCATACCGCCAGCTTCGATAATCTTTGGAACCACAAACCGCACTTTGGGCGAGGATTCGAGACGCTTGTGGACAGCAGCCGCCGGCGCGGCTGCGGCCTGATGGTGATGTGCGAAGAGATCAATACGCGTGTGCTGCAATTCCTCAAGCACCGGGCGAACGATCCGGAGCCGTTTTTCGCGTTCGTACACTACTGGGATCCGCATACACCGTACTGGGCGCCCCAGAAGTACCGCAGTCTTTTTTTCGAAGGGGATCCCTGCGATCCGTCGAAAGCCACGCTGGAGCCGCTGTACGCTCATCCATTGGGCTCGCGCTGGAAGGATACGTGGCTCAAGACGGTGATCAAGGATCTCGGCTATCTCGAAGGTCAGGCGCCCACCGACGCGGACTTCGTCACGGCGCTGTACGATCAGGAAGTTCGACACATCGACGACGGACTGAGTGCGGTCTTCGAGACGCTCGACGCCACCGGCCTCGCCGAGAATACGCTCGTCCTGGTCCTTGCCGATCATGGCGAATGCATGACCGAGCACGGTATCTACTACGACCATCACGGGCTGTACGACGAGAACTTGCACGTTCCGCTCGTTGCCCGGCTGCCGGGCCAAGTGCCTGCCGGCCAATCGGTCGATGCGCTAATCAGGCACTTCGACATTCTGCCCACGCTGTGCGAGGCCTGCGGATTACGTACGCCGGAAGAGATCGACGGTAAAAGCGCCTGGGGCTTGTGGACGGGTTCGCGGCGCGACGAGGTGCTGGCCGAAAGGTTGGTGAGCGCAGAATGCAGTTGGCAGATGAAATGGGCGCTGCGCGATGAGCGATACCATTTCATTCTCCAGCGCCAGCCCGATTGGTACGGAAGTCCTCCGCGCGAACTTTACGACGTTCGGGCCGACCCGGGTTTGCTGCACAACCTCGCGGACGAGCGCCCCGAGGTGGCGAAGGAACTGGAAGCGGATCTGGAAGGTTGGATTTCCGACCGTTGCAAGACGCTGGGCTTGGCCGGCGATCCTTTGGTCGCGCACGGCATCTCGATGATGGACCCCAAGTTGCGCAAATCGGCAGCCAAGGAGGCGCGCGCATGAGTCTGCGCATCGGTATCGTATCGTTCGCGCATGGGCATGTCGGCATGTACGCGGGCGTGATCAAGCAGATGGACGATGCTTGCGTCGTGGCAGGCTGGGACGCCGATGCGTCGCGTGGAAAGAAGGCCTGTGAAGCCGCCGGAGCCGAATACATCGGCGATCTGGATGCCCTCTTGGCGCGTGACGATCTGGACGCGTTTATCATCGGCAGCGAGACAAGCAACCACGCCGCGCATGTGGAGGCGGCGGCCCGGACCGGGAAGCCGATCCTGCTGCAAAAGCCGATGGCGCTTACGCTAGAAGACTGCGACCGCATCTGCGCGGCCGTGGAGGCCTCGGGTAGCCCCTTCAGCTTGGCGTGGCAGATGCGCTGCGATCCGCAGAATCTCTGGATGCGGCAGTCGGTGAGAGAGGGCTTGATCGGTAAGCCCACGCTCGTGCGGCGTCGGCATTGCCTGAATACGCCCGGGATGGGTAAAGCGTTCGAGGATTCCTGGCACGTCAAGCCGGAATTGAACCGCGGCATGTTCATGGACGATGCTTGCCATCCGGTGGACTGGTTTTATTGGATGTTCGGAAAGCCCAAAAGCGTGAGCGCGGAGATCGCGACGCTGCATAACCCCAAAATCCCCGATGACCATGGCGTGGCGACGCTTCGCTGGGCCGATGGGATGATCGGGATCGTCGAGAGCACGTTTACCTGCGCTGCGGCCGACGACACGACAAACATCTACGGCACCAGCGGGACCATTTTGCAGCGCTGGGGCGATTCGCCGAGTTGCACTCCGGAAGCGACGCCGAATAACCGCGGCTTGCGGTTCAAGAAGCAAGGCGAGAAGGATTGGACCGTAGTGGGTATCGCTACGCCGCCAGCGCATGGGGAGCGCATCAAAGATGTCGCCCGACCTGCGGTGGATTTTCTCAAAGGAATGCGCGTGCCAATCGCAACGGCGGCCGAGGGACGCGTGGTTGTTGAGATCATGTTGGCGGCATACCGCTCTTCGGCAGAAGGCCGGCGCATCGAGCTTTAAACAAGAACGCACTCGCGTTCACAGGTGAAAGCAAGGAGTCAGACGATGGGCAAGCAAGGTAAGAAGAATCTGCTGGTGCTTGGGGTGGACAGCCTGTGGGCCGACCACATGAGCTGCTACGGCTATCATCGCAATACGACACCGCATCTCGATGCGTTCGCGAAGTCGGCGGTGCGTTTCGAGAAGGCATACAGCGCTTACATTCCCACTACTCCGGCGTATCACGCGATGGTGACCGGCTGCGATCCGTTCACGACGCAGATCGTTTCGCTGCGCAATAAGACCAAACTTCCGGACGAAATCCCGACGTTACCGGAGATGCTGCGCGGGCAGGGATACGAATCGCTGGTAATCGGCTTCGATGGAAATTGGCCGCGTGGGTTCGACAAGAACCTCACTTCGCCCGCCTGGGGCAGTTGGGAAGAGCGCCCCTTGCGCAAGGCCGAGAACGTGAATGATGTGTTGTTTCCCGAACTCGACCGGTTGGCACAGGGCGACAAGCCATGGTTCGTATTCCTGCGGCACATGGATCCGCACAGCCCGTATTTGCCGCCGCCGCCGTACGACAAACTCTTCTTCACCAAGGATCCGGCCGATCCGAAGGTGAATACGATGAAACCGGTCTTCGATTTCGCCCCCTTTGCGGACTTCTTCAAGTCCTGGATGCCGCCCGGCGTCTCGGATATTTCCTGGGGCATCGCGGCGTACGACGGCGCGCTAGCCTACATGGATACGTGCATACAACAGATCTTCAACAAGCTCAACGATCTGGGTCTGGCCGACGATACGGTGATCGTGCTCAACGGCGACCACGGAGAGACGCTTACCGATCACGATTGCTACTTCGATCACCACGGCCTCTACGATTGCACGCTTCACGTTCCGTTGATCGTGAAGGCGCCGGGGCTGCCCGCGGGCAAAGTGGTGAAGGGAACGGTACTCCACGAAGATTTGGCGCCCAGCGTGCTGGAATTGCTCGACCTGAGCGATGTGGCTGCCAAATCCAAGTTCGACGGTAAGAGTTGGGTGCCGTTGATCCGGGGCGAACGCGAGACGAACTACAGCGAATTTTACATCACCGAGTGCACATGGATGCGCAAGCACGGTTGGCGTACGCCGCAATGGAAGCTGATTCGCGCGCTGGAGCCGGATTTTCACGGCAAGCCCAGCGTTGAACTCTACGACCTAATCGCCGATCCGAACGAAGATCACAACGTCGCCGAGCGCGAGCCTGGCGTCGTTGATGCGCTGACACAGCGTATGAACGCGTATCTCGAGCGGCGCAAGAAGGAGAGCGGGAAGGGGAATCCGATCGACCTGTACGAGTTGGGTACGGCGCTCAAGATCGGTTCGGTGGCCACCGCCAAGAAGCTTCAGGAAAAGAAATAAACCGAACGCG
>BTVV01000210.1:0-6820 GCA_045863855.1 Planctomycetota bacterium | reverse complement strand
GAAACAAGCCGGTAGTCCCTTTTTCGAACGGGAAGAATCAGCACTTCTTCGCCGTCGAAGCGAGGTTCGGCCACGCGATTTTTCGGGTCGGTATCCTTAATCAGAAGATCCAGTTCCTGGAGTGCAACATCGGGCGGGCCGTCCAGTGAGGCGCCTTCCGCCAGCGCTTCTTGAATTTCTGCCTCACGCACAGCCTTCGATTCCAAATCTTCACCCTCGGCCGGCTTGTAACCGGTATCGAAGAGTTCCAGTTGGAGTTTGCCCTTCAATCCCAACGCATCACGATCGAACTTGATTCGAAGCTCGCGGTCTTCGGTCGCACGATTGCTGGCCAGCAGCAAGATCGCGCCGGGCTTCCGGTAGAAGGATACAAGCGCCGACGAGCCTTGGCCTTCCACTTTGAGGAATTCCCCGTTGCTGTAGTAAGGGTGAAACGTCGCGTCTTTTTCCAGTGCCGCGCCCCAGCGGAAAACATCGCGCCAGTAGTCCCTGTAAACCGACTCTCCCTGTCCGGTGTACGTATAGCCGGTCTCGTAATGGGCCAACAAAGAGTTTACGCCGCGCGCCATGCGCCAAGCCCATCGCTTGTGCGGGTTATACTCCTTATTGTCGAATCCCATCTCCCAAACGGCGGGCATATAGAATGGCGCGAGCCCCCAAAGCGCCCCGTTCTGAATACCTTCCGCGCGATGCAGCGCCACCTGATCCACAAAGTCGCGGCTGTTTGCGCTGACGATGGGCGTATTCTCTCCGTCCAGATAGGTATCGCAAAAGACCATACCCGCATACATCCAGGATTTGGTGTGGTGTCCGGCGATCATCGGCGTTTTACCGTGCGCATGGAAGATGGCACGCCAGCGCTTCATGAGCTGCCGAAAGCCCCAGAGGGTCTCTCCAGGCTGAACCGAACCGTCGGGAAGCAGAATCGCTTGCCGGGCCTCTACATTAGTGCTGGGCGCTTCGTAACATTCATCGAGATAAATCGCGTCATAAATATCGCGTCCAATCCACTCGTTCATTTCCCAGCATAGGTAGTCGACGAAGCTCTGGCTGAGAGTCGCTTGTCCGGACGGTCCGTTGCGCCATTCCCAGTGATCGTAAGCGCCTGCGCGGCAACTGAACCAGTATTTCGAAAGGTAAAGCGTTCGATATCCATTCGGGCGCTCGGCCTTCATGTGTGGGGCGCACCGCTCGGCGTATTCCCAACTGGGCGATTTATCGGCGGGCTTTTCGGGGTCTGGCGCAGGAAATGCGGCCATGCCATTGTTGCGCGGGTTTTTATAGAGGAGCGTGAACGCATCGACATTGCCGTAAATGCCGCAGAGCTTCTTGTCTTCGGCGGGTGTCGCGCGCTCGTACAGTCGATATCGCTCAGGCATGGGGCGCGCCGGATGAGGCAGCAAACCGAATACGATGGAACTCGTGTCGAGCTTCTCGGCAGGTTCCGCCGTGAAGTTCATTTCGAGCACCACGGCGCCGTCCCGGCGGACGATGCGTTGAGCGTCTATCTCCTTCGATTGTGACCAGCCCGCCGCGTGGTCTGCAAAAATATACACACCGCGCTGCAGATCGTTGACACCCCATTGCGTCAGAAACGCATACTGCTTCCACTCGTCCAGTTTGATCTCGGGTTTCTTCTCACGCTTGGCCTTCCAAGCCGCTTGCCAGTACGATGGCATGCGGCTGGAGAAAAGCGTTCCGTCCTTGAGATCCAGTACGCCGGTGCGCATTCCTTCGGTGCCCGCCACGTTGTAGAGATAGCGGGTGGCTCGGGCGGCTATCATCGGCAATTCCAGACGAATCCGGCCGACTTTCCCTTTGGGCTTCAACGTCCACTCGAAGCGGAGCATCCCATCGTACTCCAGCTTGGCGAGAAGTTCGACGTCCACGGTTTTGCCCTGGAACGAAGTGCGCCACGATGCTTCGACCGCGTTCGAGCCCAAGGCCTCTAGCGGAGCACCCGTGAGCGGTTGATCGTTTTCAAGGAGCCGCATGGGAGCAGCAAGCAAATCCTCACCGGCTGCGTTAATCTGCGTGGGCAGTCCGTCGGCGCCGAGCTTGTACACGGTCATGCGCGTACGAGCCTCGGAGGCGTTCCATTCAATCGGCGTCCAAGGGGGAGGCACCGTTTCGATCACACCCGCGCGGTTTTCTCGCCAAGCCTCAAACCGAATTTCGAACGGTTCCTCGCCTTCCATGAGAACTTTGCTGTTTTGATCGAGCACCGCGACTTTGCAAAGATACTTTTCTGGCGGAACGGGCTGGTTCTCGGAAAGCAAAGCCTTGCCGCGGTTCTCATCCAGGGGCACCTCCACCAAGGGGAACAGCGGATCGGCGGAACCTTCGCGATGAAAGCCGATGCGCATGCGCGAGGCGGATGCTCCATCCGGTGGGAACGCCTGAACCTGGCACTCCAGCTTGGCGATAGACCATTTATAGCTGGGCTTGATGTGGAAGCGCGACAGAGGCTTGGGCGTTTCTTGCCAGCGCTCGAAAGCTTGCTCCAATTCGGGCTCCGAAAGCGCATAGGAAAAGCCCGCAACTTCATCCACGGCGATCATGGGCTTCTCGTCATGTGCTACGGTTACGGCATTGGAGACTCCCAATTCGATGCAATCGAGCACGAGGCCCTTAACCTCTTCAGGCTTGGCGCGATGTGCTCGTGCGAACCATTTCCCATTGCGGTAAAGTTGCGCGCGCAGCGGATCCGATTTTCGCCAGGTGAGCGCCAAGTGCATCCAAGTACCGGGTTCGTTGGGGCCACGGCTGCGCTCCGCGTTGTAGGCCCGTTCCAGCGAAACCTCCATATAAAGCTTGCGGCTTCCATCGGGCAGTTTTCCATAGACGCGCGCTACGCTTAGGAATCGTTCGGGCGGCGGCGAATGATGCCAGTAGCTGGTTCCGTCATCCCAATTCAAAGGCTGCACCCAAAACTCGATCGTACCTTCCTGCGCGCTCATGCCCTGCAACGATAAGCGCGGGAATCCGACATCCGGATTAAGCGACCACGCGTGACCTCGGATGCCTTCGCTGCGCAGGCCGTCGGGCTTCATGCCCAGCAACGAAAGTTCGATGGCCTTCGCGCCGCCCTTATGAAAGTCGAATTCCAAACCGCGGTCCAGCGATGCGTGAAACACGGCACCGTCCTGGAAGAAGAAGGGCTGTCCGAAGACCGGTGCGCGCTTGGCTTCGGTGTCGCGCCACGGCACCGGTGGCCGCCGGTAAATGAACCGCTCACGAGCGCTGATCCGAACTTCGTCAATGAGTCCCGCGAATCCCTGCGTGCGGTCGAAGTTGTTGCCGATGGTCAACTCGAAGGGCCTGCGTTCGGAATCCATGAAGTTGTACCCGTTGCTCTTTTCGCTCGCGTACTGCGCGACATCGTGGCCGTTGACTTTCAAGGTGGCCACGAAGGGCGCTCCGCCTTGAACACTGGGCACGTGATTGAAGGCCATGACATGCACCCACTGGCCCGGAGTCACGGGCTCTGGGGCTACGATCTCAGCGGGCAAGGCCAGGATATCCTTGATGCGATCCGGAGAATGCTCGTTCGCGTTCGGAATTCCATGCGGTTTGCGCAGCTTTAATTCAATGCGTCCATCGGGACGCAGTAGAATGCGGCCTTCGTCCTTATTGATCGAGAGGACGCAGGCGACCTGATCCGGAAGGCGCTCTACCTTAAAGAAACATTCCATCGCCGCCGCCGGTTGGTAGGTGGCGGCCTTGCAAACCATGGCGGCAGCGCCGTCTACCTTGAGTCCCGCGCCAAATCGGCCATGAGGAACGATGACGGCATTAGCGGTGAGCTTGTACCGGCGTTTCTGAGGGCTGTAATCCTGCACTTCGTCGGGCGGCAGGTTATCGTCGTTTACGACCACTTGCTTTACAGTGGTCGGGTCGAGGCCGGCGGGCAGCGAGGAGGCTCCGCCTTCCAGCAGCAGGTCGAGATTCTCGTCCTTCTTTTTTGTATCCAGCGCCTTCGCGAGCTTGGCATGACCGGCTAACTGCGGTTTTCCGAAATGGAGCAGTAAATTCGTCGATTCGTCGCCCTGATACTCGTTCCACCAAGCCTCGCCGTATTTATAAGCTCCGGGTTTTCCCGCCCAAGCAACGAGCGGCGCAGCGATCAGGATTGCCGCTACCGCACCGGGCAACAAGAGTCTTGCCAAGCTTCGCATCGCAGGACCTCGCTCTCAAGGCGCTTTGCTGCCGGCTTCGAACGCCTGTTTGGAAACTTCCTTATCGCGAAGCCAGTACACCGTTTTCAGCAGTGCGCCGTCTTCGTCGAAACGCTTCTCGACTCCATGAAATTCGTCATCCTTGAGCGTGACTTCCTTCTTGAGCTTTCCGGAGTCGAAGAATTCTTGAACCAGACCGTCAACTTTTCCCAGCTTGTAGGGGATTATGTTTTTTGGTTTTCCCGTCAGGGTCCAATACTCAGTCATGGTTCCTTCGCGCTTTCCGTTCTTAAAGTGTGCTTCGCGCTCGAGCCTACCGCTCAAGTCGTAGTTCCGGCTCGGTCCGTCCGTGATTCCGTTTACGTAGGAACTTTCCGACATGACCCGACCGTTGGGATGAAAGAGCTTTTTGACGCCATGCACCTTGCCGGCCAACCACGGCGTTTCCTTGCGCAAATACAGCACGCGCTTTCCTTCGACTTCCCCAAATTCGAATTCCTTCTCTACGCCTTCCTGGATCCCGTTCTTGTAGGGAATGGAACGCAGGATTTCCCAGCCGTACTGTGCTTTAACAATGGCTTCGCCGTCGGGCTGGCCTTGGGGATTCAACGGCGTGACGGACTGGACACGGTCGGAGTTAGGATAAAGCTCGAATTTAACCGTGTATCCCGCGGGTAATTTTTCCTTGAACTTTTCGACGAATTTGCGATCCCCCTCGTTCTGCGCCAGAACCGATCCGGCGAGCATGCATAGAGTTAGAAGCATGTATGCCGCAATTTTAGTTTTCATTTCTTCTTTCCGCTCGCGCTGGGATCGAAATGTCCGTAGATGAGTCTGAAGCCGTGCGCAGGCACATACAAAGGTCCGTAATACTCTTCCTTAATGGGCCGATTCTCGCCGCTGAATCCCTTGGCCAGCAAACCTCCGTCTTCCGCGTCCTTCAAGGCCGTGGTCTGGCTGCGCATGCTGCCCCAGTCGCCGAAGATGCTGACGTCACCGCCCTCAGGCAGCGAATACTCTGCTCGGACTTCTCCTGCCGTCAGGTTGTTAGGACCGCCGAACAGGGCTTTGGGGTTCGTGATGTACAGCTTGGAGCGCACGGCTTTGTCGCTTTCGTTGTGGACTACAAAGAGACATTTGTAGCCCTTCTTGAAGTCCGTGGCATCCAAGGGACGGCGGTAAACCGTGATGTAAACCTTGGCGAAGGGATCTTCTTTATCGAGTTCGAATTCGTCGTTCGTTGCGCGCTCGCCGTAATGCACGAGACCGCCGCTGCGCCAATACGGAATCATTTCCGTATGCTCGTTTTCGAAATACCCGAACTTGCTCAGAATATTGATCGTGCGAACGAACTCTTCGACGACCGACTGCCGGCCAAGGTCCACGCCGATGTCGTGCAGCAAGGCGCGTCCGAGAATAGCCCGGTCGTGGATCTCGTTATCGCCGGGATGTACGTGTCTGGTCGTGTCCGCCGTAATTTTCGTACACAGTCCCTTATTGGTGCCGGCGCAGAAGCGGAAGAGCGAAAGAGGGTAGGTGGTGATGTTGTCGAGGTCGTACGACCCCACGTAGGCCGCGGCGCCTTCAATGAGTTGGCTGTCGCGCGCGTAGGATTCGAAAGCCGTGGCCATGTTGGCCCAAATGTAAGTGCTGTTGGTGACGCCGTGGGTCTGGAAGCAGCGGGCGAGTCGCTTCAAAAGGTTGCGCCAGTGAAAGGATGCGAAATTGGACTGATAGGGAAGCTCTTTCTCCTTCACGTCCTCAGGCTTGCGCCAATAGGCATTTCCAGTGGCCACGATCTGCGCGCGGTAGGGCGGAAAGATTTCGTCCCACCACCAGCCGGGAACGCGCCCCACTCGTATCTGCTTCTCGAGGTGAAACACGAAAAAGTCTTCGTAGGAAGGGCAGACTTCGATGCTCGCCGATTCGCCGGGGCGCGTGTAGGGCTGTCCGTACCAGCCTTTGCTGTCGCGAGGCGTGGTGGAAATGGGATGTTCCTGAGTTATGAACCATTCGCCCGTGTACGCATTCTTCTGCAGGCATTCGACGCCGGTGTTAATTAAGTTTTTTAGGATGTACAGGCGCGGCGGTGGATTCTCCTTACTGTGGCGCTTGTTGAAGAATTCGAAGGCCTGGTCCGATCCGTCGATCCCGCCGGGGCCGTCGTTGGGGAGGGCGGAGTTTCCGTCGTTGCCGTTCCAAGGCCGCCAAGCCAGCCATTGCGTGTGCCGATAGCCGGCTTCCTTGGGCTTGCTGGGGTGGACGAAGATTGCGCATTCCACCGTGCGCTTGCCCTGCACATTAGACTTGTGATTGACGAACTTCGTGCGCCAAGTGACTTCTCCGGCCTTGTTGCGCTCCAGCGTCATGGTGGTGCCGTCGCGGTCGAGAATCCACGGTTGGTCGGTGTCGCACATCCAGGTAAAGCCACGATCGCCGTTGCCGAAGTGGAAATAAGGCACGAAGCGCGTGTAATAAAGCTCCATCGGCTCGGCATGTTTGGCGCTGTCCCAGACTACGCCTTCGCCGCCGGGTAACGTCAGTTCCCATCCGCTGCTTGGCGCCATGCCGCCGTTTTGATTGATCGAGCGGGTATCCACGGGTCCGGCGACATCCATCACCAGCTCGAAGCCATCGACTTC
>BTVV01000209.1:0-6915 GCA_045863855.1 Planctomycetota bacterium | reverse complement strand
CGTGGTCTTCCCAAGCCGGACTCTCGGGACCAAAGACGATCCCCCACTCCACCGGGCAGCCGTAGCAGCAGCCGCGCATCAAACAGCCCAAGCGGCCCAACGCGAGCCCGGCAATCAAGGCCGGCGCGGCCAGGTCCAGAAACGGCAGGACCGGAATCTTGTGCCGCCTGCAATACCAAGCGGTCACGGGGATCACCACCAGGAAAGCTCCGTAGAAAACCAGCCCGCCTTCCCACACTTTGAACATATCCAGCACCGCCGCCGGCCCACGTTCGCCGAAGGGGTTGTAGTAGCTCCAATTGTCGAACAGGATGTGGAACACGCGCGCGCCGGCCAGACCCGTCACGACGCCCAATACACCCACGTCCATGCAGCGCTCGGGATCGACGCCCAGCAGATGCGCGCGCCGACGCGACATGAACACGCCCAGCAGAAAACCCGCGAGGATGAACGTCCCGTAACCGTGCACCGGGACGGCCGTTGGGAGCCAGCCGCGCCAACCGCCGATGGCCAGCGCCAACACCGCTCCCGCCGCCGCACCCAGCGCCGCGCGCTTCCGTTCGAAAGGTTCGCCGCCCGCCAGCAGCGCGCCGCTTAGTATTCCCCCCGCGATCAGGAGCAGCCAAGCGGGGAGGTGAAAGAGCGTAGGCCACATCGGTGCGAAAGAACTCCTGGGCATAGCGGGCAACGGCACGTACGGCATTCTCGCCGCTGCGGCGCATTCCGGCAACCGTGGTCGCGGCGAGCTTACGAAGCCAATGCCAGCTTGTGGGAGCAACCTACTGAGGCGGCGAGCGCTTAGAACCTGCGCCGCGAACCGCGGCCGCCCAGCGAACCGGCCGGCGGCGTGGCTTCGCGCCCGCGAATGGGTTTAAGCGCGCGCGTGGTGGACTTGCGTCCCGGGTCGCGCCCGTCGGCAAGGTCTTCGTCGTCCCCATCCGGAGCCGGAGCTTCCGCCGGATCGCCGCCGGCCAGTCTGCGCTGGCGATCCTTCTGCGCGGCGCTTTGGCGCAAAGAACGCCCGCGCCGAACCTTCAGATGCGCGGGCGCATCCTGTGCCGGCCGCCAGAACGCGACCCAGATCAACCCGAGGTAGGAAAGGAGCGCGCCGGCCAGCGCGCCGTGCCAAGACACCCGGCCCTTGCTCGCCGCCAAGCATGTCGCCAACGCGGCGGGAACCAGGACAAAACAACCGAACCCGATGAGGTACTCCATGGCGGGGATCCCGGACGACCCAGTCCGAAAACCGACGAACCGCGCCAAAGGCGCGATTCATCCACCAGCCTAGGCGAAAGCCCGTCCGGGTCAATCCTCTACCTGCCGAGTTCAAGGCAAGTACATCAGGAAATCGAAGGTCAGCTTCTTCGTTTCGCCGGGCTTCAGCTCAAGTTCCCAGCTCACGTCACTGTGGTTGTTGATCTCGCGGTAGCTCGTGTCGTTCCAATCGCCGCGGCGAAAATCGTTGAGCCGGATCTTGCCTTCGTCCGAAGCCAATTCCACCTTGCCACCGAGAGAAACCGTGATGCGCGTACGCGATGGCTCCAGACGCTGGTTCATCACCGTCACCGTCGCGCGCTTCTTCACTTCGGCGTACTGATTGCGGTTCCAGTTCAGCGCGTTGGCGCGGCGCGAAAGTTCTTCTTCCGTATAAGTTCCGCACATGTCCACGGCTACGGTGACCGGCAGGAGCACCTTGCCTCCGGCGGGCGTGTAGGTCAACAGATCCTGGCCCAGCGGGAGATTGTTCTTCAAGATCAACGCGGCGCCGGTCGTCCACGGAACCTTCGATGCGTTGGCCAATTCGATCTGGTGCCAGACCTTATTCTCTTCGAGCTTCATCGGAGAAACGGACGCGTTCTGGCCGTCCGGGTCGGATTGCCGGATCACGCCGCCGCCTTGGGCGTCGCGGACCACGCCGACGTCCATCGTGTAGAGGTGCTTGACCGCCGCGGGGCTCTGCCAGAGCGGCACGGTCGCGCGGGCGCCTTTGTGCAGTGCGAGGCGTTTGGCGCTGTAGACGAACAAGTCCTGCGTGCGCGCGGCGGCCAGGTCGGGGGCCAGGTCCAAGCCGCCCCCGTCCCCGGCATCGCCGTGGCGCACGCCCAGGTGCTCGGTGCGCCGCGTCTGAAACGAAGCGTTCCCGTAGGACTGGCTCATCAACCCGGGCGCGGCCTGCGAAAGCGCCTGCCGCAGCGTGGCTTCCAGTGAGAGCGGCGAGATGGTTTGCTTGTAGCGAAAGTTCGGCACGCCGACTACGAGGTCCACCTCCGCGTCGAAATCTTCTGCTTCGTTGAGAATCTCGCCCTGCAGTTCGATCAGCGCGTCCTGGAGCAACTCGCCGCCGATCCGGTAGGTGGGAATCCAGCGCACGCCTTCGGCGAAGTACAGCAGGCTGATCGTCGACTCCTTGCCCGCGGCGGCCGCGCCCAAATCGAAGCTCAGGCGCTTCGTCCGCGCCTCGACCTCCTGCTTGCGCTTCATTTTGGTGACCAGCCCGGCTCCGGTGAGCGTGCGGATGGAATTCACCGGCAGCACCGTCTCGCCCTTCTCGGTGCGCAGAACCACCAAATCGCCCCCGCGCGGAGCGAGATCCCGAATCGACTCGGTCAACGCGGCTTCGGGCGACTGCATGCGCAACGCCGCCAAGTGCGCGGCGGGCATCGGCCGCGCCCTCGCGTCCGGCCGCACCGCCTCATGTTCCTCGGGCGGCAGGTCCAACACTTCCACCACCGTGCAAACCAGCGGCGGCGCCTCCTTCTCTTGCAGCGCCAGCGTCACCTCCTTGCCCGCATTCGCGCGGAGCAGTTCGACAACGCTGGTGCAAGAGGTCTCGGTCTCGCGAAGCTCCGTGGTTTCGACCCATTCGGCGCGCATGCCCAGCGCGCGACCGTCGGCCGACGAAGCCCAGAATGTGCCCAGGACCACGCCATCCGGCACCCGATCGGTAAACACACGCCCTTGCGCATCCGCCGTTCCGGTCGCCTTCTTCACGAACAGCCCGAAGCCGTCCTTGAAAACGACCACGCGCTCGGTGGCCAAGGTCAGCAGTCCCGCCTCCGCGGGTTGGGCCTCCCCGGCACGCACCATCGCGCCGGACGCCAGCATCAAGGAAAGTACAACGCCTGCCACCCGCGCGGTGCGCATGATCGATTCCCTCGTCATCGAGAAGCCTTCAGAAACTCGCCTCTTACATATAATAGCTGCTACCTGCATTCCCGTGTAAGGAGCATGTAATAATCCGAGAACGGCGGCCGATTAGAAGGGCCAGACCAACGGAATGATCGCCAGCCCGATGGCCGCGACGAGCAAGTTCAACGGTCCGCCGAAGCGCACGTAATCGCCAAAACGGTAGCCGCCGGGGCCGTACACCATCAGATTCGTTTGATACCCGACCGGTGTGGAGAATTCGTTGCTGGCCGCGAGCATCACCGCGATCGCGAAGGGCATGTAATTTACGTCCAGGCTTTTCGACGTCGCCATGGCGATCGGCAAGAGCAGCACCGCCGCCGCGTTGTTGCTCATGAAAGCCGTGCAAATCATGGTCAGAAAGTAAATGGCCACCAGCGCCGAGTACGGATGCTCTCCGGCTACGCTCAGCAGGTTCGTCGCCATCGCCTGAGCCACACCGGTCTTCTCGAGCGCCGCACCGAGCCCGAAGGCCGCGGCGATCACGATCAGGACCTGCCAATCCACGCTTCGCCGGGCCGGTCCGCTGCCGATGCAGCTCGTCGCGATCAACCCGATCGCCGCCAAAAGCGAGGCCGACAGCATGCTCAACCAGTCGAGCGAAGCGGCCAGTACCATCGCCAGGAGGATGCCCACGGCGATCCAGGCCCGGTCGTGACGCGGAACGGTCGCGCCTTCCAGCGCGCTGACGAGATAAAAGTCGCGGCTGTTGCGCTGCTGTTCCACGAACGTCGGCAGTGTCTCCAGCAACAGCGTATCGCCGGGCCGCAGCACGATGTCGCCGATCTTTTGCCGCAAGCGCTCGCCGTTGCGCCCCACCGCGATCACCGCCGCGTTGTAGGTGCTGCGAAAGCGCCCTTCTCGAATCGTCTGGCCCACCAGCGGGCAAGTGTTGCTCACCACGGCTTCTACCAGGCAGCGCTGCGCGCGCTCGCCGTCGAGCTTGAAGACCTGCTCGGTGGCCGGCGTCAGGCCGCGAATCTTCTGCAGATCGACCACCGATTCGACAACGCCGACGAAGACCAGCCGGTCGTTCGCGCGCAGCCGTTCGCGCCCGCTCACCGCCGCCAGCACTTCGCCTTCGCGGTCGATTTCCATCAAGTACATCCCCGGCAGATGGCGCAGCCCCGCCTTCTCGATCGACTGGCCCTGCAACGGCGAATCGGGCGCGACGAGCATCTCGACGGTGTACTCGCGCGGATCGTCGTGGTGGCTGATCGCGGGTTTGCGATCCGGCAGCAGCCAGCGGCTGAAGACAGCGATGTACACCACCCCGCCCAAGGCACAGGGCACGCCGACCCATGCGATGCTGAACAGGGTCAGGTCGCCGCCCAACCCTTCCTTTTTGAGCAGTCCGTGCACGACGATGTTGGTGCTAGTGCCGATCAGTGTGCAGCACCCGCCCAGAATCGCGGCGTAGCTCAATGGAATCAGCAGCTTGCTGACCGACAAGCGCTGCTGCTTGGCCCATTCGTCCACCACCGGGAGCAGCATCGCCACCAACGGCGTGTTGTTCATGAACGCGCTCATGGCAGTGACCGGCAGCATCAGGCGCAGTTGCGCGCCTAACAGGCTCTTGGGACGGCCCAGTATCCGCTGCGTCACCCAACTCATGCCGCCCGTATCGCGCAACGCCGCCGCCACGACGAACAGGAAAGCGACGGTGAGCATGCCTTCGTTCGCGAAGCCCGAGAGTCCTTCTTTAGGCGTGACGATGCCCAACGCCAGCAGGGCTGCCAGACCGCCGAGCATCAAAAGGTCCGGCGCGATACGCGTGAAGATCATGCCCCCGAAGACGACGGCCAGCGTCGCAATCGTGGTCCAAGCCTGCCATTCCATGAATACTGCGCCCTTGGTTCGGGTAGCGAAAGGGTGGCAGTATAGCGGCAGTCCCGCGAGTCTGCCCGCTTAGATCGCGTAGTCCTCGACGAAGACCTTGCCTTCGCGCGGCGTCACGAAAAGTTCGGCTCCAGGCATGAGCGCAAGTTCGCTTCGCCGTTCGTGCGAAAGGTCCACGGCGATGGGCTGATCCCAAGCCGTGAGCAACTCCACGCGCACAACGGGGCCCGCCGCGCGGATATGCTTCACTCGGGCTCGAAACGAACCCGCCCCGCTCGACTCGTGCGCCAGATCCAACAGATGCGGACGCACGAAAACCCGCCCCCGCCCGCCTGCACCGATCGTGCTTGGCGCGTTAGGCGGCTGCGCACCGGGTTCGACCCGCACCTGACCCTCCTCGACTCGCCCGTGAAATATGTTCACGTGCCCCAGGAAGTCGTACACGAACGGCGAAGCCGGCCGGTGATACACTTCTTCGGGCGTTCCGAGCTGTTCGATTTTACCCTTGTTCATCACCACGATCCGATCGGCGACCTCCAGGGCTTCCTCCTGGTCGTGCGTGACGAAGACGCTGGTGACGTGAATCTCGTCGTGCAGCCGGCGGAGCCACGAACGCAATTCGGCGCGTACTTTGGCGTCCAGCGCACCGAAGGGCTCGTCGAGCAATAGAACCTTGGGCTCCACCGCCAGCGCCCGTGCCAGCGCGATGCGCTGGCGCTGCCCGCCGGATAGCTGGGAAGGATAGCGGTGGCGCAGCCCTTCCAGTTGCACCAGCGCGAGCAGTTCCTTCACGCGGCGCTTGATCTCGGCATCCGGAGGGCGCGTAGCCCGCGGACGCACGCGCAGTCCGAACGCCACATTCTCGAAAACGGTCATGTGCTTGAAAAGCGCGTAATGCTGAAAGACGAATCCGACGTTCCGGTCGCGCACCGGCCGGTCCGTCGTATCCACGCTCTCGAAGAGCACGCGGCCCTCGTCCGCGAACTCCAGCCCCGCGATAATCCGCAGCAGCGTCGTCTTCCCCGACCCCGAAGGCCCCAAGAGCGCCACCAGTTCGCCGGTTTTCACTTCCAGCGTAACCCGATCGAGCGCCGTGAAGTTGCCGAAACGCTTCACGATCCCCTGCACCGCAATACTCATGTTGCGCTCCCTTCGCCGCTATCGCGCCGCACTCTCCACTCCAGAAACTTCTTCAACACCAGCGTGGCCAACGCCAGGAGCGCCAGAAGCGAAGCGACCGCAAAGGCCGCGACGAACTGGTACTCGTTGTAGAGAATCTCGACGTGCAACGGCAGCGTATTGGTCTGTCCCCGAATGTGCCCGCTCACCACCGAGACCGCGCCGAATTCACCCATTGCGCGCGCGTTGCACAGGATCACGCCGTACAAGAGCCCCCACTTGATGTTGGGAAGCGTCACGCGCCAGAAGGTCTGTAAGCCGCTCGCGCCAAGCGATATCGCCGCTTCTTCCTCTTCGCGCCCCTGCGACTCCATCAAGGGGATCAGTTCCCGAGCCACAAACGGAAACGTAATGAAGACCGTTGCCAGCACGATCCCCGGCAGCGCGAAGATGACTTTGATCTCGTGCACCCGCAGCCAAGGCCCCAGATAGCCTTGCAGGCCGAAGATGAGCACGAAGATCAAGCCGCTGATAACCGGCGAGACCGAGAACGGCAGATCGATCAGCGTGATCAGGATCTGTTTTCCGCGGAACTCAAACTTGGCGATGGCCCATGAAGCCACCACACCGAAGACGAGATTCACGGGCACGGAAATCGCGGCCACGATGAGCGTGAGCTTCAACGCGGAGAGCGCGTCGGGCTCCTTTAGCGCCTCCCAGTAGACGCCCCAACCCTTCTTGAGCGCCTCGTGAAAGATGATCGCCAGCGGC
>BTVV01000208.1:0-7106 GCA_045863855.1 Planctomycetota bacterium | reverse complement strand
CGGCAGGGCCGCCGCCAATCTCAAAACTCGCTACTGGAATCCCGCCCAGGGATGGAACAGTTATAGTAGGGTGGGCACAAGGTGCAAGTCTCGGGCTTTCGGTTGTTTCATGGCATAGCCCAAATGGGCTAATCCAGTCTGTTCCGGGCAAGCAGCTATGGAACAGCGGGGTTACTCTCCCGTAAACCAAGGAAGCTTCACTCGCCGTCCCTTTCTCTAAGGATAGGTACCCCATGCCCATCGATACAACCAGCGAAGACCTGCTTTCCCTCACCGACGCCTCCAAGGCCCTGCCCAAACTCGACGGCAAGCGGGCGCATGTTAGCACGCTCTGGCGCTGGTGCCGTAAGGGCGTCCGGGGCGTCCAGTTGGAATACGTCAGGTTCGGCAACCGGATCTGTACTAGTCGCGAAGCGCTGGATCGCTTCGCCAACCGTCTGGCCGAGGCCGACAAGTTGCCGCGGGAGCCGCGCCCATATACACGTAGGTTACCGGGCACCAGGTCCGCGAAAGAGCGCGAGGTGGCGATCCGCCAAGCGGAAGAGGATCTGCGGCGGCACGGGATCTAAAACTATGGACGCGTTGCAAGCTGCGTTCGAGAACCTCGACCACTGACGGTGTTTGTAATATTGTTCCATTATCTCTCACAAGTGAGAGAGAGTTCCGTGCCTCTGAAGGGCGACCTAAAGCCGCCCTCAGAGATGTTTGACCGTCTATACGGTGTTCTGCTCAGCGAACAATCTAAAGCTTGTTTTCGGACACGCAGCCGTCGTTCGCAGGAACCGGTACATCCATAGATCGAGTTTGCGATACCTACCTCGAAGTGATTGGATGACATTATCTGCATGCACACTTCTAGGAGGCGTAGAATGAACCCGCAGAAGCACATACTGGCACTCGACCTCGGGCATCGGACCGGCTGGGTTCTCTTTAGAGATGGCACGCTCAGGCCAGGCGAGTGGGATCTCAGCCACTACTCGAAAACCGAGCCGGGCCGGCGCTTTCAGGACTTCTTCCATCGGCTGATGGCCATTCACGAAGAATTCAGACTGACGGATATCTACTTCGAGGAGGTTCATGGTCATTTTGGAAACGTCACACCGGCACACGTCTATGCCGGGTACAAGACGCTTTTGCAGTTCTTCTGCGCGGAGAACGGCATCGAATGTGTCGGAGTGCCGGTACAGACAATAAAGCGCCATGCGACAGGTTCCGGCCGAGCGAGTAAGGCGGAGGTGATCACGGCCATGAGAAAGGAGTTCAATCCGATACCGATCGAGAGCGACAACGTGGCGGACGCATTTGCCCTTTTGAGTTACGTGCTCGCCGAGTCGGGAATTTCGCCCACCTAAGACTTTTGCTTCGGCTTGTTGACTAGACCGAAGAGCCTTCGGCCATGCATGTGTCGAAGAACGGAGCAAACGAGATCGGGGCTGACTTCAGGGCACATGGCATGAACCGGAAACCGCCACGCCCGCATAAGGACCGACTTAACAGGCTCGCCCCGTGATGCCGCCACTTTCAGTCGATCGATCCTCGGTAGCTCGTCAATGGGCGTGCAATCCGAGGAGTATATGTACGAAAGAATTTGAATCGGACGATGCCCGACGTTTTTGAAGTGGAACCAGGTGAATGTTGTGACGCGTAGCGCGGGGATCGAGGAGAACCTAGACCGCAAGAATCGCCGTGCACACTTGTTCAGGTACGCCAGGTCCTCGCCGAGCGTCTCGACGTCCTCGCTGACAATACCGAACCGGATCGCATTTACTCGATTCCCCAGTCGAAGATCCCGCCGGCAAAGCTTCAGCAGCATCTCGAATCTTCGCCTGTAGCACCAGGGACAGATCGGGCTATCGCAGCGCTTTCCAGCAAGGCCATCGCCAAACTCGTCCGCGGTCCAACGACCGAAGGCCGGCTGGCAGTTGAGCATCATCCACGTGCGCCAAACCTTAAATCGCTTCGACTCTGCCAGATCCAACACCAGTGCGCGGTATGCGGAATCGAGGACGTAAAGCTCCCGCGCGATGCTTTTGAACCATTTCCCTTTCCCTGATCCTCGTCCACGGGCCTTGAACGCCTTGAGTTCCTGGGCTCGAACCTTCACCACCCGCTCATAGTGTTCGTCGAAGAGTTTGCGCTCGGACCGTTCCCATTCCCTGAGCTGGCGAAAGGTTAAGACGGGATCGAAGATCCTCTGGAGGGTCCACTTTATGGCTGACATCGCTGCGGGACCCGCTCATTCGACATCGAGGTCATGGAAGGATTCGGGGGTAGGCCACCGCCTATAGTCACGGCGCAAATCTCGCCAAACGGTTCCAGCCTTGGCCCAAGCCACAATTTGGACCTTGGGTAGCTGCGCAAGATGGACCATGGCACTCAGATCGCGAGCATTGATGCCGGTCGCTGCGGCGAGATTCCGCAGGCTGTTTGATCCCATCTTGTATTCGTGTGCAAGCCGCCCGATCCGGTAGCGCAGGAGGAGGGAACGCGTCTCAACGGACTTGCCCAGGCGCCGAAGGCGGTCCTCGGCGAGAGCTTCGCCTTGCAGGGTGGCGTACAGTTCTGCGATCTTCGTCGCTGTGTCGTCCATGGGTCGGTGCTGCTCCGTATAGGGCGCAAGGGATTGGTTCCCCATGGAACCAGATCATTTTTCTGCCGATAGCAAAAGGTAAACTTGCGGAGGGACCTTTGCGATGGGCAAAGCATCGATTCAGACGCGCGCGTCTGTTTTTAGGAGTGGAGCTTCTGACAGCTGAGGCGCCGCGCCAACAGGTCGGACTATCGGATGGAAGATATGGTGGCTCGCTGGAATCCTGCGTTACGGTAAATAGCGGCCTGGAAATGAACCCGCTATCACCTGACCCTCCCATCGATTCGTCGGCCATTGGGTCCTCGAAGGTCCCTTTCCCCTTCAGCTTCGTGCTTTCCAAACAGTGATTTTAGGGTGATTGGTGGCAACTGGAGCAGGACCCCATATTAAACCTCGAGGCCAGTGGAAGCCCATTCCTGGCTCGACATCGAAAAACCATTTGGAATCTATTCGGGGCTTTCAGGGAGCCGTCACAATGTGGCGTACCGCTCCCCAGCTCGTCCAGATACCGACAAGCACGAATGTCGAACGCTTTTTCTGGGGCAAAGTGGCCCAAAACCGCCCTTTCGCTGGTTGATCTTAGCCTTTTGGGCTGCTTGTCGCGATTTCTGGTCTGGTGAAGAAAATCCGACCTCGATTCACGACGCGTTCGCAGCTCGCATTGCGAGGCCTCCCCTCCCACAGAACAGGTGAGCGCTCGCAGTACCTGAGATCCCCCCTCCGGGCAGCATGCCCGCGCTCCCCCATAAAATGCATACGCGCCGACACCTGCTCCCAGGCCATGCGCGGCCTGCCCTGTCTATGAGGGGGGAGCCCCTACGGTGGAGCGGAGATCATGCTCCGCGAGCCTTGAAGGCACAGGCCTGTTCCAGGCGGGGGAGCGCGTGTAGGTGCTGGCGACCATGCTCTCGAAGCAGAGTAGGGCTAGCACATCCGCAGGCACACACGAAGCTATGCTTGGTGGTCCGTCTGCGCCTTAATTTACCGATCACATTCAATCGCAGTGGTCACGTTTGTCACTATTTGATTTTCCGAACGTTACGCACATCAATCACTCTCCCGCGAATGGGCAATTCGCGATAGGCATGTGGAGATACTCGAATGGAGCTAAGCCATGGGCGAACCAGGACGCACGATCCACATCCGCCTCAGCCCGCGCTTACAGCGCAAGCTGGAGGCGCTGCACGGAAACCACTATGCCGGCCTACCACTGAGCACGATCGCCAAACTTTTACTCCAATCGCAACTGCAGAAAGAAGAAGAGGAGGTCATTGCGATTATCCAGGAGCAAATCAGAACACCGGCGCCGGAGGCCGAGGGGCCAAAGGCCAAAGGCCGCATCCCAAATTTGAATAAGCATAAGCCGAGGTCGCGGCGCTAACTCCCCAACAGATGGAGGTCAAATGTCGGCCGATTGGTACTACTCAACCGGGGGCGCCCAGCGTGGCCCCATAACTCTGGACGAACTCAAGGCGCTGATTCGGGTTCAGACCATTTCACGCGAAACGCTCGTGTGGAAGGAGGGCATGGTAAGCTGGGAGCCAGCGGGCCAACTTCTGGATCTCTTCACGCCTCCGCCTCCGCTTCCTGCTGCGCAACCCACGCGGCCAGCGCCGCCACCACTTCCAACTGTCACTCCTAGCGCGTCAGTACGGCGCAAATCTCGCTTGGCATTCGAGGAGGCCCCAAAACCTTCAGGGGACAGGACCATTCCCAAAGAGCTACCCGTGAAAGATCCTGTCCCGCCTGCTTTGCCCGAGGCAGCTCGCGCTGGACCAAACCAACCTCCCAAGCTTCCCCTACCACCGCTCAGGTCCCCGCTCGTCGACATTACCATCTATCTGGTGTCGTCAGCAATGGCCGCGCTTACATGGCTACTGAACCTTTATGAATGGGCGATTTTCTTTTTCGTAATCATGGCGGTCGGTGCAGTGTTCGTTGCGGTCAAGGCGGCGAAATTTGTCCGGGCGGCTTGGTTAGCGCTTCCGAACCGGCCAGCCAATCTTGATCCCAAAGCGGCTGGTTGGAATCTGCTCGTGCCGATTTGGAATCTGTATCAGGTCTTCCCGAGCATCAACGGATTGTCCACACGCACCGCAATCTCCTTGCAGAACCAGGGCTCAGGGGCAAAGGCTCCGGTCGGGATCTCGCTGGCCCTCTGCATTGTAAGTGTTACCTGCACTCTGCTATTTCTGGTGGTCCCCTATGCCTGGGTGCGTATGGCAGCCGCTACCGTCCCGGTGGCGCTCTTCGGAGTCTGGCTCATTCTCCAGCGCACCGCCCAACTCCAGCTTGCCGGCGCTGGGGAGGTCCCCTCCGTTGAATCCAGGCTTCAAGAGCGCAACTGGATGCTGTCGGTGATCGCTGTCGGGGCTCTGGCGACCCTGCTCTCACTTGCTGGAGGCGTGACGGGAGGGGCAGGTTCTGCAGGTGCTAGAACCGCACCTACAGACGGTCAGCGTTGTGCGGTATGTGGTGGCCGCGGAATCTGTGGCGTTTGCCGCGGATATGGTCGGGTCCAATCCGAACACAGGGATCCCGGCGGGATGCAACGGTATGGGCGAGATACAACGGTTCAGTGTCAGACATGTGGGGGCAGCGGCAAATGCACCTACTGCAGGGGAACCGGGCAGGCAAATGCACGCTGAATACTGACCACGGGAAAGTCTGCGACGGGAGGCGAACGCCATGCCTACAGTTAAACGCAAATACCGAATCGATCTGTCACAACCGCCCAGCAGACGATGGAAGGAAATGATCCGCGCCGAGCGCGAGAATGCGCGCACACTCATCCGCAACTGCATCGAGGAGGCCGAAATCCAGGCTACGGGCTCCCTTACGGGGCGCTTGGCCTTCAAGACGGCGCGGGCACTGTTGCCCAAGATTTACGCCTGGGCTGGCGGCGAGACCGAGTACGCGGCCGACATAAAGGCGTGGGCGAAGGGAACCGGTATCGCCGAAGAAGATCTTATTTTCAGCAACCTGATTTATGAAATCTCGCAGTTCGGGAGCCTTTTTGCCGGATGTACCGCAACGGCTTTCAACATGCCTGGCGGGAAGGGTGTGGCGCATATTCGCCACATGGATTGGCCGTTAACTGGAATCGGCAAACTGACCTGCCATATCCGATACGATGGCCCATGCGGCCCATTCACGAGCGTAGGTTGGCCCGGGTATGTGGGGGTGCTCAGTGGCGTCGCGCCGGGTCGGTTCTCCGCGACGATCAACCAGGCGCCGCAGGTAGGATTGCCGCGCGCGCAATGGCCTGCGAGTTTGGCGCTGCGGTGGGCGTTCGAGAATACGGGTAGCTACGAGGCGGCCGTCACGGACCTCGTGGATACCCCGCTGGCCGCGTCGGCCTTCTTCATGGTTGCCGGCACCGAGCCGGATCAGGCAGTCGTTATCGAACATACGGGAAAGGAAGCGCATTGCCGATATATGCGGCGGGGCGTTTTGTCCGTCGCCAACCATTACCAGTGTGCCGCCTTGCAGAGCTACAACACCATCGATTACCTGTCCAACTCCAAGGCAAGGTCCTCCTGCGCCAGGAAAAACGCGCAGATCGCCGCGAAGGCCAAGAAGGCGACCACCGTCGCGCGCTTGCCGGATCTTCTCGCGATGGACCCGACCTGGTGGGAATTCACGGCACAAAGAATGGCGTTCGTACCAGCGACGGGCAAGCTTGCCGCCCTCTACGAAGACACTGACCAAGCAGTTGCGGAGTACCTGGCAGAATTTCTAGCTGGCTGATCCGAGTAACGCTTGTGCTACCACAAGGTCTTGATTTTCAAACACGCCGCGGGAGTTACGTATGAAATCCTTGGAAGAAATCGCCAACGACTTCTGGGCCCTTGCCCAGAAGCTTGGCACCGAAATGAAGCCGGAGGATTTGTTGAAATCCGCCAAGAGCTATGACCCGCACGACATGCCGGACCGGATCATCTGGGGCACGACCTTCGGCAAACGCTGGATCGCGATCCGGCTGAAGGTCGGCAGCAGCGATTCGATGCGGGTCGCCATGATTGGTGAACTGAATGGTCCCGAAGATGGATGGCATTTAATCCTCGCAGACGAGGATGAAAATCAAACCCTATTCGATCTAAACGGCACGCGGGCAACTAAAGCGGCGTATTCTGCTTTGAACACGCTGGTTACCGAAGGAGCCGTTTATCAAATCAAGGGAGGGCAATTAACGCTCATATGAAAGGATGAATTCCAATGCCACCTAGCGACAAGAATAACGAAGGGAAGAAGTGGCGACAGGGTTGCGTCCTAGTTTTCGCAGTGCTGCTGGCCCATCTGATTATGCGCGGGTGCTGATCCTAGCCCTTCGTACCCCCTTTCAAGCACCTAAAATACAATACGCTTTGCGTTATAATGACTTGTAGTGCTACATCGATTGCCATTTGTTCCAAGTCAAACTCCGCAGCATTTGAATCCCCACCCCCCCCCTTCATAGGAGGTACGTCATGATCCGTCTCTCTGCCAATCTGTCCCGCAAGGTCCCCATCGCGGG
>BTVV01000207.1:0-7219 GCA_045863855.1 Planctomycetota bacterium | reverse complement strand
TGATCTGGGTGATGGTCTCCGTTTTGTTAGCGCCGTCGGCTTCTTTGGCGTATTCGTAAACGTTCTCGGAAAAAAACGGCTGCTCCTCCGTGGCGCGAGCTTGAATACGTTTATAGGGCAGCGGGCCGCGCCGGTGTTCCAGCACCAAGCGCCATTGCCGAGGTTTCGATCCGGTCTTCTCGAAGACTTTCAGGTCGTAATAAAGCTGGAGGGTCTCCATGTCCCCGGTCCCGCCCGCGCGCATGAGCTGTAAGTACCGAGGCGCCTGGGCGTAATCTTTCACTTGGATCCGCTTGGTCGCAGGGTTGTAAGTCAGGCTGTTCGTTCCTTGTAGCAGCACGGCCTTTTGCGGCACATCGTTCTTGAAGTAGCGCCGCAGAATGCGGTCGGGTCGTTTGACGAGCAGTTCGCCCTGTTCGACCGAAGGCATCAGTCCAAGCGGATCTTCGACCTTTTTTACTAACTTGGCTCGCACACAAGGGTGCCGATCGAAGGCATCTTTAATGGAGTCCAAAGCGGCCTTCTGCGCGGCGGCGTCCAGGGCTTGTTCATTCTGCGCGGCCTGGACTTGAATGGCTTCCGCATGCACGGTCGCGGAAAACCATGGCAACAGGCCGAAGAGTAAGAGGATCGGTAGGGCGTTGATCTTGTGCATAGAGGTCAGCTTCCTTCGGCTCAGGGTCCGCTTTCTCCGGACGTTTCGTTCGCACGATCATTCAGAGTTCGTGCCGAGTCGCCGGCCCGGCGGCAGATATTCCGGACGCCCAAGAGGCAAGGCAGCACGATCAACGCGCCAAAAAGTGTGCCGCCGTAGCCCAGGATAGCCGCATAGCCGAATCCGATCAGGCCGGTGAAACTTCCCAAAATCATGGAGCCGAAACCGGCCAGCGTGGTAAGGCCGCACAGCAGCACGCTGCGACCCGTCTTGTTTACCACGTCTTCCAGGCTCGGACGGTGCGGGCCGAAGGCGTCGAAGATGAGATACACGCCGTAATCGATCCCGGTACCCAGCAGGAGCGGAAAGATCATAATGTTTACGTAGTTGAGCGAGAAGCGCCATCCGGTGATTTGAGCCAGGGTGACGCCGGCCAGGACAAATAGGAATCCGTACGCCAGCGGCACCGACGCCCAGAGCGCGCGGAGCAGCGAACGGAACGTGAGCACCATCAGGATCGCCACGCAAACGGCCACGAGGCCCGATATCCATTCCAGATCGAAGAAGAGGCTGTGGCGTAGTTCGAATCCCACCATGCGCGGCGCGGAGACCCGAATCTCGCTGCCGGGAGGCGCATCTCGCTCCAGCGTCTCGGCCATTCGGTCGTACCAGGATTCGGGATACAGAAGCTCCCCCGGAAAGAAATTCAGGACCAGGCGCACTCGGCGCGCCGCACCTTCGCCTTCGTCACGAGCATATAAAGCCAGTAAGGAGGCCAAGCCCGAATCGCGCGCTTTGGCCAAGGTAAGCAATTCGGCATTGGATACGGCGGCGCTCGCCTCGTCCAGGCGTTCCAGGAACGGCGCGAACGAACGCTCCGCGCGCCCGCCGAACCGCTCGTTCGCTACCTTCAGGAAACGTTCTTTGCAGGCGGGAATGTCGAGGGCGCGCAATCGCTCCAGCGTCGCCTCCTGTTCCTGCGGCCCGGGCAGGAAATCGAGGATGCTGCCGGAAGGGCGCAGTTCGCCCGATTGGATGTACGCCTGCGCGTTCTCGAGTACACGTGCGGATGCGGCGAACGCGCGGGCTTCGTCGGGGCCTTCCACCACCACCTTGATATCGGTAAAGCCCTGGCCGAATCGTTCGGCGATGCGTTCGCGCAAGGGAAAGGCTTTCACATTCAAGGAGCGCAGGTTGGTGAACTCGGAGTCGAAGGCCACGCCCAGGAGCGAGTCCGGTTCGGGCTTGGGGCCCATCGTGACGAGTGCGGTGCAAGCAGCGGCCAAAATCAACCCCAAAGTCAAGCCCATCCGGTTGAGGCGCCGGTTGGCGTGGATGCGGCCCAGCAGCGCCATCGTACGGTGTAGCGGATCGGCAAGGTTCCGCGAGGCGGGTGTGCATTGGCGCATCAGCAGTGCGGGGAAAAAGGTGAGCATCAGGAATGCCGCACAGAGTAAGCCGATCCCGGATAGGAGCCCCAACTCGGCCAAGCCTTTGAAATGCGTGGATGCAATCCCGAAGAACGCGGCCACGGTTGTCGCGGCGGCGGCCAGAATGCCGGGGCCGCACTTCTGCAACGTGTGCCGCAGAAGTTCTTCCGGCGATTGCTCCGCACCTTCTCCTTCGCGGTAAGCGTGGAAGGTGCTGAACAAGTGGATCCCGTAGTCCACGCCCATGCCAAGCAGGATGCAGGGAAAGCTGGCGCCCATGACGCCGATCTTGCCGTGCACCAGCGCCGCGGCCGCCAGCGTGAAAAGGATGCACAGTCCCATCGTCAATCCGATATACAGCGCCAGAGCCATACGCCGAAAAACGAATAGGAAGAGCAGCAGCACCGCAAGCACGGAAGATCCCGTCGTCGCCAGGATGTCCTTGCGCATGCTTACTTCGCTCTCGTAGGCGATGGTATGCAAACCAGTAAAGCCGACACTAAGATCCGGAACCGGTTCGCCGGAAGCCCATTCCGCATACTCCGTCGCTTTAAGGGCTGTCTTCAGACGCGGCGCGGGACTGCGCTTGCGAAACGCTTCGACGGCTCGATTTTCGGCCCGTTGGCAAGCACTTAAGAGCGCATGATCGAAGACCAGGTCCTGTGCGATGCCCACGGGGCGTCCCAGAATCAGGAGCGTGGTGCCATCGGGCGAAAGAAAGTAACCTTCCGGTCCCGTGGCAAATCCGCTGCGCCGATTTGCGCGGCGCCGAGCCTGTTCCTGTTGAACTTCCGCCCACAGGTTCAACGGATCGCGGCGCAACTTCATGCGTTCTTCGTCGGTGGGTGCGCCTTGGTATTCCGCCACGAAGGCTTCCATGCGCCGGCGCAGCGCATCGTCTTCGAAGCGTTCGCCCATGCGAGTCACATCCGTAGGAGTCAGCGCCACGTGGAAATGCTTCGTTCGGATTTCCTCGCGCGCCGCCTCCAAGCCTGCACCGGCGCGTACTTCGACTTGTTGCAGCCAAGGGTGCGGAGTTTCCTGAGCATGCCAGGCGGCGTGGTCTTCCTGAGATAGTCCGACCTGCGCCAGTTCCGCGGCCAGCAGGTCGCCGAAATCGCGCAATTCTTGGGCGGTGGCGGGATCTTGGGCGAGATCCGCGGGAATCTCGATGACTGCCGCGAGAAAATCGCCGCCAAACGCTTCGCTGGATTCGCGCAAGTAACGGACGCGTTTGAGGCTGTCGTCCACTTGGTTGAATACATTCACATCCAGGTGACGCAAGGTGTAGACGGCGAACGGCAATGCGCACAACGCCAACAGCAAGACGGCGCCTTCTACGTAGCGGCTGCGCCGGGCGATCAAGCCGCCCAAACGGCCTAGCTCTTTATCCAGGGAAAAGGACAACGAGGCGTTCCTTGCACGTTGTTTGGCGCGGGTGAAACACGAACACGGTTATACGGCGTCGCCGCGGCGCCGGCTTCTCTAATCCCAAAGGCCCTTGCTGCTCTTGAGTTGTTCGCTCAAGCTTCGAATCGGCAACTCTGCAGGCGGATTCAGCTCGAACTTGGCCTTGGGGATCGGGGCTTCCTGCAAAATGATCTCCTGGACCGTCATCTCCAACGCGCGTTCGTTCTCGGCGGTGCTTAACGTAACCTGTCGGGGGTGCACCGGCTGAGGCTCGGCGTCCGGCTTGGGCGAGCCGGCCGGAGCGGGGAACCGGTAATCGGCATAGACGACGCTGCCCAGCGCGTGCTCCGATCCGTCGAGCACTTCCAGTCGGGAACAGACGGGTTCCAAACGGCTGATATACAGCCGCCGCGTTTCTCGACGCGCTCCGCCTTCGGTCTCGGCGGCCGTCACGAGGTCGAAGCCTTGCTCGTTGCGTGCCGGACCTATCTCATCGAGCTTCATGCCCAGACGCGGAAAAAAGAGGTCCGCGACCGTGCCGACGTGTGCGAGCAAGGCCAGGATGTTGCCGCGGCTCTCGAGGACTTCCTTTCTCGAACCGCGGAAAAAGCGCTCCTTTTTCGGCAAGTATAAAGACACTTCGGTGCCGCTATACGAAAGGTCCATGACTACCGCATCGCCATTGCTAATGCGCAGGCGCATGTCGCCATCGGGGCCGCCAAACAGAAACCCGCTCAGCCCCAGCTTTCGATTTTTGACGTGGTCATAAAAGACGAGGTCGAGACGCGTGACCACAGTTCGGACGGTGGCCCTGCGGCCAGCCAAATCTTTCAGCACCCCCGCCAGTTCATTAGGCTTGCGAGGCTGAAACGGGACCTCCAAAAACGGTGCGCGCGTATGCTTGCAACCGCCCAAAAGGAAGACCGTCACGGCGCACGTCCATACTCCGGCGAGCCTCTCCCTCCGGCTACTCCAGGGTCTGCCCAAAAAGGTCCTGACTACCGAACTCATAAGCCCCCAAGAGCAGAGCCCAATCGCCGGCCGAAACCGGAGCTGCGGGAACGTTTCGTAAGTATGCGTAGGCGCATGGCCATTCTGGACTTCTGGGCAAGCGAGAATGGGACAACCAACTGTATTTTAAACTCTTAGTTACACAATGGAAAACCGTGGCAAAATAGAGCTATCGGGTGGTGGTCTGTACCCGCTCGGATATACTGCCGTATTGTCCGGCCTGTGAGACGACCTGTGACGCCCAGCGAGAATGTGCCTGCCAAGTCGGTTAGCCCTCTGGGAATCGTAGTCGAAACCTCCAGCCAGCATTTGAAATCGCTACGCAAGTACCGCCTGGAGGTCGGGCGATTCACGGTTCCCTACGCCGTTGCCGGACGCGAAGGGCCGGTCCTGCTTGCGATTAACGGTTTGCAGCAGTCCATGGTCTCCTGGTTTTCGGTGCTGAAGTATTTCACCCGCCATACGAATTTGTGCATGGTGCTGCTGGACCTGCCGGGACAGGGACGCGCTCAAATCGATTCGGGTCCTCCGGAAGTCAGCTTCGAAGAGCATATGGCGGTGCTGCGCGCCGTGGCCACCCAGGTCGCGCCCGACGATCAGATCCGGCTCATTGGCGGATCGTGGGGCGGGGTGCTCTCTGCCGCCTACGCGGCTTCCTTTCCCGAGCACGTCTCCAAATTGGTACTGGGAAGTTTCCGCACCAAACCCAACGCCACTCTGCTCCGGATTTTGACCAAAGGGCAGCAGTTGTTCGAAGCGAATCGGCTCGACGAAGTCGCTGCGCTGCTCATTGAAGGATTCGGTGAAAATCTGTCCGAGAGCAAGAAAGCGCAGATGCGCCAGCAGTTCACGGTCATTTCCATGGACCACCTGCGCCACCTGTACGCGCAAACGTTTGCCTTCCAGGCCTGCAAAGATATTTCCGAGTATGTGGATCTCCACGCCATACGCGCCGAGACATTAATCGTCAACGGAGCCAACGATCCGATCGTGGATCTGCAGGATACGCGTGAAGCCGCTTCGAGGATTCCGAACTGTCGCTACCGGATCATTCCGGATGTCGGCCACTTCCTGCATACCGAGAAGCCGGACGTGCTCGACGTATACCGCGAGTTCCTTAACGAACCCTGATCGTACCAGCCCGAGCGCGCCGCATCGATTTTCGAAATGGATTCAGAGGCATATAGAAAGGCCTTGGAGTAATCCAAGGCCTTTCTGCCATCCCTGTATACATTCGCACGGGCGGGCTTCCAAAGTTGGTGAGGAGGGGGGGACTCGAACCCCCGACCAACGGATTAAAAATCCGTTGCTCTACCACCTGAGCTACCCCCTCAAGTACAGAACATTCTTCTAGGCAATGCTTTAGGAATATCCATGACTGGGCTTTTGACTACGCAAGTTTACGCGGCTGGTTAAAGATGACGATTGGGAAATCCCAAACGGGTACGGTTTCCAGGCTGCCCTGGAGTCGAACTGGACCAGGCAAATCCCAACACTGGAAATCGGACCGCTCGCGGACTGGCAACGGAAGTTCCTAACTAGGCCGAACAAATCGCACATGACTACAAACGTCTCCAAGTTCGACCAGACCTGCACAGCAACTAGAAGAAGCATATCCTCGAACTATTGGGCTTCCACCCCAAGTAACTGAATTTGGCGATTGGTAAGTACCATCCTGTCCTGCAGCGATACGATGAGCAGTAAAGCTGTCAGGTGGGACCAATCCCAAGCGATCTGAACAAGACGGAAGGATTGGCCAGCAGGTTATATGCATGGCTGGGAACGCGGGACCGCCATGCCTTGTGCGCCTTGATTCGATCCTGGTCATGAACTGCCAGTTCTCAGTTTCCGATATAACCCGGCGGTATAAACTCACGAGGAGCGCAATCAGGAGCCATTCCATGAGATCGCTGGCGGCCCTTTTGGTCCTCGCGGGATTAGTTTCCGGCGCCCATGCCGCGCACGTGAAGAACGTGCAGGTCGTTGACCGCGACTACCTTGTCGTTCACGTGCTCGATGGGGAAGTAAAAGCCAAGGACGACGGTCAAGGCCCGGGCGCGTACGGTGGTTCCAGCCACCGAGACGACCAGGACACGGTGATTCGCCACGAACCACCGTTGGATGTTGCGGCGGCGGCGCACCCCAAGAGTTGGACCTTGAGTTCAGCCGATGACCCGGGCTACGGCGGCGCCGGCGCGCACCCCGCCGCCTGCCATCGAAAAAGCAAAGTGAATGGGCACGCCGAACAAGGCTGGGTGAACAACGATTTTCACTACGAGTACACTTTGGAGCACTTTATTTACCTCAAGCTGCCCAAGCCTCTGCAGCAAGGCAAATCGTACACCTTGAAAATCGCGCCTGAAGTCAAGGCCGACCTGCAGACAGCGCAGGTTCGTTTCGACCTGTTCAGTACCCGCAGCGAGGCGCTGCATGTCAATCTGGCGGGTTATAGCGCGAAGCATCCGGCCAAGGCGGCGGACCTGTACCTGTGGATGGGCGACGGTGGCGCGCGCGATTACAAGAGCTTCGAAGGGCACAAGGTTTTCCTTTACGACGTCAATGCCAAACGGCCGATCGAAGCGGGCGTGGTTCGCTTTTGGCTCAAGGCCGGCGCGGACGTAGGCGGGTTCGATCTGACCAAGTCGGATGTTTGGAATGTGGACGCGACGAAGAACGTACCGCCTGGAACCTACCGGCTTGCCGTGGAAGGCGT
>BTVV01000206.1:0-7272 GCA_045863855.1 Planctomycetota bacterium | reverse complement strand
TATTTTCCGGCCCTTCCTTACCGAATTGCCGTTGCAGTTCGCCTTTCGCCGTACAGCCTGAATTCGGTAATCCGTAACCTCGACCCCGCAGACCTCGCCGCCTTGCTTGCACCGTCGTACCCAGCCGTTTTGCGTATGGACGTTATGCTCGCGCGCTTCGATGCCGGAGGCGCGAGGCCATGCTGGCGCGGTACTACCGTTCCGAGGACGATCTTCTGCGCCTGCACCGCGACCTGAAGCAGACGGCGTGCCCGGCCTGCCGCGCCACCGGAACCCTCAACCTGCACGGCTGGCTTTACGGCTACGGCGAGCACGACGAACAATCCAAGTCCCCGCGCGGGCGGCGGATTTATTGCAACAACCGCAAGCGCCGACGCAACGGCTGCGGGCGCACCTTCAGCGTCTGGGCTGCTGGCAAACTCAAGCGTCTGCGCCTGAGCGCCACCGTCCTGAGCGCTTTCCTGACGCTTTGCTTTCGGCTCGGCGACAAAGCCGCCGCCTGGCGCGCCGCCGGATCGAGTTTAAGCATCTCCTGCGCGTACCGCCTGTGGACACGATTCCTGCGCGCTCAATCCCGCCTGCGAGCGGCACTGACCCGGTTGTGTCCTCCGCCCGATCGCCGCCGCACATGGGAACCGGCCGAGACCACGTTTGCCCACCTGCGCGCGGCCTTCCCCCACGAGTCCTGTCCCGTCTCGGCGTATCAGCACCGGCTTCAGACCGCTTTTCTGTAAGCGCCACCGCCAGCGTGTTCAGTCGGTCCGAGGGCTCCCGCCGCGAACCGTTGCCTTGCCTCCAAGTCCTGCTTCTGCCGCCCGCTTGAACCCTTCCGGCCACGGCCCGCCATTCCCGAACTCCCGTCGCACGCGCATACGCCATGCAACCAAAATCCCCGGCAACGCCGCATAACCGTAGCCTTGCATGCGCGCCGGGCCTACCTTGCCGCCTCGCCCGCATGGAGCGGCGCGAACGCGGCCCAGGAGACCCGTATGCGATACCCCTCGCCCTACCTGAAGATGCGCGTGCTCGGCGCGCTCGATACCGCCGAAGGCCGCACGCGCCACCAACGCGTCAAGACCGTCGCCGGGATGACCTTCCTCGACGAGGAAGGCAAGCCCCGCCAGTTCACCTGGCGCACGATCCAGACTTGGTACTACCGCTACAAGAACCAAGGCATCACCGGCATGGCCCCGCAACCGCGCAGCGACAAAGGCCACGCCCGCAAGGTCACCCCCGAGGAACTGCTGGAGGCGATCAACGCCGCGCTCCCGCACTTCCGGGAAAAGCACGTCACCAAGATGGCCCTGTACCGCTTCTGCATCGAGAAGGGCCTGCTCAGCCAAGGCCAGATCGCGCAGACGACCTTCTTCCGCTTCGTCCGCGAGTACGACCTGCTCAAGCCCGAGGCGCCCGACCACAAACGCCGCCTGGCCTTCGCCATGCAGTACGCCAACCAGCTCTGGCAAGCCGACACGCTCTTCGGGCCGCACCTGGCCGCCGGCGTAAAAGGCGCCGCGCGCGGGCCCACCTACCTGATCGCCTTTATCGACGACGCCAGCCGCGTGCTCTGCCACGGCGAGTTCTTCCTCCAGGAGAACACCGACACGCTGATCCGCGCCCTGCAAGCCGCCGTCTACAAGCGCGGCATCCCCGAGCAGCTTTACGTCGACAACGGGTCGATCTACGCGTCCCAGGAGATCACCCGCGTCTGCGCGCGCCTGGGCGTGATCCTGCGTCACACCGCCGTGCGCGATGCCGCCGCCAAGGGCAAGATCGAGCGCTTCTTCCGGCGCGTGCGCGAGCAGTTCCTGGCCCGCCAGCTCGACCTCACCTCCCTGGATACGCTCAATCGCCAGTTCACCGCCTGGGTCGAAGACGAGTACAACGCCACCGAACACACGGCCCTGAGCATGAAGCCCATCGACCGCTTCGGGCTCGACCTCAAGCGCATCCGCTTCCTCCCGCCCTCCGACGCCAACGACGAACTTTTCTACGCCGAGGACGACCGCACGGTGAAGCAGGACAACACCTTCAGCTTCCGGAGCATCCGCTACGAGACCCCCGTCGATCTGAAGGGCAAGCAAGTGCAGCTGCGCTTCGAACGCGCCGACGGCGGCCCCGTGATCGTCTACTACAAGAACCAACGCATGGGCCCCGCCCGGCCCCTCGATGCCATCGCCAACGGCCTGCTGCGCAGAAAGGAAGACTGAACCATGATCCGCTCGTTCTTCGGCCTCTCCGAAAACCCCTTCGCCCCGCGCCATATCGCGCTGCTGCCCCAGCAGCAGGAGATCTACGACACCCTGCGCGTACACTGCCAGCAAGGGGGGTTATGCCTCGTCCTGGGCGTACCCGGCACCGGCAAGTCCACGATCAAGGAGTTCCTCGAACAAAACGACGACAAGCGCCAACTCGTCGCCACCGTCGCGCGCACCCTCCATACCTACACCAACACCGTCAAGATCCTCTGCGCGGCCTTCCGCATCGAGTTCGAAGGCACCCCGTTCAAGTGCGAGAAGCGCCTGATCGAGGAAGCCTTCAGCCGCAACCGCACCGGCACGGCCGTGATCACGATCATCGACGACGCGCACCTGATGGACATGCTCACCCTGCGCAAGCTGCGCCTGCTCTTCGAGGACTTCCCCAAGAACCACAACCTGATCCTGATCGGACAGCCCACGCTCTTGAACAACCTGGCGCTCAACGTCAACCAGGACCTCAAATCCCGCGTCACCTACTCCGTCGTCACCAAACGCCTGAACCCCGACGACATACGCGCATTCATCCTCGCCGAACTCGACCGCTTGGGCCTGGGGCACAACACCTTCACCGACGCCGCCCTGGACCTGATCGTCCGCTCGGCCGACGGCGTCCTGCGCAAGGTCAAGAACCTCTGCATCGCCTGCATGCTCGAAGCCGTCCGGGCCGCCGAGAAGCAGATCGGTATCGAGATCGTAAACCGCGTCCTCATCCAGCCCCACTGGCGCAAGGATGCCGACCTGGTCGACTTCTGAATCATGCTCACGAAAGAACGCTTGCGCGCGCTGCGCAACGACCTGCCTATCGAAGCCGTGCTGCGCGGTCTGGGCGCGCAGGCGCCCCCGTCCAAGCGCGACGGGGAGCGCCTGCGCTTCCAATGCCCCTACTGCGCCGAAACCCTGGCCGTCGTAAACCCGCGCAACAACCTCGCCCATTGCTTCAACTGCGCCCGAAACTTCAACAACATCGACCTGCTCCTGGCGTTGGGCTACGACTTCAAAACCGCAGCCGCGCGGCTCCAGGAATGGCTCGACCGCCATCGGCAGACCGGATCCGGGCCGCCCGTGGCGCTACGCCAAGCGCCCAGCCGCCCCGATCCCAAGAATGTCGAACGCCTCGCCGAGATCTTCCGGCGCCAGTTCGGCAACGGGCCAGCTTGAATCTACGACCAGAGCGCGGGAATTCAGGCCCGGCCTGCGCCGTCAGCGAAAAGTTACGACGCCAATTCGGGAATGAGGGTTCGAAGATGCACATTCCGGAAGGCTTGGTTTACGACGCCAGTTCGGGAATCCGCCCCGTGGAGCGCCACGGAAATTTCTGGAAATTCGGCAAGACACCCCAGCGAACGCCGAACATCCGGTGCAAAGTAATTCGGTAAGGCATTCGATCAGAATTAGGTTCGGTACAGGTTCCCGATCGCGCTGACCGACCCGACCACATCATCCCCGGTAAACCACGTCGCGTCCGTCCCCGCCCCGGTCAAGATCGTGGGCTTTCCGTACGCATCGTAGCTTTGGACCGCTTCGACAATGGCTCCAGCCGCGTTCGTGATCGCGTGGACCGAGTACAAATGGTTGGTGTGGTAATAGTATTTGGTCCCCGCCGCATTGCGCATCATCAAAACTTCGTCGAGATAGGCCCCTTTTACACCGGTACTCCCCGAAAAAGATGACGTGGCATCTTCCGCGGGGGTGTGTCGGGCAGCCCGTTCCAGGGGCAAACGTGCCCAAGCGGGGCCGGAGCGGGGGCGCTCGGCGCAAGATGCGGCGGTGGATGGGGCCAGCATGACCATGGGGAACAGCATAGCGCCGGTTACGGGGGCGTCACGGGGGAAGATGGGGCTTGTTTCAGGAAGGGTGCGCACCACCCGCTTGCCCGAATCCATCGCCCGCGCCACGCGACGTTCGCAAACCTGGGGCGCAGACTATTTCACGACCCCAACTTGGGAGGACGGGATAAGCGAACGCTCCCTCAGAACGGACTCGGAGTGCGCTTTGGGGATGCTTCTTCTTCAGACTCCGATTTCGGTTCGCCTTGCTTACCGTCCAACCGGTTCAACGCAGCCTTGCCGGCGCGCTGGAGGCGCACGACGGATGATTCGGCGGCATCCTTGAAAGCAGATCGGCTTTCCTCGTCTTTCCAGTAGCTCAATGCAACGATGGCGGCTATGCGTATCGTCTCGTTAGGATTACGGACATGGTTTCGGATGAGTGGCAAATGCTCACGCAGATTCAAGTCGTAAACGCAACGGATGGCCAAGTCACGCACTCCGTCGAACTCCGGGCCGTTCGTTGCGAGCCAGCGCACGGCGGTTTCACGGCCCAGCGGATCCTTTATGCGCACCAAGGCCAGCAACGCCTCACGGCGGACCTCGGCATGGCGGTCCTCGATCATCGAGCGTAATCGGGATTCGATGTCACCGCGCGCGTCGTCGTCCGCGCCATCCCATTGCTGCCAAAGGTGCTGTACGGCAAACGAGCGAAAGCGTGGCTTCTCGGCCGGATGGTCCAGCACTTGGAACAGTGCGTCGGTAAGTCCGGGATACTTCGAGCGGCGTAGCAGATTGGCTACTTCATTGCGCACGGTGTCGTCGTCGAGAGGATTGGTGAGTACCATCGCCAGGACCTTGCAGTCCTCGCTATTCGAAATGGAAGGGATTTTTGCCGTAATATCCGGCGAGATGCGCTGGCTTACAGGGAGCGACGAGTCAACGAGAGACGTTAATCGAGAATCACCAACCTTAAGGCGCTGTACCAAATCCTGAGAGGGGAGAGCGGAATTCGTTCGGGCAACAGCGGGCTTACTTGCGCCAGACACGTCGATTTCAACTTGCGCTCTCGGCTCGCCAATCCCGGAACCGGGAGCGACGGTAAGCCAATGAGTTAGTGCGAAAAGCGCAATAATAAGTGTCCCTGTGCCCAGGAGGAGTACCTTGCGCATTGGGATTGGCCTTGCGTTGCGAGTTAGAAGCACCCACTTCCAGCCCAAGATCGGTCACGTCTACTACTGATCTGCGGCTGAAAGCTCGCCACTCGATATGAGGTTACCATGACTATCAATGATGGGGGCCACTCTTATAAAATCAAGACATTGCGTAAATCGAGTTGGGCCGCTTCCAGGGCCGCCTTGAGAGGTAATCAAATTGGTAACTTTCTCTATCCCGGATTTCGAATCAATATTCTTTATAAGAATTGCCACGGGGACAATTCGAGTAACGGCTTCATCTTCCGTTGAGCCTGCCAAAAAAGAAATGGCATCGTCTATGGCTATCGGCCCGTGTCGCACAAGTGCCCTGAGAGCAGGGAAAGCAGGCTTTGCACTCAGCCCTGCAATTCGCTCCTGTTTTTGAGCGGTTGGTTGGTAGTTTAACAATCGAAGCAGCGCCTGTCTCGAATTCGCGGAATGGATGAATCCTAGCATGTGAATCGCCGCTTCTACTTCTTCAGGTCTTTTTGTTCTTGCGTCATGGTTGCCAACTAGGGCAATTAATTCGGATTCCAGTGCTGCAGGAGGCATGGCCTGTTTGGTATCTTTGGAAGGTGGTTTGTTCACTAATACGACCTTACCCTCATTCTGAATTGCTTGAAAAGACAGCTCTCGCATGGCCCATCCGGTAAGCGCGCCGACCACAAATGCGCCTATGCAGAAAGTCGTGACTTGCACTCGACTCATTTCCGCAGCTCCGTGCAATCACTAGTTATGGCGTGAAGTTATTGTTAAAAATCTTAAGAAGCTCGTCTTTGGTGACGTCAAGCGATGAGTCTGGGCCACTACCCACATCAACATAGTTGCCTTCCTTAGTTCGCGCCCAAACATCCTCACCAACATTTCCAGTTTTAATGACGGTAATAGCACTTGTCCAACGCATAACATCGGACACCTGATTACCGGCGGCGTCCACCCAATATGTTTGGAACACCTGCCGAAGTGCATAAATAGTTCCTTTCCGGTGATTTTTATCAAAGGCCTCAAATTTAAAGCCGGGTGCATCTGCAGAAAAGCACATCCCTTCACCATCTCCGCTTGGATCGCCATCGGTATAATCGGTACTAGGATCGTCATTTGGAGTATCTGTAGAAGTGATAAGCGTAAGCTCGAATCGAGGCGGCGCTTCATTGGGGAAATTTGTAAGGGTCCAAAGTTTAGATTTCGCGGACTGCTTGCAGGTTAGTCGAAGCCCTAAGTCTGCCTCGCTGCATATCTTACCTTGAATCTCAATAGGATTATAAAATCCGTCACCGTTCACGTTATTGGGAAGACGAGGAGTGCTTGCTCCCAATGAGCTGGTGCTAATTGCTGTCACTGCCAGTCCTCGGGGGACTAGTGCGTACTTGGGGGAATGTGTAAAGGTGCCTCGATGTTTGAGGTTAATCTCAACTTTCTTGTCTGTTACTTGAATCACCTTCTCGAAAGTTGCCTCACCAATCTTAACATCGTATTCCCCAGTTGTCGCTGCGTCAGCAAACACTTCCTCTTCCTGTACGCCAACGGCTTTTCCACAGTCAAAGCATTTTGGGCAAACCTGTGTGTCGGACTTGGTAAACTTTGGCTTCGTTGCTTCCGCAGGACCGCCTTGAATTACGACATCGTGCTTCTCGCCACCTTCCTTTCGAACAGTTAGCTCCATCTGTAGTTTCCGCTTATCTCCCGGACATAGAACTATCTTATCAATTCGGGCCTTGCATGGTCCTCCATTTACTCCTTCTGCTCCTGCTACAACTTTCTCTGGCGAACTTGCTTGAAGCGCTTTGGCATTAAAACAGTACTTGTCTTCCTCAGAGGGCAATTCTAACTCGATGAGGAGTTGGCCTATGGATTCACCGGTGTGCGGGTCAAACACCTCTTCAAATTCGGTGTCCGAAGTGTTTACGGACAGAGAGGTCAAGCCACCGCCAAAGGTCGCTGTACTGGCAAACATATCGAACTGCCATCGCACATTAGGAATATAGGGGCGCATGATCAAAGTAGTTCCGCCCAAGTCAGTCGTATCGTTTATCAAAGCCGAAAGCAGGG
>BTVV01000205.1:0-7341 GCA_045863855.1 Planctomycetota bacterium | reverse complement strand
CCTGGATTCTCCATGTGTTCGATCAGCTCCGAGCAGAGAATGATTTCATACTCGAAATCTGGGACGAAAGAGTTGGCGTCTACGCAACGAACATCCCAAGTCGGAGCAAATTTCCGCAATAACTCAACACCTTCCTTTGAAAGATCGACACCAACTTGGCAATTCGCAACCGATTCGATGGCGGCATGTAGGAGTTTACCCGAGGCCAATCGCTCCTCAGTATAAGGCCAATCTGCGCAACCCAAATGCAGCACGCGACGTCCGCGGCAGAGGTCTTGCAAAAAACGCACACGCTCGCACAGCGCCAAATGATAACCCCTTATGAAAACCTATATGATGTTTAATGTTCAACCAACGCCGCCACCAAGGCATCGAGACTGGCCAAGCGGTCGACATGTGCTTTGGCTCGTTCACCCATGGCCGCCAAACCATCGCGCCCTGCGTCAAACTTCAGCAGGGCTTCCGCCAAATGGACTTTATCCATCGTAGCAAGGAAGCAACCGGTTTGCCCGTCGAGTACCAAGTCTCTTTCGGTGCCGTCTGCTGGACCGCAAATGACCGGGCGCCCGAGCATCATCGCGTGATTGATCGCAAGGCCGCCTAGTCCGGGTATCGCGACCGCATGACCGGCCAGGATGTAAGTCGCGGCCCAGCGGTCTTGTCGGCCCACAAAGCAAGCATCAACTCCCCATTGCTGAGCAAGTTCGCGGCAGGCTTCCATGGCAGCACCTTCACCCACAAAGCACAGGCCAAGCTTTCGATCGCTCCGCTTCTGATATTCTGCCGCAGCTTCAATGAGCAATTCCGGTCGCTTCTCTGAAACGATGGCTCCAATGTACGTAATACGCAGACGGTTCTCCCAGCCTTGCTGCGCCACCCAAGCGTTCGACTTGGCGCGATTTTCATCCAAGTCGCGATATACGATAGCAGGACCAAGTGCATTATAGGCTACGCGCAATTTGGATTCCGGAATTCCCAAGTCCGCATAATAATCCCGTCCGAATCTACTGTAGCAGGCCACGGCCTCGGCTCGACGAAGAATGCATTGGACCAACGGCTGCATCAATCTTCGCCTCAGCGTCGGTGATTTGCCGGGCAACGCACCCAGGGACCACCAGACGAAGCGACAGCCACGTACTCTCAACAGGGGCACGAGCAGCAGGTTAACCAGCAGATTGGATTCGCCTTCCAGCACGTAATGCGAACCCCGTTCCCGTGCAGCGGCTAACGGTAGAAACGGGCTGAAAAAATAGCCGCGCCGCTCTAGAAATGCCGGAAGCCAATTGCGAAACGCCAACGTGCGAAAGGGCGTATCTGACGGTGGCTTAACTTTTGAATACGCGCGATTCTCGAAATGGACCACGCATACCTCATGCCCCAGCGCAAGGCAGCGCTCGTAAATCGGAGCGCGGTAGGCAGCCAGCATGCGCGTCACGAACACGATCTTCATCTCCTCAGTCTACCCCTCTTTAGCGCGCGCGCCGGGTTTGAGGAGCGGCCATCCGTCCTTGAACAAGATCAAGATCGCAGTTCCAGCGAAGCCCAGCGCCCAAGGCCGTGGGTAAACCACACTTAGCACAAACAACCCCAAGAACGCCGCACTGCACCTGTAAAACAGGCTGCGTACTTGCGCGGCTAGGGAGCGGGGCAGGTCGTTTCGTGCGCAATAGACCATCGCCAGGATGCCTGCCGCGTGACCGCCCAGATACGCGGCGCATGCGCCGATCGCGCCCCAGGCGCTTCCCAGTGCCACGCACAACCCCGCTGTCACTCCCGCCATCACCGCATTGCCGAGCAGGTAGGCCCACGCGCGGCCTTTTGCTACATAGATCTGATTAAAAAACACAGCCAGGGATCGGGAGGCTCCACACACGATCATAATCAACGCGCCGCGTGTTACCCATTCGTCCTCCCGGTTCATGGCCCACTTTAAGATCCACGGCGCCAAGACCAGCAGCGGCACCGCCGTGAGCCACGTAGCGAGGAGCGCGGCCTTTAGATGCTTGAAGGCTTGGCTCCAGAAGCGTTCGGCTTCTTCCGAACTGGCGCGCGATGCATACGTCAGGAACACCGTCCCGAAGATCCCTGCGGGCAGAATGGCCAACGAGTAAAGCCACCAGCAGCGGAAGAAGTCGCCCGTTTCGATCCAACCTTCCGGCCCCGCAGCCAGTCGATTGTTCACCCACGGCACAATTGCGGCTTGTAGGGCGCCTGCCGCCAGGATCGGAAGCGCAAGACCCCAGGCTCCGCTCGCTGTATTAGCACTCTTGTTGGAAGCAACGTTCTCAACCATATAGGTGCGGATCAGCACATACGCTGAGCCCGCGAAGAGCACGCCGAAACCGGCGAGCATCGCATACGCCACGCCGATTACTTCGAATGGCTCGAGCAGAAACCAAGCCGCGGCTACTACGACAACGGACTGCCATAGGGCGCAGACAACTCGCGCGCGAAACAAACCCAACCCGCGCATGGCTCCGTCCAGCAAGAGCGCCGCTTGCGCCAGCCAGATCACGCCCAACCCCGGCAGCAGCACCGGCGATAATGCCTTCGATGCCTGCAATCCGGGCACGTATCCTGCAGCCAAGGCAAACCATAATCCGCCTACCGCCGCTAGAAAGACGCTCACCACCGGGAGCGCGTGTTTCAAGGCCGCAGGCCAAGCGCCAGAGCTGTGGCCCTCGGCGCGCGCCACATCTCGCGAGATCAACTGCGTGAGCGGGGAGGTTGAGGTGTTGATAAGGAAATCAAGGTTACTGCGAAAGAGGCCGTACAAGCCCAAGGCTTCGCTCGATAGCCGGTGGGCACAAAGCATCCCAAGCAGGAAGCCGCCCAACCGCGTGGCCGCGAGGCTCAGCGCGCCGTAGGCATAATCGGCGATGGTTTTGCCCACGCGACGCGCTAGCCGCCTCTGACTGGGGGTAAGGGCGATATCGGCCTTCCACCCGCCGCCGCGGACATCAGTTGCGCGCGCAAGCTGGGCCGCGCGAGCGTATGCAACACCCACGCCAGCACGAACGCCGCCAGGCTGAGGCACATGGCATTGCTGAAGCCGCCGCGCGCGAAATGCGGCCCCGCAACCGCCAGCGCCGCCATGCTGGCCCAGGTTTTCGGATCGTGCGGATCGCCAAAGCGAGACCACGATCGCGCCAGCATGCCCCAAAAGAGAAAGACCAGTACGCCCAGCGAGCCGAAATTGATGTATGCATCTCCGTAAATGGTCGGTGGAATGGTGCCGCCGTACTGCGCCATCGCCGGATCCACTTCCTGGCAGAACAGCACCTGCGTATCCGATGGCTTGAAGGAGATCCAAGAACGCGGTATCGGCATCATAATCCATGCGTAGTACGAACTGCCCCACAGGAATGGATGGCCGTGCGGAAAGCACTCCAGCGCTTCGTAAAAGTAGCGAACGTTTCCCAGGTCGCTCTTGCGCAGGCTGTGATCGATCAATTCTTCCGCGCTAAGCCGGGTGACGGCGCCAGCGAACGCATCTTGCCCGCTTTGAATAGAACCGCGTGCAACTTGTGCAGTTGCCGCGAACCAGAAAAGCGCAGCCCCAAGCCCCAGACAGATCGTCAACTTGCGCAGCCGCGTAATGCAATGGGTCTGTATGTATGGGATCGCCAGCAACACGATGAATGCGAGCAATTGAGTCCGTGAGCGATAGACGAGGTGCAGGCCCACGCACATCAAGCCCGCAATCACCACGCTAATCCAATACAGCGATCCCATCCGCTTGCGCAAAAGCCCCGCCGCGACCAAGGCCAAGTGTGTGCAGATAAACAAGTAAGTACCCATCAATTGCAACATGGCATGCTTGGAATCCAGCACTTCCACGCGACTCAGGCTGGTAGCTCCAATTCCTCCAGGAAGCGCGTACACCTGCATCACGAAGCCCAACATGCCCAGCGCCAATAGGCCCATGATCGCACGACGGCAGGTGCGAAGTTCCTGGTCGTCCGAGGACGGGGGCGGCGCCGGGGGCCTGGTCCCCTGCTTCATAAATATCGGCAGGAGAACGCTGCCTATCATCCAGCATGCGTTACAGCCGAACACGAAAAGCGCGATGTATTCGGTGCGCTGAACCGAGAAGCGCCAGAGCCCCGAGGTCGCCTCGATGAACAGGGCGGGAAAATAGAGCGCCCATACCGTTGCGGCTACGTAGACTTCGAACGTGAATGCCGCGTAGGGACGAAACAGCCAGGCCAAAACGGGGAAGAGACCGAATAGCGATGCGAGCGCCAGCAGCAGCAGCGTATCGAGTTGCTCCATCGCCATGCGCCTTTATCGCGAGGCCAGAAACGACACACAGGCTTCTACGATGCGTCCGGTTGCCAATCCGTCGCCGTAGGGATTATGCGCGCGCGCCATGGCTTCGCGCGCCGGTGCATTACTCAAAAGCAGCGCCGTCTCCGCGACGATACGGTCGAAGTCCGTACCCACCAGTTTTACCGTACCCGCTTCCACCGCTTCGGGCCGTTCGGTCGTATCACGCATCACCAATACGGGCTTGCCCAAACTCGGCGCCTCTTCCTGTACGCCGCCCGAATCCGTCAGGATCGCCGTCGAGCGGTCCATTAGCGCTACGAACGGCAAGTAGGCCAGTGGTTCGATCAGCCAAACGTTAGGAAATGCGCCGTTTCCCAGAATGCGTTGTACGGGCTCGCGCACGTTAGGATTCAAATGCACTGGGTAGACCAATCGTGCGTGCGGGAAATCCGTGGCCAGCTTCGCCAGCGCTCGGCAGATCGACTCGAATCCAGCCCCGAAATTCTCGCGCCGGTGTCCGGTTACCAGCAAGAGCGGCGCGGTGCCCTCCAGCGCTTCCGGGGGCAGCCCCGGGATCTCCGGACGCTCGCGCCGAACGCGTTCTCGCGCAATGAACAGTGCATCGATCACCGTATTGCCCGTCACGAAGATCTTAGCTTCAGGCACGCCTTCGCGCAGCAGGTTCGCCTTTGCCCGGGCCGTCGGAGCGAAGTGCAATTCCGCCAGCCGCGACGTCAGGACGCGATTGGCTTCTTCGGGCCACGGCGCCTGTAAGTCTCCCGTACGCAATCCGGCCTCGACATGCCCCACGGGGATGCGCCGGTAGAATGCCGCCAGCGTTGCGCTGAGCACCGTGGTCGTATCGCCTTGCACCAGCACCAAATCGGGGCGCTCGGCGTCCAGGTAGGCATCCAACGCGTCCAAGGCGCGCGCCGTGAGCCCGGCCAGGGTTTGGCCAGGCCGCATTAGATTCAAATCCGCGTCGGGGCGAATGCCGAATACATCGAGCACTTGGTCGAGCATCTCGCGATGCTGTGCTGTGACGCAGACTCGCGCGTCGAATCGCGAGTCGCCGCGCAGCGCGAGCGCCAGCGGCGCCATCTTGATCGCTTCCGGCCGCGTTCCAAAAATGAGTGCCACGCGCTTCATGCGTGCTCTCCGCCCGCCCGTGCGGCATCCAGAGCCGCATCTTCGGGCTTTCGGCCGCGATCGGGTTGCTCGGACGAATCGCTTGGCAACTGCTGCAACCGCGCCAGGGTCGCTTGAGCCACTTCCTGCAACAGTCCGCGATGTTCCACGGCCAGGTCGTCCGTCGACCAAGCCTCCGAAATGCTCAATGTCACTCCAATACCACCGCCAGTGGACTGGAGTCGAATTGCCCCTCCCGCCGAGTCGTTCGCGCCATCCGCATGCTCACGTTTCGCTTCCGAAAAACTATGTCGGAACTGTTCGCCGCGGCACCAGAGGCGTACTTCCGCAAGTTTGAATTCCTCGCCTAATCCTTGGAGTGCGCGAAAAATTTCGCCGGGGCTATTGGAAGCATCCAATTTCGCCAGCGCCAGTTGTGCGGCCAGATTGGCGATACGGTACAGCGGCCGCTCCATGACGAGATTGCGCACCGCAAAACGCTCGAAATACCCAAGCGTTCGAGCGCCCACGAACAGGACCCCCAGCAGGATGACCATGGCGGCGAAAATGACTACGTGATTCTGCCACAACACCGCCAGCCCCAGGACACTCAGCAGCAGACAAAAACCGTACAGCAACATGCTCGCGCGGCGGTGATCGAGGCCCGCGGCCAGCAGACGGTGATGAATATGCGCTCGGTCGGAAGAGAAGATCGGCTTTCCGCGCACCGCGCGCCTGGCAATTGCTAAAAAAGTATCTAAAACCGGGTATCCCAAAACGACCACGGGAATCAGCAATGACATAGTGACTGTGCTTTTTGCATTCGCCGCCAGGCTCGTCACGGCCAAGGTCATGCCGATGAACAGGCTGCCGGCATCGCCGAGGAAAATTCTAGCAGGCGCGAAGTTGTAGCGCAGAAAGCCCGGGCAGCTTCCCGCCAGCGCGCACATGACCACCGCCAGCACGTCGTTGGTCGTGTACACGGCGATTACCGCATTGGTCGCAGCGACGAAGAAGGCCACTCCGGCCGCGAGCCCGTCCAGGCCGTCGATCAGATTAAGCGCATTCGTAATGCCGACGATCCAGAGCACCGCAAGGATCGAGCCCCAGCCGCCCAGTTCCACTACACCCAAGAAGGGCACGGAAATCCGGGTAATGGTGATGCCGCAGTACACCACCGCGATCGCCACCGGAATCTGAGCAGCCAACTTCCAGCGTGAACGAAGGCCGAAGCGGTCGTCCAGCATGCCTAGGATCAGCATCGCAAAGCCGCTGAAGCAGATGAGCGCCATTTCCAGCGCGTTGCCTGTGAGTCTGAAAGTGACGTCGTTGCGCCAGAACGCCAGCATCGCCACCGGCAGCCAAGTCCCGAGGAAGAGCGCCAGCCCGCCCCAGCGCGGCTTCACCCGCGCGTGGACTTTGCGCACACCCGGGTCGTCCAGCGCTTTGCACAGCCACGCCAAGCGTATCACCCAAGGCGTCGCCGCCAGGGTGATCAGGCAACCCATCAAGAGCATGCCGATGAAGGTGCGTTGGCCCGAAAACCAATCCATGAAATGCCAACCGGACGCGACGCGAAATCCGACTTGCCTGCACACAGGAAGCTTACTCGAATCGCGGTCTTTTTCCTACCCTGTGCGCATAACTCCTTCGCGGTCGACCTTTCCGGGATCTGGCCATCAACGCTGGAACGGATGCTGCACGATTTGCTCTCCGCAATAGATGCAGACCGAATGCCGTCTGTTGATCGTGCGGGTACACCTTGGACATTGCACCGGCTGAGTCTTCGCGACCTTGCTGTCCAATTTGCCGTCTTTCAGGTCGATTTGCGCCACGCGCCGCATGAGGTCATCGTCCGAATAACCGTGATGCTGCTTCAAGATTTCCCACAAGGCCTCGCTGATCATCAGCAACCGCTCGACGTCATGTTCGAGTCGCGCC
>BTVV01000204.1:0-7471 GCA_045863855.1 Planctomycetota bacterium | reverse complement strand
CGCGACCGGCTCCCGCCGCTCGCGGCGCTGGAACAGGCCGGCGGGATGCTGCAAGGCGGGCGCGTGGCGCTCGCCTTGAAGGTCATGCCCGGCCGCGAGGACTTCGGCGGTGCGGTCTTCGTCGATCTGCGCGACGCCGAACGCCTGAACGCGTTCCTGGCCGAACGCCTGGGCGGACCGCTCCCGCCCGATGGACTGCCGCTTCCGATGCTCGAAACCTCGGTCGTTCAGGCCGGCTCCGGATTGCTCCTGGCTCGTCCGGCGGCCGATCTGCCCGCCGTGACCGCCCGCTTGAAAGACGGCGGCCTAGCGCTGGCCGCCGAACAAGCCGCCTACAAAGACTCGCTCGTTTGGGGCTTCGTGAACTGCCAGGTCCTGATGCGCACCTTGATGGGCGGTCCCGATCCGGACCGCGCGAAGATCGATGCCATGTCCAAGGCTCTCGGCCTGCCCGGCATGGGCGCGTGGTCGGCGGGTGTACGGGTGCAGGACGGCGAGTTGGTGGGCGAAGCGCACTTGGCTTCCGCCGCGCCACAGGCGCCCATGCCCTTGCTCGAACTTTTTTACGGTCGCGAACCCATTCGCCCCGAGTCGCTGAAGCTTGCCGCCAAAGACGCGCCCTTCGTCTCGGCCTGGCGCGTGAACCTCGCGGGCATCGTCCCGCTCGGCTTCCGCTGCGCCGAAGCGATCGGCGAAGGCCCTGCCCTCGCCCAACACTGGGGCTCGCTTACCACGCTCCTGGGCATGGACCTTCAGGAAGACTTCCTCGCGCACTTCGAAGGCGAATGCGTCACCGCCGCCACGCGCCTGGACACCGCCCAGCCGCTTAGTTGGGGTCCGGGCATGGTCAGCGCCTTCCGGCTGAAAGACCCCGCCAAACTCTCCGCGGGACTCGTGAAACTTAAAGCCGCCGTCGAACGTCTCGCCGCCGCCGCCGGTCCAGGCACGGTGCCCCTGATCTGGCGGGAACAGACCCTCGCCGGAAAGACCGTGCAGTATCTACGCGGCGATCTGCTGGGCGGCGGACTCTCCTTCCGCGTCGAAGGCGACCGCCTGCTCGTCGCCAACAGCCTCAACGCGATGCGCCGCACGCTCGAACAGCTTCAGGCGCCCGACGACATCCGCGCGCATCCGGGCTTCCGCGCTACGCTCGAACGCCTCACCGGCGCGCCTTATGCCGACGCCACGCTGCCGCCCGGTTTCGCGTTTTCCGATCACGCGCAGACCGGCACCGGCCTGCTCCTCACCGCCGGTACCGGCATCGCCGCCGCATCCGCCGCCTTATGCGTGCTGGCCGAACGTCTGATCCCGGCCGATCCCAACCCGCCGCCCATGCCGGCTGCCGAAATTTTCGGCCGAACCGTGCTGGGCGAAGCGCTTCAGTTTCTCGGCAAACCGTCCGGGCAGACGCTCGCGCGCATCGCGCACAGCATCGATCTGGGTTTCTGGCCCGACGCCGGCTTCTTTGCCGAGTTCCAGCGACCCAGCGGGTTCGTCCTGCTCTACGGACCCGAAGGCTGGCGCATGCGCGGCGACCTCCCGCCGCCCGCGCCCGGCGGGCAGAGCACCACGCTGGTCGCCGTCGCGGCCGTGGGCATTGTCGCGGGCATCACGCTGCCGGCGCTCACTCGAGCCAGGGATCAAGCGCGACGCGTACAAACGGCCACACATATGAGCCAGTTCGGCATGGCCTGCGCCATGTACGCCGACGTTGAGGCCAACAAGGGACGCTTCCCGCGCCATCCCGCCGAACTCGCCGGGAAATTCCTCATGGATCCGCGCGTCTTTCAGAATCCGCGTTTCCCGGAACACGAGATCTCGTTTGTTTACCTTCCCGATGGCGCGACGTTTGGCGAGGACGAAGGGAAAATCGTCCTGTTCGAAGGCGTGCCTGCGAATCTGGCCCAGAACGAAGGCCGGAACGTGCTGTTTGCCGATGGCCATGTCGAATGGATGGCCGACTGGGAATTTATGGCCTGGCTGGAGAAGATCATCGCCAACCGCAGGCCGAAGCTGGTTCCCGTGCGCATGGCCGAGATTCACCAGGCTTTTGCCAACGTCAAAGCCGGCAAGGCCCCCATCGAACTGCCGGCGGATAAGCCGGAAGAGAAGCGGGAAGAAGCGCCGCAAGATGCCACCGATCCCGCCAAGCCCCCCGCTCCACCCCAGGACGATTTCTAAGCGCCGCCGGGACGCCCGCGCTCGCTTGATACGCTCGCGCCCCCTCCTACACTTCCGGCATGAGCCTCCCCACCGATGTTCGGATCGCTGAAGCGCGCGTCGCGTTCGAAGAACGCCGGCTGCGCACGCCGCTGATCCTCAGTACCGGCCCCATCGCCGCCGTCACCCAAGCCACGGTCGCCGTCCGCGTCGAAAACGCGCGCGGCCAAAGCGCCGCCGGAACCGGCACGATCTACCTCTCCGATCTCTGGTCTTGGCCCGATCCCAAGCGCACCCACGCCGAGCGCGACGCGGCCATGCAGGCGTTGTGCGTAACGCTGGCCCAACGGCTCCCCGAGATCGGCCGCGAACCGGCTCACGCGCTCGACCACGGTGTGGCCCTCGAACACGCGCTCCACGGCCTCGTGCGGAACGTGCCCGACGCGGCGGCTCCGATGCCGTTCCTCGCCGCGCTCGTCTGCGCCAGCCCTTTCGACGCGGCTGTGCACGATGCCTTCGGCAAGCTCTTGGGCCGTAGCGCCTACGCGGCGCTGGCGCCCGAATTCCTCCCGCGCGGCCTCGAACATTACCTCGGCGCCGCGGAACCCCTTGCGCAGGGCCGGCATCTCAGCGAATTCGTCCGCCGCCGCCCGCACGCGCGTTTGAACGCTTGGCACATCGTCGGGAAAGCCGACGCGCTCACTCACGCCGAGTTCGCGCGTTCGGGCAAAGCTCCGCTTGGCGACGGGCTCCCCGACTGCGTCGAAGGCTGGATCGAACGCCTGGGCCTGGCCTGCTTCAAGCTCAAGATCACAGGAACCGACAACGTTTTCGACGTGAAGCGCACCGTCGATACCTTTGCCGCCGTCCGCGAAGTCCACGACCGCCAGCGCACGGGCCGCAACGTCATGCTCAGCATCGACAGCAACGAGGCCAATCCCGATGTCGCGAGTGTCGTCGATTACCTCGAACGACTCCACGAGGCCTCGCCGCGCGCCTACGACGCGCTCGGGTACGTCGAACAGCCCACCGGACGGGATCTTAAGAAAGCCAACGCGGACGTCCGCCCGATCGCGCTGCGTAAACCCGTCTTCGTCGACGAGGCGCTCACCGGGCTCGAATTGCTCCCCACCGTCCGCGCGCAAGGCTGGAGCGGCCTGGCGCTGAAGACGTGCAAGGGGCAGACCGGCGCGCTGCTTTGCGCCGCGTGGTGCCACCTGCACGGGATGCCCTACACGCTCCAAGATCTCACCAACCCTGGCGCCGCCTGGATCCAGGGCATCGGTCTGGCCGCGCATCTCGAAACGCTGAATGGGGTGGAACTGAACGCGTACCAGTACACGCCCGCCGCGATTGGCGCGGAGCCGGTCTTCCGGATCGAACAAGGCTGGCACGAGACCGCGGAGCTGCAAGGCGTCGGTTTGGCCTGACCCTTATTTGCCCGGCGTCACTGCCGGCGGTTGATTGGCTTTGTTCCGCGCATCGGCCGGCGGCGGGAGCAGATCGCCCTCCGGATGCGCCGCATCCTTAGGCGCGGCCGGCTGAGCGGGCGCTTCGGGCTTCGGCGCGGGCTTGGCGGGCAGCGGTTCCAGCGACGCCGGCTGCGGAACCACTTCGCCCTTCGGCGGCGCGGCACGCTCCGGCGGCGGCAGCGTCACCACCACATCCGGCGGCCGCGACGACTCCACGCGGTTCTCGACGTACACGTCCGGCACCTTCACGATCTCACGCACGACTTCGTGAATTTGCGCCGGAGGCACATGATTGTTCACCTGAATCGCGCCGTCGGGCAGCACCGCCGTGACCTGCGGACTGAACGCCGGCGCTTGGACTTGGATCGGCGGCGGCGGCACGATCACCGTCCAACGCTGCCCCAAGTACATCGCCCCGACGACGATTCCGCTGGTCAGCAACGGCAATCCGAAAAGCAAAACCAGCGGCTCTTTCCCATCCATTTCCATCTTCATGGCCGGCGACCCTTGCAACGACGCGCCATCCCCCGGACAAGTTCCCCCGTGCATGCACAGTTTGAGGCTCGTGTGCGTTCGGAAGCACCTAGGAAGGAGGACGAGTTTCGCGCGCGCCGTATGAGAGAGGATAGCGAGTTTTCGACGCGGTCAGCGGGTCGGCTTGACCGGGTGCGCCGTATGGACGATTCGATGGGGCCGGAAGCTATGCCGAGCGAGCATTCACCACGTGAACCGTCCAACCGGTTGGTGTCTCGAATGCAATCAAGCCGCGCGGTTTACCAATATCGGAGTATGCGTTAAAGCCTACTGCCCGCGCATCGCCCACTGCCCCCACATCGCTTGAATGTCCGCGAGTTTCCGGCCGTACGCTTCTTCCACCGCCGCCTGGCTGTCGCGCCCCGCGCGGATCGCGTCCACCAGCTTGATGAAGCGCTGGTTGTCCGACTTGTACAGATAGCTCACCATCGAATAGCACGTCAGGTAATCCAGGCTGCCCATCCCGATCAGATCCAGCGGGAAGATCAGATCCCACGTCTTGAGTTTGCTCTGCAGCGCGAATTTGCGGATATCCTGGTCCCAGTTCTCGCCGAACTTCACCGCGTTGGCCTCGTAGCGGAACGAATACACGAGGTTCTTCTGCGTGACCATGTTCTCGCACAGCGCCGCGAATCCTTCGCTCAGCCACGCCGGCGCCTGCCCGTCGGTCGCTTCCAGCATCGACTGCTTGGCGAACTGGAACAGCGCCATGTGATGCGGGCCCGGCGCCTGCGCCTGCTTCGAATTGAAGTAGCCCAGATTCCGGCTCATCCCGCCCGTCGATTGCCGCGCCAGCTTCCAGTGCTCGCCCGGCACCTGCTTCTCGAATGCGTCGATCAGCTTGTTGTAGCCGACGTCGTCCCAAAGGATCAGGATCTCGTGCGTGTGCGGGCGCGTCGGGGTTAGTGCGATCGAGCGCGTCTGCTGCTGCAGCAGGTTCGTTAGCTGTTCGATCTGCAGGCCCACGTTCTTAGCCGTCGCTTCGGGCAACTGCGCGTGAACCGTCACGTGATGCGTGTCTACGCGGACGAGCTGCATGCCCGTGATCGTTTCCCAGTTGCGGTGCTTCACCTCCACCGTTTCGTAGCTCGCCTTGGCCTCGTCGAGCAGCACCTTCGGATCGCGTGAGCCGGTGTAATTCGTCTGGAACATCCACGGGATCCACGCCTGCGGCGGCGGCGGGACTTCGCTTTCCAGATGCACGAACGCGCGCGGCGGAAGAATCGGCTGATAGATCGCGGCCAGGCCCGGTTTGGCCGGTTCGGGCGGCGGCGGCGTCTGGACCGCGGGTTTCACCACCGGAGCAGGCTCCGGCGCTTTGGGTTCGGGCGCGGGCTGCGGCGCGGGATCGGTCAGCGCCGGCGGTTCCGCCGCGGGCGGACCGCTGCGCGGAGGGGTCACGGCCACCGCCGGCTCTTCATCTGGATCCATCTCTTCGTCCTGCTTCGAGCGCGCCGACGGCCGGTCCTTGACCATCAGCGCGGAGGCAGGATCCACCGTCTTCGGCGCTTCGGCCACCACGGCCGGGGCCGCGGGTTCCGTGGGCGGCGGCGTGGCCGGTCCCACCGTCGCGACCTGCGGCTCTTGGGGAACCCGAGGCGGCGCTTCGTGCTTGGCAACAGCTTTCGGTTCCGGCGCCGGTGGTGTCGGCGTATGAGCGGGCGGTTGCTCCAATTGCGTTTCCGCCGGTTTCGGTGCGGTTGGGTGCGCCGGCGGAGTCTCCGGAGCCTGCGCGGCTTGCGGCGCGCTCGTGCCGCCGCGGCCCAGCAGAATCCCCACCATCACCGCCGCCGCGATGCCGCCACCGATCCCGATCCACTTCAGAGGAATCTTCTCGCGCTCTTTCGGTTCACCCACCGCCGGTGTCGCCGCGCTCGATCCGGCCGCGCGGGCGGCCTTCGGCACTGCGCCCACCAGGAACGAAGCTTCGCCGCTTCGCGCCGGCACCATCACGCGCGCGCGGCAGGCCGGGCACATCGCCGGCTGCTGAGCCATATTCGCCGGGAAGCCCGCGGGCTTCTGGCAATTCGGGCACTGGAACGTGATAAAGCTCGCCGGCTCCGCCTTCGCTTCGACCTTTGGAGAATGCGACGCCGAAGCGGAAGCTTTCTTCTTTTGCATCAGCTTCGCGGCTTCTTCCGGCGAAACTTCTTCCACCTCAGCCACCGCCGTCGGCGCTTCCACCGGCGGCGGATCGCTCGGCTCGGCCGCGCCGATCGGCTGGTCGTGCTCGTCCAGTGTGCTTGCCGCCGGAATATCGATCTGCTTTTTGCAGTTCGGACAGCCGCCGCGCTTACCGGCGTATTCGTCGCGAACCCGGATCTTCCGTTCGCAAAGCGGACAGCGGAATTTAACGCTCATGATCCTTACCCCTGCACGGCACTTCACTTCAGACGTAACGGTCGGAGGCTTTGCTAGCTGTCAGTAAGTCTCGGACAAACACCAACTTCCTGCTCAATAAGGCGCATGTAAAGGAGGCGATTCGGACGGCGTATCCCACATTAACCCTAATTGCACATGGTGCGGCAGGTGCATTTGGACGTTAAGGGTCGGGAAACAGCCCCGTTGTAAGGTCGGTGTAAGCGTTTCGGATTCGCTCGAAACCTTAACCGCACACCGGGCGTCTCATGCCTGGACGAGAGCAACGCAAGCAGTCAAAGGAGCCGCGCCATGTCATTCAGCCGCCGCCAGTATCTGATCCTCTTCACGCTCACCTTAATGAGTCTGGCTTGGCTGCGTTCCGCGCACGCCGAAATGCTCATGGTCCCCACCGACCGCGAAGCGCGGGTGGTGGACGAAATCGGGATGCCCGAGCGCCGTCTGATCCGCGCGCCGCGTCCCGCCGACCTACCTTTCCGCGTCACTCAAAGCCGCGTCGACGTGCGCATCGAAGAGAACGTCGCCACCACCACGCTCACCCAGACGTTCCTGAACCTCAGCGGCCGGCAGCTCGAAGTCCGCGTCATGGTGCCGCTCCCCGCCGATGCGACGATCAACCGCAGCGCCCTCTCCATGGGCGACGAGATGGTCCAAGGCAAGCTCTACAACGCCGCCGAAGCCCAGCAGATTTACGAAACCATCGTCAGCAGCCGCCGCGACCCGGCGCTGCTGCGCTTCGTCGGCGAGAATCTCTACGAAGCGCGCGTCTTCCCCATCGAGCCCAACCAGGAGCGCAGCCTTCAGTTCAGCTTCACGCAGGTCCTCGCGCCCGTCGGCGGGCTTTACGATTTCCGCCACATCCTTGCCGGCAGCCAGCTTTACCGCACCGGTGTCGAGAAGTTCCAGTTCGAGTGCGTCATCCGCGG
>BTVV01000203.1:0-7485 GCA_045863855.1 Planctomycetota bacterium | reverse complement strand
TGCAAAGACTCCGAGGTGCCTGCGGTCTGCCTGCATGATGTAGCGGAGATTTTTGTCGAGAGCAGCCATTTCTTTAATAAAGACGGCGCCGAGCAGGTTGAAACGTTCTCCCGAGAGCTCAAGGCCGCACGACCTAAATCGGGATGGGGAGACTATCTGAAGGGCAACTTTTACGTCGATTACGCATGGGAAGCGCGAGGTGGAGGATGGGCCAGCAGCGTGACGGAGGAAGGATGGAAGCTCTTTAAAGACCGCTTGGATGTCGCCGCCGCGGCCCTGACTTCCGCTTACGAGATCGAACCGCTAAACCGCAAAGCTTCGCTGCGCATGATGTCCGTCGAATTGGGGCAGAGTCAAGGGCGGGAGCGGCTCGACCTTTGGTACCGCCGCGCACGCGAAGCCGACCCGGATTCAATGGAAGTTATTCGCAGCAAGCTCTGGTATTTGATGCCGCGATGGCACGGTTCTCATGAAGAAATGAGGCAGTTCGGGCACGAGCTATTTGTCGAAGGAGACTGGGAAACCAGCGCGCCCATGCACTTGATCGAGATTCACCGCATGATCTCGGGAGATAAGAAAGATGCCAAGCATTATCTGGCACCGGAAGTCTGGAAAGAATTATCAATGGTGTACGAAGCGGCGGTGCAAGTCTTCCCGAAAGAGATGATGATAAAAAGCGGCTATTGCGCGGCTGCATGCCAATGCGAACAGTGGGCGGTGGCGAAGAAACTCTTCGACGAGTTGGGGGAAAAGGTCGAAGTCAAAGCTTTCGGTTCTCAAAAGTTGGTGGACCAGATGCGCACGAAAGCCAGGCAAGAAGCGCCTTGAAGTTTTATCGGTAGGCGCAAGCGAGATCTTTTTTCGTCACGCTTGACAGACCTAAGGGTATGGAGGTACTGTTCCGGCGCGCGGCAGGGCGCAGCCGGTCCACGGAAAGGGTTTAACCCGCCTGAGTCGTGCCAATACTCTTTAGCCTTCTCTCTGCCCGCTACGTGGACACCGGGTGCACACGAGAGGAGGACGTATGTCCAGGCCCTTGCCCCCACTTCCCCGTTGGGAACATCTTAAGAAGCAAGCCAAGCGATTGCTAAAGGACGTGCGCGGCGGGGATTCCGGCGCCTTGGAGCGCTTTCAAGCGCACCATCCGCAGCTCAAAACGGGCGCAAGCGCACGCACGGCCAAGTGGAAGCTGTCCGACGCTCAGTTGGTGCTAGCGCGTGAACATCGATTCTCCAGTTGGAGCCGATTTAAGCGGCATGTGGAGTTCCAAACTAACGCGCCGTCCGCTCCGCCGCAGGCAGATGCGCTGGCCGATCTGTTCCGAGCCATCGAAGGGGGTGTGCGAGAGCGCATCGAAGCGCTGCTCGATGCACACCCGGATCTTATAAATGCGCACGAACCGCGGTTCGAACAGCAACCGTTGCATCAAGCCGGCAGGTACGGGCACGTGGAGATCGCACGATTGTTGTTTGAGCACGGTGCGGAGTTGGAGGGCCGCGACCGCGCTGGAAATACGCCGCTGCATACCGCGGCGGCATGGAATCGGCTTGAAATGACTACCTACCTGGTTGATCGGGGCGCCAATGTTCGGGCGCAAGACGAGCGCGGACGCGAACCGGTCGAGAAGCCGCTCTATTACCACGATTGCCAGGCGGTAGTGGAGTTCCTCTTGTCCCGAGGCGGTGAAGCAACATGGTGGACGGACTTGGCTTTGGAGTGCGAGCCGTCGATCCGTATGCGGGCGGCGGCGGATCCGCAACTCATTCGATCCACCTATCGTGTGGGCGAGTACATATCGATCGGTACGCTTCATTTTGCGGCGCTGCGGGATTCGGCCAGGCTGGTGGATCTCCTGCTTGAATTGGGGGCGGACTGGCGTCTATGCGACGAGAAGAAGCGCACGCCGGCGGACCTCGCGCTGAATATGGGTCATGCGAAGGCCTTCGAGCGGCTTACTGCGCACGGCGCACGCGCCGACGTCAAACTGTTGGAGCGGGTGGGGGATATCGAACGCGTGCAGCAGATGCGGCGCTTACACGACGCCTTAGTCGGTGGCAATTTGCCGCGCGTGTGTGAAGTGCTCGATGCATTCCCCGATCTGATCAACCGCCGCATGCCCGACCTATGGGGTACGGGAGGAACCTCGGGTGCCGCGCCGCTTCACTGGGCGGCCATGTTCAACCATGTAGCGATTATCGAAGAGTTGATTTCTCGCGGCGCGGATCCGACGCTGCGGGATGAGACGTACGACAGCGCCCCGCTGGGCTGGGCACGCGAATACGAGCGTGCCGAGGCTGCAACCGTTTTGGAGAAGCACGGGGCGCTGCGATGAGGCATCGCCTCCGAGCGCTTAAGTACGGTTGGTCACAACTAAAGCGCAAGCAACTGCTTCAGAGAATCCTTCCGCCGAAGACCGAATAAAGCAAGTCCACGGCGAGTTTAGCCGTGGTATTGCGCTCATCCAACACGGGGTTGACTTCAACCAGTTCGCACGCGAGCAGCTTCTTTGTATCGGCCACCAACTCCATAATCAGGTGCGCTTCGCGAACCGTAAAGCCACCCTGCACCGGAGTCCCTACGCCGGGGGCAAAGCGCGGATCGAGGCAATCGATATCGAACGAGAGGTGAAATCCATCCGTCCCGCCCGCCACCTGCCGCAAAGCGACTTGCATCATGGCGTAGACACCATGTTCGTCGATCTCGCGCATGGTGATCGTGCGTACGCCCAGTTGCTTCAAATGCTCCCGCTCTCCGGGGTCAAGGTTGCGCACACCGAAAAGCACAGTGTGTTCCGGAGCGATGAGCGGCGCAAAACCCGCGATGTGCGTTAACGCTCGCGGTCCGCGTCCCAGCGCCGCAGCCAACGGCATCCCGTGAATGTTTCCACTGGGGCTGCTGTCCGGAGTATTGCAGTCGCCGTGCGCATCCACCCACAGCACGCCCCACGGTCGTTTCGGTGCGCGGATGCGAAAGGCTCGCGCCAAGCCCGCCAAAGTTCCCAGCGCCACCGAATGATCCCCGCCGAGCACAAGCGGCTTGGCGCCAGTACTGGCAATGGATTCGACCGTTCGCATCACGCGTTTGCAGGTCTGCGTGACCGGTCCGAGGTATCTCGCCGGTCCACCGGGCTTGCCGGCATCAACCGCGTGAGGCACCTCCATATTGCCGCGATCGCGTACTGAATACCCCAGTCCGGAAAGCTGAGCGTTCAGTCCGGCGATACGGATGGCCGATGGCCCCATGTCCACTCCGCGCAGATCGCTTCCCAAGTCCATGGGCACGCCAAGTATCTCAATGCCCCGCTTGGCTTTTAACTTCGAAGAAGACTGCTTCGTGGGAGGCATCATCGACTCCAAAAATACTTTGGCACCCGGTTCGCGAATTCCGTTCAGCGGAGAGATCGCGTGAAGCTGAGCTTACACGGATGCTCAGAAACGGTGATGGTAAGACCACCTGCGACCGCTAATGGTAGCGCACGTCGGGCATTCGGAAAAGGAAGCCCGGATGGGGTTTAATCGAGATAGGCATCGATTGCACCTACCCCTATAGTCGGTTAAATATGGGCGTTCCAAGCTAGGCTGCAATTCGGAATTGCATGGAGTTCGTATGCCTTCGTTGGAAGATATTCGCCTAGGCCAATTGGCCGTTGCTCAGGGGCTTGCGCAGCCGCTTGAAATTGAGCAGGCGATCAACGAACAGCATAACGCCGAGCAGGGTGGCCAGTACCAGGCGCTGGGCGATATCCTGGTCGGCCACGGCTACATCACCAAGAACCAACTCGAACGCTTGCTCCAAATGCAGCGCGAAACCGTCCAAAAGGTTACGCGCATTGGGCCTTACGACTTGATCCGCAAGCTCGGCGAAGGCGGCATGGGAGCGGTTTATCAAGCGCGCGACACACGCACGCATGCCATCGTGGCCTTGAAGGTGCTTCCGCGCAGCCGGGCCAAAGACAAGACTTTCTTGACGCGCTTCGAAGCCGAAGCTCACGCGAGCTTCGAACTGGACCATCCCAATATTGTACGCGGTTTGGATGTTGGAAATGCCGACGGCTACCACTTCCTGGTCATGGAGTATGTGGAAGGGCATGACGTCTACTCTCTGCTGGAACAGAAGGGCCGCTTCAGCGAGAAGGAAGCGCTCAGTGTGCTGCGCCAGATCGCTTCGGCGTTGGACCACATCCACGGCGAACGGTTGGTGCACCGCGACTTAAAGCCCGAGAATATTATCGTCACGCCCGAAGGCGAGGCCAAGCTTGCCGATATGGGCCTGGCGGTGGACAAAGAGGCTCAAGGCCGCCGGCGCATCACGAAAGCCGGTATCGCGATGGGTACACCGTTTTACCTTTCTCCGGAGCAGATTCAGGGCAAGAGCGAGATCGACATCCGCAGCGACATTTACTCCTTAGGCGCGACGATTTACGAGATGGTCACCGGGCGGCCGCCGTTCGAAGGCGACACCGCGGCCGTGGTGATGATGAAGCACCTTACCGAGCAGGTACCCAGTCCGCACGATATCGACCGAGGGATATCTCCGGGTTTCTGCCACATCCTTGAACGCATGATGGCCAAGGATCCGGCCGAGCGCTACCAGTCACCGGCGGAGCTCTTGGACGATCTGGCGCTGATCGTGCAAGGCAAGCAGCCGAAGAGTGTCCGGCCTAATGAAGGGCGCAGCAGCATCTCGCGACCCACGACGGTTAAGGTGGCCGAGCAGCGCGCTAACCGCAAGAGCGGAGCGCGCATGGATCCCGCCGGCGCAACACGCGTCGACGAGAACCTGGATAAGCTCGCCCCGATGCTCGAAAAGGCCCCGCGTGGCCCCGCCTCGTCCAGCCGCATGACGGGCATCGTGCGCCGGATGAGCCATTCGCGCATGCGCAGCGCCATTCGCCCGCCGGTGGGCGCTGCCATCTCGATGAAGTGGGCGCTCCTGGCCGGGGTCGCCGTGGCCGCCATCGCCACCATTGTGTTTCTGATCGTCAATATCTTTGGCGGCGGTCCGAAGTAATTCCGCATTTCAAACGCTGGCTTTTTCCTGACCCCATTGCAGACCTTTTGGCGACTCCTCTACAGGAGGCAGCCATGCTGCACACTCATACCATCGATCGGATCGAATCCCGCACGCTGAAGCGTAGTTATCCTCGAGCGATACCACGCAATGCCAAAGGCGGCCATCACGGGCAGCACGCGCAGATTCAGGTGCGCCTCGTTTACACCGATCAAGGCGCGATGGGCTGGGGGCTATCCAGTGCTCCGGAGCACGAAACGCAATCCCTATTGGGCCGGCGCGTGAGCGATCTAATCGACCCGGCCAGCGGAGTGGTGCAAGAGGCTCGCGCGCTGGACATTCCGCTGCACGATTTGGCCGGTCGTATTCTCGGGCAGCCGGTCTGGCGAATGCTCGGCGCCGCCGGTCCTCGCAGCCTGCCGATCTACGCAGGCGGCATCTACTTCGACGATCTCGAACCGATCGAATCGCCCCGGGGAATCGACGCGTTGCTGGCCGCATGCGAACAGGACGCGGCATCTGGACATGCGCATTTCAAATTGAAGATCGGGCGCGGCTTCAAGGTCATGGACCGCACGGCCGGCGACCGCCGCGATGCTGAAGTCACGCGCGCCGTACGCGAGCGATTTCCGAATGCGATGCTGCTGGTGGATGCCAACGACGGTTACGACCCGGAAGGTTTCTGCCGATACCTCGACGAAGTTTTGGAGTGTGGCCTCTATTGGGTCGAGGAATCGTTTCCCGAATCGGCGGCGGGGTTGAAACGCTTGCGCGATAAGCTGACCACCGATAGTCCGGCAACGCTGATCGCCGACGGCGAAGCACGCTTGGGGCCGACTCAGGATCCACCCGGTTCTTTCGGAAAATGGCCGCGCGATCAGTTGGACGGCCTCCTGAATCTGGCGCGCGACAGGCTGCTGGACGTGCTGTTGATGGACGTGACGGCGATGGGCTTCACGGCTTGGCGTACGCTCATGCCGGAATTGTGTGCGGCGGGTGTGGCCGGTTCGCCGCATGCCTGGAGCGAACCGCTCAAAACGCTTTATGCCGCCCAACTAGCCGGCGGGCTGAGCAATGTGCCCATCATCGAAGGAGTACCTGGCGGCGTGGAACGTGTTGACGCGTCGGCATACCTGCTGCAAGAGGGCATGCTCACGCTTCCGGATCAGCCCGGCTTTGGCCTGGAACTGACCGACTGAGATTCAGTTCACCGACTTTTTAGTCGGCCAGCCTGGCGTCTGCGCGCTTAGGCGCTCCACGTGAAGGGCCAGCCGGCTCGGCGGACCTTCGTGTCCGGCCAAGTTGATCGCACGGAACTCCACGCGGTTTTCGCCAAGCTTAAGTTGCCACGGGAACTCCATCCCGCGAATCGGCTGCGGCGTTCCGCCGTCCACGCGCGCCACGTAGTGCGAGAAATTGGGCACGCAAGTACGGCCGAAAACGACGCGCACGAGGTACGGAACCTTTTCCGGCGGCATCAGGTCGAATTGCGTGCAATTCAAATCAGGGTACGCGTCGGCCGTACGCTCAGTGGTGATAAAGGTTCCGTTCTCGTAACGCTTGTGCGGATACGTATTCGGCGGGTTACCTTGCAGCCAAGTGTTCCGCTTGCGTTCTTCGTCCACCAAGAAGACGACCGGTTCGGGCCACGTGAGATTCTTGCGGTGGAAGAAATCGTTGAGCGTGTCGATGTAATGCCAGTAGAAGCAAGCCGATTCGTGTTTACCGGCGATCCCCGCCCGCGGGCGTTCGGCTTCACGCTTCTCCGGTCCAACCAGCCCAACGATCCCAAGGCCCTGATTCCGCCGCCACGCTTGTCCGATCTCCTCGGCGTTCAGCGGAATGCCGTCAAGTTCGTAGTGGTGATCGTAATTCGGGTCCACATGCACCCACTTGCGGTACTTGTTGACCCAAACGTCGGCGACCCCGTGGTGAGCCCCGGGTTCATGGGGTTTACGGAGCACGTCGATGCCCAAATGCCGGGCCGGGAATCCGCAGGCCGAAGCCGCCGCGGCAAACGTGTAGGCGAAATACGTGCAATAGAAGGTCGCGCCGTGCAATGAAGCATCCACGATCTGCGCAGGCTCATGGCCGCTTAAGGGCCAACTGGGCTGGCCATCGCGCACGTTCATGAAGACCCAGTGCCGCAGGCGTAAGATCGCTTCCCAGTCGTCCGCGGCGCCGGCAATCAGTTCCAGCAAGCCGTGTTTTTCACGGAAGGACGCCGCGTTGCGATTATCGAAATCCTGCCACGCATAAGGAATGCGCGCGATCTCCAGGGCAGGATTATGAACCTCCTTTTCTACGATTCGCCAGGCATGGCGGCGTTCCAATTCGGACCAAACCGTTTCAAAGGTGCGGGAGACGGTGGTTGTTTCCGTCGTAGGTTGGACACTGGAAGCAGTCGGAGCGGTCGTGGCGGCGCCCATAGGTTCTCCATGACAAAGTGGCATACGAAAGAGATCGATACGTTCA
>BTVV01000202.1:0-7545 GCA_045863855.1 Planctomycetota bacterium | reverse complement strand
ACCTTTCGTATGTGGATCATGCGACACACCACCTCGGCGAAAGTCAATTGCTCGACAGTCTCGAAGCAACTAGAGAATCGCTAGCCCAAGCTCGTGCGATTCTCGACGATGCACCCGACTCCACGCCGCTGACCGATCTCGTCGCCGAGATTGTAGAGTTCGAGTCCATGCTTGACGACTGGGAGTCCTACTGCAAGACGCCCGAAGGCACGTTTCCTGAGTGGTGCGCAGCGCGCAACCGAGGCTACTCTTGGCCTACTATCGTCTACTACGATAATTAGCGAGGTGGTCGGCTAGCCTATATCTGCCGAAGGCGCAAGCGTCGTGCGCCCGGATGGCGTACGATGAGGACCGCCGAGGTGGCGTGGACGGGTTGAAGCCTTTGGATGCGGTACGCGCTCATGAAAAGGGTATGGCCACGAGCGCCTCTTGTTCGCACGCGCACCCGCGAGGTTGAGTCAGAGAGTAAGTAATGTGCTACGCAGTCTACATATCGACCGACAGCGCAACGGACTTGTCTGGGAGAAACACCGACTTGCTCCGGTTCAAGAGGGTTGATGATTCAAGCGCCGATCCTTGTATAGCGCTTCTCGACTTTCCCAATCAGTGGTATGTCGGATCGAAAGCGACGTGCAGTTGCACGTTCCGGCACCTCCACACTTCCGCAGTGGAACTCGGATTCGGTGCACCTGAGGACTGGTGCCCGGAAGGGCAGGACGAGATCGACGCCACCAAAGAACTGTTCTCTGTTTTGTCCGAAATCGTCTCGTCAGGATACTCGCTGGACTTAGTTGATCGATGGGAAGGATCTCAACCCGGAGACATTAAGATTGTCAATGTGTACATCGGAGAGATCTCAAGAGAATCATTCAGGATGTTTGAAGATCACAAATTCAGGTTCAAGAAAGAGAAGGCCCAACCATAGGGTGGTGGGTGTCGTTGCTAGCGCGCCGAACCTACAGTCTCGCGGGCGGCCCACACAAGCCGCGGGATTGAGTTGGCGCGAAGGCCCAAGCGGCGTGCGGGCGGATCGAGTTCGGTGTGGGCCACCGGGGTGGCGTGGAAGGGGTCGTCGGGTTGAAGCTTGCGGAGGCGGTGCAGCGGCAGCAAGCTGCCGCTGGCACACCAGCCTAAGATTTACCGCTCCGAAATCCGCAAGGCATTGGGAGCGGAGTGCGATCCAGCCGCGGGCCGTGCCGCTCATCTTTTACGTGTCCGTCCTCCGGGAATTCCCGGATAACGGCACGTGTGCATTGGTTTCTTGAAAGAATCGCCCAACACAGGCCCTCTGAATTCGTAGCTCATTGTCTGGGTGAAATTTCGGATATTGGCTTGCATGCCGTGCTTTCAAGCTAAGATCTGCTGATCATTGCACAGAGTGCGTCTTTTGGGTTTGCGGTTCTGCTACGGAGGGAGTTTCGTGATGCGTGGGATACCGGGTTTCGTTTTGGCTGGGGTGCTCATCCTGTGTGCGAACGTACAGGCGGCGACGCTGACCGTACCTTCGGCAGCCTTTCCGAATATTGCCACAGCGCTGGGCGCGGCGGTGGACGGCGACACGATCAAGGTCGGTCCTGGCCGGTATCAGGAGAACGTGGTGGCCGGGCCGTTGAATAACGTGAAGATCCTCGGCACCCGTGCGATCTGGGACGGGAACATCGCCGGCACGGATGGGATGCAACTCGACATTTCGGGCAATAACATCACCGTATCGGGGTTCGAGTTCCAGAACGGCACGTCGGTCTTGCGGATCACGGGAACCTTTCCGAGGGTGCTTGCTTGCACGTTTCGCGGAGCGAGCGGCACGGTGGTCGATCTTCAGGGCGACGATGCGATCCTGCTGGGCTGCACGATCACCGGTTCGGATACGGGCGGGGATTTCATTAACGTCACCGGCAACCGCGCGCATATTTCCCGCTGCACCATCCGGAACAGCGACGGAGACCTGAGCGTGACCGGCAACGACGCCGTCGTGACGAATAACGTGATCGATTCGATCGAAGACAACGGGGTCATCGAGATTACGGGCAATAATGCGCTGGTCTCCAACAACAGCGTCTCCAACACGGACGACGACGGGATTTACATCAACGGCGGTGACGCCGTGGTGAAGGGCAACCGGCTGTACAACCTGGGGCAGAGCGAATACGGGATCTACGTCAGCGGCAATGCCACGGTCACCGGCAACCGCGTCGACGGCATGGGGGAAGACGATCCCGCCTACGGAATCTACGTGGATGGGGTAGGCCAGATTTCCGGCAATTGGGTCGGCAACATTTCGACGGGCGACTATTCCGCCTGGGGCATCTACGCCAACGGCGACTCCTCGACCGTTACCCGCAATACCGTCTGGGGACTTGGGGGAGACGACGACGCCAAGGGCATCTACGTCCAGGGCAACAACGTCACGATCAGCAACAACACCGTGCGCAACATCTTTTCGGACGACAATATTTACATGATCCAAGCCAGCGGCAACAACAACGTCATCACCAACAACGTCCTCACCGAGGCGCGCGGCGGGGACGATTTCTGGGGGATCGACGGCAGCGGGGCCAATACGCTGATCTCGAATAACTTCCTGCGCAATCTCTACGGGGATTACGTATTCTACGGCATCGACGCCGGCGGGGACAACGCCGTCGTCACCCGCAACACGCTCACCGGTCTGTTCAGCATCGGGGACGACGATTACCTGTACGGGATCTACCTGGACGGCATCAATCCCATGGTAATTCAGAACCGCGTCCAGGAGCTCTTCAGCACCTACGACTCCTACGAATCCTACGGCATTTACGTCGACTCCGGGGCGACCAACGCCCGGCTCGAGAAGAATATCGTCTCCGATATCATCGCCGGGTATTACGCCTACGGCATCTACGTGGACGCCGACGGCTGCCAGATTCTGAACTGCAACGTCTATAACTTGAACGCGGGCGAGGATTATTCTTACGGCATCTACGTGGACAACCAGAACGACACGGTCATCGACCGGTGCACGATTTACAAACTCAAGAGTGCGGACGACGACGGGTACGGCTTGTATCTGCAGGGCGACCGGTTCAGCATCACCAACATCCGCATCTGGGACTTGGCCGATGACATCACCGGCTTCTACGTCAACCAGAACGGCTCGGCGTCCGGCGACGGCGGCCTGATTCAGAACTGCACGGTCAGCCACACCTCCGAGTCCGGTTTCGAATTGGACCTCTATTTCACGACCGTGGACCGTTGCACCGCCACGCGCTGCGGTTCCGAGGGCGAAAACACGTTCGAGATCGGCGGCAGTAACAATACGTTCACGCGCTGCACGGCGAGCGATTCCGAGGGCGACGGCTTCAATGTGGACGGCGACACCAATACCTTTACTCAGTGCGTCGCGCGCAACTGCGACAAGGACGGATTCGACCTCTCGGGCGGCACCGACAACACGCTCGATCGGTGCTCGGCCACCAACTGCGCTGGCGAGGGGCTCGACAACGGCGCAACCAATACCAACGTGACCAACAGCACGTTCAAGAAGTCGCGGCTGGATGTCACGAACGACGGTACGTTTAACGTCTTCACCGGCAATAGCTTCACCACCGGCGGGGTTGGCGTCGGATCGGAAGTCGACTAGGCCGGGCCTTACGGGTCGGAGCTGCTACGGGCGGCCGAGGCGCAAAGCCTTGGCCGCCCGTTTGCTTTCAAGGTCGAGGCGCAATCGCCGGCGACGATGCGGCAGGCTGCCGCGAGCGGAACGCCGGTCACCGTAATCCGTAAAGCGAGAACGGTGAGCGAAATAAAAAAGCCACCGGTTTGGGCGGTGGCTCTTTCGATCGGCGGATAGGGGCCGCGAGGCGGTTGGGCCTCAGGGTTCCAGTTCTTCCAGCTCCGGATAGGGGATGCGGGGCTTGATCTGGAGCGTATCTTTCGCTCCGGGCGCGCCGGCATTGGGTTGCGCGGGGAGCGTTTTTTCGCGCTCGCGGCGGTCGAGTTCGCGGATTTCGGGCTGCTTCATCTCCCACCACGATTCGATCTCGCGTTCGACGCCGCGGCGGGCTTTGAAGTCGGCTCCGCCGAAGTAGTTGATGGTGTCCAGGATGCCCTGGAAGCGTTCGCGGTCGTCGCGCATCACTTCGCCGTCGATGACGCCCCAGCCGCCGAAGCCGAAGCCCAGTCCGCAGCGACCGACGCCGGGCAGTCCTCGGCCGCCGCCGTGCCAGCCGTGTCCGCCGTGTCCGCCGTGCCAGCCGTGTCCGCCCCAGCCGTGCCAGCCGCCCCAACCGCCGTAGGGCCAGCCGAGCTTGTTGCCGGGCTGCTTCTTGAGGATGAAATTCACCAGCGTCTCGAGCACCGGATACCGATAGCGCAGGTTCTTCATGTACTTCGCCTTCTGGACCTTCGCATCGATGTCCTTATCCAGGTTGAAGCTTTGGGCGCAGAGGCCGGCGATCGTGCCTTGCTCGTCGGGCAGTTGGCTGAGCAGCCGGAAGGCCTTTTCGCGGACCTGAGTTTCGGGATCCCAATAGGAGACGGTGAAGAGCATCCAGATCGAGTCGCCTTCGCTCGGCGAAGCCAACAAGTCGAGCGCGAACATGCGTTCGTTGGTCACGACGCTCCAGTACGCCTTCATGAACTGCTCGCGGAGGACGGCTTCGTCGGCCGCGCGGACGGAAGCGGTGAATCCCGAAAAGGCGAGTATGGCGGCCAGCAGACCGATCCAGCCGCGCCGAAAGGCCTGTCGTCGGTTGGTATTCATGGCGCCCTCCGTTTCTTGCTCTGGCTGAAAGCTAGACGCCGTTCGCATGCGTATCCTTGAGTGCTTCGCATGGAGCGGCGCGTCCTTTCTCTGCCTTCATTAAACCATATGTGCGCAACCAGAATTCCAGTCCCGCTTTATCGAAACGCACGATGCAACACGAAAGGGGCGCCCCAACGGAGGCTGTAACCGAAGCTGGTGTCATTCATTACACGATTTGGACCTAAAGGGTCCAATTGGGGCGGGTGGCCGTTGAAGTTATTCAGGCAAGGGAATTATGGCTATTCTTTCGATTTTTCCTCGGGAGCGTCCGATTTGGCATCGGTTTTTGTATCTAATTTGGGTGCTTCGGGCGGCGGCACGTCTTGGTGCGTACCGTGCAGGTCCGCTTCGTCCTTAAATCGATAGGTGCGGAAGCGTTCGTCGGGCTTCCATTCGAGGGGCGTAAAGCTGGGGTAGGACGGGCGTTTGCCTTCGGCGCTGGGTTGCGTGTAGTTCACGGCTTGGGTCCGGCTGGGCCGGCCTTGGGCATCGCGCTCTACGATGAGCCAGCCGTCGGCGTGGAAATCGGCCGGCGCGGCTCCGGCGGCGTAGCGGGTCCAGCCGATGACTTCGCCCTTGGGGTCGTGGCGGTAGACGTCGCGCCAGAGTTTGCGGATCGAGAGGAGCGGATCGACGTAGAAGATTTCGAAGCGTTCGCGGAGCAGATCGGGCCACAGGATTTTGGCGAGCAGGAGATGCTGCACGCGCTGCAACAGGCCGCGTTCGTAGTTCGTGAGTCGTTCGGCCAGCGGTTCGGCTCCGGCGCGCAAGGGGGTCCATTCGATCCGGCCGTCGTCGGCCTTTCGGGCGAAGCTCATTTCGAGGGCGGGCTTGAGCGCGTTCTCGAAGGCGGCTTTGGCTTTGGGGTCGGCGGTGGCGGCGTCGAGCACGCCGCGCAAGCGCGTGAGGAGTTCGGGGTCGAGGGCCAGCTTTTCGAAGGCGCTCTGGACGCAGGCAGCGGCCGAGAGGTCCAGGCCGCCGAGTTTGCGGTCCAGCACGGCGGCGGCGGCCTGCTTCGCGGCGTCGTAGGCCTCGCGGAGCTTTTTGGTTTGGGGTTCGTGGTTCTTCTTTTCCTGCTGCAGCTTGTCGAGGGCCGCTTTGGCTTCGGCGGTCTTGGCCTGGGCGGCTTCGTCGGGCGTTTTTCCGGCGGCGGCGACGGCGGCTTTGTGCGCGTCTTCGGCTTTCTTGATTTCTGCGCGGAGCCGGTTGTTCTCGGCGTCGGAAGGCGCCCAGGCGTCTTTCGCGGCGGTTTCGAGAGCCGCTTTTTCCAGGTATTCGACGCCGGTCTGCCGGAGCGCCGCGAGTTGCTTGGCGTCGAAGAGCTTGCGCAGTTCCACGGAGAGCGGCTGGGCGTCGGATTCGTCGAGGCGTTTGAAGAGCACCGGCCAGGCGTGGATCTGGAGCGAGGCCTCGCCCGCGCCGTAACCGATCTCCAGGATGCGGCCGTCGGGGGCGTAGGTGCGCGCTTCGTGGTCGAAGGAGGTGAAGCAGATAAAGGAAGGCGGGGAGTAGTGGACGCCGTTGTGCGCAAAGACGCCGATATCGACGCGGCTGGATTCGATGGAGCCCGGCCCATCTGAGGGGCGGCGTTCGTGCCAGGAGACGAGGAGTTCGGCTTTCGTGCCGGCGTCGTCGAGGGGCTTGATCGCGATGCGTTCGGGGTCGCCGCGGAGGACGACCCACTTGAAGGTGAGCGGCTTGGAGGCGGCGTCGAAGCTGTCGGCGGCGCTGACGACCATGCGGCGCGTACGCGCTCGGCCGCGCCAGAGCCGGCCGATGACGCAGGGCGTATCGCTGAGCGCTTCGCCGGAGTGCGGATCGAAGTAGTCGATGCCGCGCGTGGGCTTTTCTTCTTCCACTACCTTTAATAGCGCCAGGGGCGGCAGGGCCTCGAGGGTGAGTTCGTGGGCGCGCTTGACCATGGCCAGCGCGTCGACCCAGGATCCTTCGAAGACGGCCGGGTGCGCTTTTCCGGTGAGGTATTCTTCGGGGCTCTTGAGGTGTTTGTTGGTGCTGCGCAGGAGCAATTGGAGCGTGGGCATGAGCAGGCCGGTTTCGATGAGTTTCTTTTTCACTTCCGGGCGGAAGGCGGCGAGCGCGAAAGGAATGGCTTTCATGAAGGGCTGGTCGCTGCCGGAGGAGCCTTGCGAGGCGATGAGGTAGGGCGAGTTGACGGCGTAGACGTCGCCGTAGCCGTCGGGTCCGGCGCGTCCGGGGTCGTGGTCGCGATGTTCGGGGTACATGTAGAGCTGCTGCTTGCGGTATTGCTCGTAGAGGAACTTCATGCCTTCGGGGTTGGCGTAGTAGCGCCGGATGTTGCTGCCGCCTTGCAGGATGCCGGCGGAGGTGGAGGAGTTGCCGAAGACGACGCCATCCAGGATGCGGCGCTGAAAGGCCCAATGGAGGCCCGCTTTGCGTTCGGCTTCGTTGTAAGGGAAGAGTTCGAGCTGCGGATAGGGTCGCAGATCGAGCATGGAGTGGGCGCCGTCGCGGTTGTCGTAGCGGTCGCCGATGTTTCCGGCGGCGGTACCTTCCTTCCACCAGGCGGTAAGGAGGTCGGCGAGTTCGCCCTTGGCTGCGGTGATGGGTTTGGCTTCGGGTTTGGGGGCTTCGGGAGGCTTTTCAGCGGTCGGGGGCGGCGCGGGGTCGGCGTCGCCGGCCGTTAGGGTTCCGCAGCCTAAAACCACGGCGAGCAGGGCGAGCTTGTCGAATCGGAGCATCGTTGGAATTCCTTTGGGGCCGCAGGCTCGTGTCCTGTCCGG
>BTVV01000201.1:0-7594 GCA_045863855.1 Planctomycetota bacterium | reverse complement strand
TGGCCTTGGCGGCTTTCTTGGAATTCAGGTAGCGGTCGGCCTCGATCTGGTCGCGTAGCGGATGCTGCTCGACGCTCCCGGAGTCGCCGGCGGCCTTCGCCGGGCGCTTGGCGTTCTTGCGAATGGAAGAAGTCAGGTCGTTGGCCATGTCGTGCCGCTCCGCACGACAAAAGGCCGGGCGTTGCGGTTCAAGGGGACAAGCAAACGGGCAGGTAGATGGAAAGTCTCATCGGCATGGGATATTCTGCGTTAAGCAACCCCAGCGAGTGACCCATGCAAATTTACCGGAAGGTCAATACACGAAGCATTCTGGTCGGTCGAGACACTAACTCGGCCAACGAATCGGTTTGGAAGGTCTGGTCGATCACGCGAAAGCATATGTTCGACTTTGGGCCAGATTGGCTGCGCCGCTTGGCCCACTTAAGCGACGACCAGATGGCCGAGTTGAAGGCGAAAGGTTGGGAAGTGATCGTGCGGAAAAAGAGATAGCGCCTTCATTGGGTGCGTGACGGAAGTTAGCCGGCCTTCGGCCATTAACCTCGACGCTTGGTGTTTCCCAATTTACGCGAACGCACGTTCGTGTGCTTATAGATGGCGTTAATATTGACGCCCAAGCTCTTGGCGACCTGGCTGGGCGATTGCCCCATTTTGATAAGCTGGCGTACGCGCTTGGGGTCGAGCGGCGTTCCTTGCGGCATAGGCGCATTCCCTCTTGTCTCAAAGCGATAGGGTCAAAGGTAATAGGGCACGACTCGTGCCACCCCGCAGAAAAAGACGGGGGCGCTTGGCCACGATTCAGGGTTAAGGCTGTACTTTTGGGTATTGCCAAGGTCCCGGCGGTTCCCAAGTGCCTGAGAACGGTGCATGGCGAGCCACGGCGACGCTAACCGGTAATAGCAGATCTGAGACTGCGGTTACCACCGTCCCGAAGTCCTGCGGTATTCCTTGCGCCCGAGCTTTGCGGATGAAGCCGCGCCATTGCGCCTGTTTGGCCGTGTCCGCCATGAACGCTCGTGAAAAGGCGACCGGCTCTTCTGGGAGTTCCGTGTGACGGGTCTCGAAAGTTCTGGATACGGCATCGGCGAGCACCTTGCCCGAGAATGAGAATTGCTTGGCCAGCATGTAAATGTCGAAGAAATCTTTCATGCGGCTGTTAAGCATGCCGCGTTTCACCATGGCGTGAAACTTCTCCGCCACGGCGCTTTCTCTCGTGTAGGTGTTCAGCTCGGGAGCGGGGAAGTCAAGCAGTGTAGGGTATGACTCGCGAACCGGGAGCGGATGAACCTGATCGCCGAACCCAATATCGATCTGCATGGGTATTCGCGCGTTGCCCAAGTATCCGGTGAATTGGACGCGAAGGCCACGATATTCGGCGTCCTCTATTATCGGCTGGCAATTCACTGTCGAAGGATCGAATTCGAGGCCATCCGCGACGCACGGCTGCTTGCAAATGCGTTTGAATACGTCTTCGACCTTCCCGGGATCGTTGGGCATCTTCCCCATGAGGTCGATGTCTTTCGTTGAGCGGGAAGCGTGGATTTTCCAGACCGTGAGCATGAGCGCGCCCTTAAGCACGAACGTCTTGGCATGCGGCGAGCATGACAGGCGGTATAGAAACCGCTCGATGCCGAAGTAGAGAAGCAACTCGTTAAAGGTCCGGTTCGATTCCTTGGCCTTTTCGAGCAGCCGATGATGTACGGATGCCGCGAGGTTCTTGGGCGCGGGTTTCTTCATAGGATGGCCTCAAGATAGGGGCGCATGACTCTTTCCACGCGGCAGGCTTGGGCATAGCGGAGCAGTTCGTTCACTTTCGGCTTGCCGCGTTCCTTGTAAGCCCGAAGCGCTTCCAGGACCGCTTCCATACCGATCTTGTTACGATACTTGAAGCAATCCGCCAGGGTCTTCTCGGCCGAGTATATGTGGACCCAGGTTCCGCTCATGCGATGCCGCTCGATGCCCGCCCCAAAGGCCGCTTGGGAGAAGCGGAACACACGAGTCGGAGGGTGGTCCAGTCTGGGCGGTTGGGCATTTCGCGCGATGGCCAGGTAAACCTCGTGCGGAATCTGGGTCGTCAGCTCATGAAACGCCAGCGCCGAGATCAGGCAGAAGACGCCCTTGGGCACGCGAAGAGCGACGGTTACGAGGTCCGGATGGTCCAGCGGCGGAAGTTGGGCCAGACGATACAGGCCCCGGCTCAGAGCCACCACTTCGCCTTGTTCGCGCAGGGCATAAAGGGTCGCGGGGTGTATGCCGCTTCGCAGGGCCTCCGAGGTGCGCAGCACCCCGCCGCGTTGCTTGAAGAGCGCTTTCGCCGCAACGAGGCTTGGCGCGGTTTGTCCATGGCTTGGCATGATAAATATAACTCCAAAAAGTAATTACTGGAGTTATTATTATCACCTAAGCGAGGTGGGGTCAAGTGGCTTTGTGCCGGCGCAAGGTCGAGAGTTTGACCTTCGGTTTATGGCTTCGATCCGCAGATCCACCGCCTAACAGCGACACGCCCAGAATCGCCGCACCCACGGCGCAGCCCGTCAATCCGTCCAGCCAATGGTTGTCGCGTGCCTCGGGCCGTAGCTTCCACTCGTCCACCACGCGCCCGCGGCCTTCGGTCCGCACCCGGTATTCGGCGGTAAGGTGGTCGGCGAAGAGCCGGTGCGCTTCCGGGTCGCGGCCAAAGAGCGACAAGCAACCCCGGTCTCCCATGGAGACCGCCAGCCTGGAGTGAACAAAGCTTTTCCAATAGTTCGAGTCGAAGAGCGCATGGCGGACGGCGCGCTTGCCTTGGACTCCGGGAATGCGCCAGTTCAGACCCACCCGCTCGCCGGGGCGGCGAATGTACTCGGAGAAGGGTTTGCTGGCCGCGCCCACGAACCGCCCGTGGCTGGGCAACAGCACCGCCGAATGCGGGCTTTGGCGGCAGAACTGGTATACGACATCGGTTGAAGTGCCCCAATTGGCGTCAATCAGGCATAAGCCGATGCGTAGCGCGGCACCGTCGTCGCGCCGCCACTCTCGCGCAAGGAGTTCGTTCGCCAGGGCTTCAAGCCCGGCGTAGATCGCGCCCTCCAGTCCCGCGCCTCGGGCCACGCTCTGGAGCGTGCGTTGAGCTTCCCGAAGGGTGAAGTACGGGCGTTTCTGTTCCGGATAGGCGCCGTAGTCCAGCACGTACCCCGTGAAATCGTCTTCCCAGCCGCAGACGCAGTAGAAGAGCAGCTTGCCTTGCACGTCCACGAACAGGGTCAGGTGGTTGCAGCCGATAGGCACTTCGCCGCGCCGGTGTCCGTTGAGCTTCTGGGCAATCTGGTCGGGCGTGAGCAGGCCCTCGTCTTCGAGCGTCTTCTCCGGCAGCGGTTCGTTCTGATACTCGGCCCAGAACGCCGACTCGCTGCGGAGCTTGAGGTTCATCGCGTGCTGGACGGCCGAGAGTTCGTCGGGGTGATGCCGCTCGGGCCAGGCGATCAGCGCTCCTTCGTCCATTTCGGAGCGGTGCGCGGCGTAGAACGCCGTCGCTTCCCTGCCGTCGCTATCGCTACGCAGCGATTCGGCGCGCAGCCGCGCATATTCTTCCCAAAGTTTCTCCTGCTTGGGGAAGGCGTACACCAGTTTGGTACGCTCGCCATGCCAGAGCGGGTTACGGTCGCGGTCGAGCACCTGATCGGCCAGGTCTCCGGCGCGGATCACCGTGCACGGCATGATCATGGCCGTGCGCTTGCCCGGACCGGCAAGTCCGGAGATGGCCCCATTGACGATGGACAGGCGCTCTTGAGTCTGGGAGAGAGAGCGCGCGGACTGATCGGTCTGCGGATCGTCAATGATGGCGAGTGTAGGCCGCACCGAAGAACCGTCGGGCCGGATGAACATTGCGCCACGGATATTCCCGGTGATCCCCGAGACGCGCACGATGGCCCCGGCGCAACGGCTGCCAGGGATAGTGGGCATCACGATCTCGTCGGCCGTCCAGGCAACGTAGGTAAGGCGGCCGTAGTAGCGCTGCCCGGAGCAGCGGCGGCTCTCGCCTTCCAGACGGCGGATCGGGTAGGCGGCCTCGGGGTAGTCCTCGAACAGCCGCTCGTTCGTCGAGAGGTGGCTCTTGATGTTGCCGAGCATCGCAAGCGCGTACTCTTGCGTCGAGGCGATCAGGAAGACGAAGGCGTGCCTGCCGGTCAGAATCGCCCAGAGCACGGCGGCCTGGCACAAGCTGGTCTTGCCCGTCCCGCGTGGCATGGCGACGGCGAAGGTCTCGCTATGCAGCACCGTGCGCTCGATCTTGCGGATCACGCGCAGGTGATCGTCGCTCCAGGGCAGGGTAAAGAGGCGGGGGAAGTAGGTCTCGCAGAAGAACCGGAAGTCCCCGTCGGCGCGGGCGCGGCGCGCCAAGTCCTTGGGGGGCGGACAGGGCGCGATGTCCTGTCCGGCGAGCGTTTGCTGGCGCTCGCGTTCCCGCGACCGGGCTTTCTTACGGTCATACGCCTGCGAGGCCGTGGAGCCGGATGACTTCGGCGGCGATCCGCGCATGTTCTTCCACCGGGTAAGCCGGGTCGGCGAGTTTCAAAGGAATGAGGTAAGCGCACAGTAAATCCAACTGCCTGCGCAGGGCCGGGGCCTCGGCATCGTCTTCCGGCGAATCAAGACGGCGCGCGTCGGCGTACAGCGAAAGCAGGCGGTTGAGTTCGCGCTGAGCCTGGAGCGCGGTGCGGATGTCCTGCCCGGCCATGCTCTTGGCGTAGAGGTCTTCCAGGCGCATGACGGCCTTGCCGATCTGCTCGTCCCGCGTGTAATCGGCGGCCACGGTGATGCGTTTGCGCGCGTCGGCGACGATAGAGCGAGCTTGGTCGGCGGCTTGGCCCTGTTGGGCGCAGAACCCTTCGGCGGCCTCGTTGCTCATGCCGTTGATGAGCAGAAGGATGACGCGGTCTTCGAGAGTCTGGGGCGTCATGGGGCGTGTTCCAGGAGAATCCAATGAACTCAAAAGGCCCCTGGAGAGCCCGTTTGTGTCCCTCTATCCCCTCGCAACTTGGTGAAGAATCGAAAACAACAGGTCTTGAGGGTCAATACCAAAGTCGCACTACCCATACCCCGAAAGTCAGCAAGATGAGCCAAAGGATCACAATAAGGATCGTACCTCGCCAGTCCTTGGGGGGAGGTTGGAGTTCCCTGGCTTCTGCTTCGGCTTTGCATTCTGCCCATATTGCGGAAGGGATAAGCTTCACGGTCAGCCAAAGTCCCAAGGGCACGAGAATGAGGTCGTCCAGGAGCCCAATGACCGGAATAAAGTCAGGGATCAAATCGATAGGCGCGAGGGCGTAGAGCAGAGTAAGCGCACCACAGGCTCGTGCGTACCATGGCGTGCGCGGATGACGCATGGCCAATGCAAGTACGACACATTGGCTCTTAAGGCTTCGTGCCCAGTCATGCAGTCCCACCACAATGCCTTTCGAGATTGAGAGTTGAATTACAATGGGCGGTCCATGAGGAGTCCCCAATGCCAAGAGCAGCAGCACAAAGGCTCTTCCCGAATAAAGCGGAAGCCACTCAGTTCGGCCCAGGTTCTGCACTGCTCAAGAGTTGGCCGGATATTCAGCGATGGTCCACGTGGCGTCTTTAAGTCCCGTCGCCAGTGAATGAGGCCAATCTTGCCTTCCGGAGCCAATGCCGTGAACGCGAGCTTTAATAGCTCTACGGGGTGCTCGATGTGGAGAATGTTGAACAGCATTGCATATTGACAGCTCCCTGCGGGGATACCGCAGTCGGATTCCATGAAGTCTCGACGCTCTGCTCTGACGTTCAGCAGTCCTGCTTCCCTGGCTTTTCGAGCGGTGGCAGTAACCATGTCCGGTTCGATGTCCAAGGCGATCACCGTGCCCGAATTGGCCTTGGCTGCCGGAATGGTGAAGGTTCCGTATCCGCAGCCAAACTCCAGGATGTTTCCATGGATGCCGGTGCAGTCGAGCTTGGAAAGTATGCAATCCGGGTTAAAGAAGGAGTCCCAATAGTCCTCTTCCGGCATACCGCTTTCGCGCCCTTTGCTCATAGGCTTATTCCTTCCCGTAACTCAGCCCGTCCATTCTGAGAATTCTAAGAAGCGATAGGAAACAGGCCAGCGCTTCTAATCAAGCAAGGGTTGGTTCTGGGTCTTAGAGTTCGTCCGCCAAATCGTCGAAGAGCCCCTTCTCGCGAGGTTTGAGCGCCTTGTGCTCGTCCCGGAAGAAGTCGCGCTTGGTCTTCCCGGCCTTGCGTCCCTTCTGCGTGTGACAGTCGAAGGCGTAATCGGGAATAGGTTGGATATTGTCCCGCGCGGCTGCCAAGTCGGCTTCCAGTTGCTTCTCGTCCACCGATTGGGCGTCGTAGACGAGGTTGGTCAGGTGATCGGCATCGCGGCACTTTCTGGCCTGGGATAGGAGTATCGTCGCCTTGGCCGCGAAGATGCGCCCGCCGCCGGGCTTCTGTTTGTGGATCAGCGCCCAGGACCGGTACAACGCCTCGACCTCGTGCGTGATGACGCCCCAGCAGTCCTCGGCGCTGATCGTGAGCAGCCGCCGCCAGAGGTACGCTTGGAAGCCGCTCTCGAAGAGTTCGACGGCCCAATAGCCGGCGAGCTTGGCGTCGCTACGCCGGATGGCTTTCTGCAAGGCCGAGGCGACCTCCAAAAGCGAATAGCCCCGAACGGTCATAATGCGTGCGCGCATCCGAAGAGTTCCTTTCCATGAAGGTTAGCGTTTACGGCGACTCTCCCGCTTGGGCGGAAGGTGAGCTTGGAGCAGTTGCACCGCGCGCCGGAAGCTCAACTGCCCGGCGACGGTGGCTTCGGTCACGACCTGTTCGATGATCCGGGAACGTGGCGGCTTGCCGGTCTCCGCCTTCCACACCTTTGTCAGGAGCGTTCGCGCCGATTCGTGGAGGCGCTTGGCTCCGGACTGGAAGGGCAGGTGGACGCAGCGGTCCCGGAAGCGCGGGCTAAGCTTCGCGGCATGGTTGGACGTGAAGACGACGACGGTCTTGGGCGGGATGTTCTCCAAGCGGTCCAGCCAGATCGTTTCGGCCTGGACGTGCATCCGTTCGGCTTCGTTCAGAATGAAGACTTTCCAACCGCTCCCGCACATCGGAGAGAGCCACATCCGCGCGCAACATTCGCGCACGGCCTCGGCGCTTTGCTCCCCGCTGGCGAGCATCTGGACCCCGCCGAAGTCCTTCTGCTCCAGGTCACAGCCCAACTCCGCCGCCAGCGCCAGGGCCGCCGAGGTCTTGCCCGTGCCCGTCTCGCCGGTGAAGAGGAACGCCGCCGGATAGGGCGCGCGGGCGAACGCCTGGAGCCGCCGCACGATCTGAGGTTGTCCGAAGATCGTGCGCAGGCGCGTGGGGCGGTACTTCTCGATCAGGAGGCCCGGACCTTGAAGGGCAGGCTCGGGCAAGACCGCGCGTTCGGGTTCCACCGGGCCGGTGTCTTCGGGAACCGGCGGCGGTTCGACGACCAAGGCGGCGCGGCCGGCGATCCCGTGGCGCAGCGCCTTATCCAGGCGCTGCCACGGGATGCCGAGTTCCTCAGCCAGCGACTTTACGCTGGCTCCCGCCGCCCGGCGCTGCCGGTACAGATCCA
>BTVV01000200.1:0-7720 GCA_045863855.1 Planctomycetota bacterium | reverse complement strand
TTTTCGCGCGCCTCCGGCTCTTTGGGAGGGTTAACAATGGCCTGGGCCGCTTCAGTCGTTACAGCCGCTTCAAATTTCGTAGCGAGAAAAAGATATAAAGCGAGAATTGAAATCCCTGCCAAAAAGTTATTAAGACAGAACCGTCCATATACAGGCAAAAACAAAATCACATCTTCTTCTGACTTCCCATAGACCAATCTCTCTGAAGATGGCCATGGCCACCCCGGCCCCAGAACTCTAAATACCATGAGGCCATCAGGACTCTGGGGATTAAACGAAGTTGGCCCCAAAAATATCACCTTAGGCTTTCCAATATTTAGCATCAAGAGTGTTGCAGTCAACATTATAAACCCGATCAGTGTGGTTAAATGAAATCGTTTCATCTAAACTTTTATTCCCATTTCCCTGACTCACGATCTTCATCCTCGCGAGTAACTTTCCGGCCCTCAGGAATATCTTGACCAGTAGGCCGCTTGGGCTTTCTCTCATATGCCTCTTTACAATTCCTGTCCCACCATTTTCCGTAATGCTCTTTATGTGACGCAAGCTCAGGACGAACAAAATAAACTTCAAACGTTCTATACGACATAATCCATTCAAATTCACATGAACTACATTCCCAATCCTCTTTACACATAGCAAAAAACTTTGGAATTCCGTGCGCATTGTAATACTCCATTTCTTCCATCATTCTAATAAATCCCTCCCTACTTATGTTTCCGTCCTTACAGGCATTGTTACTACTTAAAATCGTAGTTTTGTCTTCTAAATTATGCAGCTCAAATAGCAAAACTTGAACGGCCTCGCAATCTGACATATCGCTACTTAGCTCAACGCTGGCATGTCCAACGGATGCGTATCCCTTAAATTCCTTTCCTGCGTCTGAAGCTTTTACCTCAGGATCTTTCCCGTATATTCGGGTTACTTTATCCCAGAATGCTCGTGCTTCATCGCATTTCTTGAGCTTTTCAATAAGTCCCGTTACTGTCCACAAGCCATAAGAATCAACATGGTTGCTTGGCCTTTGCATTACGTAACTATAAAGGTGAAGGTTTGGTTTTCTCATGAAGCGGGGGCGGCGCACCCCCTCATACCCAATCGGATCCCGCCCCACAAACCGCCCCAACTCCGCCGAGTAGTACCGGTTTTTGTAATACATCAGCCCCGTCTCGGCATCCAAGCGCTGGCCCGTGTAGAACCACGGATTCCCAATCGCGCTCACGCTTCCCGTCACGTCATCACCCGTGAACCACGTCGCATCCGTCCCAGCGCCGGTGATGATCGTCGGCTTGCCGTAGGCATCGTAGCTCTGGACCGCCTCAACAATGGCCCCAGCCGAGTTCGTGATCGCATGGACCGAATACAGGTGATTCGCGTGGTAGTAATACTTGGTGCCCGTTGAATTGCGCATCATCAGAACTTCGTCGAGATAGGTCCCATATACCCCGGCTCCCCCAAAAAAAGACGACGTAGCATCTTCCGCAGGGGCCTGTCGGGAGGCTCGCTCCAGGGGCAAACGAGCCCAGGCGGGGCCGACGCGAGGGCGTTCGGCTTGAGGTACTGCGTTGGCAGGGGCCAGCATGACCATGGGAACAGCATAGCGCGGCTATTGGGGGCGTCACGGGGGAAGATGGGGCTTGTTTCAGGGGACCGGCGGGGTGGGAGTTAAGTAGGGCTCGTACTACAAGGGGTCTACGAGTTCCTGATCTTCCAGGATGTCCCGAAGGTCCAAGGGAAGGAAATCTGACTTGCCTGCCCCATCGCGGATCTTCTTGAGCAGGTCGGGGCTGGCCGCAGCATGGGATGGCCAGACTTTCGACTGCAAGTTGCGCTCGATCGTGGCCGCATCAATTTCCCGTGCGCAGCCGGAGCCGTAGTCGATGTAAGAGTTATGCCGAACGAAAGGGTGTTCGCCTTTACCGATAATGCAGGTCTGTTCCTTGTATTTATCCCACGTCATCAGCGGAACCACGACCACGCGGTGGGAATCGAGCGCGGGATCCGAGATTACGAAGTACAGGTGCTCCACCGCATCCTTTTCCGGCCAAGGCGCGAAGAACGTATCACCGGCCGCGAGCGCCACGGTTACAGCGCTCGGTTGATGGCGTGCTGGAGTTTGCCCACGTCTTCGGCATCCCGTAGTACGGCCTGGATGCGCTCGGAGTCCATATCCACGCCGGCGAGGATGTCTTCCAGGGGGATCTGCCGCGAAGAATCGCCGGGGTTATTCTTGATCCACTCCGGGAACTGGTGGGTGATCTCGACCAGTTCCCATTCGTCCTGATCGCGGTAGCGGTTGGAGAGTTCGGCCAGCTTCCGGATTTCGTACCGATTGAGCTGGCCTTTGCCCGGATCGCTCCTGAGGATGATCTGGTACCCTTGCTGGTCCACGTACTTAGCCAACTCGGTGCTTCCAACTTCAAGGCCCTTGATGACATCGTAAAAGCGGCTGAGCACCGGGCCATGCTTCATCGCGACCCACCTATCCCAGGTGATGGGCCTGCCCGTTTCCTTTAGCGCTTCTCGATCCGCGATATACAGGAGCTTGATGAGCCGCAATCGCGACATCTGCCTGCCCGGTTCACGCGCCAGGAGTTCGGCAGCCGCTTGAATGCTCTTGATGAGATTGAATCGCCAGTGTTGCATAACATTCCTCTAACAGCAGGTTACCAAGCCTATAGATGGTCTGCAAGCCGGTACTTACACGCTCCCCGCCGCCAACTCCGGCATCGCCAAGTCGTAGACCTTCCGTAAGTCCGCCGGCACCAGCCGCAGGTAGATCTTCGTGCTCTCTAAGCTGTCGTGCCCCAGGAACGCCTGGATGTAGCGGATGTCCGCCCCACCCCTCAAGAGATGCACCGCGATCGAATGGCGCAGCCGGTGCGCGTGCAAGTGCGGCGCATGCAGCCCCCGCCGGCGATTGAGCTTGTCGAACATGCGGTCCGACGCTCCGATCGTCAGGCGCTGCCCACGGTTGGTCAGCAAGAGCGCGCCGTGGTCGGGGCCTTTCAAGAGCGAGCGGCGCAAGGCCAAGTAGGTACGCAGCGCGATAAAGAGCCCTTGGAGCATGGGCAGTTCGCGCGGCTTGGCGCCTTTGCCGCTACGGACATGCAGCACCCGATTCTGAAAGTCCGTATCGCGCAGGTCCAGCGCCAGCGCCTCCCCGATCCGTAAGCCCCCCGAGTAAAGCAGTTCGACCAGGGCGATATCGCGCAACTCCACGGCGTTACGCTTGGGCATCCCGTTCAGGAGTTCGGCTACGTCGGCCTCGCTCAAAGGCGGCTCAGGCAACGGCAGGTCGTCTTTCTCGGGGCGGGGTACGATCACGTGGCGGGCCGGGTCGGCGGGGATACGCGCGTTATCGGCCAGCCAGCGCAAGTAAGCGCGCGCGGTAATCGTGAACGAGGCCCGGCTCCCGAACGAGTAGCGCTTGGACAGCCCCTCCAAGTAAGCGTCCATATCGTCGGGACGCACGTCTTCCCAGCGCGTGATCCCGCGCTCTTGCAGAATCGCTGCCAATCCCCGCAAGCAGCGCTTGTGATGGTCCAAGGTCTGGGGCGAGAGCCCTTCGGCAGAGCGCTGGGCCAGGTAGTCTTCGATCGCCTGGTGCATCTTCAAGCCCTCGGGTGAGCCAAGCGGCAAGCGCGGCGCAGGTCGTCCACGTGCAGCGGCGTGTACTGGGCCGTGGTGGACAACCGCCGGTGCAGGAGCAACTCGTTAATGGCGCGGATATCGGCCCCGTTTCGAAAGAGCACGCTTGCGAACGTGACGCGCGTGGAATGACTGGAGAGCTTCTTGGCGGCCAGTTCGTCCAGATCGGGGTGGGCCTCGACGGTCTGAACCTGGAGCGCTTGGACCAGCCGGCCCAGATACTCGCCGCAGATGCGTTCGGTGCGCGCGCCCAGGAAGATCCAGCCGGGGTCCGGCGCGTTACCAAGCAGGATCCCGCGCGCCGATTCCAAGTAGGGCCGGACCAGTTGCATGGCCCAGGCGGCGACGGGGAGCACACGCCCGGCTTGGCCCTTCTCCCACTCCACGCGGATTTCGTTGCGGGTGAAGTCCAGGTCGCCCACGCGCAGATCGCGCAAGGACTCGCGCCGGCGGCCCGTGGCGAAGGCCAACGCCAAGAGCGCGAGGTTACGGCACTCGACGGCCCAGGAACGCGTGCCGGTCTCACGCGCGGCTACGCGCTGGGCCTGCGTCTGGAGGAACGCCATCGTCTCCTGCTGGTCGAGGGGATCGGCTTTGACCTTCCGGCGCACGATCCGCGGGGGCTTTAAGCGCCGGGCGGGGTCGGCCGTAAGCATCCCGCGCCGGTAGCTCCAAGCGTAGAAGGACTTCACCACGCTGATCCAGGTGGCTTGGGTGGACTTGGCCAGGGCGCGGCGATTGTCAGGACGGCGGTACGCTTCGGCCAAGTGGCGCTGGAACGCACGCAGTCGTTCTTCGGTCGCCTGCAACGGGTTTTCGAGCCCTTGGGCGCGCAAGTAGTCGGCGTACCTATAAAGGATACGCCGGTTGGTCTGGGCCGTGGCGGCGCGCCCGGCTACTTCCAGCGCCTTGAGGTAGTTGTCCATGGATACGTGCATGCGAGGGGCGTCCCACCGAGTCCGCCTACGGCTACCGTTCCACGTAAAACGTACTTCTGGGCCAAAAAGGAGCGCTCTCGTCTCCAGGAGCCCGCCAACCCGCCAACCGGTCTTAACGCTTTGCTACGCCAAGAGTAAGGTTGGTGAAACGGCCTCGCCAACTTCACCAACTGCACGCAGGCGGATACGCGCCGCCATGGGCTGCAAGTGACCGCCCGGCTCGAAGCGGTAGGCCCGGGTCCGGCCTCGCCCGCGCTGCGGGCAGAGCACGTACTCCAGGGCTTGGAGTTCGGCCAGCGCCACACGGAAAGCGTGGCGGGTCCAATCGGGCTGCCAGCTCTCCAGTTCGCGCATGGTGAAGACCGCCGCTGGGCGCTCGCGCAGAAGCGCCAAGAGCGCGCGGGCCTGCGGCCCGTGCGCTTCGCGTCCCCGTCCGGCTTGCGTCTCGACCAAGCGGCGGGCGATCTCGAAGTCCCGCTCGTCGGCCACAAGGGCCTCGCCGTCTCTCAAGCGCTGCTGCTGATGCAGAAGCGCGCTGGCCTCGATCAGGCGCAAGAAGCGCTGCTGCTCGCGGCGGTGCTTCACGCTCGTCGCGGGGAACTCGATCCGGTCGGCGAAGGGAATGACCACGGGCAGGGGTTCGACCAGGCGCTGGAGATTACGTAACCGCGCCATCCGCCGGGCACGTTCGGCCGGGGCCCCGCCGTCAAGCGCGGCCTTGCGCTGGGCCTCCAGGACGCGCGCGGTCTGTGCGGGCGACTCGTCCAGGGCCAGGTCGTAGCAACGGTCCAGGATCTCCCGGTCGAGGTCGTGCGCCGTCCCGGTCAGGAAGGCCACCGGACCCTGCGCTTCCAGGAACTCGGCGGCCACGTGGCCGGTGGCGGCATCGCGTTGTGTCCCGGCCTTACGCAGCGCCCCTTCGGAGAGAAGCACGCGCAACTGCACGATCACTTCGCGGTCCAGGACATCGGACTCCGAGAGCACGAGGAGCTTATGGCGTAGTCCGGCGCCCTGGTGATACAGCGCCGCTTCGGTCAGGGCCGAGACGCGGACCAGATCTTCGGGCGGGGTGACGGTACAAAGCAGGTCCTGCCCGTGCGTCTTGCCGGAGCCTTCGCTGGCGCGCTGGGCGGCGTGGAGGGGGTTGGGGAGCTTCCGGCTGACGGCCACCAGGAAGAGCAGGCGCTTGAGATTTTCTTCGCCCACCCAACCCAAGGCCTCCAGGTCACCGGCGATCCGGTCTAAAAGATCGGGCGCATGCAACAACGCCAGGGCCTCGTCGCGCTCGGCCTCGGACATGCGTTCGGGGGTGGGCGTCGACGCCTTCTTGGCGGGGTCCAGCACGGCCGCTTGCAGTTCGCGCACGGCGTCCAAGAGCACGATCAGATGCGCCTCGACCACTTCGCAGGGCACGCCCGTACGCAGCGCCGCGCTGGTGGCGAAGCGTTTGCGTTGGGCTTCTTTCGCCAGATCGAAGCGGTCGCGCGCCTTTTGCTTGAGGCGCTCGACGCTGATCTCGAGCTTGGTGCCCACATCAAGCGCCGTCTCCACTTCGTACTGCGCGTCCCCGGCCTTGAAGATCGCGCGTAGCATCCGGGCATCGTGGCTGACCAGTTCGGGCCGCTCGGGGTATTCGGCCACCAACGGCGAGACGGCGGGCGCGACCGCGGCAGAAGCGGGCGCGGGCGGCGGGAGGTCCTCGCACGCGAACGTCGGTTCGACCGCGACGGGCGTAGGCGCACCGATGCGTTCAGGAAGACCTGCCGCGCTCACCTGGGCGCGCTTTCGCTTTCCTGGACGTGGACGCCCGGCCAGCTTCGAAGCCGGCAGCGCGGCCTTCTCGATGCCCAACTGCGCGACCGCGTCGTCGTCCAGACGCTGCCACTCGGTCGTGACGAATACCGTCCGGGCTTCGACCCCGAGGTCTTTGAGGGATGCCGCGAGGGCCGTCAGGACGGTCTTCTTATAGGAGGCCACGAGGACCTCGCGCTCGCGAAGCCCGTCGGCCAACGGGCCGAGCACCTCGGCCTCTTCGACCAGGACGACGTTCTTCGCGCCCCGTTGCGTGAGCCGGAGCATCAACAGCGGGTTGTCGGTGATGATTATGCGGGGGTGCTGGCCAACGTCGGCGGCGCAGGCTAAGCCCGACGGCCTGCCGACCGCCGCGTGCTTGTTCTGCGCGAAGGCTTGCTTAACGAAGCCGACGGGGGCTTCGGGCGCTTGCGGGTCGAATGTCGGGATCAGGATGCCCGCGTTGAGGATCGACGAACCGCCCTTGCCCGTATGCAATCCCAGCGCAACCAGCCGCTCGCGCTCCTCGGCGCTGAAGGTCTCGAACAACGCAGGCCCCGTCGCCCCCAGCCGGTAGCGCGCCCAGACCGTCTCGTCGGCAACGCCCTGCTCGCGCAGGTACGCCTGGGCCTGCGCATCGCCCGCTAGCCGCTCGCGTGCAGCCTCGGACAAGCGCTTGAATAATGCACCGTCCGTCGTGTCGTCGCCCACCGCTCGCTCCACGTGCGCGGTTCCTCGAACCGCACCCATAAGGGCCGAACGACCCCCAACCTCAAGGGCTTTCCGGAACGGTTTTCCCGGCGCAGTCATGACCATGAACCCACCTCCTGACCCCGAATACGGGGCAAAAGCCCTGATTTAGAGACATGCCTGAACAGGCAAACATTCCGCAGGAATCAGCCGCCCCGCGACTGGATGTTCCGCGCCGAGCATGGCTTCATGTGACTGAACGTAGGCGCGAAAGGAGAACGCATGAACACGCACGCCACGAACGAATTCCTGGATGTAGGCGACGACCTGGAGATCACGAAGGTCGCCAAACGCAAAAGCGCGCCCGGTACCTGGGTGGACGGCACCCTGGCCGGGCACCGTTTCAACGCGCTGGTCTTCCCCGAACACGCCGAGGTTGCCGACTACGAACTGGGTCAGAGCAAGATCTCCAAGCTCTGGGTCCAGCGGATCGCTGACAAGAAGCAGGTCTACCATTGGGACCGCGGCCTTGACCAAAAGGCCGCCGACGCCACGGTAGCGGCCATCGTCGACTTCCTCTGCGCCGGGTTGGCCAACTACGTCTACGCCGAATAGGAGAACGCACGCATGAACGCCCGAGAACGCCGCGC
>BTVV01000199.1:0-7760 GCA_045863855.1 Planctomycetota bacterium | reverse complement strand
CCGTCAGCAGCTTACCGTTCGTCAGCGGCGTGTTGCCCTTGTCGGTGACGATGAAGCGCTGCGAATAGATCACCTGCTGAAGCGCATTCGTCTTCACGCCCAGCAGATTGCCCAGCTTCGACGGCATCGTACGGAAGAACCAGATGTGCACCACCGGCGCGGCCAGATTGATGTGGCCGAAGCGGCTGCGGCGGACCTTGCTGTGCGTCACCTTCACGCCGCAGCGGTCGCAGATGATATCCTTGTACTTGATGCCCTTGTACTTGCCGCACGAACACTCCCAGTCCCGTTCCGGGCCGAAGATGCGCTCGCAGAACAAACCGTCCTTTTCCGCGCGGTAGCTGCGGTAGTTGATCGTCTCGGGCTTCTTCACTTCGCCGTAGCTCCACGACCGGATGTCGTTGGGGCTGGCGAGCGTGATCGTCACCGCCGTGAAGTCGTTAATCTTGTCGTACTGCCGTTCCGGAGCCTGGCCTTGGCCCGCCGGAGCCAGGGGATTAAGGCCGCTGCCGAACATGCCGGGGCTGATCATCGTTTCCATCTCCCTTTAACCGTCTCGATCGCTCGCTTCGCCATCCGCCCGAACCTGCCCCGCCCGAAGGGGGGCGCACGTCAAACCCGCCCCAACCGTCCTGCTTAGGTCGCCGCGCCGGCCTTCTTCTCCAGCCGGATGTTCAAGCCCAGCCCGCGGATTTCGTTGCACAGCACGTCGAAACTCACCGGCGTGCCGGGCTCCAGGTTGTTCTCGCCCTTCACCATCGATTCGTAAATCTTCGTGCGCCCTTCGACGTCGTCCGACTTCACCGTCAGCAGTTCCTGAAGAATGTTCGCCGCGCCGTACGCTTCGAGCGCCCAGACTTCCATTTCGCCAAAGCGCTGGCCGCCGCTGCGCGCCTTGCCGCCCAACGGCTGCTGCGTGATCAGGCTGTACGGTCCCGTCGCGCGCGCGTGAATCTTGTCGGCCACCAAATGGTGCAGCTTCAGCATATACATCATGCCGACGCACACCTTCTGGTCGAAGCGCTCGCCCGTCCGGCCGTCGTACAGCACCACCTTGCCGTCACGAGGCAGGCCCGCCTTCTCCATGCACTCGACGATCTCTTCTTCCTTCGCGCCGTCGAAGACCGGCGTCACCGCGCGGAAGCCCATCTTGTCGCCCGCCCAGCCCAGATGGGTCTCCAGGATCTGGCCGAAGTTCATGCGCGAAGGCACACCCAGCGGATTGAGCACCATCCCGACCGTCGTCCCGTCTTCCAGGAACGGCATGTCTTCCTCGGGCAGGATGCAGCTCACCACGCCCTTATTGCCGTGACGGCCGGCCATCTTGTCGCCCACCGAAAGGCGGCGCTTCACGGCGACGTACACCTTCACCAGTTCCAGCACGCCCGGCTGCAGTTCGTCGCCGCGCTTGAGCTTCCCGACTTTGCGCTCCATCTCCACTTCGTACACGCGCTTACGCTTGTCGTACTGGTACGCCGTCATCCGCGCTTTGCGCCGCGTCGCCGGATGCATCTCGATTTTGTTCAGATCCAGCGCCGTATCGACCGCCAGGATATCCTCCGGCGTGCCTTCCTTCGGCAACTCGTAGCGCTGACCCGTCTCCGCGTTCGTCAGTTTCCCGCCCACGATCTCCTTCAGCGCCTCGAACTTCTCGCCGACGATCTTGGACATCGCGTCCTTGTATTCCGTCTCCAGCTTCTTGATCAGGCGGCGGTTTTCCGCGCGCTCTTCGTCGCCCGCCGGTGCCGCGCGCGTGAAACGGTCCACCTGGATCACGTACCCTTCGACGCCGGGCTTCACTTCCAGCGAATCGTTCTTCACGTCTTCGCCCGCGCGGCCGAAGATCGCGTGCAGCAGCTTCTCTTCGCTCGAAAGCTCGCTCTTCGACTTCGGAGCGATCTTGCCGACCAGGATGTCGCCGGGGCGCACCCGGGCGCCGACCCGGATCAGGCCCGCGTCGTCCAGATTCTTCAGCGCCGTCTCCGAGACGTTCGGGATGTCCCGCGTGATTTCCTCCCGGCCCAGTTTCGTCTCGCGCACTTCGCAACTGAACTCTTCGATGTGGATCGAAGTGAAGACGTCCTCGCGCACGTAGCGCTCGCTGACCAGGATCGCGTCTTCGAAGTTGAACCCTTCCCAGCTCATGAACGCCACCAGCGCGTTCGAGCCCAAGGCCAGTTCGCCGTCGCGCGTCGCGGCGCCTTCCGTCAGCACCTGGCCCGCCTCGACTTTGTCGCCGGTCTTCACGATCGGCTTCTGGTTCAGGCAGGTGCGCTCGTTGAGCCCGAAGTACTTGCGCAGCGGATACGTCACCGTGTCGGCGTGCCCGCTGCCGTACTTCACCACCAGCTTCGAACCGTCGGCGTATTCCACCGTTCCCGGCGCCTGCGCGCGGACCATCATGCCCGTGTTGCGCGCGACGTTGCGCTCCATGCCCGTGCCCACCAGCGGCAACTGCGGGCGCACCAGCGGCACCGCCTGGCGCTGCATGTTGCTGCCCATCAACGCGCGGTTCGCGTCGTCGTGCTCCAAAAACGGCACCAGCGCCGTCGCGACGCCCACCAGTTGCTGCGTCGATACGTCCATCAGCGTCACTTCGTCCAGCGCCACTTCGACGAACTCTTCGAGCTTGCGCGCCATCACCCGCTCGCGCGTGATCTTGCGCGTCTTCGGGTCCACCGGCACGTCGGCCTGCGCCACCGTGTGGTCGCGCTCTTCGTCCGCGCGCAGGAAGACCACCTCTTCGGTCACCACGCCCTTCTTCACCACCCGGTACGGCGTGACGATGAAACCGTAGTCGTTGATCGAGGCGTAAATGCCCAGCGAGACAATCAACCCGATGTTCGCGCCTTCCGGCGTCTCGATCGGACAGATGCGGCCGTAGTGCGAAGGATGCACGTCGCGGACTTCGAAGCCCGCGCGCTTACGGTTCAAGCCGCCAGGCCCCAGCGCGCTCAAGCGCCGTTCGTGGGTGAGTTGCGAAAGCGGGTTCGACTGGTCGACGACCTGCGACAGCTCGCCGCGCGCGAAGAAGTATTCGATCGCGCTCGAAACCGTCTGGCTGTTGATCAGCGTGCGCGGCGACATCTCGCCGGCGTCCTTCAAGCTCATCCGCTCGCGAACGCTGCGGCGCAGCTTCACCATGCCCTTGCGGAACTCGTCCATCACCAGGTCTTTGATCGTCCGGGCGCGGCGGTTTTCCAGGTGGTCGATATCGTCCACCTTGCCCACCGCCTGGCGCAGGTCGATGATGTACTTCAGGATGTACAGGTAATCCTCCGCCGTCAGGACCACGTGATCGTCGCTGATCCCATGGTTGAACTTGCGGTTCAGGCGGAAGCGGCCGATGCGGCCGAAGTTGTAGCGCTTGTCGTCGAAGAACAGCTCGTTAAACAGTTCGAGCGCCTTCTCCTTCTGCGGCGGGTTGCCCGGGCGCATCCGCGTGTAAATGTGCAGGATCGCCTCTTCGTGGCTTTCGCAGGTGTCGGCCGCCAGCGTGGTGAGGATCAGTTCGTCCTTCGGCTTCGTGACGACTTCCAGTTCCTTCACCTTGAGGCCGCGGATCGTCTCCACGATCTCTTCGGTCAACTGCGTGAGGCACTTCACCACCACCTCGCCGCTTTCCGGATCGGCCACGTCGTGGCACAGCCAAGCGCCCTTCAGCTTCTCGGTCTTGCCCGAGAGCGAAACCGTCTCGACGTCCAGGAAGGCTTTGAGGATCGCGTTGGTGCTCCCGAACTTCGGCGAGAGCGCGCGCAGGAAAGTCGTCCCGCAGATCTTGCCCGAGCGGTCGATGCGCAGGGACAGCACGTCCTTGCTCGTCACCTCGACTTGAATCCAGCTCCCGCGCTCCGGAATGATCCGGCAGCCGTGCAGGCGCTTGCCGCTGGGATGGATCGTCTCCGAGAAGTCCGCGCCCGGGCTGCGCTGGAGCTGCGTCACGATCGCGCGCTCCGCGCCGTTGACGATGAACTCGCCTCCGCCCAGCATGTGCGGCACTGTCCCGAGATACACGTCTTCCTCGATCACGTCCTCGGCGCGCTTGAGCCGGCACTTGATCTTCAACGGTGCGCCGAAGGTGAGCCCCAGCGCGCGGCACTCGTCCGGCGTATGCCGCGGCTCGCCCAGGTCGTACTCCACGTATTCCAGCGAGATCGTCTCGTCGTACGAGAAGATCGGGAAGACCTCGCGGAAAATCGCTTCCAGCCCGTCGTTCTTCCGCTCGTTGGGCAGCACCTCTTCCTGCAGGAACTCGTGGTAGAACTTGCGCTGCGTCTCGCAGAGGTCCGGGACCGCGAATTCCTTGTTCTGCATGCTGTGGCCGAAGTAGCGGATTTCCATGAGCGACGATTCCTTATGCAGGCGAGGCCAAACGGCGCGGGCCCGGTGTCCCAAAGCAAAGTCGTATCGTTGCGATCGATCCGGTAAACCCCGCGCCGCACACCCAACCGCCCGACGAACGCAAGCCCCCGAATCCGGCTGGGAACTCCCGCTTCGCCCGGCTCGCAACTGCGCCGCGCTTCCGAATCGTCCAACTCAAACGCCCTCTCCGGCCGCGGGATTACCCGCGCCGAAAACGGCGCCACCTGGAGCCGGTACGCTTTCCGCTCCTGTGGAGCGGCTCGCGCACGGCGAGGAGGTCCCCCTGAGGGTTTGGGCCTACGACGTCCGCGGGGGGACCCGCATGCACGGACGCCCATCAGCCCCTTGGAAAAGCGTTTCCGCGATCCGCTTGCGCCAGACGAACCAACCAAGCGAAGCGCGGAAGCGCTCTTCATACGTACGGCGCGCGGGAGCCCGAAAGCCCCCGCGCGCCTTCAATCGTTCGACGACTCAGGACTTACTTCAACTCGATCGACGCGCCGGCCGCTTCGAGCTTTTCCTTCATCGTGTTCGCATCTTCGGTCGGAACGCCGTTCTTGACCGGCTGCGGAGCCTTGTCCACCAGGTCCTTGGCTTCCTTCAAGCCCAGGCCCGTCAGCTCGCGCACGACCTTGATGACCCCGATCTTCTTGGTCTGGTCGGCCACCTTAGAGAGAATGACGTCGTACGCCGTCTTCTCTTCGGCCGCCGCCGCTCCGCCACCGCCGCCACCGCCGCCGCCGCCCGCAGCCACCATCACCGCGCCGCCTGCAGCCGCTTCGATGCCGTGCGCATCCTTCAAGTAGTCCGACAACGCCTTCGCCTGCAACAGGCTCAGCGCCACGATCTTGTCACCCAGCTCTTTGATCTCGGCCGGATATTCCTTAGCTTCCGACATCGCTCCTACCTCCTGCTACCCAACACGTACTCGTGTCTGGTGGTGGCGCCTTTTGGGCGGGCGGGCCTGTTGCACCTGCGCAGGGCCGTTAGCAGACCTGCCGCCTCACAAAAGAGCAAAAAGTAAACACCCTCGGCCCTGCGTTGTCAAGCTCATCCGAGCGCTCGCCGCACCACGCGCGGCCGCTCATCCTGCCACAAACCCAAATTCAAGTGCACCTTGCGAACTAGGCCGCGGTGCCTTCTTTTTCTTTCTTTTCCACCAAGGCCTTGATCTGGCCGGCCAAGGTACGGCCCGGACCCAGCACCACGCCCACCAGCTTGCGGCCGGGACCTTGAATCTGGCCCGAGACCTCGGCGAGCTGTTCCGGCTTCGACTTCGAGCGCGCCAGCTCTTTGACCGCCTTGGCGTCCAGCGCCTTGCCTTCCAGCAAGCCGCCGACGATCTTCAGCTTCTTATCGAACTTCTTGACCAGCTCCACCGCCAGCTTCGCGGCCATCACCGGGTCTTCGGCTTCGACAATCGCCGTCTGGCCTTCGAAGAGCTTTTCGACGTCTTCCACGCCCAACTCGCGGAAGGCCTGCATCGAGAGCCGGCTGCGCACGACCCGGAGCTTCAAGCCTTTCTCGCCCAGGCCGTTTCGCACTTCCACGGTCTCTTCGCTGTTCAGACCCAAGTTGCTGATCATCACCAAGTTGGTGACGCTCGAGAATCGGGTCTTGACCTCCTCCTTAAGGAGTCGGTTGATCCGGTTGGGTACGTCCGCGCCTTTCGGGCGCTGATCCTTCGGCCGCTTGTCCGCCATGACCTCACCTCGTCTTTAAAAAAGTTCCCTTATCCGAACGTACCGTCAGACCTCGATCTTAAGGCCTGGGCCCATCGTGCTGGTCAGGTGAATCCGGTCGATGTAGCTGCCCTTAACGGTCGGCGGCCGGATCGCTCGAATGTGTTCCACCATCGCCTTGACGTTGTCGGCCAAGTCTTCCTTGCTGAAGCTCAGCTTGCCGATCGAAATGTGCAGGTTGCCGAACGTATCGTTGCGGTATTCGATCTTGCCGGCTTTGAACTCCTTGACGGCCTGAATGATGTTCGGCGTCACGGTGCCGGACTTGGGGCTGGGCATCAGGCCCTTGGGACCGAGTACTCGGCCCAGGCGGCCGACGAAGCGCATCGTCGCGGGATGCGCGATCGCCACGTCGAAGTCCAGCCAGCCGTCGTTGACGCGCTTGGCCAGATCCTCGCCACCCGCTTCGACGGCGCCGGCCTTCTTGGCCTCTTCGGCCAAGGCGCCGTCGGCAAAACAGATCACGCGCAACGACTTTCCCGTGCCCTTGGGCAGCGAGAACGAGCCGCGCACCAACTGGTCGGCTTGCTTGGGATCGATGGTCAGCTTGATGGCCAGATCGACCGTCTCGTCGAACTTACACTTCTTCGAGCCGCTTTTGAGAATCCCAAGCGCATCGTCGAGCGAATACAGCTTGTCCTTCTCGACCTTGCTCGTCAGTTCGCGAAACCGGCGCGACGGCTTGTACAGGCCTACCTTGCGGGGCATTCTTCACCTCCGGAGTCCGTTCGGGCGGCCCATCCGCAGCGTGCGGCGAGCTCCACCCTCCTCCAACCTCTTTGGGTTGTCTGCTGCCGGCCCGCCGCCACGAGCGGCCGGCCTTACGTCCTGCGTCCTCGAGTGCCCGGTACTACTCGCAGTCGACGCCCATGCTGCGCGCCGTACCCTTCACCAGCCGGCACGCCGCGTCGAGGTTGCGGGTATTCAGATCCTTGATCTTCTGCTCGGCGATCTTCTTGACCTGCGCGGAACTCAGCTTGCCGACCTTCTCCTTGTTCGGCACGCCGCTGCCCTTTTCCGCGCCCAACTCCTGAAGGATCAACGCCGAAACCGGCGGCTCCTTGTAGAGCAGGTCGATCGACTTGTCCTGGTACACGGTCACGATCACCGGGATCTTCACGCCCTTCTTCTTCGCCGTGTCGGCGTTGAAGCGCTTAACGAAGTCGCCGATGTTTACGCCGTGCTGCGAAAGCGCCGGGCCCACGGGCGGGGCCGGATTCGCCGAACCGCCGGGACACTGCAGCTTTACCTTCGCTATGATTTGCTTCGCCATCGTTCCACTCCCGGACGCCCACGCGGAGCCGTCCTCAGATCTTTTCGACTTTCCCGTACTCCAGTTCCACACCCGTGTCGCGCCCGAAGATGGAAACCTTGACCTTCAGCATCCACTTGCTCGGGTCCACCGACTCCACGGTTCCGTCGAAGTTCTCGAACGAACCTTCCTTGATGCGCACCCGGTCGCCAGGCTGGAATTCCACCTTCGGCTTGGGCTTCTCCTTACGCGCCTCGATGTCTTCCAGCACGCGCTGCACGTCCGCGGCGTCCAGAGGCGTGGGCTTCATGCGGTTGCCGCCCACGAACCCGCTGATCCCCGGCGTCTCCATGATCGCGAACCAGACGCCCTCGGGTACTTCGCCTTCCTCGTTCGTTTCCATC
>BTVV01000198.1:0-7797 GCA_045863855.1 Planctomycetota bacterium | reverse complement strand
GGCGTATGTGTGGACCAGAGGGGCCAAGGTGGGAGGAATGGTTCCGCTGGGGTACTCGACGCTGGGATCCACGCGCACCGGTTCTTTGTAATTTCCGTGGAAGGTCGGAAGTCCACCCGTGGTTCCCGTCACGTAACCGATCGCCGCGTCCGTCGGATCGACCTGGTACGACTGCAAAGTGGCGTTCTGGAAGCCTGTCTGGAAGTAGTTGTGCGCGGTGGACCATGAATCGTCCGTTCGATTATACTGCCCGAGCACGATGCTGCCTTTCACCGCAAAGCCCACCAGATCTTTGTCGTGATTGGTGGCATGCGTCGCCGCGATGTTCGGGTTGTTGATGTTCGTCGCGTTATTCGTATTGCTGGGATTGCGGAAGGTGGGCGGATCGCTGTAAACGACATCGCCCACCGCATGGGTGTTGCGGCCTACATAAAAAGTCCCTTGACCCTTGACCGTACCTTTGATCACCAAGTCGCCGGTAATGACCACCGGTCCCGAGATCACGATGGGCTGTTGCGGGGTGCCGATCAACGCCAAGTTTCCGTTGCGCTCCTGCTTTTCAGCATTCAGCTTCGTGGCTAATTCCTGATGATTTACGGTCATCGTACTTCCTGATGTGGACCATGTGGATATCTTGCCATTTTCGTCGTAATCGTTCCCATAAGTGGAATCCCGACGAGTGTTGGTAATTATGCCATTCCCATCTAGGTCTTCCCCTGGCTCCAGCACGCCATTGTTGTTCTTGTCCTCAGCGGGACCGCCCACGATATAGTTGTAGTTCGTATCGACAGTGGGATCGAGGCCTGGGGCCTTGAGCTGTTTTATGACGCCGCCTGTTCCGCCTGGGTCGCCAATGTCGGGGCGCGGGGGGCGCGCCGCCGTATTGGCGAGGCTCTTGAAGTAGTTCATGTCGCCCAAGTAAGGGATATCCAGGGGTTTCTGTCCCGTCATCTTCTCCTGGATGCCCTTGTAGCCCAGGCTGAAATCGATCTGGTCCAGAATCCCGTTGCTGTTGACGTCTTCGGCGGCCGTAAGCGCGCCGTTGTAGTTCACGTCTTCCGTGTAAGCAGGATTCAACGGCAAGACCTGCTGGTCCCCCGCGGCCATGCCGCGCGGTCCGGCCAAGTATTGGGCCTTGGTCTGATAAACCGGGTCGGTGTGTCCGCCGGTATTGAGCACGGAGCCGGTGGCGTTAATGGCGGGATTGAGCGCCGCGTAAAGCATCCCGTTTACGGTGGGTCCGTTCTTGAACCCCAAGTTGCCGTTGGAACCCATATTGCCGTGAATGTAGATGGGCGAGCCGTACATCCAGCCGAAATTGTTGGCGAAGTACGCAAAGTCGAAAACTTTGTTGTCGCCCGTCACGCTGTACTTCACCACGCGGCGCACCTGCCGTTCGATGTAGCGCCCGGACAGCGAATCGAGCACCCGCGCGCGCGCTTTGAATTCGACCGTGTTGTAACGGAACGATGTGCTCTGATCGAGCTGCACGACGCTCAGCTTGACCTGCCCCGGACCCCAATCCACCCACGAATCCGGCGATGTCCAAAGATCTTTGAACAGCGTGGCGGTGCCGGTGATGTAATCGTACGTGGCCGGCAGGAAGGTGTCGTCCTGCCAATCCTTCTTACCGTCGCCGTTCGTGTCGGTGGTGGGATAGTGGCGCAGCCGGATATCCAGCATGGCATAAGGAGTCAGACTGGAGTCGCCGATGGGACTCAAGCCGTTGTCGCCCAGTTTGGCCGCATCGTGTTGTGCGTCGAAGTCCCGGAAGACGCGCTGCACGTTCCAGTCGTTCGCCGACTCGGCCAGTTCGAGCGCGTAACTCAAGGCCGTGTCGTTTTCCTGCCGCGCCTCGTTGCTGGAAATGCGCTCGGCGAAGAAGAGCGTCATGGATGCCAGCAGCGTGACCATCATCATGGTCAAAAAGAGCGCCGAGCCTCGCGGGTGGCGTTTGAGCAGGCGTCGAAGAGCGTTCATGGCTCGAACCTCCAGGGGTCTGGCACGGCCTATTCGTTTCGCAATGCGTAGGTGTTGTAGGTCACGACCGTCGTGATGCGTCGCTCGTCGTTGGTCTGCATCGGCGTCACGTCCTGCCGCGTGACGCGGATCTGCAGCCGCCGGCCGTCTTTCTTGACCAGGAATCCGTTGCTGGGCACATTGACCAGAATAATTTCGCGGTTGCCGTTGGCAGGATTGCTCACGTCGCCCACGATGCGCTCGATCACGTTATCGTTGCTGTCGATCAGGCCGTTGCCGTCGTCATCCACGCCATTCCCCTGAATCTCGTTACCCGTAGGCGGATTGGCATTCTTATCGCTGGCGATCCTGCGGTAGGTAATCAAGGTGGCGGCTGAACCGTAAGTGACGGCTTGAGTTGTTAGGTTGAAAACGGGCTGTTGAAACGAGAACGAAGCATCCGAAGTGGCGTCCAGTGTGTGCTCATTACTCATGGAGCGCATTTCCTGCATCATCTTGTCCAGCGCCGCGCGCGTACGCGTCTGCTGGTCCGAAACGATCAGTTCGAATTTCATGTGGTCGCTCGTCGTGCTGATCACCGTGATCGTCACCATCACGACCAAAGTCAGCACGGACAGACAAACCATCATTTCCAGCAGCGTGAAACCGCGGGGGCGCATCGCGCTCGCCGAATAGAACCGTTTCATCACGGGTGCTCCAAAGTTACGACGCCGAACAAGTCCATGCGTTCAGGACCGTACGGCGCCATCCACTGCACGGTCACGACCAGCGGCAGGAATCGAAAGTTCTCGTGCACGCCTTCGTCGATCTGATCGGCCGAATTGGGGCGGGCTGCGTTGCCTCCGATCAGGTGATCCACAGTATTCAGATCGTTGGTATCCCCGTCGCCGTTAATGTCCATGGGGAACGGCTTGAGGTTCAACTCGGGATCTGCGGCCACTTCCGGCGCGCTGGCGTTGAAGTCGCTGAAGCGACGGTTCCCGGTAATGTCCACGCCGAAGGGGTTGTTCTCGTACCAGCGTCCGCTCGAACTCATGGGCTGGCCGTAGAGTAAACCGAAATCGGATTCGCGCGGATCTTCGTCCGTGATGATCGTGACCGTGCCCAGCGGTCGGCCGGGAATGGCCTGCAGGTAAACATCCAGCTTGTCGTTACCGTTCAAGTCTTCGCCGATATCCATGATCCCGTTGTTGTTCGCGTCTTCGCCGACCACGAACGTCGCGGGATCGCCCACCATCTGGCCGTACGCGTCGAGATGCTTCAAGTAGCCGCCGGCATCCACTTGGGTGAATGCGCCGGTACCCTTCACGGGCGGGATTACGCCTCCGGTCACCATGCCCGTCGTATATGCCGCCGAACCGGCCGCGCCGATGGTTTCGTCGCTGCCGCCCGTTACTTCACTTCCGCCGGCGGCGACGGCCAGCGCGCCGTAGTCCAGCGGGCCGTAGCGCTGGAAGATCAACTCCAGCGACGAGCCCGTGGCGATCTCGAGGCGGATTTCGTCGAGTTTCGATTGCGCGAACTGCATCGCGATGCGGCGTTCTTCCGTCAATCGCGCGCCGCGCATATGCGTCACGAACATCGAAAGCGTCGCCGTGACCGCCACAACCAGAATCGTTCCCGCGACCGCGACTTCCAAAAGCGTCATGCCGCGCGGTTGCCTACGGGGAGTATATGGATGGTCTAGACTCATGGGCTCTTTAACTCCTCGCCAACTTCAATCGTTTTTAGCGTGTACAAAAAAGGGACCACCTATTCGTGGAATTACCTACAAGCCTAGCCGCATTCCTTACAACCCTTGAACAGATAGTAGTTTGAGTGCAGTCAATTGCGACAAGATTTTCTTCAAATGGAGCCAACGGTTAGGGCTTCATATCGTTCGATGCACCTACGGTTAGCCAGAAAACGTCGTATCATCAATCGCCTTGACGCTTTCGGCAACAGCTCAATTTTAGTGCAGCACCGTGCACTTCATATCTCCCCGATATGAATTTTTTCGCTCCGCGCGCTTTCCGGATCGTTTCAGCGCTTTTAATCGGCTCACTCCCGGACTCTAGCATGGGCAAGCGCGGGCGCGCGTGGTAAGAACGCGGATTCAACTTTGCGTATCGACGAGAGAGGAGTGTTTGATGCCGCTTCAGGGGCGGGTCGCGGTGGTGACGGGCGGGACGGGAGCGCTCGGGCGGGCGGTGGCGGTGCATTTGGCGGCGCTGGGCGCGAGCGTGCATGTGCCGTGGATCGTCAAGGAGGAGGTCGAGGATTGCCGCAGCTCGCTGGGGAGCGGGTTCGGGCTGCTGACGCTGCACGAGGCGAATGTGGCTCAGGAGGCGGATGTGAAGCGCTTCTTCGCGGCGGCGGGCGCGGGGGGGCGGATCGACATCTTAGTCAATATCGTGGGCGGGTTTGCGTACGCGGGGCTGGGGGATACGGATTTGGCGACGTGGCAGCGGATGCTGGAAGTCAATGCCACGAGCTGCTTTCTGTGCTGCCGCGAGGCGTTGCCTTACATGGAAAAGGCGCACGGCGGGCGGATTGTCAATGTCGCCGCGGGGCCGGCCTTGAAGGGCGGCGCGGCGGGCATGAGCGCGTATGGCGCGGCGAAGGCGGCGGTCTGGAACTTTACACAAGCGCTTTCGCAGGAACTGGTTACGAAGCGGATCACGGTCAACGCGATCGTGCCGAGCATCATCGATACGCCGGCCAATCGGCGCGCGATGCCCAACGCCGACCCGGCCGCCTGGCTGCCGCCGGCACGGATCGCGGAGGTGATCGAGTTCCTGGTGCTGGATGCGTCCAGCATCGTAACGGGCAGCGCGATTAATCTTAGCCTGGGCTGATGTTCCGGTTTGCGCACCATGCGCACGGCGTGGTAGGTTGCTCCGGGCCGCTCGCTGCCGCGTGGTGTTACACGCGCTCCGCACATGGAGCAGCTAAGTCCATAAATCGTAAAGAGTTTCAACGTGCATGAGCAGCACGGAGTAGTTACAATACGTCTAGACCTCCGATGACGGGTCGGGGCCGAGGGCGCTCGGCCTAGGGCTTGCTCCGGGTGAGCTCTTAAACCTCGGTCGGGGAGCGGCGCGCGGGTCGTGGCATCGATGCTGATCATCTTCTGCAACACGTGCGGCAAACGCATACCGGCTGCGGAGTTAGAGCAGTTGGGCGTGCGCGCGGGCGACGAGACGGATCAACTGGCCTGCGTGACGTGCCGGCCGGCGGATCGGCCGGTCTCGGGCGTCATCCCACAAACCTCGAAGACGGAACCGATTGCGCGACCGATCTCGGGTTCGACGCGGCGCACGTCGGCGCAGGCGGCGGTCTTGTCGCGCTCGTCGCGGACGGGCTTGGTGCCGGCGCGGGCGAGCGGTGCGGGCGGAGAGGGCGCACGGCGGCCGGAAGCGAGCAAGGTGCCGCTGCTGGTGCTGGGTGCGGGCGGTTTGGTAGTCCTTGTGGGGCTTGTGGTTGCGTTCAGCGGCGGCGGCTCGAAGCAAGTCGCGAAGGCGCCGAGCGGTGCGTCGCCCGACGCGTCCAAGTCTACTTCCAGTAAGGTTTTGGACCTCCAGAAGCCAGCCGCGCAGACGCCGACGCCGGCGCCCCAAGCCGCACCGGGCGGAGGCGCGCTGCCCGTTCGCGATAAGCCCGTGGAAGCCCCGAACGTGCCTGGCTTTATGAAGCCGGTGACGACCGAAGAACTGGGCCTCGCGAAGCGCCCGGCTGCGACGCCGACGCCGACCGAAGCGGGTCCGGCGGGTCCGGCAGCTCCGGCGGCTCCGGCGCCCGCCGCGCCGGCGGCTACGCAAGGTGCTGCTCAGACAGGGCTTATGGAATTGACCGACGTGGCGGAACTGCGCACGCGGCTGCTGGCGATTCCGGGCGTCGCTCAGAAGGAGCGCGCGGCGATTAAGCGCCTATGCGAGTTGCCGCCGCCGAGCATGGCCGAGCAGGTTGTTTTTTCTCAAACCTTTACAGGTAAAGATATTCCGGGAAGCTGGCACGACGATTACGGGTCCAAATTGCAGCTCTCGAACGAGAAGGGTGAGGCGGCGTTGAAGGTGTTTGGGAGCAAGGAACGGCAGGCCAGTTACGTGGTGCTGCGCGATCGGAACGTGGTCTGCAACCGGACGCGGGTGCGGCTGAGAATCTGGCAAGAGGGCGTGAAGCGGCTGCGGTTTTCGATCCAAACCGCGTTGCTGGTTCGGTTTAACATGGATTTCCCGGCGCCGGCGGCGGGCAGTTGGCAGGATGTCGAGGTGCCGATTCAGGATATGAAGAGCGGCGAGTTTAAGCTCGAGAACTTCCCGTTCAGCCATATCGAGCTGCACGGCTTCCCGTCGGGCGCGCCCGCGGACGCGGTGTACTATCTGGCCAAGTTCGAGATGGTGAACGGCGGGGAGTAGCGGACGCCGCGGCGGGGCTGTTTTATAACAAGGTTAGTTGATCGAAAGCTGTTATCGCACTTGTGCTGCGCGAGGTTAGTCGCGCAAAGCGTATGGCCTAAATCGATATAACTTGAGCTATATTCGCGCCACAAGGTGCGCTAAGTGTAAAGGTGTAAAGCTTAACTGTAAAGTGTAAAGCTAACTTTACACTAAACTTTACACTTAGCGCACGATGCATGGTTCATGCGTTGCCTCGCTTGATAAGCACGTAGTGGGGCGGGTGAACGGTGAACGGTAAACGGTGAACGGAGCGCTCCGGTTGGGTGCGTGGGGTGGGCGAGGGGGCGGGGTAAGGTGGGAGGTGGGTGTAGCGTGTTGCAGCTTGTTTTATGGCGCTTGGGGAGAGGAGGGGAGTAGAATGGGCGCGCAGGATGGTCCGGCGGCTCCTTGAAGTCGATGGGCCGCAGGGTTTGAAGGGGAGAGCGCTGTATGGTTGCTCAGACGGCTTGGCTGTATGCAGGCGCGGTCGTGACGGTTTCCGTCGCGGTGGGCCTCTACAACCAGGAGCGCACGCGCAATCTGCTTGGATCGATTGGCATGGGCATCGCGGTGCTGAGTTTGGGCGGTATGGGAGCCGTCCTCGCGAGCCTTGCAATAGGCTTATGGTTCGTGGTCGATTAGCGGGCCTTGCGATCTTACACACGCATTCAACTGGGTGGTGCTGGAAGTTGGCGCAAATTGTTGAGGCATCTTTCGATGCGTACATTCGTACTACTCTATTGCGTCTGCTGTGTAGTGGGTTGTTCTAAAGATCGTGGGCAGCAAAAAAGCGAGAAGGTAGCGTATGAAGTCATCACCGAAGCACGCCTGGGTGCGCTAACGGAATCAGGGGAAGAAGGTACGTTTTGTGGTGTGCTGGGCACGATTAAGGAAGGCTTCCGCAGCGGCGACTATGTTCTTTTTCCGGGCAAGGGCAAAAAAACGCCTGGCTTTCTTCTCGAGCGCTTCAACGCATTGCCCTATGAACCTTACCTGTCGAAACTCAAGCCGGAGCAGTCCGTATGGATTAAGGTCAGGGGGAAATGTAGAGCATACTCCGCGCCCTATGCCAAGAATCCCCTTCGCGATCCGTGGGGAGTTATTTACGATTACTCGATAGATTCCGTGGAGATTGCGCCTTCGCCCCGTTGGGAAGCCTGGGAGCATCTGGTTAAGGAAAAGTGAGCAGGATGGCGGTTACGCGAGTGGGCTGGCGGCATGGGCTGACGAGAAGGGTTTGGTTGACCGCCGTGGACTTGGCGCCGTTGCGCAGCCGAAGGCAGCTCGTGCGAATGCCGGGCTTCACGAAGGCGGGCCAGGACGGATGCAACGCGCGGGCGTGACGGCGGGTGGCCGGTAGCGGGCCTTGCATCTACGAGTAGGCGTCGGTGAAGGGTGC
>BTVV01000197.1:0-7858 GCA_045863855.1 Planctomycetota bacterium | reverse complement strand
CGGCACGCCGTATACGATCAAAACGATGCCCGAGTTAGGACGCGCGTATTGGACCTGAACCGCTCGAACGTGGCGCCCCCTCGCATTGAGGCCAATCCAGCCCTCATGGCGAAGCTGCTCGACGGCTGCGCGGGCCGTTTCTCGGCCAACGTGGTGCTCTAAAGCGAGTTGCTTGAGCGATGGCAGCAGTTTGGGTGGGTCGAAGTCGCCTGCCTGAAGGCGCGTGCGCAGGCTTTGCGCCACCTGCCGGTAACGCGCTTCTGGGAAGGGAGGACGGCCGGATTTTCCGCGACGTTCGGACACGCCCGAATTATACACACACAGGGACACGGCTGCACGAAATTCGGCGTAGGAGGCTCCCCCTTGGGGGTATAAGCAGGAAGGATGACGAGTAGGCGGAGTGGACATCCGGAGAACGAGCGATGCTTGGCGCAGACTGGCGAAGGATCGGGATGCTATGCCTGATCCTTGCCGCAGCCTCTAGATCACAAGCAGGCGAAGATGCACGGGCGGTGGCTCAGTTCATCGCGCAGGCATCCGGAAAAAACTGCGGGATGGCCTTGGTGATCGGAGAGCCGGATGGAAGCCTGACTGCGGCGTTGGCCGCGGAGCGCCCGCTCGCTTGGCAGGCATGCACCTGGTCAGCGCAGGCGCTGAAGGCCGGAAACGAGAAACTGTTGAAGGCTGGCTGTCTGGATCGGGCTTCGATCGTATTCGTAGAGGCAAACGAACTTCCGTACGCGGACAACTTAGTCAATCTCGTCGTTTCGGCCGAGTGGGGCGATATTCCTGCGACCCCGGAGGATGTGTTGCGGATTCTCGCGCCAGGCGGCGTGGCCGTGCTGGGTAACGACAAGAATCCCGGCTCCCTCGCCGCGCTGCCCGATCGCCTGCGCAAAGCCGGCATCCCGGACGTTCAAACGCTAAGCCGAAGCGGTTGGATTCGCTTTACGAAACCGGCCAATTCCCAGTTTGACGGGTGGACCCATCGCAGCGGGAGCGCGGACTTAAGCAGTGTTAATGCGGATCAATCGGCGGGACCCTGGGAAGAACTACGCTGGGTCGCCGACCCGCGTTGGGGAGCGCTGTATGTGTCCTATTTGGGGCGAGTGACGGGCGGCGGTCGCTTGTACTACGAAGAAAATCGCGCGGCCGCCAACGATACCACCCAGACCTGGCTCATAGCCCGCGACGCTTACAACGGTTTGGAACTTTGGCGGATTCCGTTGGGTGTGGCCTTCAAACAAAGTTACCACCGGCAGGATGAGTCTCTGGCGTGCGATGAGCGTATGGTCTACGCGGTCAACGGTAAGGCTTTGACGGCTTGGAACGGTGAAACCGGAAAACCGTTCAAGGAGTATGCGCCAGGATTTCAGCCGGTAACGGTAACGGCCATCGAATCGGTGTTGCTGGCCAGCTCCAAGACGCGCATGGCGGCGCTGGACAAGGAGACAGGCCAAGTGCTTTGGTCGCGCTCCTGTTCGACCCATCCCGCGGCGCAAAATGGCGCGGCTTTTGTATTGAACGGCCTGGAACTGGAAGCGGTGGATCTGCGCTCCGGATCCACGCGCTGGAAGGCAACATTGGACGAAGCACAGGGCGACCCCCGAGTGTTCGGTAAAGGGACGCTGGTCTACGTACATCGCAAACCACAGTATAAACCCAAAGCTCAACTTACCGCGTTCGATCAGAATACCGGTAAGGCTGTTTGGAAGACGGAGACCACGCAGGGCGGCTACGGAGTGCTTCCCTTCCGGGATGAATTGTGGTTGCTGGACCGGGATAATGAGAACAAGAAGCAGAGCGTTGCCGCGGAAGTCCTGGATCCATTAACCGGCAAGGTAAAGAGGACGTTTCGAGCCGACGGCACCGTGGGCGCGCACTGCTATGCGCCAAAAGGAAGTGCGAATTTTTTATTGTACAGCGACTCTTGGTACCTAAACCGAAAATCGGATACGCCATTGGGTCTGGATACGGTTCGCTCGCCGTGCCGGCTGGGTCAGATGCCGGCGAACGGACTGACCTACTTCCTGCCTCACCATTGCGATTGCGGCGTTTACTTGCGCGGATTGCTCGCGCTGGCGCCGGGTGGACAGCGAAGCTGGCCGATCGCCGATGGCCAGCCCCGGTTATTTACCGCGGGACCTCCGCCTGCCAAGGGAACTGACCATGCCGAAGATTGGCCGATCTATCGCAGCGACATGAGGCGTTCAAACGCAGCGGCATCGACCTTGCCCGCCGCCGTAAAGCCGCTTTGGAGCGCCACGCTAGGGCGATCCAAATTAACGCAGGCCACGATCGCCTACGGAATGGCGTTTGTGGCGGAACCCAGCACTCGTTCCGTAATGGCCGTTGACGCAATTACCGGAAAGCCGAGATGGACGTATGTGGCCGATGGCAAGGTGGATTTTGCGCCGGCGTTGCATCAGGGACTTTGCCTGTTCAGTACGCATGCGGGAACCGTCTATGCTCTGGATGCCAAGACCGGCTTGGAGGTTTGGCGTTTACGGGCGGCGCCCACGCAAAAGTTCATTGTGGATGAAGGGGTGTTTGCTTCGGCTTGGCCCGTGATAGGCGGTGTCCTTCCCATTGACGGTACGATCTATTTTACCTGTGGCCGGGCTATAAATGTGGACGGCGGCTTGCACCTCTTCGCGGTCGAGGCATCCTCCGGAAAGATTATCTGGAGGACAAAAGGGGGGACCAGCGGGGACTTATTCCTAAGCGATGGCCAGAATCTCATGCTCACCGAAGTCTACTATCAGATCAAGAGCGGGCTAAAGCTGGGACGCCAAAAAGACTTCAAGGGACTGCTGCATACGACCAATTACCTATCCCAGGTATCCATTGCGGACTACATGGCCTGTGTCGAGCCTGCCTTATCCAGCAACAAACACATTGAACTGACCAATGGAACTGTGACGGGTGAAAACTTGGCATTTGACGAGAAAACGAGCGTCGCTGCTTGGAGGTACCGTTTTGGTGTACCTGCAGCCATGATGAAGAAAGAGAAAAAGGGCGAGCGCTTTCTGTATGCGCGATCGGGCCAAGCTACGACTTGGTGCTTAGACGAAGGAATCCGCCAGCAGATGATGGGCGTCGTGCTGTCCGGTGAACGCGTTTATTTTGCCGGGGTGCCAATTTCGCAAGATTCTAAAGAGGCGTGCGAGCTTTGGGTGCTCGATGCGGCATCCGGCAAGAAGACTCAAGTGCTACCCTTGGAGCATCGACCTGTCTACGACGGGCTTTCGGCCGCGCACGGCCGCTTGTACATGGCTTCGGAGGAAGGCGTACTTATTTGCTTAGGCCAGTGAGCCTTTCGTGCATACCGCTCGAGTCGTTCGTGCTTGCCCATCTTCCCGGTGGCCGGATGCGCGTCCGCGCTAACTCGGGTGATGTTGTGAGTAGGCTCCCTCTCAGGCGAACGGGCAGGCTTTGCGTTGGGGTCAAGGCCGTCTCGGCACGACGACAGACGCGCGGATTGACGGATCGAGCGCACGCGCGAGATCTAGGCTTGGTACTCATGCGCCTACTCCACCTCGCACTGCTGGTCAGCCTGGAAGCCTACAACTGATTTCCTTGAATATACACCAGAGGGTAGAGCGCCTTGGACGCGCAGGTCTCCAAATGGCGCAGTCGGCCCAATTTCGGATCATCATGTGGGTTGGACTTCTAGAGTTCGGACGCATGGCGGCTAGGTGCCGGAAGAAGCGATTTACGCGACCGACCTCGCCTTGACCCTGCGAGGATTGTGCCCTAACGTACGTGCCGCGCCGACGTGCATGGAAACCTGCGCAACAGATGGTAGCGTCTGCGCTTACCTACTTGGTGTGGCGCCGGAGTGGCGGAACTGGCAGACGCAGTGGATTCAAAATCCACAACGGGAATTTCGTAAGCGTTTTACAAATAGAGAGTTGTGGGATTTTCAGTTGGCGTCTAGGCGGAATGCTTGGCGTTACTGTTTCAGCACTATCTCGCAAGAACAGAGCCCCAAGACAAATATAGACACATCATGGAGTTACGTTGTGTTTAGGTCCTAAGGCCGTCGTTGACGCCAAACAGCTACCCTCTGTTTTTTGCCATCCACTCTTCCCAGCATTGCTCGAACCACGCCCTGCACGCTCCGCTCCTGCTCACGGGCGCGTGGGTGCTCGGGCAGGCCAGCGGCATGACGGGGCTCTCCTGGAGACGCCCATGCAAGCCGATACAGCCGTCGTTTCCCAAACCGTTCCTTCCGAGGCCGAAATCGCGGCGCGTTTCGAAGCCTTGATTCCTGAACTGACCAGCCGCGCCGAGCGGATCGGCCGAGCAGTCGCACTCCATCTCGTGGATCAGGAAGAAGCCGCCGCCGAAGTCGTCGCCCACGCGTGGCAGAACTTTCGCAGCGCGGCACGCCGCAGGAAGTGGCTGCTCGCCTCGCAGCTCGCGTGGGTTGCGTGGCACGCGGCGCGCACCGGTCGCTTAGCGGTCGGTGGTAGCTCGATCACCGACGTTCTGGATCCCCGCGCACATCGGATGGGCCGCGCCAAGGTCGTAAGCCTCCATCGCCTGTCTTACGTTTCCCGCCGGCCTCGATTGGGGCTCCACCCGACCGAACTGGCGCGGCCCGGCCGCGTGGGGCGTTCATTGACCACGAGCGAGAATGACTCCCCGGCCGAGCGCGTACGCGTGCGGTTGGATTGGAGCGCGTTTGCCGGGCAGCTTTTGACTCGGCACCGCGCCATCCTGGCGGGTTTGGTGGAAGGCTGGGAACAACGGGAACTGGCGGCCGTGTTGGGTGTCTCGCCGGGCCGAATCACGCAGAACAAAGCGGAATTGGCCGCGCGCGTTCTGGAGCACTTTGGCGCGGATGCCGAACCGCTGACTCGATAGGGTAGGGGGGCATGAGCGCAGAGATTCAAGGCCGACGTATTGCTGGACTAGTCCCATATACTATCCGCGAGAGGCGACTTCAGGATTCACGATCCGATCAAGCTGGGGGTCGGGCCCAGGGTCAGCCGCACTGCCTTGGGCCTTACCCCCGGCGCCCATTTCGCTTGCCACGCCGTCCCGTCGTGGATCTCCAGCTTAATCGGTTCGTTCGAGGTGACCAGCGTGAGATCCATTGTCCCACTGCTGCTACGCTCTCGGCGGACGAGGTCGTAGGCATCGCCACGGGGGCAGAGGAGGTATTCGACGCGCAGGCTGGTGCGCTTGGGGGTAGCTTGCGCGCCTTGGCTGGGTGCGAGGCTGTCGGCGAGGGTTTCGAAGGAGAGCAGGACTTCGCCGGCGGCCGGGTCATGCGGTGCGGGGTTGGCACGCTGTGCGGAACGAGGCGGTTCGTACCAACCTGCCAAGTCGCGGCGGATCAGATTCAATGCAACCGCCAGTTTGGATTCGTCGGCGGTGGCGGTCTTGACGCGCTGGGCGGTCTGGGCGCTGGCGCGGGTGACGGCCGTGACGGCGAGCACGATCATGGCCGTCAGCGCGATGGCGATGACGACTTCCACGAGCGTGAAGCCGCGGGCAAGCGGACGCCGATGGCGTGTAGACGCTTGGGCCTTAGCGCGCATCGGCGGGCTCCGCTTCCTTCGGCGGCGGCGTCCAGATCAGCACGCTCAGCGTTTGCAGCGGGTAGGTGGCTCCGTCGGCTCGCGCTTCCATGGTGAGCCGTTCCAAACCGGTCAATCCCCCGTCGCGCAGGCGTTCGGGTTCCATGCGCCAGGTGACGCCGGGCAGTTCCTCGAAGGATCCTTGCGAGGCGCGTTCAATACCCAGCCGGAGTTCTTCGAGCTTCGCTTCGAGCAGCCGGTTCAGGCGCAGGTCTTCGCCGGAACGGACCGAGCGGCGCAGCGACTCCTGGTTGGCGGTGACGAGCAGGATCAGCGCGCCGGCGGCGATCTGACGCACGACATTCAGGAGTTTCGGCTCCTTGCCATTCTGGACGAGTACACGCGAGAATGTCTGGTAATCGAGGTGACTCGCAACCTGGGAGCCGATGAGGTGCTGGCGCGATTGACAAAGTTACTTGTGTGGCGCATTGGACTAAAGTCGTAACCCCAACCTTCTTACCAATTCCTCTTAAATTGGCTATAATGGTTCGAGAAGCGCGTAGAGCCTCCAACACTACGCGTAAGTCGAGCGCAATGCGGAGAATAGATGCCCAATCTTCAGGAGCATGCTTGTGGACACGGAACCATAGCGGCGGTAAGCGAACGCAGGACCTCGCAGAACTATTGGATCGCGGCCTGCGCTTATATAGTCGCATTCCTGGCGCTGGCACCGGTCGCCAACGGCCAAGAACCCGCCTCCCACCGAATCCTATTGCTGTACTCAGACAACCACTTGCTGCCCGCGATCTCGAGGTTCGATCAGAACATTCGGGAGCGTTTCCACGCCGAGCTTGGATTGGGACTTGAGTTCTATAACGAGTTCATGGACCTTGAGCGATTTCCAAAGCCAGAAGGCCGGATGCGTTGGGCAGAATACTTGGCGCAAAAGTATAGCGAAACGCGAATAGATTTGATCGTAGCTGTGCGCGGGCCCGCGCTAAAATTCCTCATGGAATATCGGGATCGGATCGGGTTTCACGCGCCCGTGGTGCACGCGGCCGTAGAGCGCATGGAAATGAAAGCCTATGAGGGCGCCGCCAATCTGCACGGCATTCCCATTGATTTTGAATTGGACAAGACAATTGCGCTGGCACTCCAACTACACCCGCGCGCCAAGCGATTAATCTCCATAACCGGCAGTTCCGTCCTGGATCAGCACTGGCAGACACTTGTTCGCGAGGCTTCGACCTCATTCAAAGGCAAACTGGAGTTCGAATATTGGAGCGAATTGCCACTGGAAGACGTGCTCGATAAGGTGAAGCGACTTCCTCCGGATTCATTCATTCTTTGCGCGGGGCTGCTCCAAGACGGCAAAGGCTACCGATATGTGCCTCGAATGACCGTCAAGCGGATCGTCGAGGTTTCGACCGCACCCCTCTACGCCGTTTACAATGCCGTCATGGACACAGGCGCCGTAGGCGGCTGCCTGGCGGTGGTGGAAGATATGGCCCAATATGCCGCGCAAATGGGCGCCCAGATCATCCGGGACAAACCGCTATCCGAACTGCGACTTCCCGCGCGCGTGCCCAATCGGAACATCCTGGACTATCGGCAATTGCGCCGTTGGGGCGTGCGGGACGAAGACATTCCCGCGGACAGCGTCTTGCTTTTCAAGGAACCCACCTTTATCGAATCCTATTGGGCGTACGTCGTAGCAGCCGTCTCCATCTTTTTGCTTCAAGGCGGCTTGATCGGGGCCCTGCTGTTGCAACGCCGCAAGCGCCAGCGAAGCGAGGCGGCCTTGCAGACCAGCGAGAAGCAAATGGAGCTAGCCGCGCGTTCGGCGAGCCTTGGGCTATGGATCTGGGACGCGAAGCAGGACTCGCTTTGGCTCTCCCCCCAATGCCGGGCTTTGCTCAACGGCGAGGGGAACTCCTCGGAAGGGATCGGGTGGTTCTTTGGCCAGATCTGCCCGGAAGACCGCGGCCGCGTGGAGGAGATCGTACGGCGCGCGCTCACGCAAGGGGGGGATTACCAGACCGAATGTCGCGTGCTTAATACAGACGGCACCCCGCGATGGATCGTCACCCGAGGCCGCGTCGAGTTGAGCGAGAACCGAGCGGCCGACCGCCTGCTGGGCGTCGTCCTTGACATTACCGCGCAACGAAAACTGGAATCCGACATTCAGCAGACACGCCGAGATCTGGAACATCTGACGCGCGTGAGCATGATGGGAGAGCTGGCATCCGCGCTCGCCCACGAGCTGAATCAGCCGCTGGCGGCCATCCTGAGCAATGCTCAAGCAGCCAAACGCTACTTGGCCGCGA
>BTVV01000196.1:0-7876 GCA_045863855.1 Planctomycetota bacterium | reverse complement strand
CGCTATTCCCCGAATTGATCGGCGTCTGAGTCTGGTATAGCTCGACGCCGTGCGGCCCCCCCTCCATTCGGCGCAGGCCCGAGATCGATCCTTGCGTGTAACTCCAGCTCAAACCCATCGGATTGCCCACCGCAAAGACGTCCTCGCCGATGCCCACCGGTTCACGGGCTACCTTGATCTGTGTATAGCGATCGAGTGCGATCACGGGACAACTCAGAATCACCAAATCGACGTCGCCTTCGGCTTTCCACTGAATCTCGGCCTTGCTCGATTCGCTCGTGTAGAAAATGACTTCGATCTCACCCGATTTCGCTTCGCCAATGACATGGCGATTGGTCAGGATGTACGCAGTGTGATCGACGTGCTTAAGGATCACGCCGGAACCGTAGCTCTGCACCTCGGCCGAACCGCCCACCGCAACCACCACATTCGCCCGCATCGCGTTGCCGATGGGCGCCGGCATGCGCGCAAGGTGGTCTTCGGACGGCATGCTCTCGTAAAAGTTATTGTTAATCTTCACCAATTGCTGCTGGCGGCTGAGCTGTCCGTACAGCACGACAAAGTACGCGATCACCAGAGCAACCGGCGTAAGCGTCGCACCGATGGCCGTAACTAGCCCAGAAATGCGGTTCTTAGGATTGTTGATCCGCAATAACGCCACGACGCCGACGCCGATCGCAGCGAACGCCATGAACATGCCCAGGACCAGGAGCTGCATGTTGGCCTGGATCGCGCCCACCAAGCCCACCAGACTCAAAATCGCCAGCGCCACACCGGTCCAAGCCATGCGGCTGTGGCGCTCGGGAGGCGGCGGCAGAAAAGCCGCTGCCGCCGCGGCTCCACCCGGCGACCGAAGGCGCGGAGGCGACAACGGCGCACTCAGGACTTCCTGTTCCGAGAGCACGATATCCGCCGGGCGGGCGGGGTTATCCATGCGCACCGCTTGGTCGCAATGGTACGACGAACAGCCTCGCTTATGCGCCCAGCACGTCTCGTGATGAATGCTCCCGCAGGACGGGCAGGACATGATCAACTGACCGGCCGTGACCGTTTCCTGGCAAAACGGGCACGTATTACCTGCATGAAACAGGCTGGCCAGAATGGGATCGGGCGTGCTTGTGGCCATCAATCGAATACCGCCAACAGAATCATGATCACGATCAGCAGGCTTGCGATGCCCACTCCGCACCACAACAGCGCTCTAAGCGTAGTGGGCAAGCGCCGATAGTCGACTCCCATCAAGCTACCGCTTTGGATCAGGATCAGGCACAAAACCAACCCCAAGGGCGCCAAGCAGGCCGCGGCACAAAGCAGGAAGAGCATCACGGATTTGTTGCGCGCCGCCGCGTACTCGGTGCCCTCGTACGCGCGGCTGCGGTACTCATCCTTCGATATCAGATCCCGCGACGCGAATACCGCGCCGCAGAAACGGCACTTCAGCGCTTCGGAACGTATCTTTCGTGCGCACGATGGACACGGTTTCTCGTCGCCCCAGGCATTGGAAACCGGTTGCTCCTGATGGGAGGGCTTAATGGTCGGCGGAGCGGACTTGCATCCGTAGGCCGAACAACCGCGATTCTCGGACCAGCAATCGGCGTGAAATACGAGCGAGCAGGACGGGCAATTCAAGACCTGCTCGCCGCCCAGAATGGACGATTGGCAGATCGAACATTGTTTCCCCGCCACGTCCGCGCCAGCCGAAAAGACCGGCGGCTGCGGCAAGGCGGTAGCGGCTTGAGACTTCTCGGCCATTTCCCGGCCTCCCGTCACTCGCCAAGTACGATGATGCGAATCACCGTCTGCACGACTATCGAAAGCAACGCAACTCCCACCAGTTTGGCGCCTTTCTTCTTGCCCTGAAGCATCCAGACCAGTCCGAACACGCACGCGATACCACCGCACAGAATCCCAAACGCGATCTCGGAACCGCTTAAGTTCTCGTCTTCAGCCGCCTGGCGCTTCATGCGATCCTGCCGAAGGCGCGCGGCCTTGTCGAGCATCTCCCCGCAGTAACGGCATTTGCGCGCTTCCTTCAGCACGCTTTCGCCACAGTAGGGGCACGGTTTCATCGCCGCGGTATTCGCGCTCCCGGGTCCGCCCTGTGGAGCTTGGGCCGCCGGCGCGGTGGCCATCTGCAGCGCACTGGGACAGTCGGCATTCCGGCACGTGCCATGCGCTTCGTGGCAAGCCTGGTGCATGGTCCCTTGGCATTGCGGGCAATTCCAGACATCCTGACCCAGTTCGATCCCCACGCTGCAACCCGAACAGATCCGGCCGGCGAGGACTTTGTTGGCTTTCATACGTTCGGGAAAGGCGGGCACGCCGGCATCTTGCGCGGCCGCAATTCCCACGCCGAGATTCTCCATACCGCAGTTAGGGCACTTCTTTTTCGGCCCTAAAGGTCTGGCGTCCTGACCGCACTGAGGACACGTAAAGAAACCCGGTTGCGGCATCGAAAGATTCTCCTGAATCGCTCCATTGGGGCGCCCGTCGCTCTCAGGCGCCTTGACCCTTTTCGTGATAGCGCAATACGGTCTCGCCGATGGAGACCGTATCCCCGGGTTGCAGCAGGTACTTCTCGACCTTCTTCCCGTTCACGAACACGCCCTTCTCGCTGCGTTCATCCTCGATCATGTACCGCCGGCCGGTGCGTTTTACGGAAGCGTGCAGCGGCGCCACATCGGGGTCCTTAAAGAGGTAGATGTCGGACTTCGGCGCCGAACCGATGCGCATCGACTGCTTGAAGAGCACGAAGTGTTTCCCGGCCAGTGGCCCCTTAAGCATCTGGAACCAGGCTTCCTTGGAAATGTTCTCGAAGATGCCGATGAACAAGCCCACGAACAAACCCACCGCAAGCACGCCCACACAACGGCTCATCGAAGCATCGCCGGACGCGAAATCGATCCAGCGGCTGATTGGATCGAAGAAAAGTCCGCCCAACAATCCACCGATCAACCCGCCGACGAATCCGTTAAGGGTCAGTTGTTTCGACTTCAGCGCGATACCCAGACCCAAACCCGCACCCATGGAAATGATGGCCCATGCCAGACCCCGGCCGCACATGAAGATGAAGAACGCGATACCCTTGATCGGAAATTCGTCCGGCTTGAAGCCGCCGGGCGGAACCTGAATGTTGCTGGTCGCCACGTTGGAAGTGATGCTGAAGACGATGTCCGCCACGACGGTGGTCAGGACAGTCACCCCCAAGCCCACTCCCAACCCAACGGCTCCGCAGTAGGCCGCCTGCCGGGCGTTGCGGTTGGCGATCCCATACATGACTCCGATCGCCAGTCCCAGCACCCCGGCTACGGGGCCGAACAGGATGTAATCGGATACGAAAGGAATCGCAATCTGGTCGGTCTCGTCGTTAAAGTACGGCTCGAAGGCCGCCCAGACGGCCAACGCGCCCACGCTTCCCGCCACCGCGTAGTAAAAGATGGGATTGAAATAAAGCGGCGTCTTGATTTCTACGATCGGCTCGTCGGACTGCGGCTGCAGCGAGCGCTGCAGGTTGATCATGTCGTCGATGCCCGGATCTTTCAGTTCGTCGTCGGTAATAATGATATCGGCCATCGGCCACCTTCCTTCTTGTACCGTCCCGGGATCCCGGCGCGCCCCAAACCGTACGCTACGGCGACTTGGTCTCCGCCTCGGACTTCGTCTTTTCGTCCGCGCTTTCCTTGCGCTCGGGGAAAAGCGCCTGAATCAAGCCCGGATGCATGCGCGCCAGCGTCTCTTTGCACTCCGGATACAACCGTACCGCGGTCTCCACCAGTGTCTTCAATTGGCCCAGTTCGGCGGGCGCGAGCGATTCGAGGTCGATGGGCCTTCCGCCCACGAGCAGTACCTCGCTTAAGCGCATGACAAAGAGCATTCCGACGTACGTCTCGAGACGGTCCTGCCGGTCGGCATTTTCGCGCACGCGGCCCGAAAGCGTCTGCTTCATGCTCATCGCCTCGGACATGTCCTTCCGAAACGACTTGCGGGGTTTGTCGTAGGCCAACTTCAGCATCGCCAACTGCGTGGAGAGATCTTTGATGCCTTGCTCGGCCGTCGCGGGATCTTTCTTCGCCAGTGCCTGTTCGACGGATTCCACCTTTTCGCCCAAAGCGGCAAAATCCTTCGATGCCATCGCGTTCATGCCCGCGAATTCAAGCACCGAGTAAATCTCGGACTCCAAGCCCTCCAGCGCCGTTGCGCGCAGGTTGTGCATCATCAAATTCTGCCCAAGCAGGAATCCGCACAGAAAGAAGACCACGAGAAAAAAGAGGTGGGACAATCCCATCGGCACACGCGGTTCTTCGGCCGGCCGCGAGGCCGCCGCTTCGGATGAACGGCGTTCCTCGACCGCGCTCCCGCCCGACGCCTCGTGCATCGAGAACGGCTCCGCCGCGCCTGTTACCAACTTGACTTCGTCGTTCCCCACCCAGTATCGCGCCAGCGGCAGGCAATTCCCGCGCACCCAGGCGAAGCAGCCCTCTTCTTTGCGCTTCGTCTCGATCACCACCGCCACATGGAACGGCGCATTGAAGTAATTTTCCTGGATGAACATATCCATCTTGGAAAGAAAGACGCCGAAGCCTGGGTGCGTGTGATACCAGCCGACGATCTTGCGGTCCGAATATTGCTTATCGAATATGCCGTAAATATGTTGCCACGCTTGGTGCGTAAGGGTCACCTGAGCGCCGTAGTTCTTGGTGTCTTCGCCTTCGATCACGGCGGTCACGTACAAGAATGGGCCTTGTGCATCGCGCTTCACGTCACCCACCAGCACGCCCATGATTTCGACTTCGTCCGTCGTCGCCGCGTGCGCTTTCATGCGGCGGTAGGCATCCGGCGAAAAACAGACCCGATACTCGGTCTCGATTTTGGCCGGAAAGGCTCCTTCGGGAGCATCTTTCTTCTCAACCTGCCGATAGTCCAACGTGCCGGCCATACCGCTGTTCCTTGCCGTTAGTTCGCCAACTCGCCCAGGACTTCGCCCGCATCCCCATCGAATAAGTACGAAATCGTGCGCTCGCCGTTCCGCGCGGTGACCACGTCGTACGGCGGAACGCCCCATGCGGCCATGCTCATGTCTTCATGCCCCGGCTCGAGGCCCAAGGTCGCCGTCGTCTCCGGCGCGCGCATCTGGCCGCACTTGGGGCAACGACCTTCCGCCTCGGTCACCTTGCCCAACGATCGAAAGCATGCCTCGGTCTCGCCGCAAGACGCGCAATTCAGTCCGGTGACGAGATCGCGCGCAAGATGCAGCACCGTCTCCGGCCCCAGCGCGCCGCGGGCGCGCTCGAGCAGCGCGCCGAGTGTCACTTCCGCCACGCCGCCGCCCAGCGGTTCCAGTTCGGTAAAGCGCTCGTGCGCAAAACACTCGGGCTTGCGCGTATACGTCACCAGGTATGACTCGCCCGCCAGACCGTTGAATACGAAACCGCGACCGGCGATCGTCTCCAGTCCGTGGAGCAGCTTGACGGCCTCCTGCATCTGGAAGCCCGCGATGATGCTGGCCGTCGTCGGCGTGGTCGGAACTTTTCCTTCCTGGAGTTGTTCGCGCGTCAGCAGTGCGCACGATCGGCGGCTCTCGAGCATCTTCCAGTCGGTCTCATTCATCGTGCACTCGTAACACGGTCCATTCGGTGCAAAGACGCGCGCGACTCCGTTCAGAACCTCGATCGCGCCGTCGATCCAGGTTTTTCCGGCAAAGAGGCTGGAACTGTTGATCGCGACTCGTGCTTCGCGATTGTCGAGCCCGCCGAGGATCACATCGGCCCAGAAATAGACACCCAAGCCCAGATCGTGAACCACGTTACCGACGAACGGTTTCGCTTTGATGTGCGGGTACAGTTCGCGCGCAGCGCGGCAGGCCACCTCGGCCTTGGGCTGCCCGCGATCTGATTCTCTAAAGAGCGGTGAGCGCGTGAGATTGGAAAGCTCGATCCGGTCCATATCGGCAACGAGGACGTGGCCGATGCCGAACAGCGCACAGTTCTTGACAAGCTCATTGCCCAGCGCTCCGGCTCCAATCACCAGCACCTTGGCGCGGCTCAGGCGCTCCTGCTCCCACCAGGAAATGAGTTCGAAGCGGCTGAAACGGCTGTCGGCCGAATCGTCCAGATTGACTTTGATCAAGCCGCCAGCCTCCCAGGGCCGCGCCTAGACGGGCGCGCCGCCCGCCGTGATCTCCGGCTGCAGGCGCAACACATCGCCTTCACGAATGCCGGCCTGGGTCAGAGTCTCCTCATCGAGCAACTGCCGCCCGCTGGCTTTATGGTGAAACTTGTAACTCATCAACTGTCCGTCCGGACTGTGGCGCGGCAGGTTCATACGGTCCACCAGCAGCACGATGATGCGATTGACCGACGCGTTGCCCGGCAAGCTGACCACGGCCTTCTTGTTACCGGTCGCGTCCCAGACTTCCACACTGATGTTGCCCGCATCGCTCACGAACCGACCTCCCGGCGCTTGGCCAGCGCCTTGTCCAGATCGCCTTCGATGGAACCGTCGAGCAGATACCAGCGTCCTTCGTGGCGTATGAACGCCTTGCGTACGACCACATCTTCTTTCTGCTGGAAAATCAAGATCAGGATTACCGCGATCCAGAGGCTCAGCAGAATGCTAAGCAACAAGAGGCTGTTGTAGGTGGTCAATTTGAGGTTCGCCTCGACCACCGCCACCCCGTCGGTTTCCGGCAGAATGACGCGCACTTTATTAAGCTGGTAGTAGCGCACCCAGTTGTTCTTTCCCTGGAAAATCTCTTTCCAATAGGCGGCATACGATTTCACATCCGAAAACGGTCTTCGCTGTGGGTTATTGGGAATCTTCGGATTCTTGAAGGCAATCGTCGGCGGATGCTCCGCTTGTCGCGCCGGCGGAATCAACGCGGCGAACGCCTTTCCGGTACGCCCCGTCTTTACCGCCATGTAGAAGCGCTTGTACGCCTGAACCGGGCCTTCGGCCTCCTGCAGGTACATCGCATGGCGGTCGTTGAAAAACGAAACGAGCGTCGGGATGCCGAAACAGAGCCCCAGTATGATACCAAATACCACCGCTGGCTCGCCGTTTCGCGACATCGCTCCGTATGCCAGCAGCGCCATGCTCGCCAAGGCCAGTACGCCCAGCGCGATGGTCTTGCCCGACCACATGCCGCCACGCAACACATCGTCCTGATCCGGCGAATGCCGAGCCAACTCGGCGCGAATCAGATCCAGCGCCTTGGCCAGTTCCTCGTTCGACATCACCGTCGAAGCCAGGGACTCGCCGCAATGGGGACACCTTCGAGCACCGGCGGGGATGGGCTCCGCGCAGGCAGGGCACGAACTCGTACCGGCGCTTGGCGGAGCGGTCGGTGCATGGATCGGCGGTACAGCAGGAGCTTCCGTCGCCAGAATCTGCGCGCCGCAGACTTGGCAGGTAACCGGCAGCCCTGCCAGCTCATCCTTGACGCGAAATGTTTTCCCGCACGTACATTGGACCGAAATAGGCATACGCCGCCATCCTGTATGGTGTACGTTCAAGTCCTATAAGATCTGTGTGCGGCCATGCTATAGGACGTATAGGTAGTAGCAAGAGCATCCGACTTCACATGTAAGCGAAACACCGTTATTATCGAGCCCTAACTGCACACGTGAAGGCTTGCCGCAGCTTGAAGAAGTAGGTCCCAAATCAAACCGCCGACACCGCTCGAAAAAATTATTATGGGATTGTCACGACCGCCGCGAAAGGAAAAGCAACGAAGCGCTTGGAAGCCATACCGTATTGAGTTTGATCCGCATCCTGGACGAGACATGTCTTTGTCTCGAATGGAGAAAGCCGTTCGACGCGCTGTCGGAAGCCTCGAAAATCGAAGATGGGGTGGCTTCCTGTAATGTGCACGTGCCAA
>BTVV01000195.1:0-8020 GCA_045863855.1 Planctomycetota bacterium | reverse complement strand
GGACCGCGCGCCCGCTTCGTCGCGTGACTTGCGTTCCCACGGCTTTCCGGACCGCACGCCCGCTTCGTCGCGTGACTTGCGCTCCCACGGCTTGCCGGATCGCGCGCCCGCTTCGTCGCGCGACTTGCGCTCCCACGGCTTGCCGGACTTCCCGCCCGAGTCGCCGCCACGCTTTTCCCACGGACGAGGCGAGCCATCACGCGAGTCGGAATCCCGTGCCTCGCCGCCGGCATCCGGACCGCGCGGTCGAAGTTCGCGGTTGCGGAAGGGTTTGGCGGGCCGGTCGGCGCGTGCCGCGGCTCCGTGCGGGCCAGGCGCTCCCGTTCCGGTCACGCCGGCTTCGCCTTGGCGCAACGCATGATCGATGGCGCGCTGGAGCACCGCCACTTCCGGCGGAGTCAGGGGACGCGACCCGCCGACGGGCATCTGGCCCAGCGCGAGCGGTCCAATCTTCACGCGCTTGAGGCGCCGGCAGCGCAGCCCGATCGCGGCCAACATGCGCCGGACTTCCCGGTTCAGACCTTCACGAATGGTGATCATCAGCACGCTGACGGACGGGTTGCGCTTGCGGATGCGCACATATGCCGGCTGGGTGCGCCCTTCTGCCAAGTGCACGCCGTGCTGGAGCTTGGCCAAATGGGCGCCGGTTACTTTCCCGTCGACGCGTGCGACGTAGGTCTTGGGCACGCCGAAGCGCGGGTGTGTGAGCTTATGCGCCAGATCGCCGTCGTTGGTAAGGACGATCAGGCCTTCGCTGTCCTTGTCCAGCCGTCCGACGCAAAAGATCCGGCGCTTCTCGGGGACCATCTGCACGGCCAGCGGACGGCCGCTGGGATCCTGGTTGGTGCACAGGACGCCCGCGGGCTTGTTGAGAATCCAGTACACTTTTTCGTGCTGCTGGCGCAACGACTTGGCTTCGGGGCCGGGTCCGGCCACCTTCTGTCCGTCGAGCGTGACCGTCTGGGTTTCGGGGTCGGCCTTGGCGCCCAATTCGGCCACGGCAACGCCGTCGACGCTGACGCGTCCGTCAAGGACGAACTGCTCGCACGACCGGCGGGAGCCGAAGCCGGCTTGAGCGAGGATTTTTTGGAGCCGAATGAGCGTGCCCATGAGATACCGGGCGGTCGAAAGGAGCGCGCGGCAGTGGCGATTGTACTCGCAGTACGGAAGGCACGTCAAACGGACGAACGCGGGTCCATTTAGGAACTCGCGCGCGGGGCGCTTCTGGTAGAATAATCGCCTCTGCAGGGGTATGCATTCACAGAGCGAAAATGGGCCGGTCCGCGGGTGACGGACCTGCCGGTCCCCCGCAAGCGCGGGTGCCAGGAGCCCGTTTTATGGCCGCCAAACCGGGGCGCGCAACGCCGCCGCCCGAAGACGACAGCGACGACGACCTGCCGACCCTCGAGCCGCTCGAAGAGCCTTCCGAACTGGCAGAGCCCGAGGAGATCGAGGAACTCGACGAAATGCTGGCCGCGCCGCCGGCCAAGCGACCGGCTCCGGCCCCCGCGAAGCCTGCGGCCAAGGCGCCTCCGGCTCCGTCCCCGCAACCCGCGCCCGCCAAGCCGGCGCCGTCCAAGCCCGTGCCTGCCGCGGCGCCGCAACCGATTCCGCTTCCGGCCGCACCGGCCGCGCCCGATGCCTTGCCCAAGCCCGTACCGATCGAACAGTTTGCCGGCCAGCAGCAGCACGTGAAGGACCTCGACGAACTGGCCGCCATGCTCGAAGGCAAGAACCTCGACGACGACGACAACGACGATCTGGCCGAGCCGTTCGAAGAAGCCAAGCCTGCGGCCAAGCCCATCATCCAGGCCGCCGCGCCTACGTCCGTCACCGAAGTCGAGACAGCCGAAGATGAAGACGAAGCCGAAGAGGAGGACGAAGCGAAAGCCGGCGGCGCGCCCTCGCAGGAAGCCTACGTCACCGTCATCGACGGCGAAGGTAACGAGACCGTTTTTGCGCTCGACCGGGTGGCCGTGACCTTCGGCCGTGACGAAGCCAACACCGTCTGCATCGCGGATAAGAAAGCTTCGCGCAAGCATTTCGTGATCGAGGCCGCGGGCGATTACTTCAACGCGCTGGATCTGGGCAGCACCAACAAGATCCGGATTCGCGGGCACAAACTGACCAAGCGCCGTTTGCGCGACGGCGACGAGATCGTGGTCGGCTCGTTCCGGATCGTCTACCGCGGTCCGACGGACGAGAGCGAGCCCGACGAACTGGACGCGCTTCCCGCGGCGGCGCCGTCGGGTTCCCGCGCGCCCGCGGTGCCTGCCGCGCCGCCGCCCGAGCCTCCCGCCGAAGCGGCCGAGCCCGAAGATTCGGAAGAAGACGAAGCGCCGGAACCGGCCGTACGCGGCGGAAAAGCCCGGCGCGAGCGGCCGCGCCGACGCGCCGCCGGTGAGGACGCGGAGGCCGAATCGCATGCCGCGCAGGAGCCCGAGCCCGACGAACAGACCTGCCCCGAATGCCAGGCCGAGATGGGCGAAGACCTGGTCTGCGCCGGCTGCGGCTACAAGGCGCTGAAGCTGCGCGCCATGGAACACTTCGTCGATCACATCGCGCGCGGCGAATCGCTGCTGGGCGGATTGGGCTTATGGGGCTTGAAGCGCAAGAAAATCCTGGCGCAGTGCTTCGAAATGCCCAAAGTCAAATGGATCCTCCATGTGGCCTGCCCGAAATGCGGCGAACGCTACAGCGAGATCAACGAGTTCCGCGTGAAGTGCATCAACTGCGAGGAATGCGGCGCGGAAGTCAAACTTCCGGTCCATCAGCCCCCGAAGGTCGGTTGAAAGCGGGCGGCGTCCGTGCGCGCGTTTTACGATTTACGCCTACGGTCTGGAGCTACATACTGTCCGGACTTGCAGCATCCGGAGCCCGCCGCACCCGATGATCGCCATCGTTTCGGACGTGCACGCCAACCTGGAGGCGCTCCAGGCGGTCTATCACGACATCGTTCAGCGCGGGATCAAGCGGATTTTCTTTCTGGGCGACATCGTCGGCTACGGGCCCAATCCTGCCGAGGTGCTCGATTTCATCCAGCACTTCGAGTTTTGTCTGCTGGGCAACCACGATCAGGCGGCGCTGCGCGGGCCGCTCAAGACCTTCAATAAAGTCGCCCAGTCCGCGACGTGGTGGACGCACGATCAGCTCAACCCCGAGAACGTCTCCGCGAAGTTCCTGCGCAAGGGGTTGTACGAGCAGAAAAAGAAGCACTGGGAGTTCCTGCAGAACTTGAAGCCCGTCCGGAATGTCGGCGACACGATGTTCGTGCACGATTACCCGGCGGAGCCCGGGTGCTGGAAATACGTGCGCAAGGCCGAGGACGCGCTGCGCGGGTTCGGCGCGCACCCGCAGATGCGGCTCTTCTTTTTTGGGCACAGCCACATCCCCGGCGTTTGGACGCGCGAATCGTTCTCCAAACCCGAACCGGGGCAGGTCTACCGCTTCGATCAGCCGTTGATGGTCAACGTCGGTTCGGTGGGACAGCCGCGGGATAAGGATCCGCGCGCCTGCTACGTGATCCTGGAGCCCGATTGTCTGCGCTTCTACCGTGTACCGTACGACGTGGCCAAGACCCAGGCCAAGATTCGCGCGACGCCCGAACTGGACGACGTGCTCGCCGACCGCCTGGGCACGGGAACCTGACCGGACATGCCGCTCTATCTTGTCCCCACGCCGCTGGGGAATCTCGGCGATCTGACCCCTCGGGCGCTGGAGATCCTGCGTGCCGCGCCGGTCCTGGCCGCCGAAGACACGCGGACGGCGCGGCGGCTCTTCAGCGCCATGAACATCCCGCTGGCCGGGCGCGAACTGCTCAGCTACGGCGACCACAACGAAGCCGGCATGGCCGCGCGGCTGGTGGAGCACCTGAAATCCGGTCGCGACGTCGCGTTATTCAGCGAGAGCGGCACGCCTCTGATCAGCGATCCGGGCTTTAAGGTCGTGCGCGCGGCGCTCGAAGCCGGTATCCCGGTGGTGCCCTTGCCAGGACCGTGCGCGGCGGTGACGGCGCTGATCGCCAGCGGCTTGCCGGTGCATGCGTTTTCGTTTCACGGCTTCCTGCCCAAGAAGCCCGGTGCGCGCGGTCGGCTGCTGGCACTGCTTAAAGATCGCCCCGAAACCCTGATCTTTTACGAGTCGCCGCAGCGCGTCCCCAAGATTTGGGTCGAGTTGGTTGAAGTCTTCGGCGCCGATCGTCCGGCCTGCCTGGCTCGGGAACTGACCAAAATCCACGAGACCTTCCTGCGCGGGACGCTCAGTGAACTGGAAGCACGCGTCGCGGGCAAGGATGCCGTGCCGCTGCGCGGGGAATGCACCCTTATGATCGCCGGCCGGTCCTCCACCGAACTGGAATTCGATTCCGCCAGCGACGAGTAACTCGTTTGATTTAAAAGCTTTATGAAGTTTTTGCGCGAATCGCCGTCAGAACCGTGCAAGAGTCCTGCACCTCGTTCGATAACGAGTTGGAAGCGCGCCCATCGGGGTGCGGCGTGGAGCGTTGGGGTGAGGTTCATCGTGCCTTGCCGGATCGATGGACTACGGCTAAGGTTAGCGCTCTGCTCGACTTGTTGGTTTGAATCGAATCCGAAGTTCCGGGTCGGCCGGGACGTGTACGGGAGGATGTTTAACGATGCGTGGTTGCGCAAAGTTCCTGCCTGGGGTGATCTTCTGCGCGCTGGTGGCGCTGAGCGCCGTGCGGGCGTCGGACGACTCGGTGGAGATGGCCAAGGGCGAACCCATTAAGGGCGTCGTGACCAAAGACGAGGTGGACGGCGTGGAAGTCCGCGTTGGCGGCGGGCGCATGAATCCACCCTTGGGCGAGATTCTCTCGATCAAGTTCGACGTGCCGAATATGGAGTACATGGAAGGCATGCGCGCCTACAACGGCGGTAATTTTGCCGATGCCGCGGGCGCCTTCGAGGTGCTGACGCAGGACGAGATGCAGAAGCAACTTCGCCCGGTGGTGCAGCCCTATGTCTTCTTCCTGGCCGGCGACAGCCTGTACCGCTCGGGTAAACATAAGGAAGCGGCGGAGGTTCTGACCAAGTACATGGAGAAGTTCCCGCGCAGCCGCTACGTGCCGCGCGCGACGGAACGGCTCGTGGACGCCGCGATTCAGTCGGGCAAGTTCAAGGACGTGCCGGCGCTCCTGAGCAAGCTCAAGGCGCTGGGCGCCGAAATGGCCGCGAAGGCTACGTGCTTCGAAGGCGACCTGCTCCGCGCGCAAGGCAAGGCCGATCTGGCGGTGCCGAAGTACGAAGAAGCCGCGCGCACGGCCACCGACAACGAGACGCGTTCGCTGGCTCGGCTGGGCGTCGCGCGCTGTTCGATCGAGAAGAACGATTACGCCAAGGCCCGCCAAATGGCCGAGCAGGCGCTCGAAGGCGGCAGCATGCCGGTCGTCGCCGCGACGGCGCACCTGATCATCGGCAACGCGCTGCTGGGCGAAGCCAACGCCACCACGGGCGAACCCGCCCAGGAGAAGTACCTGGACGCAGTGCTGGAATTCCTGCGCATTCCGGTGGTCTACGGCGGCGACGAACGGACCGAGCCGGAGGCGCTCTTCAACGCCGGCATGTGCTTCCAGCGGCTCTCCAAGTTCCCTGGCCGCACCAAAGACAAGCGCCGCGCCGCCGGGCTTTACAGCACCGTCATTCGCAACTACACCGGATCCGCCTGGGCCGCCAAAGCCCGTGAGAACATGAAAAGCGTGCAGTAAATTTACATACTTCTGTCTGGATTCTCAGCCCCGCGGCGGATAAACATCCGCCGCGGGGTTTTTTGTTGTTTTAGGTTTGTACTGGGTTGTCCGAGAACGTTCCGGGCGCCCTATACTGAATTAGACCCCTAGATTTCCGTTCCGTGCACCTGACGACAGTTCTTTGCATGCACCTTGTTTAAACTCATGGTGTAGGGGTAATTGTGCGAAGGAATTCGTGACATTTTCTAAACACGCTGGGTACCACCTGAGCGTCAAAGCAGGAAAGCGCGATGCACCGGTGGGGTCCAGATACGGTGGAGGAACGAAAGACGATGACCTGCAAGCTGACGATGCTGGGGGCGCTGCTGGGCGTTTGGGTGCTGTGCGGCGCGACGGCTCAGGGCGCCGATCGTTCGACGGCGCTGGCGTTGTTGGACGGCGCCGACGCGTTGATACAGCAGGGCAAGCACGCCAAGGCGCTGGAGGTGTGCGACCGGGCGATGCAGGCCGATCCGCAGTGCGCGGAGGCGCAGTTCAAAGCCGCGCAGTGCCACGAAGGTATGAACAAGCCGGCTGAAGCGTTCAAGTGCTACCGCAAAGCGGGCGAACTGGCGGAAGGCTACAACCCGCGGCTGGTGCGCGATGCCCAGGTGGCGGCGGAAAAGATTTCGCCCGGCCTGGTGCGGCTCGACAACGTGGACCAGGACTTGGTGCGCAAGCTGCTCCCGGTGGCCAAGCAGGCGTTCGCGGCGGGGCACCTCGAGACGGCCATGGAAGCGTACGCCATCGTCCTCAACCTGCAGCCCGGACAGAAGGAAGCCGAGAACGGGCAGGCCGAAGCGCAGGCGGAATTGCGCAAGCGCGGCGATCTGATCGAAGCGAAGTTGGCCGAGGCAATGCTGGCGGAAGTCTGGTACCTGATCGGTTCGAACAAGAAAGCCGATGCGCGCAAGATGGCCCAGGAACTCAGCGGCCGGCACGGGCAGACGCTGGCTGGGCGCGAGGCCGTTCAATTGCTCGCCAACGATCTGCGTCCGCCGAAGAAAGAAGACATCCTGGCGCTGAAGAAGGAAGTGCTGGCCGCCGAGAAGCGCGACAAGGAAGTGAAGGCGGCGGTGAAAGCCGTTGCGGCCAAACTGGAGACGCCGCCCGCGCCCGCGCCGCCGTCGACCGGCAAGCGCATGGAGGACGTTTCGGTCGAGAAGCTGGTGGCCAACGCCGAGACGGAAGCGAAGGCGCTCGATAAGGCGCAACTGATCGCCAAGTTCAAGGAAGCCTACGACGCCGGGAAGGCCGCTTACGGCAAGGCCGCGCCGGGTACGCCGGGCAACCAGGAAAATCTGGCCCAGGCGCTGGAAAACTTCACGCGCTGCGAGGCACTGTTCCAGAAGCTGGAGGAGACCAAGCTGGCCAACGCGGAGCTGGAAGCGTTGAACCAGGAAGCTTCGATGCTGCGCTACGGCTGCATGAAGATGACGATCCTGACCCGGTATTGATCGAATCCGGCCCCCATTCACCCGGTCCCGAACGAGGATGCGAACGATGAAGGCTCTTTCTGTACGAACGCTGTTTCTGGCCGCCGTGCTGGCCTGCGCGAATCTGGCCGCGGCGGATGCGGACATGGCCATGGCGCTGGCGACTTCGGCCGAAAAGATGCACGCGGACGGCAAGCGCGAAGAAGCGCGGACCATGTGCTACCGCGCGCTGGCCAACGACAAGAACTGCCCGCAGGCGCTGTACCTGATGGCCCGGCTGCTGGAAGAGGACGGCCAGGAGGTCGCGGCGGGGATGTTTTACGAGCGCGCGGCGCGCGAGCTGAGCAAGGCGGCGGTCGAGCAGAAGCATCTGCAGAACAAGGCGCGCGATGCGAGCATCGGGATGCGCCGGTTAAACCCGTTCGCCTCGCTGATGCAGCGCGAGATGGAGAAGTACACCTTCGAGCTGGCCAAGATCGCCGAGCGCTCCCCCGACAGCTTGACGGCGGATGCGACTTACACCCGCGCGCAGACGCTGAATCTGGCGCATTACGTCGCGCCCGAAAAGATGCCCGTCTTCGCCAAGTCGGGTCCGGCCGTGGCCGCTCCGACGCCCCCCGCCGATCCGTTCCGGCGCTCGCGCCCGGAAGAGCCGGTGACGGCCACGCAGCTCACGCCCGAAATCGAGCGCGCGCTCAAGCAGAGCGGCTGGGACACGATCTCCGGATCGTGGAAGAAAGTGAACACCAACGTCTACGAAGTCACCGACGGGCGCCTGGAGGCGAACAAGACCAACGGCTTCGCTTCGGTGATCGTGCACCGCAGCGCGGACGGGCAGGTG
>BTVV01000194.1:0-8059 GCA_045863855.1 Planctomycetota bacterium | reverse complement strand
CTGAGCGGTCCGCGCGAGGCCCGTGCCAGCTTGGGCGAAAGCCACGCGTAATCGATCCGCGCGCCCAAGGCATCGCTGGGAATCGTGAAGCCCGGATCTTTCGGGTGCAGCCGGCGGAAGGCGTCCACCCACCCCGCTCCGCGCAACGCGCGATACACGTCGGTGCGCATCTCAACGAATTTTACGAGCCGCTTGCGGCGAAACGGAACCTGCGGCAGCGCGAGCGTTTTACCGCCTTCCTTCCAGCCCGCCATGCCGGCCATCCCCGCCTGCTGAAACTTGAACCGCAGCAGCGGATGCTTCGCCAGCTCCAAGCGCGTCGTTCCCGCGCCCAGCTTCACGCCGTTGTAAAACTCGAAGGGCGCGACGCTGTTCAAGTCGCCCATCAGCGAAGCCCAGCCGCGCTTATACGGCGCCATCTCGCGCAGCAGGCGTTTCGTTTCAAGCACACGCTGCGACTCCAAAAACGGCGAGAGGTGCGTGTGAAAGAAATGCCATTCGCGGCCGCCCGGCAAGGGCAGCACGACCTCTTGGAATCCGTGGTGAAAGTCGTCCTGGTCGTCGTGGTGAATCTCGCGCGCGCCGTCCAGCCGCGTCAGCAGCACCGGCTGGTAGCCGCCCGTCGTCCAAAACGGAAAGGCGCGCATCCCCAGCGCTCGTGCAGCCTGGCGCAACAGTTTCGCGCCGCGGTGATGCCAGCCGTTGCATTCCTGCAGCGCCACCACATCGGCCCGCTGCGCCCGCGCCAGCGCGAGGATCAGGTCCAGCCGCCCGTCGTCCGCCCCGCCTTCGAGGATATTCCAGCTCAGAACACGAAAACGCCCCGCGTGCGAGCGGGGCGTTTCAGAGCGTCGAATCGTGGGCATGGCGCGCCGGCTATTCCTGCGGCTTTTCCGGAGCGGCGTTGGGATCCATCCGCTTGGGCTGGTACGCGTAGGGGTACAACTCCTTGAGCTGATTGTCCATGAAGCCCAGCAGCTCGGTGCGCGCCTTCTCGATCTCTTTGCGCACGTTCTGGAAGGACTCCGCGACATCTACTTCAATCTTATTCTTCAAGCGGCCGTCGAAATCGCGGCGCACCGATTCGAGCTGATCGCGCAGATCCTTCGAAAGCTCGTCGCTCTTCCCATCCAGCTTCTTGGTCAGGTCTTCCTCGACCTGACGGACACGGTTCTGCACCTTCTCCATGTCCTCGTTGATTTTGTTTTGCAGCGATCCGCGCGTGGAATCGACCGCCGACTGGAGGTTCTTGAGATCCGACTCCAGCTTGGCGACGCGGGCTTCAAGCTCGGTGGCCTTGCTCTTCGCCGTGGAAGCCGCGGAACGGGCGTCCGGGTCTTCGCAGCCTGCAACCAACGCCAAAAGCGCGACGACGGCAACGCTTCGGGACAAGGTTCGCGTAGAAATGGACATGCGCAGCCCTCCTTAGGGCAAGTCGCAAAGGGTTTACCGGAATAGCTTTCCGTTTATCCCCGGTTTTCGCGGGGCTGTCAAGGCAATCCCCGGACGGTCAGGGCGACGGCTTATCCGAGCGGGATTTGGCCAGTTCGTCCGAGAGCGAACGCAGGAAGGCTCCGAATTGCGCCTCATTGCGCTTATCGATTTCCACCAAGTTCTCGTGCGCCTTGAGAATCAGTTCCCGGCGCTCGTTGGAACTCATGTCCTTCGCCGGCAACGATTCGACTTCCAGCCCGGATAAGTCGAAGGACCCCACAATCTTCACGAAACGATCCACGCCCAGAATGTTCATCACCTCGCGGCATTCCTCGGTGACGTTCACCGCGGTAATGAAACCGTCGTCCAGAGGCGAGGGATCCGGAGTGGAGCCCCTTTTGGTGGCCGACAAGGAGGAGCGCAGCACCCTGAGCGCTTCTTCGGGACTCAGGGCTTCGAGCGAATCCTCGGCTTCGTCTTCTTCGGCCGCGGCGGCGGCGGAAGCATGCACCTCGGCTTCGGGATCGGTCCGGCCGACGGCCGCCCAGCGCCCGGAATCGCGCTTGAGCGCCGTGTACATGCCCACCATGCAGCCCATAAAGGTGCTGTCCATGCCGCGGCATTCGCCGAGGTCGAAGACGAAGCGGCGGAAGCCGGCGCTTCGTTCTTCCTCGAAAAATTCCTGCAGGGACGGCGCGAGCAAGAGGTTGCCCGAACCGACCACGCGGATAATGACGAGGCCCGCACCACGCGCGGCGGTCAATCGGCTGGCCGGAACCGCCGGCGCCGACTCGACTTTCTTCTTCGCCGTTCGCGGAACACGGCTCGTCCCGGGATGGCGAGGTTTTTCGGAGGAACTCATGTTCACCAGATCTCAGCAGCGTATGGGAATGGCCAACTCCAGGGCATTGCGACGCTTGTGTACACGGCAGCGCGGAGCACCCTGCATCCAACAAATGGCTTCCCGAGTATGCCAGTTCCCGGGCTAAAGTCCACTGCACGAGGGGAGAATCGTATCCGTTGGACGCGCTAAGTTTAGTCACGTGTGCAAGATATGAAAACGCTTAGGCGATTCTTCGATCTTCGGGCGTGGCCTGAATGCGGCGTATCAAAGGTGCATGGGCAGGCCTCGGGAGGGTCTGGCGCGGAAGGTTCTTGCCTTACGAATGGGAGCGACTAATATGCATGCTCACTCGATTGCGCACTGGGGTATCGCATGGCTCAGGCCGCTTTGGGACTCGACTTCGGAACCGCTTCCGTTCGCGCCGTGGTGGTGGATGTGCTGCGCGGCCGGGAGCTTGGTGCCGCTGTAACTCCCTATGCTCACGGGGTTATGGACCGCCGTGTACCGGGCGTCCGAGGCACCTTGCCGCCCGATTGGGCGCTGCAGCAGCCGCAGGATTATCTGGATGGATTGCGTCAGGCGGTACGAGGTGCATTACGAGCGGCGCGAACCAAGCCTGAGCGCGTGTGCGGCATCGGCGTGGACTTCACGGCGTGCACTGCCCTCCCTACGTGCAGCGACGGAACTCCACTCTGCTATAAAACTGCTATAAATCGCATACCTAATGCGTATGTAAAACTATGGAAACACCACGCTGCACAAGCGCAGGCCGACGCTTTAAACCGGCTCGCCCGGGAACGCCGGGAAACATGGCTAAAGCATTACGGCGCAGGCGTTTCGTGCGAATGGTTAATTCCCAAAGCGCACCAGGTGGCCGACGAGTCGCCGGAGGTCTATGACGCGGCCGATTTGTGGCTCGAAGCCGGCGATTGGGTCGTCGGACAGCTTACCGGCGTCTACAAGCGCAATGCGTGTGCGGCCGGATACAAAGGATGTTACGTGGCCGGGCGCGGCGATCTCAGTCCTGATTTTTTGCGGGCGCTGCATCCCAAGTTAGAGCACCTGCCGTCGAAGCTGCCCCGCGAGGTCGTTCCGGCGGGGACGCGCGTGGGTGGCTTGAACGCGGAGTGGGCGCACGCTTTGGGGCTAAAGGAAGGCACGCCGGTGGGCGCGGCGATTATCGATGCGCACGCGGCGGTGCCGGCGAGCGGCCTCGCGGCGCCGGGCGAGATGGCGCTGATCCTGGGGACGAGCTTCTGCCACATGCTGCTGGGGGCAGGCGACGCGCGCGACGATTGCGCGGGCATCTCGGGTTCGGTGCGCGACGGGATTCTCCCCGGACTGATGGGCTACGAAGCCGGGCAGGCCGGCGGCGGCGATTTGTGGGCGTGGTGCGTGGACGCGTGCGGCAACGCGGCTCTCTTAAAGGAAGCGCGGGCGGCGAAGCGTTCGGTCCACGAGGAACTCGCGCGGCGCGCGGCCAAGTACCGGCCCGGCGCGACGGGCGTGCTGGCGCTCGACTGGCACAACGGAAACCGCAGCCCGCTCAACCGGCCCGACCTGAGCGGCCTGCTCGTCGGCCTGACGCTCTCGACGCCGCCGGAGGCGATCTACCGCGCGCTGCAGGAAAGTCTCGCGTTCGGGACGCGCACGATCGTCGAAAATTTCGAACGGCAGGGCTTACCGGTGAACCGAATCGTCTGCAGCGGCGGGATCGCGCACAAGGATCCGCCCTTCTTGCAGATGCTCGCCGACGTGACCGGGCGCGAGATCGAAGTGGCGCGAAGTTCCCAGGCATGCGGCGTGGGCGCGTCGATTCTGGGCGCCATCGCGGCCGGTCCGGACGGCGGAGGGCATGCCGACTTTGCCTCGGCGGCGAGGGCGATGGGCGGCGTGCGCGCGCGGCGCTACCGGCCTTCGAAGGATGCGGCGAAGATTTATACGGAACTCTTCGCCGGCTACACGGAACTCTCGGATCACTTCGGACGCGGCGGGTCGGAACTGATGGGACGCTTGAAGGCTTGGCGAAAGCCGTAGACGGTCACTGCAAACGGTAAGCCCCCCTTGCCTTCGCTCGACAACAGGCCATCACGGCCCGGCTTTACGCCATCTCCACGAAAAGCAGGGCTGCCCGCTGGGGTTTGGCGCGCAGAACCTTTCAAATCCCACTTGGCCTAACTGCCGCGCCCGGTAGCATGGTCTTTCTTATCAACCAAAAAAGGAGACTTCGCCATGCTGGCCAAGATTCAGAAGTTGCTGGGCGCGAACGAGAGTCTGCTCGCTCACGAATGCAAAGGAATCCCGAAGTCGCGGCTGCACCTGCCCGGCCCGAACTACCTGGACACGGTCTTCACGCAGACCGACCGGAGCCCGGTGGTGCTGCGCAACATGAACCACATGTTCAACTCGGGGCGCTTGGCGGGGACGGGCTTCCTGAGCATCCTGCCGGTGGACCAGGGCATCGAGCACTCGGCCGGTTCGAGCTTCGCGCCGAATCCCGACTACTTCGATGCGGCGAAGATCGTCGAACTGGCGATCGAAGGCGGCTGCAACGGCGTGGCTTCGACGGCGGGCGTGCTGGGCGCGGTGGCCCGGAAATACGCGCACAAGATTCCGTTCATGCTGAAGCTGAACCACAACGAAATGCTCTCGATGCCGAACATCCACGATCAGACGATGTTCACGTCGATCGAGCGTGCGTTCGAGATGGGCTGCACGAGCGTCGGGGCGACCATTTACTGGGGCCACGAGGACTGCCGCCGGCAGCTTCAGGAAGTGAGCGCGGCGTTTTCGGCGGCGCACGAACTGGGGCTGTTCACGGTGCTGTGGTGCTATACGCGCAACAGCGGCTTCAAGACGGCGGACAAGGACTACCACGTCAGCGCCGACTTGACCGGCCAAGCGAACCACTTGGGCGTGACGATCCAGGCCGACATCATCAAGCAGAAGCTGCCGGAGAACAACGGCGGCTACAACGCGCTGAAGTTCGGCAAAACCCACAAGCTCGTTTACGAAAAGTTGACGACGGACAACCCGATCGATCTGTGCCGCTACCAGGTGGCGAACTGTTACATGGGCCGCATCGGCCTGATCAACTCGGGCGGCGCGAGCGGCGCTCACGACCTTGAGGAAGCCGTCACGACGGCGGTGATCAACAAGCGCGCCGGCGGGATGGGCCTGATCAGCGGCCGCAAGGCGTTCCAGCGCCCGCTTAAGGAAGGCGTCGAACTGTTGAACGCGATCCAGGACGTGTACTTGTGCAAGGAAGTCACGGTCGCCTGATTCGGACGACCGCGAGCGGTTCCAGACGGGCCTCGGGCGATTGCGCGAGGCCCGTTTTTTTTTGCGCCTCATTCACCATGGAGGCACGGAGGTTCGCGGAGAACGACCGCGTAGGAATGGGGAGATGGGCTCTTCGGTGGGTGCTTCCATGGGTCAAACGGGTTTGAATAGCGGGATGCAACGTCTAATCGCGGCTCTTGGTTGTTGCGCCGGCATCATGGCAATCACTTTCGTTTACGAGTGGGCATGGTCGCTCGCTTATCTTCCCATGATCGGCGCCGCTTTGGGTTCCTTGACTCGCACTAAACAAGCGGTCCTTGCCGGATTCGGTATGGGGATCGCTGCAGGGGCGTTGTTCACCTTCATTGGAACTCAGGCCCAAAGGAACTCCGATCCCGGCACCTTCGAAATAATAGTAGGAGTGCTTGGTGCGTTCTGGCTGCCATTCCAGATCTCGATATTGGCACGATTCACCGAAAACCACCCCACGCTTGACGCACTCATTATTCGATCCACCTTGTGTACCCTGCTTGCTTTGCTTTTTCTTTTATTCGGCACCTTCCTCAGGGAGGCCTTTGGGTTGTGGTCGCCCATGGGCCTAGGAAGTGGTGCCTACGTGTATGGGATAGCACCATTATTTTTACCTGCGTCTCAATTAAAGTAGCCGTCATCTATTCACAGCCGGTCATTCTTCCTTAGGACCTCTCTGTGCTCTCCGTGCCTCCGTGGTAGATTCGCGGCCTCACCGGAGACCGGACATGGACGAGACCACTACATTGGCGGACCTGAAGGCTCGAGTCACCGCGTTCCGCGACGCGCGAGCGTGGGCGGTCTTTCACCAGCCCAAGGATCTCGCGGCGGCGGTGGCGATCGAGGCCGGGGAACTGCAAGAACCGTTTCTATGGAAGACGCCGGCCGAGATCGACGCGTACCTCGCGACCGAGGCGGGCCGTGCGAAGCTGGAGGAAGAATTGGCGGACGTGCAGATCTTTCTGCTGCATTTGGCCGAGCGCTGCGGGGTGGACGTGGCGGACGCGGTGCTGAATAAGCTGCGGAAGAACGAGTCGAAGTACCCGGTGGAGAAGTCGAAAGGTTCGGCGAAGAAGTACACGGAGCTTTGAGCGCACCCTATCTGCTCCGCGAACTCGGCGAAATCTGCGGTAGCATGTTGAAAATGCAGGTTTCTTCCAGGCGAAAGGTGGATGCCCATGCTTCCTATAAGGCTCACGATGCTGCTGCTGGCACTCACGCTTGGCGCTCGGGCGTGGGCCATCGCCGACCTGAACGAGGTCGCTCCGCCGGCGCCGCCGCTGCCGGAAACGGTGGCCGAAGGCGCGGCCCTGGAACTCGTGTACGAGGAGGCGAAGCAGTTCTTCGAAGGCCCGACGTGGAGTCCGAAAGAGAACAAGCTCTACTTCACCGCCTTCGGCCCGCAGAAGGCGGCGCGCATCCTGCGCCTCGAAGCCAAAGGCGAGGCGCAGGTGTGGCTGGCGGCCAGCGAGGGCGTGAACGGAACGTGGCCGGCGAAGGACGGCCGGATGCTGGGCGCGCAGGCGTACGGGCACCGCGTCCTGAGCTTCGCGCTGGGCAAGAATGCGCCGGAGGATACCGTCGTCCTCTACGCCAACCCCGAACTGCATCAGCCCAACGATATCTGCCAGACCGCGGACGGCCGGATTTACTTCAGCGATCCGGACTTCAAGAAGAAAGAGAGCAGCGCCGTTTACCTGCTGCGCACGGACGGTACGGTGCACAAGATCATTACCGACATGGCCATCACCAACGGGCTGATCGCGAGCCTCGACGGCAAGACGCTCTACGTCGCCGACAGCCACAAGAAGCATTGGCGCTCCTATCCACTTAAGGAAGACGGGACGGCCGGCGAGGGGAAGCTCTTCTTCGATCCGAAGACGGAGAATACGAAGGACCCGGACGGGATGAGCATCGACGAGCGCGGGAACCTGTACTTCACCGGACGGGGCGGGGTGTGGGCGGTGAGCCCCGAAGGAACCGGGCTGGGCTTTATCCCGGTGCCGGAGTTCGTGAGCAATGTGACGTTCGGCGGCGCGGACGGAAAGACGCTGTACCTCACGTGCAGCGCCAAAGTGTACGCGCTGGCGATGCGCGTGCGTGGCGGCGCGTGGTCCGGAGCGGCGGACAAGCCCTGAGCGGGCGTGTCCACGGCAGCCGACACGAAGCGCTGGTCCCCAAGGCCGGATGGCCTGAATAACCCTCCTATTCAGATCGACTTAAGACCTCTTTCGAAGCTTAGGGCGTCTGCGTTGCGCACCGGATGAACGTCTCTAACGCCTTGCTCTATCTTCACTTAATTCGTTTCGTCGATGCGGCGCCGAAGGGGCGGACGCGCTTTTGCACGGGTGCTTACGAGTCGACGACGCTCCACTGGTCCGGTCTTTGCAGTCTTGGTTTCTAGAACATGGGAACCAGGAGCCTCCATCATGACCGAAGCACAGATTCTCAACCCGGAGACGCAGGTCA
>BTVV01000193.1:0-8242 GCA_045863855.1 Planctomycetota bacterium | reverse complement strand
GCTCTTCATCATAGGTTTCACATACGCCAAGGCTGGCGGATTGAAGCTTACGGCCTTCCAGTAGGTCTTTGAGCTTTTCGTGTTCAGAGATCTTCTTGTCATCCGGCCAACTATCGGAGCCCAAGTCCTTGTACATGCGCTGCTTCGCAAAACTGAACATTCCAAGAAGCATTTCACGCGCAACCCGCCAGTTCTTTTTCCTCGCGGCCATCTCGCTGACACTGGCAAAGTATTCCTCTACATCTATATCCCCTTCCTGAGAGAACTCAGGCAACACCAGATCGAAGTCGCGAGCGAGCTTCTCCCTAAGGCACAAATTCGTTTCTAGGTCTTCGCCAGTGTGCGTGATGAAGTATTGATAGCACTTGTTTGAGCGATTCATCTTTCCTCGCTCAAAAGCCACTGGAATCAGGATTAAAGGCGCGAGTCGCTTTCTCTCTGGTTCTTCTGTTTGATACCACTCCAAGAATCCCATCGCCAGATAGAGGACGTTGATGCCCATTTCTTCGATTGCAACACGGGAGCTTTGGATGATTCGACGACATCGAGTTTCGAGTTTGAGCGGTCCAAGATTCGTTTGTAGGAGGAGGTCTTGGTGTTTGTCAGAATCTTCATCGGCTGATCGCGGAAGCTCCGTCGCGATAGGTGAGGACTTCTGTCGCTTTGAAGAACCAAGCGGTTTGTCGGCCACCTTGAGGAAGAGGCTTTCGTTATCGTCGTCCTCTGCCCTCTCCTCTTCGTCGTCGTCTTCGGGATAAGGTTCAAATGCCATCCGCCCTTGTTCGTCAACAAGTTGTTGAAAAACCTGCCGGGGAAGTTCGTCTACGATGCGGAGACTTTGTGCGGTCTCGCGAAAGCTCAAGAGTCTGTTGCGCGGCGAAAGATCGAGGAGCTTTTCCCGAACTCTGAGCAAGCTTTCTTCCACGATACCCATGCCACGAGTCCCTCGCTTCGATTGCGCCGCAAGGATGCTGTTCCAATGTTTTTAATTGCTTGCAGGCTATTGTGGTGGTTCGACTTGCTCGGTCAACACGAAATCTTGTTTCCGGGAGTCACGCCGTTCGCTTTCGATCACGGGTGCAAAACGCTACTTCAAAAGCGAGCCAGTGAACCGGTCCTGGATGTATCGAGACATGCCGAGTCCACTTTAAGACTCCCCATGACCTAGCGGTCTTCTGCGGCAGGCCGGTCGTCTACGATCTCCTCCACGTCCACCTTACGTACCGCGCCCATCCTACCCTCAGTCGTCACGAACCCCCAGTAGTCCCGCTGGTCCATGACCCGCTTACACGCCAAGCTCTTCCCGGATTTCAGCACAATCGTTCTGGGATGATCCTTCCGGCGCTCTACTTCCCTGAACGTATCCAGCGATTCGTCCACGGCCTTCTGGCTAGCTACTCCCAGCAACCCGGTCTTCCAAAGTACGGCTGCCACCGCCAGGAGCAGGAATATCCCCGCCCAAGCCAGCAGTTGCTTCTTAAAGGTAGGTTCCATGGGGCCTCGCCTTCGATTGTGGCTATTCCAATCCGGGAATGGTCAACCGCGCTCCACCACCAGCCCACCCATCCCATCGCCCTTGACGCACCAGCTTCCCGCCCCGGCCTTTGCCTCCACGGTCACCGGCAGTTCGATCCCCCGCCCCTTGCACGCCTCCATGAACACGCCCTCGTAGCGCTCCAAGAGCGCCGCCGCCGCGTCCACCTCGCGCAGCGCTTGGGTGGAAGGCTCCCGCAGCAGGACTAAGTCGGCGGCGTGCAGGGCGTCCTGAGCGCACAGGAGCAGCCGCAAGAGCGGCGCTAAGTCGGTATCGAGCTTGGGCATGCCAAAACCTCACGCAAAACGCACCCAGGATAACGCGCAATAAGCGGTGATCTACCCCGAACACGCCGCGTCGTTTCATCCGCGAGCCATTGAAACACCTGAAACGCGGCCCGCACCTTCCCTTGAAAGAGTTCCAGGTCGAGTATCCAGAGAATTCGGTTGTGGTTGCATGAGCGACCGACCTAACCAGGGTGAATTCTTAAAAGACCGGTCTTGAACTCTTGAATCCAGGCGAGATCTGATACGGAGAACGCTTATGCGCTCGTACTTGCGATTCGCCCGCGTCCCCATCGCCATGACTTGGCTATGCGCTTGCTTACAAGGGAGTGGTTTCGAACTGGGAGCGGAGGCGCCGAAAACCGTGGTGGCCGCTTGGTTCGGACCCGAACCCACGCCAACACCGGGAGACAGACCGGTCATCGAGCTTCGGATCCTGCTTGGTCGGCTGGAGTCCAAGGCTTCGAACGCGATACTGCGCGAGATGTCCTCGCGGCACGGGGCCTGGCCTCTTACCCGGATGGAAGCGATCTGCCCGGACTCGGAAGACGAGATCCGCGCCTTCCTGGCACGTCAGGAGAAGCCCCTGGGATTTCGCCTAGGCCGCGACGACGGGCGCGTGCGCGGCGCATGGCAGATAGCGTGGGGCGGAACGCAGGGAGGCGGCTCGAATTTGACCAAGTCCGGCACGCCCTATGCGACACTGGTGGTCGGCGGTCGAGTACTATGGCACGGCCATCCGCTCGACCTGAACCTCGACTGGGCGCTGGCGCGTGCTAACGCGGGCACGCTGGATTTACAATCCGCTCGCGGTGTCATGGGCTTTCAAGCAAGTCTCATGCGCTACCTGGCCCTTTGTGCGGCAAAGGACGTTCAAGCCCAGGATGCCTCCACTGCGGGCCGCCGGCTGCTCGAAGCTGCTGCCGATAACGAAGGCTGCCATTTCCAGATCACCTCCGGCATCGTGGAAAGTCCGGATCTGTCCATTCGCGATTTGGACTTGGCGCTGACGGCAATCCAATCCGCGTTGCGATTGGGCGGCGGTCGCAACCCACTTGCATGGAGCATGAAGGCGCGAGTTCTCCACCTGCGCGGCCAGCAAGACGAAGCAGTGGTTGCCCTGAAATCCGGCATCGCCTGCTGCGAGGACTCGCGGCTGCTGGAAGCGCTACGCGAGGAATTGAACAGCTACTCCAAGACTCCGCCGGGAACGACCCAAAAGTAGATCCGATCAGAACCCTTCACGTCGTTTTATCCGCCCACCCCTGAAACGCCGCCCATCGCGGGCGTAAAGAAATAGAGCAGCAACAGACTGACGTATTGATCGAAATAAAGTTCCCGGTTGGGATGTGCGGCCACGCCGCGCAAGCGGTCTAAGAGCGCCGCAATGGGCCTGATGAATTTCAAGCCGCGCAGATCGCTGGGCCGTACTTCTGCGTGCTCCATACCGCTATCATCGTCATAAAAAATGAACAAAAACTAGAGACGGCGTTTGCATGCATTAAATTATGCAACTACGGTGCCGAACACAGTAATATCTGACCCTTTTAATCTATGATCTACACAATCAGGGCCAAACGTTCGTGAAGCACTGGCTATGGGGTATATTAAACGCTCACGGCATGGAACGCCCCTTGGCATGAGAGGAACACGGTGAACGCTTTCGAACCTCTGGTCCTTATTTCCGACGAAGCGGCGTATGGCGTGGATTATGCTCTCCAGCACAATCTGGAAACCCTTTTGATTCACGTTTTCCGCATGTACCTCGGGGGGGTTCCACTAAATGCCGCGAACGTCTTTGCCGGTAAGATCCCCGAATCCGAGTGGGTCGTTTTGGTCTCGCACGGCCTGACTGCGGATAACGACCCCGAGGAACCTACCGATCGGATGCGGATGGGGTTTTTCGTGGGCGGGACGGAGTTCGAATTGACACCTCGAAACATTCCTGAAAGGGTAAAGCTCCGCGGACGAAAAATCATGGCCCTGGGTTGTGGAAACGGCCGCGCACCTTTCGGCCAAGCCTTTCTTGAGGCCGGCTGTCCCGTATACATCGGTGCGAACGAATCGGTGGATCAGACGGCTACGCAACTGTTTGCTAGCCTTTTCTTCTATCACCTGATCAACCCCAACGGAACACCGCTCCCGCCGCATGGCCGTCCGTCTCGGATCTACTCGGAAAGAGAAGCGTTTGAGCGGGCCGCCTCTGTGGACGACGAGTTCGGCAAATTCCGATTCTACGCGCGCGCTTGACTGGCCGAGTGGCGCGGGGTGGCATGAACAGTAGCGATGAATGGGCGACCTCCGGGGGCATGGCACGTTTGTCTTGGCCACCTGCGCAATGCTGCGTGGTTATGGAGATGCGCACGCAAAAGGGGACCGGTTGAGGGTCCGAATGCTCGAGTAAAAGGGGACCACCACCCGCATTCGGCATGGATAGATTGATGGATCTACAAGAATGCACCGTTACTACCGTTGAAACGCCGCCCAACCCCACCCTTGCCCGCCCCCGCCGCCCTTCGGTAAGCTCCCCTTCCATCTGTGATTTTCGCCTTGGAGGCGCCATGCCGATTACGTGCCGCTTCGATCCGAACCGCCAGGTCCTTCTGGAGGCCGCCACCGATACCTTGACCGCCCCCGCACTTCTCGAATCGCATTCTCGGCGCCGGCCACACGGCGCACTTAAGGCCCTGCCGGGCTACCGGGCCGCCACGCTCCACGCGTCCGCCCCCGAACTGCGCATGCTCGCCGTAGCCCTGGAAGCCGTCGAAGCCGGCCAGAAATGGGCCTGGGCGGTCGTGGTCCAGGATCCGGCGTCGTTTGGGCTCATCCGGATGCTGGGCGCCGTTCCTGGAGCCAACGGGCGTGAAGCTGGGAGTCTTTCGAAGCAAGAAGGAGGCGGAGGATTGGTTAGGAGGATCGAACGGCCAGACTGCTGGCGGGGGTGCGTAGCTGAGTATGGGGACAATGTCCCGGCGCGTGCGCCTGACGATTAAGGGACTAGTACGGTAAAGGGAACGGATTGAAGCGTACCGTCCCGAGCAAGCGCTTTCGTCGTTTCCCTATTCCTCGGAGCCTGTGCTAGAAATCCATTTCCTCGGTCGGCGGCCTGGGCGGCACCACGGGCTGCACATCCGCTCGTGCGGCTTGAGGGCCGTCCTTGACCCAACCCTTCTCTGCGGCCTTTGCGTATAGTTCTTCGGCTTTGGCGGCGTCTTTGGGTACGCTCCACCCGTTCTCGTAGCAGCGCGCCAGCTTGTACTGGCAGCCCGGATCGCCCGCTTCCACTCCGCGCGAATACCAGCGCACCGCCTCTTTCACATTTTTCGTCACGCCCCAGCCGCGCCCGTAGGACTGGCCCAGATGGAAATGTGCGAAGTTCACCCCGCGGTCCTTTTGCGCCAGTTCCTGGTACTCTTTCGCCTTAGCCTCGTCCTTCGAGGTGGGGTCGTATGCGCCCGCGTACACGTCGCCCAATAGCAGCAACCCTGCTGCGCGCAGAGGCGCATCGTCGTAGGGATACGCCACAACCTGGGCTTTGATGATATCGACGGCGCGCGGGACGTTCTTCTCCACCCCATCTCCCATCAGCAGCGCCAAAGCCGCATAGAATCCGCCAAAAGCCGTACCGCGCTGAGAAGCCTTCTCGTACCAACTGAAAGCCTCCTTTGGATCCTTTTTCCCGTAGATCCCGCTATGCAGATTCTTCCCCTGCTCCACCATGGCTGGAACGAACCCCTGCTTCGCGGCGGCTTCCATCCAGGTCTGCACCGCCGGAAAGTCGCGTGCGGCATAGAACCGCCGCGCCATCCAATACTGCGCCTCGGGATACCCGCCCTCCGCCGCTTTCGTCAGGTACTTCATGACGTCCGCCGGGTTGCGTTCCCGCGTGGCCATGCCACCCAAGTACGCAGCAGCCCGCAAGCACCCGGCCTCCTCGGCTCTTATGAACAAGGACTTTGCTTTCGCTCGATCAGGCTCGCCCAGGCGCCTGTTCACGATCAACGCGCCTTGCTCGGTGCACGCCCAGAAACACCCAAGCTTCTCCGCGGCCTGGAACTGGGCCATGGCCTCCGGGTACTTACGTTGCAGTTCCGAGCACAAGCCCAGGGCGTAAGCCAGGAAGCCGGACTTCGTGACATGCGGTCGCAGCAACCCGTCCAATGAAGGCAGCAACGCCACCCGCGTGGCTTGCTCGGGACCTTGATTCCAACCATCCCGTTGGGAGAGTACGGCAGAAAACAGGACCGCCAGAGCCGACCCTTGCTCGACGCCTTTCTCCAGCCAGACCCGAGCAATGGCGAAATCGAACTTGCCCGGGCTTCCCAACAGGTTGGCCAACGCCACCACCTCGATCGCGACCAACTCTCCTTTCTCGGCGCGCGCCAACCATGCAGCGTAGGAATCGGCCGCCATTTTACCCTGGAGTGCCGCGTACTCCTGCGGAGCGTGAATAGTGAGTGGTTTCGCCGGTGTCCGACTCGCTTCGGTTTGCCCCCAACTTGATTGCACGTCTAGACTCAGCGCCAGGAACACAGCCACGCAAATGCGTATGCATGTGCGTTCCGCGCCCAACTTCTGCCTTAATGAGTACATAGTTACTACCTCCGGTCCTTGCCGGTTGCCCCTCACGCGGGCGCCAATCTAGGACAAGACCCGTTATCGTCAAGACATCTGGGTACAAGAAACAACGAAAGGCAAATGACTTAAAATTTCAGATCTTGCATGAGACTCGGGGATGCGCACTCCTGGAGTACGTTCGGAGATACCTGCGGTCTGCTGTCACCGGGGTTCTGTTCACCGCTCTTCGCCACGATAAGCATTGGCCCTGGGCACCCAGCAAGGCACCGCATCGCAATATCGCCGGTAGCTATCGCCGTGCAGGGTAACCAGATCACGCTCTTCAGCGGGGCGAACCAGGAACTGCCAGATCGCACCGCCTGTGAGCACATACGCCACCACCGCCCATGAACCCATCCAGAGGCTTACGGCTAGCCCTTGCCCAAGACCGGCCACTACCATGGGGTTGCGCAGGTACGCATAGGGGCCGCTAAATACCAAGGCATTCGGCGCATCGAAAGGCAGCGGGGTTCCCTGCCCGCGAGCAGCCATGGTCATACCGCTGGTTAGCCCTACTCCGCTCATGGCCATAAATAGAGCGACCGCCACGCCCTGTTGACCTGAAAACGAGAACCGATCCGGCCACCCCACTCCCGCCTCCACATGCGCCACCCCTACGGGGACCACGAAAAGAAAGAATGTCCAGAACGCAGCAACCTGCAGCAAAGTCGCAGCGATGTGCCGTGCGGTTCGGCTAGGTGCGGCTCTACGAAAGATGGGTACCGTACCATGGCTTGCATCGAGCGCCGCAATCGTAACAAAGAGCGCGGATGGAAGCATAAAGGCCACGTTTAGCCAACCGTCTTCTCGCCAGATCGCCCATCCCACGCAGTAAATGGCCGCATACACCACGGCACCCGCCGCAAACCAGGCCAGCGGCAGCATCCAGGCCGAACGCATGAAGAATGCGCAACCCGCTGCAGCGGAGGCCAGAACGGCTACTCCTAAATCGGGAAGGAAAAAGGCCAGGAGTTCGGGTTCACCCGCACCCTTAGGCACAAACCACTTGCGTGCTTCGGGATAGGCCCACAAATAAGCCCACCATGCGGTGATGGACACTGCCTGGAGCAGCAGGTAATACCCGCTGAAGCGGGTGCCTGAGTAGGTGTGCGATTCCGTCATTGAGAAATAGTATAATTCCAGCCTGATGCAAGGCCATATGGCAAGGATCGTTTCTTCGGGATCGAAGCGAAACCCACGGAGTGTCGCCGACCATGCGCTTGCCCGAATTGGGGGCACGAAGGTCTACGAGCTTGGGGAGCCGGCGTTTCGACTGCCTTGCTTGGGTTGGTATGCTGCCTCATTATGGCCAGCTGGTGGCCTCAACAGGTAAAGGTGACAATGTCCGTCAATTCTCCAACTGTTGAAGAAACTGGTTCCGGCCTACCCCTACCACAGAGACTCACGCATGCCGCGCCCCAAGCCCTCCCCAAAACGCAAAGGCCCCAAGAAGCACCTGGATATGAACCGCGCCGAAGCCAATAGGCTGAGCGTCGTAATCCAGGCCCGTCCGGCCGCGCCCCTGCTCTCGCCCAACGACGCCGCCAAGCTCCTGGGGCTCACAGGGGCCGGTATCAAACAGTGGATCAGGTCCGGGAAGCTCCCAGCCGTCAAAGGCTCGAACGGTTACTGGCATATCGCGCCGGCCGATCTCGAAGCCGTAGTGCGCCGTCGCACCGAGGCTCCGCGCAAGCGCGTGCTTGTGTATGCCCGTGACCCCGAACTGCGCCAGCGCCTCGTAGCATGCCTCGCCGTAAGCGTTCTATGAACCCCATCTTCCCCTTTGTCGTAGTTGCGCGAAGCTTCG
>BTVV01000192.1:0-8492 GCA_045863855.1 Planctomycetota bacterium | reverse complement strand
CGTTTGGAAATTTTCATCATTAAGCCGCTTAAGCAGTGTCTTGAAATCTCGAGCCGATTCCGGAGCCGGCGCCTCTTGAGCCGATGCCACATGCAAACTGAGCAGACAGAACATCCACACCCGGTTCAAGCGCATCGCCACTCCTCCCGCCGATAGTCCTGATAGCCCCCGTTTATATCCACCAGACGGTCCTATTGCTACTATTTTGCACCTTTGCATCTGATCGTTAAAAGCAGGCTTCCTTCTGGCTTTCAGGCATCAATCTTCCCAACTACAGAGCCACCACTAAAAACTCCATGGCGCTAGGAAGGAGTAAAAAGACGGTTAGCATGGAAGGAATCGATGGTTCGAGCGGATGCAATGGCGCATCTTTCGGACCCATCGGATTCGCAACGGTCGGATGGGGGATCGGATGCCGGTGGCTCGGACGCCTACGCAACGAATCTCGAAAACGGCCGCTTCTTCGCGGCGGCGAAGAGCCATGCCCGAGCGCTGGATGGAAGCGGAGGCGGCAGCTTCCGGTGCGGCAGAATTGCTGGCGCGCGAACTTAAGCTTACGTCTTTGTTTTCTCGTTTGCTTGCTCGCCGCGGGTTCTCGGATGCTGCGGCTGCGGATGCGTTTTTGCAGACTCGGCTGGACGCGCTGCACGATCCGGCCGGACTGCCTGACATGGCGCAAGCGGTCGCGCGCATTCGGGTGGCGGTCGAACGCCATGAAAAGATCGTCCTCTTCGGCGACTACGACGTAGACGGCGTCAGTTCGGCAGCTCTGATGGCGCGGTTCTTTCGCGTACTCGGCTACGCACCGGTCACGGCGCTGGTGCCCGAACGCGACAGCGGCGGATACGGGTTAAGCGCCCCCGCGGTTCAAAAGATCAAAGCGGCGCAACCCAAGCTACTCATCACCCTGGATAACGGAACCTCTGCGCACGCCGCTTTAGAAGCGATGGCCGCGGCTAAGATTGACGTGATCGTGGTCGATCACCACCAACTTCCACCGGAAGGGTTGCCACGCGCTTGTGCGGTGGTGAATCCACAGCGCAACGACCATGCGTACCCCTTCCGCGAACTTTGCGGTGCGGGGCTCTCCTTTAAGCTGGCGTGGGCGCTGGCGCAGGCCTTTAGCAAGAGTGCGAAGGTATCCCCGGAGTTTCGGGAGTTCCTTCTGGATGCCTTGGGATTTGCGGCGTTGGGCACCATTGCGGATGTCGTGCCGCTGGTGGGCGAGAACCGGATTCTCGCAGCGCAAGGATTGCGCGCACTGGGGCGCAGCTCGGCTCCAGGTGTGTCGGCGCTGCTTCGCCAGGCCAAAATCGAAGGGCTGCCGAACGCGACCGACGTCGGTTTCCGGATTGGGCCACGATTGAATGCGGCGGGGCGTTGCGGACAGGCCGCGGAAGCCTTGGAACTGCTTCTGACCGAAGAATCCGCACGCGCCGAGGAATTGGCGGCGAAGCTTGAGGTCTTGAATGTCGAGCGGCAGGGAATCGAAGAGCGCATATTGAACGCGGCTCGAGCCCAAGCGCTTGCGAGATTGTCCGAACCCGATCCGCCCCGGGCTTTGGTGCTGACTTCGGCGGACTGGCACGTAGGGGTGATAGGCATTGTTGCCAGCCGGATCGTTGAAGAATTCCATCGCCCCGTTTTATTGCTCGCACTGGATGAAGCCGAAGGCGTGGCGCGCGGGTCGGGGCGTTCGATCAAGGGATTCGATCTGGCCGAAGCGTTGGCCATCGGCGGAAAATATTTGTTAACCCACGGCGGACACGCGGCCGCTGCCGGGCTTTCCGTGGCATCCAATCAAATCGAAGCGTTTCGAACCTCCTTGGAGTCCGTCGCGGCGGAACGTATCCTGCCGGAGCAGTTGCATGCTTCGCTGGAGGTGGAAGCGTTCGTGCCGCTAGGCGAGGTGACGAGCGTATTTTGCCGGGAACTGGAGCGCTTGGAGCCCTGCGGTATGGGCAATCCCCGACCGGTCTTGGCGGCGCGAGGCGTGCGCATCGCGGGGCAGGTCGCTCCGATGGGGGCCAATGAGCAGCATGTGAGCTTTTTCGCGGGACATAACGGCACCGTGCTGCGCGTCGTTGGCTTTGGCATGGGCGAGCACTTCAACGCGCTGTGCGACCTGAGCAAATCGGAAGGCTTCGAGATTGCCTTTCGACCTCAGCTTAATACGTTCCGAGGCGAGACCAAAGTTGAGCTGCACCTAAGAGCGTTTCGAAAGTCTGCCACGGACGAGTCGTAATCGGATTAATGCCGGTCGAACATTCATGCTCAGGATTCACTTTCGACTTTCCACATTTCGTAAACGACACGGCATGAATTCTGCCGTCAGCTTAACGCATCGGCCGGTCCGTACGGCGCCATGGCGACGGTCCAATACGGATTAAAGAGCATTTCGTCGCGTTCGCGCTCTGCGAAGCGCCACATCTTTCCGCAAAGCTCGCGCTTGACCGCCGTATAAGCCGGGTCGGCCGCGACATTACGAGTCTCGAACGGGTCCTTAGCGAGATCGTACAGTTCGTCGAAATCGAAGCCGTTATAAACATACTTATGCGCCTTCGTCGATACGCTGCGCTGTGTGTAATAAAGTTCAACTCCGTTGAACTGAGTGTAATGTTCCTGAGGCCAATCGGCAGGCGTTTCGTTGCGCAAGAATGGAACGAAGCTGCGGCCGGTGATTTCTCCAAGCGAGTTTGCGCCGGTAAGTTCGGTAAACGTAGGCGCGAAATCGGCGAGCGTGATGAATTCGTCCACTTCGCGGCCAGGATGCTGAATACCCCCAGGCCAGCGGGCGAGCAGCGGTACGTGGTAGGCTTCGCGGAAGCAAGGTACGCCCTTGGCGTAAAGTCCGTGCGCACCAAGGTACTCGCCGTGGTCGGAGGTGAAGATTACAAGCGTATCGTCGGCTTGGCCGGTTTTCTCGAGCGCATCAAGCAGCAGCCCAAGATAATCATCTTCGAGTTTGCAGTAGCCCCAATAGTGCGCGATGGACGCTCTAATCTCATCTTCGCTTAACTGGTCCCAGTACTGATTACGCATGCGCTGGTAAATGCGCGGCTTATCTTCCAGCGTGTCGCGATAATTGGGCGGAAGCGGAATCTCCTTGGGATCGTAAAGCTTGGCGTATGGCTCGGGAATGACGAAGGGGTCGTGAGGACCGTTGCAGCCGACGTAGAGGAACCACGGTTCCCCTGAAGCCGCCAGCTCCGGCAGCGCGTCCAGCCCCTGCTTAACCGTGCGCCAATCGTGATGCGACTCCCAAGGACGGTCTTTAAGCTCTGGTGGAACGGGGCGCGAACCGAATACTTCGATATCTCCCCAGCCCGGACGCTGGACCACGCCCCATGGGCGACCAAGCGGCGCCGGCTGTGCTTTCGCCTTTTGAGCCAGTTCGCGCCAATGATCCATGCGCCGATGCATGAACGAGCCTTTGCTCGCTCCAACGTGCAGTTCGGTCCAACCGCGGTCGGCAGGATTCTCTTCGTTGCTGACGTGCCACTTTCCGGAGTAGGACAAGCGGTAGCCGGAATCGCGAAGGCGTTCGCTGAACATCGGTACATTGGGATATAGTCCCCGATGAATCGCCGTGGGCGTTGAGACGTTGTTGTAGATGCCGTGCCGGCTGGGATACGCGCCGGTCATGAAGGTTGCGCGCGATGGGCAACAGTGGGCCGTACAAGTAAAAGCATGTGTGAAACGAATGCCCTCCCGAGCCAACCGCGCGGCATGGGGCAGTTGGCAGGGATGCTTTGGCATAACGACGTCGCCGCGTTGCTGGTCAGTCATGAACACAAGTACATTCGGGCGGCGTGCCGGCATGTGGGCATTCCTCTCGTGCAAGGGTGTGACTGCTACTATACCCTATGTTCAAGTGGCGCGAGACACGAGGCTGATGCCAATTGCGCATGAATGCGGAAAACAGGCTCACTCCAAGACTCTACGGCATGACTACTCCCCAACCTGACAAGCATGGCGTGGTGGCGTTGATTCAAGATGAGGCCGGGCGCTACTTGTTCATCAGGAGGGGTTGGGCGCTGCCGCGCGCACCGGGTATGTGGTGCTTCGTGGGCGGTGAAGTTGAGCAAGGCGAGTCGTATGCCTCCGCCATTGTGCGCGAAGTCCGCGAAGAGGTCGGCCTATGCGTGCGCGCGGGCGAGAAGTTCCACGAAACGATTTCTCCCAATGGAGAATTTCGCCTGCACTGGCTGCGCGTGGAATTGACGAGCGATTCGCCGCCCCTGGCTCCGCATCCGCATGAAGTGGCGGAAGTCGCCTGGCTGACGCTCGAAGACGCCTTGCGCCTGGAGCCGATATTGCCTTCATTACGTGTTTGGTTGCAAGCACAGGTAACGTGAAGTCCGGCCGAATTCCGCAGATCATGCGGGCACGCGCATAGGAAATCGGCGGTTCGGGCGGGGTATGTGCGCCCCAACCGCCCCTCTTTTAATGGTCTTTGAATGAAAAGGCCTTATCGATTTTCAGCTCTTTGTCGTCGGCTTCGGCGATCGGGTAAATGAAAAACAGCGGCTTCTTGCCGTCAAAGCCAGGCTTTAGTTCGATATCCCGTCCGGTGGTGAACTGAACACGATCGGCGGTAAGGTTTCCGTAGTAATAGCTGACCAGTTCGCGATGCTTCCATGCTTCCGAAATATCCACCGGAACCCAGCCGATGTCACCCAGGTAGAATTTGGCCCAGCAGTGATAGCCGCCAATTTTGCCTTCTTTACCCTTTTCGGGCTCAGGAAGCGGAAAACCCATCTCGAACTTTACGGGAATGCCGGCGGTGCGGCCAATGGACATGAACAGCGCATGGAAGTCGGTGCAGTTGCCGACGCCCTCTTTGCAGGCGTACCAAGTGTCGCCACGACCCCACGCCTTGCCTTCTGGTTTTCCATAGGCCATGCTGGAATAGACGTAATTATAGGCACTCTTGGCGATTTCGTGCGGCGCTTCCGCTTTTCCTACGGCTTCCGTGGTAATGGCTTGAAACTCACTCCCGACGGGCACCAGGTGGTCGGGCTCTAAGTAATTCTTTAGGCTGGAACGTTCCTTTTCGTTCAGCGCGCGCCCATTCGCGAGGCCGGCCGCGGCAATCTCGTGGCGTTCACAATCGAAAGTGAGGGTCACCGACAGTGGCTTGGCCTCGGCTTCCTTGAATCTCCAGTAGGCGAAGGAATTTCCGGCTTTATCGGATTCGACCTTATGGGGTTCAGGCGCAAACTTAAGGTTGGTAATGACCTGATGAGCATTGTTTTGCGGAACGGGTAGCCAAACTTCGAGTTTCTTCGTTCCAGCCGGCACTTCTTTGACAATCGCCTCGTACGTAAACGCAAATTTTCGAACCTTAGCTCCTCTGGGAGCCTCGAGGCTTTGCGGGGCAGCCTCGCCGCCAAATGCGCTCGCCGCCAATAACCAACCCCATACGGCTACTCTGAACATGGTCATGCACAACCTCCTTTAAACAGAGCGAGCCGCCGCGGCCTATTGCCGTGGCGGCTCTGGGTAAAGACAGCGTAAAGACCGAGCACGTGAAACCGACGTGAAACCGCCGGTGGATCACCGGCTATGCGGGGCACGCTCCAGCGGCCCGCGAAGGGGTAGCAGTAAGCCATGTTCCGAGTCTTCGAATTCGCGCGGCGCACGCGCCACGCTGCTTCGAAAGCACTCAGCGCCGCGAGCGGCGCAGGGCCTCATTGCAAACACACATGAACGGCTCTCCAAAATCGCTTACGAATGGATGCAGAGTTTACAGCGTTTATCCACCTTGGACAGGCCCGATCCAGCGGCGCAAGTCCCCAATTCGTTTGGTCAATCCCGCCTTATCCATATATTCCAGCAGCGGTACTGCGCATTTTCGGTTCAGACCGAGTCCTTGGCGCAATTCGCTCATCGTTCGCTCGGGCCGCTCCGCAAAAAGCGATCTAGTGCGCTCAATAAGCGCATCCAACGTGGCGCGTGGATAGGCAAAGTCCTTGGCCACTTCAACCAACTCGCCTCGGTCGTACAGATAGCGCAGCACTTCCCGAAGTTCGCGCTCCGGAATGCCCAATGCGGTTGGCAGTTGATCCAGAGACGGAGGCTGGTTGCCTCCAGCCTGTAACGCGCGTTGCACCTCCTTGGCGCACTCAGCCCAGCGGGCATCGAGCTTTCGCTCCCGGCCCACTAACGCCACTTGTCCACCAGCGATGCGAACGGCTCCCGCGCGCTCAAACGCTGCGAGCAACTCGTCGAAGCGGTCGTCAAAGCTCAACTCCGCTTTGCGGACGGCTTCAAGCATATCTTTGCGCAGCGCAAGCTTGTCCATACCTTCCAGCGCCGGATGCGCCTTAAAGTAAACCTCAAGCGCTTTACGAGCAAGTGCGCCGAAGCGCTCAAAAAATACGGAGCTCACAAAAATCTCGCCAGGCTTCAGCGCGATGGCCCGTCCCGAGCGTTCAAGCGCCGTGGCCCATGCACAAATATCATCGGGGCGCGCACCAAGTTCCGCGGCCAAGTCGGCAAGCGTTACCGGTCGAGGTTCGCGGCCCAGGACCTGAGACAACAGATCCTGTGGGTGCCCCAGGAAACGGTGGCGTGCGTCCAGGTCTTTAAGCTCAGCGGACTCGAAGCGCCGGCGCTTGCGCGGCGCTCCTGATATGATCTGACCACCCCCCAGCGTAACCATGGGCGATTGGTGGCGCAGTATGTAGCGGTCCCCGGGGCACACCACGGTGGGCTCCTCGAGCGCAATTTGGATCCAGCCTTCGGCGCCGGGAGGAAGCTGTTCGCGGTCGAGGAGCAAAACTTTACCCATGATCTCGGCCGTCCCGGTATGAAAACGAACCGGCGCCCGCTGCTTCAGCGGATAAGGGGCGCTGGCGAGATGCAGCAGCCGTGCGGTGATCAGGCGAGTGGGGCGTAAGATGCCGGGTGCGCAAGCGACCATGCCGCGAGCGACGGCCGAACGTTCCAGGCCCGCCACGTTGAGCGCAGTGGAATGGCCGGCGCGCGCAGATTCGATCTTGTGCTTATACGCGTGCATGCCTTTTACGCGCCCGATCGCTCCGGGCGGCAGGACCTCGATCTCTTCGCCCACGGCCAGCCGGCCGCTGATGGGAACCCCGGTAATAACCGCGCCGAAACCTTCCTTCGCGAAGACGCGTTGGATCGGCATGCGGAAAAGACCTTCGGCGGAGCGCCGCTCCAGCTTGCCCAGGGCTCGTTCCAGCGCGGCGCGAAACTCGTCCAGTCCCTGTCCTGTTTTGGCGCTGACGGGAAGTATAGGTTTGCCTTCCAAGCAGCTTCCGGCAACAAGTCGTTCGATTTCTTCACGCGCGGCTTCAATCAGGGCCTCTTCCACGAGGTCCACCTTCGTGAGCGCGACGAGACCATCGGGGACTCCCAGCAACTTTAGGATATCCAGATGTTCGCGCGTTTGCGCCATCACACCGTCATCGGCGGCCACCACCAGAATCGCGAAATCGATTCCGGTCGCTCCGGCGACCATGTTCTTCACGAACTTCTCGTGCCCGGGCACATCTATAATGCCTACCCGGCGGCCGTCGGAAAGTTGAAGCGGCGCGAATCCCAAATCGATGGTGATGCCCCGTTCTTGTTCTTCTTTTAGGCGGTCAGGATCGATACCGGTAAGCGCCCGGACGAGCAGCGACTTACCATGGTCGATATGACCTGCAGTGCCCACTACAGCGTTATAAATCCCATCGCCGGGACCGGAACGGTCGGCGGGCGGAGCGGCTGGAGGTTCGATGCGTACGTGTGCCATGGCTGCCAGGCTGCTTCTATATCCTCCCAGCGCGCACTACGCCATAGACAGCTAAGGGGATCCCCTGACGCCTTGGCAAATACCTTCAGGCGAGCAGCAGTTCCGGGGAAAGTATCCAAGCCATGCGCCATGCATTGCCGCTGCGTTGCAGCGCATTCAGGGCCGCATTTTTGAACGCAATGATCTCACGGCTGGAGTCACCGGTGACCAGCAAGCCGGCAAGTTTGCTCAAATGCGGCAAGTGACCCACCAGCATGGCCGGCGCTCGGAAAGACGCGAGTGCTTTGGCCGTGGCCTCAGGCGGATCGTTCGGACCGAGCCCTTCCAGCACGCTTATGCCGCCAGACGGATTCAGAGCCGCGGCAAAAAGTTCAGCCGTCTCCTGCGCGCGGAGCTTTCCGCTGTGCAGAATGCGTGCCGGATCCAGTTTCAACCGCGCAGCGTAGGCCGCCACGCGCAGTACCTCGGAACGGCCCTCCGGCGTAAGCGGCCGCAGCGGGTCTTGCTCTTCGCTTGCCGCCAGCCCGTGCTGAACGAGGTAGAGGCGCATACGCGAACTCCGGGCTACTTAAAAGCCGATTGAATCAGGGCGCGGAACCAAGCCGTGCCGAGATAACCCAAATGTCCGCCGTGGGGCAGCAGAATCAACTTTTCATTCGGCAACGCCGCTTTGAATGCCTCGACTTCCTGCGAATCGTTGAGCGGATCGTCGGAGGCGATAACGGTG
>BTVV01000191.1:0-8612 GCA_045863855.1 Planctomycetota bacterium | reverse complement strand
ATGAATTCGTGAGCAAACTTTCCTTTCACGCATAGGTTCCCGTCGTTGGGACGCGTGCCCGCGGGCGGATGCGCGGCCTTCCATACCCATCCGCGACCATCCTGCGCTGCGGTTTCGACCAGAAGGTCCATCTGGCAACCCACTCCGCAATAGTTGCAGGTCGTGCGAACACGATCCAATTGTTCGTCTAAAGGCGCTTGAGCCTGGAGTGGGACAAGATCGGCTAGCGCGCCGGTGGGGCAGACGGCGACACAGCCTCCACAGAATTCGCAGGTCGTCTCTCGAAGCGGTCGTCTATCGGGTGTCGAAACCGACGTCTCGCCGCCGCGTCCGGCCATAGCTATGGCGCTTACTCCTTCCACTTGTTCGCAATAGCGCGTGCACAGCGAACACGATATGCAACGGTCGGTGCGGAATACGATAAAGGGGTCGCCCGCGTACGCCACGCGCCGAGACGGCGGCTTCGGCCAGTCGTCCGGAGCCTGAAATTCGCGCGCGAGGCAATGGACTTGGCTGCCCGGCCCCGAACTTTCCTCGTGAGGCGCGGGATGATCTGACAGGTAGAGCGCCAGCAGACCACGCCGGTGGCGTGTGACCCGTTCCCCTTCGGTGTCCACGACCATACCGGGCGACAATGGCGTCATGCAGGCCGGCGCCAGACGGGCCCGGCCTTGAATCTCCACCAGACAGGTCCGGCAAGCTCCCGTGGGCTCGACGCGCTCGTCGCTGCACAGCGTCGGTATCCGGGCACCGGCTCGTTTCGCGGCCTGCAGGATCGTCTCCCCTGGCGTAAAAGCCTCTGGTCTCCCATTCAGCATGAAGGCTTCCGTTGGATTCATGTGTCGAATTCCTCCGGAAAGTATCTTCGCGCCAAAGTCAGGGGGAGGCTGGCCGTTTGCCCCAAACCGCAAATGGATCCCTGCTCCATGATCCAGGCCGCCTCGTCCACATGCTGCAAATGACGCATGGCCTGCGGATCACCAACCTTCCGCGCCTCCAGCCAAAGCTCGTAAGCGTTTCTTAGAAAGCCGGTTCCGATCCGGCATGGCGCGCATTGTCCGCAGCTTTCGTGTTCGAAAAAGGTTAGCTGAACGCGTACGGCTTCACGCAGATCGGCTTCCTCGTTCAGGACGACCAAGCCGCCCGCGCCCAGAAACGTGCCCCAGGCGCGCAACGCTTCGAAATCGAGCGGCACATCCTTCGCACGAGCGGGCAGGAAGCCGGAACTGGCGCCTCCGGGTTGAAAGGCTTTCAACGTGCCCAGACAGCCTCCGGCCGAATCCAGCACTTCAGCGAGCGTCGAGCCCAGAGGTAACTCGTACACCCCCGGGAATTTGACATGGCCGCTGATGGAATAGAGCTTGGTACCCGGACCGGTCTTACCCAAGGCCGCAAACCAAGCTCCTCCGTTGCGTACAATGGCCGGAACTAAGGCAATCGTTTCGACGTTCTGCACCAAGGTAGGCTTGTCCCAAAGACCACGTTCGTACGGAAAGGGCGGCTTGTGCCTTGGCCAAGGACGCCGGCCTTCGAGTGCTTCGAGCAATGCCGTTTCTTCCCCGCATACGTAGCCCCCGTGTCCGCGATGAAGTTCAATCGACAGTCCGGACAAGAGCCCAACCTGTTCAAACCGTTTCCAAGCTTCGGACACGGAAGCCATAGGCGCTTCGAATTCGCCGCGAAAGTAGCAGAATATCTTTCGAGCCCCCACAGTCTCGGCCGCGATCGCAAGGCCTTCTACTACGAGATCGGGGCGACGCAGGAGCACCTCACGGTCCTTGAACGCGCCCGGCTCGGATTCGTCGGCATTCAGGACGAGGTAACGAGTTTGCTCCGTCTGCTCGCGCACGGCGCGCCATTTCCTTGCCGCCGGAAAACCCGCGCCGCCACGCCCTTGAAGTCCTGAACCCTCGAGTTCGCGAAGCACGCGGTCGTACCCTCGCGCACGTGCCGAAGTCAACGCATGGCCCTCGAACCCAGGTACACCCTGCAGGTGAATCGCGCATCGCTCGGGACCGGCTTCAAGCGGCCCCAACGCGTTCGGCCCGGGCGTGGAAGTCAGCGACTGCCATTTCCCGGCGGCTCGGGCAATATCAGCGGCGGTCAGTCCGGGAAGCACGGTCCGGTCGCGTAGCGCCGCACATGGGCGATCGCAGGAAGCCAGGCACGAACAGCCCTCGGCGGGCAGCCCCGCGTCCAGCGCCTGCCGCAATAACGCTTCGGATCCGGCCAGGCGGCAGGAGAGTCCTTGGCAGATGCGCACTTTTCGGTCAGGACGGGCGAGCAGCGAATAGAACGATCCAACCCCAAAAACGTCGGCTTCGGGGACGCCGGTTTCGCGGTGCACCTTTGCGGCGATGCCCGGATTCAAACCACCTGCCTCGGCAATTCGATCCGGAACCTCCGGTTCGCGCGAATTCACGGTTCGCCTCCCCCGGCCTTCGGTCCTCCACACGACAGCGTGGTTTCCGCCTGTGCTACGCGCTCGATCGTCCGCAACACGCTGTCCGGGTTGAGCGAGATCGAATCGATCCCGCATTCGACCAGGAAGGCCGCGAACTCAGGATAATCGCTGGGCGCTTGACCGCAGATCCCCACCTTGCTCCCCACCGCGTGCGCGCGGGAAATCACATCCCGGATCATCCGCTTCACCGCCTCGTTGCGCTCGTCGAACAAATAAGCCAATTCGCTATTGTCCCGATCCACGCCCATGATGAGTTGCGTCAGGTCGTTGCTGCCAATCGAAAAGCCGTCGAAGCGTTGGGCGAATTCTTCCGCCAAGATCACGTTGGAGGGTATTTCGCACATCACGTAAAGTTCCAGGCCGTCGTGCCCGCGACGCAGGCCGTTGGCTTCCATGACCTCAATGACTCGGTCGGCCTCCTCAAGCGTCCGGCAGAAGGGAATCATGACCTTTACGTTACGGAAACCCATCTCGTCGCGGACTTTCCGGATCGCTCGGCATTCCAGCGCGAACCCGTCGCGGTAACGCGGCGAATAGTACCTCGATGCGCCCCGGAAACCCAGCATGGGGTTCTCTTCGTTGAACTCAAAGACCGATCCCCCGATCAGGTTCGCGTATTCGTTGGTCTTGAAGTCGCTCATGCGCACGATCACGGGATGGGGATGCTGCGATGCCGCCAGCTTCGCGATGCCGCCGGCCAGCCGGTCCACGAAATAGTCGGCCCGCTCGGCGTACCCACGTGTCCGTTCGAGAATCTCACGCCGCGCCGCCTCGTCCGTCAACCGATCGAACTGCAGCAGAGCCATCGGATGAATTTTGATGTGATTCGAAATGATGAATTCCATCCGCGCCAGACCGATGCCGCGCACCGGGAGCCGCCACCACCGGAAGGCTTCTTCCGGCGTACCCAGGTTCAGCATGATCGCAGTACGAGTCTTTGGCACTTCGCCCCATCGGGCTTCATGGACTTCGAACGGAAGCCGGCCTTCGTAAATCCGTCCTCGATCTCCTTCCGCGCACGATAAAGTGACCGCCTGCCCATCCGAAAGCACGTGCGTGGCATTTCCAGTGCCCACCACCGCCGGGATGCCCAACTCCCGGCTGACGATGGCCGCGTGGCAGGTGCGGCCTCCAAAATCCGTCACGATGCCGGCGACCTTCCGCATCACCGGCACCCAATCCGGATCGGTCATCTCCGTGACTAGGATGGATCCAGGCCGAACTTGGCCGAGGTCCTTGGGGCTCAGCACGCGGCTGACGTTGCCCGCCGCGATGCCGTCACCCACGCTTAATCCCGAAACCAGCTCTCGACCTTTGCCTTTGAGTTTGCAGGTGCGCAGGTAACCGGCCTTCGTCTGCGACTGAACGGTCTCCGGCCGCGCCTGCAGGATGTACAAGTCGCCCGAGGTTCCGTCCTTCGCCCATTCAACATCCATGGGCTTCCCGTAGTGTCGTTCGATTGCCACTGCCCAGCGCGCGATCTGCAGAATATCCGCATCGCCCAGCGACCAGGAGCGCCGTTCGTTCTCCACCGTATCCACGCTGACGGTCGCGTGCGTACCTCCTGATCCGTAAACCAACTTGCGGGCCTTGTCGCCCAGCTTCCGGTCCACAATCGGCTTCAGATGAGCGTCGCCAAGCACCCCCTTGAAAACGGTGAATTGGTCCGGTGTCACAACGCCTTTCACCACGAACTCACCTAGGCCGAACGACGAGTTGATAACTACGACGCCCGGAAATCCCGTTTCGGTGTCCAAAGTGAATGCCACGCCGGAGCTGCCGACGTCGCTGCGGACCATCCTCTGCACCCCGATGGAAAGCGCAGTCTCGAGGTGGCCAAAGCCCTGTGCGATTCGATAAGTAATCGCCCGATCCGTGAATAGCGATGCATAACAGCGCCGGCAGGCGAGGAGCAATTCAGCCGCGCCGCGGACATTGAGGAAGCTTTCCTGCTGGCCGGCGAAACTCGCTTCGGGAAGGTCTTCGGCCGTAGCGCTGCTGCGTACGGCGACCGGTACGTTGGCCTCCCCGCAGCGCTTGCCTAATTCACGATAGGCTTCTTGAATGCAAGAAACCAGATCTTCGGGAAATGGAGCCTCGAAAATAAGCGCTCGGATGCGCTGCCCCACCGACTCCAGTTGCCCGCCATCGCGCTCCAAATTCGAAAGCTCGCGCGCAATGGCGCCACGCAAGTGCGAAGCGTCCAGAAAATGTTCATACGCCCGTGCAGTCGTCGCATACCCGTCGGGGACTCGAATGCCTTCGTCCTTCAGATTATGCATCAGTTCGCCCAAGCTGGCGTTCTTTCCGCCTACCTTGGCGATATCCGCGAGGCGCCACTCGTCCAGAGGACGCACCCAGTCTGATTGATTCAGCATGGCGCATGAGCCTCCCTAAGCCATACCTCGAATTGAAGACAATAAAGTCTTCTTATTAATTTACTCCGCTGCGCGGTAAACAACAAGGCATATCTCCGGTCCCGCTTCCGGGAAGAAGTCGGAGCACCGCCATGCAGTACGAATGGCTATGGCATCCTCTCGAACCAAACCCTTCTTAGGATCGTGTCGCTCAGCCACAATGCAAAAAGTGAATGCCCGCATGAAGGCGGTTAGGCGTTCTTGCCGAGCAGGTGGCCTTCGAAGGCGGTCTTGAGCAAGTCATAGAGTCCCTGAACGTCGTGCCGGTTGCCGGGGATGTGTTGGATGTGCGCGACGTAGCCGTTCATCGAGAAGATCAAGAGTTCGCGCAGGCCGTGGAACCAGCGCTTGAGCGCCGCGCAGTAACCCCGCTACGCCAGTCCGCCAAGACGCTTCTGATTGCCTGTGCGGATCTGCGGGCTGGCATCGACCGGATGAGAGTAGATGATGAAAAGGGCGGCTGGCCGTCGCCATGCATGGCGCAGAAGCCTTGGGTGAGGCAGGCAATAAAGGCGTCAGGAGGGTGCAGCGATCGGAAAAGTTCTAGCGGCTGAGCGGGCGCGGGAACAGGCGCTGCATCAACGGAGTGGTAATCGAACGGCGGCGACAAATTTGCGTGACGCTCTGCCCACATAGAACGCAACACAGTTACCACTCGGCGCCTGCAGCGATCAAGCCGAGACTAATCGACAATCAGAACTGATCTAAATCCAATAAGTTTAGACGGGATAAATAGAAAATCACGCTCTCGAACGTTAGCAAAAGTGCATTAACCAGAGCTCCATAGTCATCCCAATGGCGCCAGTAGATGAACCCAGACGCTCGACGAACCTGCCATGGATCGAGGTCGGGAATTGACATGGTTAAGTCCGGTATCGCCATTCCTGACGTCAATGCCTCTATGGTATCTTTCCTCGACTAGAAGCGCGAATCGGAGAATGACATTCATGAATAGCGGACGGCACGGTCTACGCTTTTGCAATACGGTTGGTGTTACTGCGAAGAGCGTCTCGCCAGTTTACGAAGTTCCTCGGACATCCGATAAGATCGCATTTATTGCCCACTTTTGTGAGATTATTCAAGTCCCACTGAAGCATCTAAAAAACTCACGAGGCCTCCAATGAGCGCCAAACAACCTGGAATCGCGCTGGTTGGGTGCGGCGCTATCGCAAGAAACTGCCATTTACCGGGCATTCAGGACTCCCCTTTTGCCCTACGTGCGATCTGTGACATGGATGGCAACCGCGCAGAACAATTTAAGCGCGATCTCAACTTGGATGACTCGGTGGTCGCTTGCGCTTCAATGAGTGAAGTATTGAAGCGGGCTGATGTAGACGCCGTTTCCATTGCCACGCCCCCCGCCTCGCATGCTCCGCTCGCTATTCAAGCGCTCGACGCCGGCAAGCACGTGCTTTGCGAAAAGCCCAGCACGCTTTCCGCTTCCGAAAATCGCGACATTATTGCTGCGGTGGAACGAAACAAATCAACCACCGTCCAATTCTTTTCGTCACGATTTCGAGACGGTGCGTCGCCCGCCGCTCGCCAACGGATACGGGAAGGCGCGCTGGGGAGGCCCTATAAAGCGGATATTCAATTCTGGCTTCCCGCCGCGCGCACCTGCGATCGTGGCGGCCCTCACTGGTTTGGACAAAAAGCGCACGCCGGCGGCGGCGCCTTTATGGACATGGGACAGTACTTCCTCGACCGGCTTTTCTACATCCTCGATTGGCCAAAATGGACTCGGCTCACGGCTCATACCTTTAGCGGATTTCCAACCGGATATCCAAAAGGTGTTGTATATGACGTCGAAGACCATTTGAGCTTATTGGCCCATTTTGATAACGGCCTTGCACTCACCCTCGACACTACGGCGCGCGTTAATCAACACTGGCGCTGGAGTACCTCTATTGTGGGCACCGAAGGGTGTATCGTGCTAGACAATGCGGCACCCAAGCGGGCCATCATTCGGAGGCAAAAGAACGGTTCAGTGGTCGAGGAAGAGCTCGAAGCGCCTGATCTCGGCCCGGACATGAAGCGAAGGCTGGTCCAATTGGCAGAGCAACTGAATGGGATGTGTCCGGAAATAGGCACCGATCACTACCAAGCGCTCGCCATCAGCGAGTTCTGCGAAGCGGGATACCGGTCCGCACTCGAAAGTCGCGAAATGGTCAACGGAGGTGCGAGATGAAGTCCGGAGCCACTCTAGGTCTGTTCGGCACCGCTTCCGACCTGCCCTCTGCGATTCCCCTGCTTACAGAGGCCGGATTTCAGGTGCGCGCAGTCTTATCTCCACGGGAGCCCTCGTTAAATGACTTCCCAAATTTTTCTGAGGCGAACGAGACGAACTTTTGCACATCATACCAAATGCTGCTTGAGCAATCAGGGCTAGTGGCTCTTGCGATACTCTCACCGCCTCAAAATTTCGATGAGTTGATTTGTGCGGCGCTGGCCTCAGGAAGACACGTAGTATGCGAACTTCCAAAAGCCCCATCTGTCGAATCTTGCGAACGAGTATTGCATGCACACCGCAAATTCGGACGTGCGGTTGTATTTCTGCCTTCGCGTTCAGGCGTGCACGAATGCACTACTCTTGCACAACACTATCTCGCCTCGGGTAAGCTGGGGCGACTTTACCGCGCCGAAAGTATCCATTTTGCGACCGCTTCAATGCCTGCGGATCAAAACACCCGGCCGGATGATATCGGTACGCCGTTAATCCAGCAGACGATCGATCTGTTGCATTACCCAAAAATTCAATCGCTCAGCGCATTCGCTCATTCGGATACCGATATTTCGTGTGGACACACCAGTCTTTACGCTCGTGTAGCCGGTAACATCTCCGTTTCTATTGAGTATGCCGTTAATCCGTTCCTCAAACCACGCCACTCGTTTACCATCCTTGGAGATCGCGGGGGGTTGTTGGTGGACTACACCGAAGGCGGGCGCGGCTTCAGCTTCGTGGAGGTAGCTCCGGGACCGGCCGCAAAACTGCTGGAAACAAAGCCGCTGTTCAAACCCGAGTTTCGTCCTTCGAGCTATCGAGCCTTTCACGCCCACGTTACTTTGGGCGATTCGCATGCCGAGATCACACCCGAGCAGCTTTTGGAAGTGGCCCATTGGCGCCAAGCAATTCGTACCGCAGTCATGGAGGGGCGCGAGTTAGCCTGGGCTGGATGAATACAAATACCCCTAAGGAATTTAAAACCCGTGCTTCTCTCAATATCTTATTTTAAGCCATTTAACGACTATTTGAACGACAGCAACACCACGCCCGACACGACCAGCGCAATGCCGGCCCATTCGCGGCCATTGGGGCGTTCCCCCAGAAACGCGAAAGCGAGAATGGCCACCAGAACCAGGCTGAATTTATCGACGGGTGCGACCTTGGACGCTTCGCCGGATTGCAACGCGCGGAAATAGCAGACCCAACTGGCGCCGGTAGCCAAGCCGGAGAGCACGAGAAATAGCGCGGTTCTCGGCGCAAGCGCCAGCGGGTTGCTCCACTTGCCTACCCACCCCACGAACGTCCCCAGCACGCCGACGATCACGAAGGTTCGCAGCAACGTGGCGTAATCGGAATCGATGCCGCTCAGCGCTACCTTGGCAAAAATGGCGGTCAATGAAGCAAATAAGGCCGAAAGAAGCGCCCACACCAGCCAACTCGGAAAAGCATCCATACGTTCACCCACCTGTTAGTCGTTCGGCTCGATCCACCCGAACCCGGTCGCACG
>BTVV01000190.1:0-8624 GCA_045863855.1 Planctomycetota bacterium | reverse complement strand
TTGCATCGCTTGGAGTTAGACCCGCTCTAGTGAACTAGTACACCGACTTTCCGTTAATTTCCATATACAACCCTGGAATTCGCGTGTACTTAGATCAGCACGGCGATCATGCTGGAAAGTTCAATTCGGAAAACGGTTACCGCAGGGTAACGAGGAGTCGTTATGGCCCAAGGCAAGTTGGACGTGGCGTACTTGAAAGATGCTAAAGAGCGTATTATCAAAGAGTTACGTCATATTATCGTGGGCCACGAGACGCCCATCGAGCAGGTGCTGACGGCGTTCTTCGCGGGCGGGCACTGCTTGATCACGGGTGTTCCGGGCGCCGCTAAAACCTTACTGATCGCCAGCTTAGCGCCGATCTTGAAACTCTCCTTCAAGCGCATCCAGTTTACGCCGGACTTGATGCCCGCCGACATCACGGGCACGGAACTCCTTGAAGAGGATAAGGTTAGCGGGCACCGCGAGTTGAAGTTCGTGCAGGGTCCGATTTTCGCGAACATCGTGATGGCCGATGAGATCAACCGCACGCCGCCGAAAACGCAGGCAGCACTCCTGGAAGCCATGCAGGAGAAACAGGTTACGATGTCCGGAAAGACCCACGCGCTGCCGCGGCCGTTCTACGTGCTGGCGACGCAGATCCCGTTCGAGCAGGAAGGGACGTATCCGCTCCCCGAGGCGCAGCAGGATCGCTTCATGTTCAACGTGATGATGCCGTATCTCACGGAGGATCAAGAGGTTAAGGTCGTCGAGCAGGCCACGGGCACGCGCTTGGCGAACTTGAAGCCGGTGCTGAGCGGCGAAGAGCTCTCGGAGGCGCAGCAGGTGATTCGCGATGTGGAGGTGCCGAGTGCGCTGAGTGGGTATATCGTCGATCTGGTGGCGGCCACGCGCCCAGAAGAGGATACGGGGCTTGACTTTGCAAAAGACTACATCGCTTGGGGCGCTGGGTTGCGGGCGAGTCAGAACATCGTCCTGGCGGCGAAGAGCAGCGCGGCGCTTAAAGGCCGCACCCGCGTGGAGTTGCAGGACATTCAAGCGGTCTTGACGCCGGTCATGCGGCATCGCATCGGGTTGAACTTCCGCGCCGAGGTGGACAAGGTGACGGTGGAGGATTTGATCGGGCGCTTGGTGGAGCGCATAAAAGTCCCGCAGTAAAGGATTTGCATGCAAGTGTAAACTTAATTGGCGCCATGTAACGGTAATAACGGATGCGAGACATGCTAAGTACGGGAGCCGAAAAGGGTTGCGGTGATCGAAAAGTCCACCTGTATACCAAGTGTAAACCTAAGTTTACACTTACTGTAAACTTGGCCCCCAATACTGTAAAGCGATAAAAGTTTGAGGTTGGAGAAAATAAGGGAAAGTTGAGGCTTGAAGATTACAGCGGTTTTGCAGAAACGCTGCTTGGAAATTACGGGAATCTTGGGACGGGAACAGCGCATGGCCGAACTGACGCAAGCCGACATCCGCGCCAAAGTCGAGAAACTGGGCGCGTGCCGCACGCGGATTCTGGGCGAGATTCGCAAAGCGGTGATCGGACAGGAGCAGGTCGTTGGCGAAGTGCTGATGGCCTTCTTCGCCGGCGGGCACTGCCTGATTACGGGCGTGCCGGGCTTGGCGAAGACGCTCCTGATCAAGAGCCTGGGCGAAGTGCTGGACCTCAACTTCCGGCGCATTCAGTTCACGCCGGATCTGATGCCTTCGGACATTACGGGTACGGAGGTGCTGGAAGAGGACAAGGCGACGCATCAGCGCGCGCTGCGCTTCAAGCGCGGTCCGCTCTTCGCGAATATCGTGCTGGCCGACGAGATCAACCGCACGCCGCCGAAGACGCAGGCGGCGCTGCTGGAAGCGATGCAGGAGCACCAGGTCACCGTCGCGGGGATCACGTACAAGCTCGAGGAGCCGTTCTTCGTGCTGGCGACGCAGAACCCGATCGAGCAGGAAGGCACGTACGCGCTGCCGCAGATCCAGCAGGACCGCTTCATGTTTTCGAGCGTGATCGGGTACTTGCCGCGCGCCGACGAAATCGCGGTGATCGACCAGACGACAAAGCGTACGCAGCCGGTGCTGGAACGGGTGATGGGCGGCGAAGAACTGCTGGAATACCAGCGGATCGTGCGCGAGGTTCCGGTGGCGGAGCCGGTGATCCGGTACGCGGTGCAGTTGGCGGCGGCGAGCCGTCCCGAGAGCGCGTCGGCTCCGGACTTCATCAAGGAGTTCGTCTCGTACGGAGCCAGCACACGCGCGCCGATCAACCTGATCCTGGCCGCGAAGGCGCGAGCGGTGCTGGACGGGCGCTTCCACGTTTCGGTGAAGGACATCCAGGCGGTGGCTCTGCCGGTGCTGCGGCACCGGATCGTGACGAACTTCCGCGCGGAGTCGGCGCGGATCAAGAGCGAGACGTTGGTGGGGCGGTTGATCGAGCAGGTGAAGGAGCCGAAGAGCGGGATGTAAGACGGGAAGGCAACAGTAAACGGCAGGAGTTCGGTGCGGAAGGGTGATGCGTAAAGCGTGATGGTTGGGGCGCAGGCGCGACGGGGCGGGTGCGTAGCCGGTGTCATTGAGGTTGGCGTTCTACGTGTAGCGTTTACCGGGTGTTAAATGGCCGACTTTAAGTACCTCGACTTCGAGACCTTGGGCCGCATCAAGAGCATGCAGATGCTGGCGAAGGCGGTGGTGGAGGGCTTCATTTTAGGCCTGCACCGGAGTCCTTATCGCGGATTCAGCGTGGAATTCGCGGAGTACCGGCAGTACGTGCCGGGCGACGACGTGAAGCACGTGGACTGGAAGGTCTACGCGAAGTCGGACCGTTACTACATCAAACAATTCGAAGAAGAGACGAACCTGGCGTGCCAGATCCTGGTGGATTGTTCGCCGAGCATGGCGTACCGGGGAACGCACGGGGGTTTCAGCAAGCTTGAGTACGCGTGCCGGCTGGCGGCGTGCCTTTCGTACTTCATGATCGGGCAGCGCGACGCGACGGGGCTGCTGGTTTTCGACGACGAGATCCGGCAGATGCTCCCCGCGCGCGGCAGTCCCGCTCACCGGCAGCTCCTGCTTACGACCCTGGACCAAGTGGAGGCCGGAAAGGGCGATACGGACATCGCGACGCCGATGCACCGGCTGGCCGAGAGCCTGAGCCGGCGCGGGATGGTGATCCTGATCAGCGACTTGCTGGACGATCCGATCCGCGTGATGAGCGCGCTGCAGCACTTCCGCTTCCTGGGCAACGAGGTGATCGTCTTCCATGTGCTGGACCGCGACGAGATCGAGTTCCCGTTCGACCGGCTGACGGAATTCACGGACAGCGAGACGAACCAGAAGGTTCTGGTGGCGCCGCAGTCGGTGAAGAAGCTGTACATGAAGAAGTTCGAGGAATTCTTCGGTCCGTACCGGAAGGGCTGCGCGGATTTGAACGTGGATTACAAGCTGATGAACACGAGCACGAATCTGGAGCTGGCGTTGAGCGAGTACATGTACAAGAGGGGAAGACTGCACTAAGCGTTCGAAAATCGATAATCATTATGTCGACAAGCAGGGCAGGAGCAGGGCGCCGGAGGGTTGGCGCGGTGCGGGTTGGGAGATGGCCGGTTGCGTTTCGATTTTAGCCTTCGAATTTTTAATTCGTTCCAGGGTTTCGGCGCATGGCATTGTTGAACTCGTACTATCTTTTCGGATTGCTCGCCGTCGGCGTGCCGATCCTGATCCACATATTGCAACGCGACCGGGTGCAGCGGATCACGTTTCCGGCGGTGCGTTTCCTGCTGGGGGCTTCGCAGAAAATCACGCGGACGCAGCGGCTGCGCGAGCTTTTGCTGATGCTGTTGCGCGCGGCGCTGGTGGCGTGCCTGGCGCTGGCGCTAACGCGCCCGTTCCTGACGGGTTCGGCGGCATCGGCGGGCGGCGGGCTGGGCGTGCTGGTCCTGGCGGTGGACACGTCGGGTTCGATGCGCATCGGCGGGCGGCTGGAGGCGGCGAAGAAGCTGGCGCTGGAGCGTTTGGCGAAGTGCGAACCGGGCGCGCGGGTGGGGCTGGTGGCGTTCGATCATGCGCCGAACGTGAAGGTGGCTCCGACGGCCGACCACGCTCAGGTCCGCGCGGCGATCGAGGACTTAAAGGAAGGGTACGGCGGTACGAACCTGGTCGCGGCGATGCAGCGCGCGGACCAGTTGTTGCAAGGGGACGAGTACCGCGAGTCGGTCAAGACGCTGTGCGTATACGGCGATTTTCCGCGTTCGGGCTGGGCGAGCTACGACGGGCAGTGGCGGCTCTCGTCGGGCGTGGGCCTGGAACTGAAGCCGGTGGCGGCGACGTCGGCCGAGAACGTGGGCGTGACGCAGGTTTCGATGCCGCGCAGCACGGTGGCGAGCCCGCGGGCGGAGGCGATCCACGCGCGAGTGATGAACTTCGGCGCTCAGGACCGCAAAGGCGTGAAGGTGACGCTCTCGTTCAACGGCAAGCCGGCGGAAGAGAAGTCGATCCACCTGCGCCCGAACGAGGGGGAGATCGTGCACTTCCGGCATGTTTTCGATGCACCGGGAGACGCGTTCGGGACGATCGCGGTGGACGCCGACGACGGGTTCGCTCCGGATAACACGTATCATTTCAACGTGCGGGTGCTGCCGCGGATCCAGGTGCGCGTCTTCAACGGCGGCGTGGCGCGGAAGAAGTCGGAGGACGAGGCTCATTTCCTGAAGGCGGCGCTTTCGGTGGAGGGATCGCCGTTCGAGGTGCGCGAGATCGCGGCGGAAGCGGCGAAGGCCGCGGATTTCGAGGGCTGCGACGCGGCGGTGCTGACGAGCGTGACGCGGTTGCCGAAGGCGGCGCAGGACGCGCTGGAGGCGTACCTGGAACGCGGCGGCGGGGCGCTCTTCTGGCCCGGCGAGTCGACGGAACTGGAAGGGTTCAACGCGGCGTTCGCATCGATCGCGCCGTGCCGGTTAAAGGAAGTGGTCCGCTACGACCGCAAGGGCGACGGGGTGCCTCTGGCGGAGATCGATTACACGCACCGGATTTTCCGGCTCTTCGCGGCGCCGCAGAGCGGCGAACTGACGCAGGCGCGTTTCTTCGCGTACGCGATGGTGACGGACTCGCAGTTGGCGCAGGTCCGCGCGCGGTATTTGGACGGACGTCCGGCGCTTTTGGAGCGCGCGGTGGGAAGCAACGGCGGGATGACGCTGCTGTTCACCTCGAGCGCGGGGCTGGGTTGGAACGATTTCGGGCGCAAGGGCGGGCTCTTCGTGCCTTTCGTGCATGAAGCGGTGCGCTACCTGGCGGTGCGCGGCGAGGCGGTGACGACGGCGCAGGTGGGCCAGGCGGTGGTTTTGACGGTGGCCGGCGAGAGCGGCGAGCTGACGCCTCCGGAAGGCGATACGGTGGCCTTGAAGAGCGGTCCGCAGAGTTTCGTGCCGGCGCTGCCGGGGTTGCACGTGCTGGCTCATGGCGAGCAGGTAGAGCGCTTTGCGGTGAACCTGGACCCGGACGAATCGGACACGACGGCGCTGGACCCGGAAGAAGTGCAGTCGGCGGTGAGTTCGAATCCTGAAGGCGAGCAGCGCACGATCGACGGGGTGAAGGTGCTGGTAGCGGCCAGCGGCGAGGCGAAGGAACGGATGGAGAAGGGGCAAGGCTGGGGCTGGTATGTCCTGGTGCTGCTGGTGGTGGGGCTGGTGGGCGAGCACATACTGGCGAACCATACGTCGCGGAACTGACCTGAGAGCAGGGATTTAAGGCAAGCTTTTGGGGTTTCTGCTTCGTCCTATGGCTGGGTCGGCGGTGTAGACATACAATAAGGATACCGGTTTCAGGTAGTTTCAGCGGAGGCGGCTATGGCTACGGAATACGCAACTCTTCAGGCCCACCTGGATCAGGTGCGCCGCGGCTGGAAGCGGACGCAGGCGTTGCAGGGTCTGGCGGTGGTGCTGATCGAAGGCTTGGGGCTGTTCCTGCTTTTCGCGCTGCTGGACTATGCGTACGCGATGCCGCAGGGCTTGCGGGTGACGATGCTTGCGGGTCTGGGCGGGATATTGGCGCTGCTGTTCGGTCGGCACGTGATCCGTCCGCTGCGCCGCGAGCTTCCGGATGTGCAGGTGGCTCAGTACGTCGAAGAACGGCACAGGCAGCTTGAAGGCGCGCTGGTGGCGGCTACGGAGTTCGGTTCGAAGAACCCGGCCGAGGCGAGCCCGATCTACACGTACATCGTCCACGAGATAGTGCGCGAAGCGGCGATGCAGGCGCAGCGGATCCGCTTGGGCGAGATCCTGGATCTTTCGCGTTTGAAGAAATACGCGCTGGCGGCGTGCGTGGTGCTCTTGATGTTCGGGATGAGCGCGGTGCGTTATCAGGACTTCTTCGGTCGGCAGTCGAAACGCTTGCTGCTGCCGTGGGAGATGACAACGGAGGACCGGATCGAGGCAGGGGTTTTCGTCGCGACGGAGGAACCGGTGCGGGTGGAACTGGTGGCGCCGGCGGAGGGGGCTCGCCGGATTCTGCGCGGGGGCAGCGTGGATGTGAAGGCGCGCTTCACGCGTGCGCCGGAGGGCGAAGTCTTCCTGCTTTTCCGGACGAAGGGGTCGCTGGAGTTCCAGCGCCTGCGCATGGACGAAGTGGACGAACTGAACACGTTCGCGCTGCGGCTTTCGGACGTCAACGAAGACGTGGAGATGATGGCGAAGGCCGGAGCGGCGGCGAGCGAGAACGTGAAGCTGGAGGTGTACGATCCGCTGCTGGCGAAGGGTCTGGAGCTGACGCTGACGCCGCCTGCGTACACGCGGCAGGCGCCGGCGAAGCAGTTCGGAATGAGCGGGGACGTGAGCGCGTTGATGGGGACGAAGGTGCGTCTGCGCGCGGTGGCGAACGGACCGCTGAGCGGCGGCAAACTGATCTTCGACGGCGGGAAGGAATTGGAACTGGCCGCGGCGGCCGGCGAGGAAGGCGCGTCGGCGGAGTTCGAAGTAACGGCGGACACGGCCTACAAGCTATCGCTGCGCGGGTTGGACGGGCAGGCGCTGGATCTGGAGCAGACGTACTTCGTGAAGGCGCTGGAGGATACGCCTCCGAGCTTCACGCTTTCGGCGCCGGGGAGCGATTCGAGCGCGCACCGGCTGGCGGAGGTGCTGGTGCGGGTGAAGGCGCACGACGACGTGGGGCTGGACGCGATCTCGATCTTCCTGCAGGCGGGCGACGCGGAGAACGAGCAGCGCAAGGAGCTGGTGTTCAAGATGCCGGCTCCGCAGGCCGGCGAACACGAGTACGACCATACGCTTTCGATCCCCGAGCTTCCGGTCAAGACGGCGCCGGGGGATACGCTTTTCTACCATGTGACGGTGAAGGACTTGAAGGGGCATCTCGCGGTGAGCGATCTGTTCATGCTGAAAGTCGCGCCGCTGGAAGTTGCCGGCGCGTTCCCGGCGAGCGAGCCTCATCCTCACGAGCCGCACCCGCCGACGCTGCAACTGATCAAGTACATCGGCGTGGCTTGGAACATTCACGTCGAGAAGGAGCGTGAAGGCCAGGAGACGCACGACAAGCGCTGCCTGGACTTGTTCGCGGCGATGACGACGGCGGACGGCGTGCCGCAGAAGTTCCACAAGTTCAAGCAGTCGAAGACGCCTCCGGACCGCTGGGAACTGGTGGTGCAGGCGGATGCGAAGATCGCGGAAGGGATCGAGATCCTGAAGGCGCATGAGCCGTCGAAGTCGGTGGCGTTGTGGCGCAAGGCTCAAGCGCTGCTGGAGAAAGCGGGATTCGGTCTGGACTTCATGGACAAGGCGACGGCGCCGAGCGGCGGCATGGCGATGGAAGAAGACCCGATGCAGGCGGCGCTGGGCTTCCTGAAGATGGAGATTCCGCCGCCCGAAGGGGTGCCTCCGACGGCCGAGATGGATCCGATCAAGATGCCGGACTACCAGCGCAAGCTGCCGGCGGCGGACGCGGAGAAGTTGAAGCAGAAGGCGGAGGCGCTGGCAAAGCAGCAGAAGGAACTAAACCAGGACGCGGAGAATTTGGCGAAGTCGGAACCGAAGCCGAGCGGGGCTCCGCAGACGCCGTCCGGGAAGCCGTCGGGCGGGGATCCGAAGGAGAAGCCGGAGGGGGCTCAGCCGGCCAACGAACAGGCGGCAGGTGACCGCGGCGAACGGCAGAAGGAACTGGAGAAACGGCAGAAGGATCTGGCCGATCAAGTGCGCGGGCTTGCGGCGGATTTGGTGAAAAAAGCTCCGGCGCACGACAAGACGGCTCAGGAGGCCGCGCAGCATTTCCGCGACGCGGCGACGCGGATGGACGAAGCGGCGAAGAACCTGGGCGAGCAGAAGACGCAGCCGGCGACGGCGCAGGGCAAGCGCGCGACGGAAGACCTGGAAGCGGGCGCGGAGAAGTTGCGCCAGGGCGCCGAGCAGGATCTCGAACGCGCCGTGGCTTCGGTGGAGAAGCACAGCGATGCGCTGGCCGAGCGGCAGAAGAAGATCAATCAAGCGACGGGGCAAGTGGCCGACGAAATCGAAAAGCGCGCCGGGAAGCCCGCGGACGAAGCGGACTTGAAGGAGCGCGAGAAGCAGAAGCTGCAGGGCATCGCGAAGCTGCAAGCCGAGACGAAGGGCGAAGTGGAGAACCTGGAGAAGAAC
>BTVV01000189.1:0-8754 GCA_045863855.1 Planctomycetota bacterium | reverse complement strand
CGTTTTCGGTGGCTGAAGCAGGGGCGACGAGAGGGCGAGCCCGTGGCGTGGACGAATGGGGTGGCGGCTTGAGCGTGCGCGGTCGGCTGGGCACGGAGCAGCGCCCACGACGCTTGCTCCGTGGCACCCGCTCCGGGCCACCCGCCCAATTGAAGAAAAGGTAATTACAATCATGTCCACTCTCAGCGCCCTGATAGAGAACGTTAGCTCTGGAGTGTGCCAAATACTGCTTATGAAGAATGTAGATCTCGTCGCTACGGGGACTGGCTTTCTGATAGATCAAGGGATTGTAACAAATTTCCATATCTTCGAAAAAATAGACTTTGATACTCTAGTTATTCGGTTTCCTGCCTCGAGAGCTTCTCAACTCAGCAATAGCTTTTCAGAGCAGGAGTTGAGATTGCCTTGTAGGGAGCTTAATTGTCATTTCCAGCATGAGTCGCCCACCCAAGACAAAGACTATGTGGTTATCGGTATCGAAGAAAAACTACTTGGCAGGCATCGCTTTTCATTTGCTTCCGATGATGGTATTAGTGCAGGCGATCAGATTCTTTTTCTTGGGTATCCTTTCCGAATGAATCGATTGACCGCACACGTCGGCTATGTTTCCAGTATCTTTGAGAACAATAAAGTTTGCGTCTACCAAATTGACGGCAGTGTTAATGGAGGTAATAGCGGCGGACCAATGCTAACTATAAGTAGTGGCAAAGTAGCTGGAATTGTGACACGCGCTTTAAAGGGTACTATTGATGAGGACTTCGAGAATCTAATTTTATGCCTTGGAGACAATATACGGCTACTGGAGCAGGTTGTGCAGTGCGGGATCAGTCTCTCGGTTGGTGGGTTTGATGCGGTTGAAGGGGTAAAATCATGTCAAGCCGCTATAAAAAATATTGCTGAAAATTTGTATATGTCTGCCAATGTAGGTATTGGCTACGCATTCAGTTCAAAGTACCTTCGAAATAAACTTTATGGTGAGTGAGTAAATGACAGGTGGGAACATACTTTGTGGTGGTCGTTCAACGAATGGCAGGTAGCCGGTTGAACCCGAGACGTTAAACTCGACTGCGGGCCAGTTCCACGAGTGAGGAGGTTCTACGGTGTGGCTGCTTGAATTCCTTTCGGAGCCTTGGGGTAAAATGATTTCGGTCGGCCTCTTTCTTTTGGCGATCGGCGGCGGACTCACGCTTTGGTCGTATCTCCATCGCGATCCGGTGACGGGCGAATTCTACATTTGGCCCAAGATGTTAATTGCAGGCATTGTTTCGACGGTGTTTGGTATTAGCGGGTAGCCCATACAAGCCGAAGGCTTGTGTGGGTGCCTCTGGCACACGAGGCTAGAGGCGGCTGGGGTTCCGGGGTAAGCTCCCGGCAGGGTCCGCAGGTGCGCGTTGGAGGCTTTCGGGGGCGGCGGGTGGCCGGTAGCGGGCCCTGCATCTGCGAGTAGGCGCAGGGGAAGGGTGCCAAGGAGCAAGCGGTGTGGGCTTGCTCCTTGCCTGGCTGACCGCTCGGGCTAGGCTCCGGGACACGTTCGTTTCTATACGACTTCGTTGGATGCGTGATGCGGGTCGCGTTTTCGGTGGCTGGAGCAGGGGCGACGAGAGGGCGAGCCCGTGGCGGTGGACGAATGGGTGGAGGCCTGAGCGTGCGCGGTCGGCGAGGCACGGAGCAAGCAAACGACGCTTGCTCCGTGGCACCCGTTACCGGCCACCCGCCAAGTTAAGGGCGCTTGCTCCTTGGCATGCGCAACCGGCCACCCGCCCCAGAACCTAGAGATTCTATTTGTCGGAGACTAGTAGGCATGATGTGTGAACTTTGTGGTAAACGCGATGCAATGCACCGAAATATTGCATCCTTTGCTGAAATAAAATTGGGCGAAGGGCCGTATACGGCCAGAAGGTCTATGTGTAATTCGTGTGCCAGAGAAGTATTGCTTTACTCCCTGGTGTTCTATTGGCTCATTGCGTGCCTTTCTGAAGATTTAGTCCAGCGGTTTAGGACAGACTCGGAGTTTTTTAGTTGGTATATGAGCGAAATAGAAAACCATCTTGTTGGTGAAGGGTTTATTCAGGACGAGCACCGAAATTTATTTCGCGAGCTTGTGAGGGATAGAAATCGAGAGCTTAGGGATGTCTTGGCTAAGCGGATTGAGTTTCTATTCCCACTATAAAACGGCGGGTGGCCAGTAGCGGTCCTTGCTACCGCGAGTAGGTGTCGGTGAAGGGTGCCAAGGAGCAAGCGGTGTGGGCTTGCTCCTTGCCTGGCTGACCGCTCGGGCTAGGCTCCGGGACACGTTCGCGTCTATACGTTCTCGTCGGAAGCGTGATGCGGGTCGCGTTTTCGGTGGCTGAAGCAGGGGCGACGAGAGGGCGAGCCCGTGGCGTGGACGAATGGGGTGGCGGCTTGAGCGTGCGCGGTCGGCTGGGCACGGAGCAGCGCCCACGACGCTTGCTCCGTGGCACCCGTTCCGGGCCACCCGCCAGTCTCAGTTACAAATCGGTAATTAGACAATGCGGTATTCTCTTGCCACTTTAGTGCTAGGTGCGCTATCAACTGGTCTGTTGGTAACCGTATATGCGATGGGGGATCCGTGGGAGTTGGAAAGAGTGACTGAGGATGCCGAAAGCATCGCGCCTTTGCTAACTGATTATTATATGACTTCAGACCACCGCTTCAGGGCACCAGATGGCTTGCGAAAAGTTGCTTTCTCGGAGGCATATGGAATTTACAGAGGGTACTATATAATCGATGACACTGATGGCACAAATCGAATGCTTTGCAAACTGAAAATGCCAGATGAGCCGGGGAGATTTGAGCCTACAGGATTCACTGACGATGATACCATTATATTCTATGAGGATCTTGCGGTTCCGAAATTTCTTGTATTCAAGCGAAGATTCCCGGAATGGTGGTGGGGGCATTTGCAGAGGCCAGAGGTATGGGGGGCGATTGCAATTGCATTAGTGTGGCTTGTTCGGCTGATGCGTACCCTTGTAGCGGCTTTAGCTGCCAATGGAACTATCAAGCATCCCGAAGAACCCCGCGAGCCGCAGAAATGAAACGGGCGAACGTGCGACCCGCGAAGGCCGGCGCGTTCGTGGGAGACCGTCCTACCAAGGCATAAGGCGGGTGGCCGGTAGCGGGCCTTGCTACCGCGAGTAGGCGCCGGAGAAGGGTGCCAAGGAGTAAGTTTAGGCCGCCCCTACAGGGCGGAACGGATCGGGGGGGCGATTTCCCAGGGCGGCGGTGCGCGGGGCGCGCCTTGCCCTGGGCTGACCAAGGTTGTGCCGTGGGCACAAGGGAGGAAGACGGATTTAGGTATGAAAGTTCCGTCGAATGACGGGTAGGCAATCGCCAGAATCTAAAGACTACAGGGTCCACAATGGAAACTCGGGATGAGATCGAGGTGTCGGCCGCATTGATCCGGGGGGAGAGCCCGGAGAAGATTGCGCAGCGCCTCGCTCGGCAAGGCGTTCCGCAGGATGAGATCGAACGGCTGTTCGCCCAAAACGCTGACTTGTTGAGTGCACGTAAGAACCGCAGTCAAGCCCGCAAGACCGCTCGTGTGGTCGGAGCCATCCTCTTCGCTCTCTCTTTGGCTTGGAATCTGTACTACATCTTCTACTGGCCATCAGGCAGGATCGTTTTCGGACTTTTCTGGGCCATCACGTTCTATGGTCTGATGGTGATGATTCTCGGTGACTTTTGTGGCGGACTCTTTTCAGCCATGGGCCGAATGCAAGATAAATCCAATGTACGTGGTGAACCGCGCCGTTAGTTTGCCGTGTGAATCGATTAAAAGTGGCGACCCTGATACGCACGTGGTCCACCTTGGCGGCGATGGTCTTGCTCAATTGCGGCTGTTACGGTCGACGGGCCTCGGTTTTCCTCGCACCCCTGCCGGGGTGCGCATTCGATTCGGTGCGGGGTTCCGGGGGTGGCGCGCGCTTAAGAGCGTGCTTACCCCTGGCTATTTTCCCGTGCCGCTCCGCGGCATCCGATCCCGGACACCGTCTAGGTTTTGGGGCTAAATTGTTTTGTTTAGCGGAGCTTTTCGATTGCTTCCTTTGCTCCCTTTTTTTCTAATTCTTTCGCGTATCGGGTCCAAAACCGCTTATATTTAGGGTCTTCCAGACTAGCCATGCCATCGGATTGAATCGTTGCGAACTCTTTGCGCATCTGTTCTATTCCTTCCATTTCGTCTGTTAGCAATCCATCCTTTGCCAGTATCAGCGCCTGTCCCCAAAGTTCTATTTTTCGCATTACGCGCTTCAGGGTGGATTGGTGGTAGTCCACCAGACTGATAGGCGGCGAAAGCTTTTCCAGCTCAATCAGGTACGCCTTATACATGTCTAGAACAAGCCGAACGGTGTCTTCTCGGACTGAATTCGCTTTGGAGTAAACAAAGAATTGTGTAACTAGTTGAGTCGGAGCATCTAAGCTAAATTTATCTATCCCCTTCGGTACGGCTCTCTCGCTCACTTTGCTATAAGCGTTTGAGGCAGCGACAAAATAGTCGTACTCGGCTTGGGCTTTTTGCCCTTCTAAGTATAAGTAGTATATGCCACTGCCTGCGACAATAAACACGACTCCAATAATTGCGATCGCGGCTCGCTTCATATGCCTACTCCGTGCATGTTTCCCCTGTACCCGGCTTTCACCCTTGAAGTTAACGCGCTGGGGTATGTTTTTAGCTTACCTGGGGCGGTAAGTCAGGCAATGAGCAGCGCCCACGGTGCTTGCTCCGCAGCACTCGATGCCGGGCACGCGCCTCGGCGCGGCGATTTGAGGTGGTGGCCGTCGGTAGGTACGGGGCATAGCCTCGTACCTACTTTTTTTGAGGCGGCTTTGCGGGAAGGCGGAGCCTTCCCGCCGATCGGGCGGCGTTGCCGCCACGGCGGGTAGGCGTGGGCGGCGGATCGAACTATTTTTTCGGAATTCGGTTCATGAACGCGGTTGAGGCGGCAGTACGGATCGAAAGGCGCGGATGACGCGGATGCCCACGGACGTGGAACTGGTGACGGCTTATGCCGCCGGGCGGGACGAGGCGGCTTTCGGCGCGCTGGTGGCGCGGCACGGGCGGATGGTCTATCGCGTCTGCTTCCACGCGCTGGGGGACGCGCACGACGCGGAGGACGCGACTCAGGCGACCTTCCTGGTCTTGGCGGAGAAGGCGGCGGGGTTAAAGCGGCAGGGCGAGTTGAGCGCGTGGCTGTACGGGGTGGCGCAGCGGGTGAGCGCGCATGCGAAACGGGGGCGGGCGGTGCGGGCGAAGCACCACGGTCAGGCGGGCGCGGCGGCGCGGGAGGCATCGGGCGGCGGCGCGGAAGCCGAGGCCGAGCGCAGCGCGGAGGCCGTTCGGCGGCTGCACCGCGAACTGGAGGCGCTCTCGGAGACGCTGCGGCAGGCGATCCTGTTGCGGTACTTCCAGGGCTTGAGCGAGCAGGATGCGGCGAAGGCCGCGGGCTGTGCGCCGAACACGCTCTCGAAGCGCGTAAGCCTGGGGATCGCTCGGCTGCGCGAGCGGCTGGGGGCCGAGGGCGCGGTGTTGAGCGTCGGCGCCTTGGCGGCGCTGCTGGAGGCCGAAGGGCGGGCGGCGTGGCCGCCGGGTCTGGAAGCGTCGTGCGCGAAGGCGGGACAAGGCGCGGCGGAGAGCACCGCGCGCGCCTGGGCTCAGGGAGCGATGAAGCAGATGATCCGCAAACAATGGCTGCAATCGGCGCTCTTGGTGAGCGCGTGCCTGGTGTTGAGCGCGACGCTGGTCCCGCTGCTGGCCGCGACGGGCGGGGGCGCTGCGCCGGCGGAGCGTCCGGCTCCGCCGCCGGCGGTTCCGGGCGGCGAGGCGAAGCCGGAGCCGAAACTCGCGGCGGGCGACTGGCCGGCCTTCGAGGAACGAGGCGTCGGGTACGACGGCGCGTTCACGCCGGACGGGAAGCATTTCGTCTACGCGATGCTGCCCAAGCCCGGCGAATCGAAGAGCGAACTGCGCGCGTTGGAACTCGCGACGGGCCGGACGCGCAGCCTGGGCGCGATGGCGTTGAAGCCGATCGCGCCGGCGCGGCCGGGCTTCGACGAGGGGCTGTGGCTGGCGGTGCATGCGGCGACGAACGCGCTGGATGCGGTCTTCGTGGGTCCGGAGGCGCTCGATTTGCCGAGAGGGACGTTCGCGGTCTGGAAGCCCCAGGACGCGAAGCTGGTTCGGCTGCCCACGGCGCTGGGCGACGGCGTCTACCTGGGCTCGAGCGAGGACGGGACGCTCCTGGCGTTTCAACGCGATCGCAGCCCGGCCGATGTGGCGATCCTGGATGCGACTCGGATGGAACAGGCGGCGGCGATCGCGAAGCCGCAGCTCGAGCGGATGGCGGCGTACCGCGCGGAGTACGCGTGGGCGGGCGGGGAGCTGATCGCGTTTTCGGTGAGCGGCAAAGGCGCGGCGACGGCCACGGAGATCCGGCGCGTCTGGCCGAAGGAGGAGGTGCTGGGTTCGATTCCGTCGAGCGCCAAGACGCTGCTGACGGGAACGGGGTAGACGAAGTCGGTGCCGTGCGCGGCGCGTCCGGTGGGCCGGTCGGGCGAGTGCTTCGTTTTTTGCCGGGGCGGGCAATTGGTGGCGTGGAGCGCCGGGGCTCCGGCCGAGCCGCGCGTGCTGGCCGAGATGCCGATGCTCGCGGAATACGATTTCGGGCGAGGCCGCCTGCCGATGGGCGTGGATGAGGCGTCGGGCGCGGCGTACGCGGCGTGGCTGGAGGTGACGTGCGCCGAGAAGATCGATTTCAACGATTACATTCCGGTTGAAAAAGCGCTGGGCGTGAAGCGTGAAGTGACGTTGAAGCTCGTTGCGCGCGCGGTGGCCGGCGCGGCGGGCGCGGCGGAGCCGCTGGCGCTGGATCTGACGCCGCAGTTCGACCGCATACGCGAGGCGGCGCTGGCGTCGTACCGCGCGCCGGGGGGCGGACCGAAGCCGAACCACGGCGTGCTGACGTGCCAGCCCCACGTGTACTTTCAGGGCGCGCGCGAAGGAAAGGTGATGCTCCTGCTGCATCTGCATGTGCACTACGGAGTCTGCGGAGAGAGTTCGTACTGGCCGCTGTGCGTGGACGTGGCGTCGAAGACGGTGCGTCCCGCGAAGACGTTGAGCGCGACTTTCACGAGCGGGATGCAAGTGGGACCGCCGGACCTCCGGCACACCCCGTCTCCTCGCGGCGACGCGCTGGCGGTGACCGAGAACGGTACGCTGCGCGTGTACGGGAAGTAGCGCGAACGCGTCAGGACTTCGGGATGAAGGATTCGAGCCAGGCTTCGAGGGCTTGGGGGTCGGCGGGGACGGTGAGGGTGTGCTGGGTGGGCTCGTGCTTGGGGTAGCCGCCGACTTGTTCCTGGCTGTCGATCATCTTGCCGGTGCGGGCGCGGACGCCTGCGACGATGCGCGTATCGATGGCGTCGCGGTCCCAGGGGCGCGCGCCGGCCTGGTTGAGGACGAGTTCGGCGGCTTCCGGCGCGGGCAGCGCGGTGTAGCCGGCGGGCCAGAAGGGGCATTCTTTCAGGAGCTTGGGATTGCCGCCGACTTCGGCGACGGGCTTGCCGTTCGGTCCGAGCGAGGCGTTGCCCTGCACGTAGACGTCGGCTTTCCCGTTCTGAATGAAGACGAAGGGCATATCGGGCGGCGTGTTGGGGCCGGTCCAGAGCGTGTTGCCGACGACGACGAGGGTCGCGGGGAGCATGGTCTGCATTTTGCCTTCGTATTCGCGGGTATTCCAATAGGTGTGGATGGCGCGCTTGGCCGGATTGTAAATGAGGTTGTTGGCGATGACGGCGGCGGCGTCGGGCTTCAGGACGGGGTTGCGTTCGGTGTTGCAGGCGTAGAGGTTGCCGAGGATCGCGATCTCGCGGGCGTTGTCGTGGATGAGCGTGCCTTTGGAGTGTTCGCCTTTCTCGTGGGTCGATTGAGCCAGGCCCTCGGCGATGATGTTGTTCGAGAAGGTGACTTGGTGCGAAGTGAAGGCTCGACCGGCATGGCGAACGCCGCTGGCGCTGAGGTTCTCGTCGACGGCCCAGGTGAAGGAGCAGTGATCGACGACGATGCGGTGCGGGCCTTGGGCTCCGGGGGTCTGGGCGGTGTAGGTGCTCAGTCCGTCGGGCGACCAGCCGGATTTCTTGGGCTTGCCGCAGTCGCCGGGGCGGACGCGGATATGCCGGATCACGACGTCGTGGGCCGAGATGCGCAGGCCGGCGCGGATGAGCGTGATGCCGGGCGAAGGCGCAGTCTGTCCGGCGACGGTGACGAAGGGCTCGTTGATCTCGAGCGCCTGTTCGGCGAGGTCGATGACGCCGCCGACGGCGAAGACGACGATGCGCGGGCCTTTCGTGGCGAGCGCTTCGCGCAAGCTGCCGGGTCCGGAGCCGGCGAGCGTGGTGACGGTGAGGACCTTGCCGCCGCGTCCGCCGGGAGTTTCGATCCCGAAGCCGGCGGCTCCGGGAAAGCAGGGCTGCGCGGCGGGAAGCGCGGTGGCGCCGAGGAGCAGGATCAGACCGCAGAGCGGGTAGCGGAGCATGGCAAGGTCCTCCTTACTGGATCGTGTACACCGCATTCGGGCAAGATACAGTAGAATACATAAAATTATAACTATATTATATACATACTATTAAAAAATACAATCGGGGCGACCTGCGGGCGGGACGCCCGCGCTACCTGGTCCCGGGCTCTTGGGCTGGGGGCGCTCGCTTGCATCTGATTGGGAATCGGCCAACATCGGT
>BTVV01000188.1:0-8755 GCA_045863855.1 Planctomycetota bacterium | reverse complement strand
CTATCAGGTGCAGCATCGTCGGGTACGTCGAGACGTACACGCGCCCTTCGGCCTCGCGCTCAGTCACCAAGTTGACCGGGGAGGCTTCGGGCAGGTGTTTCTTGAAGGCGTTGACCGCCTGGTTCACGAGCGCCACGCGGTCGGCGAGGAAAAGCACCCGCTTGGCCCATTGCGCGCGCATCAGCAGATCGCAAAGCGCGATGACCGTGCGCGTCTTGCCCGCGCCCGTGGCCATCACCACCAGCGCCTTGCGCGCGTGATCGCGCTCGAAGGTCTCCCCGATGTGCCGGATGGCGCGAGTCTGGTAGAAGCGCTCGACAATGGCCGGACTGATTTTCTGCTCCGCCAGGGCTTTGCGCCCGGCGCGGCGCTGAATCAGCAGTTCCAGTTCGGCCTTTTTGTAGAACCCCTGCACCGGGCGCGGCGGATACCGCTCATCGTCCCACATCCAATGCTCGTACCCGTTGGAATAGAAGATCACCGGGCGCTGTCCAAACTGCCGCCCCAGGCAGTCGGCGTACAGTTTCGCTTGCTGCTGACCCACGCGCGGATCGCGCCGGGTGCGTTTGGCTTCGACCAAGCCCAAGGGCTTCCCGTCGTTGCCCCACAGCACGTAATCCACGAACCCCTTCTCTTCCTTATTGGGCATCCCCGTGACGGGGAATTCGGTATCGTGCCCTTCGCGCGAGAGCGTCCAGCCCGCTTCCTTCAGGAGCAGGTCGATGAAGTAATCGCGCGTCTGCGCTTCATTGTAGTCGTGCGTGTCGGCGTGCTTCGCGTTGGCCTGCTTGGCGGCGGCGACCTCACGGCGCAAGCGTTCCAGTTCCGCGTCGAGCTGCGCCTTGCCGCCCAGCACTTCGGCAAGCTTCTCGTCGCGCTCCTTAAGCTGCGCTTCCAGCCGCTGGAGCTGCTCGACGGTTTGCGGCGGGACGGGCGCGGTCTTGGGGAGCGCATCGGGCTGGAAGGCGAGCGCATCCGGCGGCTTCGCGCCGCGCGCGTAGGTGCGCGCGAACCAGAAGAGCACGTGGAAGAGTTCCCGCGCCGCCGTCTGTCCGTCGAACGCGCGCATCGGCCGCTGGCTGTGCACGGCCTGGTTGCCGAGGTCCTTCAGGATGCGCGCTTTGGCGAAGACGGCCGAGCCTACGGTCTTCTGGAAGGTCGGCTCGTGGATCAGGGCGCTCAAGTGGTCCTGATACGGCATGCGCAAGCTGCGGTCGTGCTTGTAGAGCCACGCGACAGCCAGTTCGAGCGCCCGGCGCGCGTAGACGCACGCGGTGCGTGGGTCGGGATGCGCCAGCGCTTCCGCTTTCGCGGCCGACTCGTGCAACTCGGGCCACTCGGATTGGAGGAAGTGGAATTGGCTCATTCACGCGCACCCGAATGGTTGCATGAGAATCTCGGCGATTGCCCGAGCGGCCTTCTGCCCCCGGCCCGATTCGACGAGGCCGAAGCATAACCGTTAGCCATGCCCCATCTCCTTGTGATCGCCGATGGCCACGGCAAGCCATTCGTCATTGGATAGGCGGCGAAGATGAGCACGGACGCCTTTGTTTACCCGAACGCTGTACGCCTCGGGTCCCTCCTTCGGCCACCTCTTGAAGTCCGAACCATTCGTTATGGCTGCCTGGAGCCGGTTCTTGGTCTTCTCCCAGGCTTTTTGAATCTTAGAATCCATCCGGCTTAATCGAACCGTAAAGCCTTCTGCCTCGACGATTCGTTCCAGCCTGCTGAAGAAATCCAGCCAGCCCTTCTTGATATCGTAGCGTGCGCAATCGTCCACCAAGAGTACGGGGCAGAATCTCCAATCGATCCTTGGCTTCATGGGAAACCTTTCAGGCCAATCGAATCCCGTATTCGCGCTCCAAAAGAATGGGTTTTGGCTGCCTTTCGCCGCATGCTGCCCGTATTCGCGTGCTAGGTGGCCAAGTTGGCTAGGCCAGTCACTTCGGCGGACTTTCCAGCCATCGCGGTAGCCAGGTGGCTGCGCGCGTGAAAACCGCTTCAAGGCGTCTTGCTTACCCCTGATTCTCATCTCCGGCTTTGCGGTCCGGAATGCCTTCAGCATGTAAGCATTCGCCAGCTTTTCTTCTTGGAGGCTGTAGGGCGGCTGCGATCGCCGATGGCTTATCTTCGCAGGCAGCCACCAAGGTTCCTGATAAGCCAGTTCCGCCTGGCTCATCGCGTAATCGGTGGCGAAGTGAAACAACTCGTGGTTCAGAATGGCGTGAAATGCCAGATGCGTCTTTACCTCCATTGGCGCCTCCAAGCTGCTGAAGGCCGTCTGGATTAGGTAGGCAATCCCCGACTGCGTGACATAAGCGCCCCATTGGTATCCGGTGCAATGGAACGAGGCGTACCACCCCAGCGCGTCCACGCCGCGATGCTCCACGCTCTTCTTGATCTCCCGCTCTTGATCGCCTCCCAACAACGGCGACTTATCGTCTATCTCCGAACCGATCTCGAATTGCGGCTCCAGATTCGGAATGGATTCAGCGCTTTCATCCTCGGACTCTTCCGCTTCGTCATCCCCAAACTGCCTTCCAATGGGCTCAGGATTGCTGGCATCTCCCTGTGCCTCCCCAGGTGGCATCCAAATAACACCGGGTTCACGACCCTGGCGCTCGATCTCGGGATCGGAATCCACCGTGCAGCCGGGAATCTGGATTAAACCCGCTCGGATCAGTCGGATCGGTTTCATAAGCGGCTTACAACTCCCCCGGCCCGTCCAGCTTGGCCAGTTCTTCCGCCGGGAAGCGGCCGTGTTGGGCCAGGGCGGCGTTGAACTTATCGTGCAGCCACTGTGCGCCCTGCTCGGAAAGCTGAACGTGCGCTTGCTGGCGGATGGCTTTGCGCGGGTCGGCGTTGCCTTGGCCATTCGCCTTGTTGCGCTGGGTGGACGCGAAGGCGTCGGCATCGAGCGCGTCCATCAGATCTTCCAGGCGCACGCCCCAGGATAGCGTTCCATCAATAAACTCGGGGCGTTCCACGCGCACGTACAGCGGCCATTCGGCCTTCCAAGGGCGCTGGGCGATCTCACGGGGCGTGGCTTCGTCCCGGCCGGGGACGTGCTGCGCCGCAATCGCGCGCCCGTAGATGAAGATGCCGTGCGGATCGGTCACGAGCTTGGCCAGGTACATCGTGTCGCCGTCGCGGACCTGGCGGGGGCGCTTCCGGGGCGAATAGGTGCAGGCCCAGTGCGAGCCCGAGCGCTTCAGTTCCTCGACGATGCTCGTCGAAGCCGCTTCACGCGCGTCGCTTTGACCAAAGAACTTGACGAATGCGGCCATTTGAATCGCCCTCGCCTGCCCACCGGCCACGCCGGACCCGAAACCTATAGCTCCCCTCGAAACGCGCGGTGCTGGAGGCTGGCGAAGAGCGCGTCCAGCTCCGCCAGCGACGCGCGCTGCGCCGTCTTCAGGGCTTCCACCGCCGCCACGCGCCGGGCGAATTCGCGCTGCAAGGTGATGGGGGGAACGGGAACGGTGAGGCTTCGCAGTAAGGCCAAGTTGATGTTCTTTTGCGCTGATTCGGGTGCAGCATCTTCGAGCGACTTTTGGAGGAAGGAAAGCCAACTGCGCACGAACTCCACCGTCGCGGGATCCTCGGCACGGAAACCTACGATGCTGTCAGGAAAGCAGGCGTTGAAGGTGAGAATCCCGGTTTTAGCAATGTTCGCGGCAATCGTGATGCATAAAGTTCCTGACGGCCACATCTTGCTCTGCCGAAGACCGGCTTCGGAATAGGTGCTGTGATATTCTCGAATGTAGCCGTTGCAGTTCGCGACTTCGCCGGTCTGCACCAACGGGTACGACCCACCCAAGAGTTCTGGCGCGTTTCTCGGGCGATGCTTGGAGACACCACGGTCAAGCGTGCCGACTTCGGAGAAAACTTTTCGCGGCCACTTCTTTGGGTTAATGACCGGGTCCCCGAACATGTCGAGGAAGATGGATTGGGTGAGGGCGTCGAGTTGGGCGAGGGCGGCGCGGCGCTTGGCCCGCAACGCCTCCGCACGGTCCAGCACCTCCGCGATCCGCCGCTGCTCCGCCAGCGGCGGCAGCACAACCTCCAAATGCTTCAACCGGCCAACGTTGATTCCCGGCATGATTGCTCCGCCGCTGATGAGCGAAAGCTGCCGCTCCACATCCGGGCTGTGATGTAGCTGATGAACGAGAAACGACGGCTCACATCGCGCTGCATCTACTCGAAGGCGAAGAAGGTCGGAGTGCATTATCCCGACCTCGAAGTGTTCAGGATAAACAGCACAATTTCCGACCGTTCCTTTTCGAGTCATCACGATGTCACCCGGCCTCAAGTCGTATTGCTGAAGCCGTTTTGCCGTGCGCGGTTCAAGAAACTCCTTCGTAGGTATCGTGAAGTTTACATTCACCTGTTTGATGCCCCAAAGCGGCACGCCTTCCTCGCGGAACTCCTCTTTGTTCAACTGGGTTCCGAATGGACCGCACTTAATGTCGTCTGTGCTCGCGCATACGGCAGTAAGCGGAATCCGATTCCACGGATTGCGGCTCACTTCACCATCCCCTCCAATTCCTTCAGCCCCTTCACGATCTCGGCCTCCATCCGCGCCAGCTCCGCGATGATCTCCTTCGGCGCTCGATGCTGGACCTCCTCGTGCACCACTTCCTTGTACCGGTTGAGCGATAAGTCGTACCCCTGCGCCGCGATATCCGCCTTCGGCACGCAGAAGCTCTGCGCCGTGCGCTGGCGCTTACGCTCCCCGGCGTCGCGCTGCGCCCCGCGCGCCGCCACGTCCGGCAGGTTGTTCTTCGCGTGCTCCTCGGCCGTCAGCTTGCCTTCCACCACCGGCCCCAGCTTTTCGTCGGGCAGAAGCGGCGTACGCTTGTCGTCCAAGCTCCACCCGTCGGCGTCCACGTCGTAGAACCAGACCGTGTCCGTCCCGCCGCTGTTGGTCTTGGTGAAGAGCAGGATCGCCGTCGAGACGCCCGCGTAGGGCTTGAAGACCCCGCCCGGCAGCGAGATGACCGCGTCGAGCTTCTGTTCCTCGACCAGCCGCTGGCGCAGTTCCTTGTGCGCCTTCGACGAGCCGAAGAGCACGCCGTCGGGGACGATCACCGCTGCGCGCCCGCCGGGCTTGAGCAGCCTCAGGAAGAGCGCCAGGAAGAGCAGTTCCGTCTTCTTCGTCTTCACGATCTGGAGCAGGTCCTTCGCCGTGTTCTCGTAGTCCAGCGAGCCCGCGAACGGCGGATTGGCCAAGACCAGCGTGTACTTCTCTTCCTCGCCCGCGTGGTCTTGCGCGAGCGAATCGCGGTAGCGGATGTTCGGGTTCTCGACGCCGTGCAGGAGCATGTTCATGCTCCCGATGCGCAGCATGGTGTTGTCGAAGTCGAAGCCGTGGAAGAGTTCGCGGTGGAAGTGCCTATTGGTCTTGGGGTCCAGGAGCGCCTTGGCGTGCCGCTCGCGCAGGTATTCGCCCACCGCGACCAGAAAGCCCGAGGTCCCGCAAGCCGGATCGCAGACCACGTCCTTCGGCGTGGGCGCGACGAGTTCGACCATCAACCGGATGACGTGACGCGGCGTGCGGAACTGCCCGTTCTGCCCGGCCGTCGCGATCTTGCCGAGCATGTACTCGTACAAGTCGCCCTTGGTGTCGCGGTCCTCCATCGGCACGTGGTCAATCAGGTCCACGACCTTGGCCAGGAGTGCGGGCGTGGGGATGGTGAAGCGCGCGTCCTTCATGTGGTGCGCATAGGTGGAGTTGTCCCCGCCCAGCGTGCGCAGGAACGGAAAGACGTGCTCGGCCAGGACCGTGTACATGTCCTTGGGGTCGAAGTTCTTGAAGCGCGACCAGCGCAGGTCCTCGTACGCGCGCTTCTTCTCGTCCTTCCCCTTCGGGAAGACCGGGCGCTCCAGGGGCCGCTTGAGCCGGTTGGCCTTCAGTTCTTCGAGCGTATGCAGTTCGTCCAGCCGCCGGATGAAGAGCAGGTACGTGATCTGTTCGATGACTTCGAGCGGGTTGGAGATGCCGCCCGCCCAGAACGCATCCCAGATCCGATCAATCTGGCTGCGGATTTCCCCGGTGACCATGCTTGGGGCAGCTCCTTAAGGTGGATTACGCGGCGAGTATAGCCCCCGCCCGTAGCGCTTCACCTGGAATTCCTTCCGGTACGTTTCATGTGTGGGGCAACGATAACCGTAGGCCTATTTCTCAAATATTGATTGTAACACACCCCATTGACATCACCTCGATCAGAGAGTTCAGCTCCGCCGCAGACGCACCGAGCGCGAGACGCGGCCCCGTGTCCGGCCGCAAAGCCCAGCTCCTCGAACCATTCGAGGGCGACGTCTTCAACGACGGATTCGTTGAGGGTCAATGCGCAGGTGGATCAAGTTGCCAACACTTCTGATAGTTTGGCCCGTCTGACTTCGGTTGCGCCTCGGGAGGGAAAATCTGAATCGTTAGAGGTATCGGAAAATCTGATCCAATGATCGCCGCTTCGCCCGGCTTCAGGTTTGGAAGGAAGGATGAAGCTGAGCGGTCGATCTCCCCGCATGCTCGTTCGACCATTTCACGGTCGCGGTCATTTGTAAGTCGGTGAACAACGAGCGTTCCCATCTGGCTTAACACTCCTTCGGTGATGTCGCGTGGCCGTTGAGTGGTGAGGCAGATGTTCAGACCGAATTTCCGGCCTTCCTTCGCGATCAGCTCGAACGCATCGAGCCGCGCCACGGCATCTTCGCCGCCAATTTGTCTCCCAAGAAAATTGTGTGCTTCGTCAACAACGACAACCACTGGTGAGGCTGCGAATGCACCGGACCTTGCCATGTTTAGAAGGTGCCTCCCGACAACATTCGCAACGATCTCGCGCGCCTTGAACTCGTATGCCACCCCGCTAAGGCAGATACGCAGCAGTCGTTTGTCGTTTGTCGCGAACTCGTCGATGGCTGCTGTTAAAGCGGGATCGGCAGACTTGAATACACACGCAAATGCATTTGAGGTAAGGACCGCGTTGATGCGCGAGACAAGCGAAAGGCAGTAGGAAAAGTCGCCGGATTCGCCACCCCATTTTGAGGGGTCGCCTTGCTTTGTCGCCCAATTCTTGCCATCTGGCCAGACACACTCCTGCTCAATTTGGGCAACGAGCTTCTTTACATCGAATTCTTGTCTAGGGTCATCGAGCTTTTCGGACACTCCCGCCTTCTGCTCCTCTGCGTTAACAGCCGCTTTCGACTGATCGATCTTTTTGATAACACCGTTCGTTGCGATAGCGGGTGCCAGCTTCGCCAAACGTAAGCTACGCATGGCAGCACGCATTTTTGGCCCCTGCACTTTCCCTGCGGGCTCGAAGAGAGCAATGAAGTCAGACTCAACGAAGCAAGTCGGTGGGAGTGAACGTGGCAGAGACGCAGTAGCCGTGTTCACAGGACTGCCGAGGTGAAAGTGAGTCACGAATGGCCCAGAGAAGCCTCGATACTCACCAGTGGCGTCCAAGAGGATGATCTTGGTTTTGTGTTTCAGGCATTCCTCGATGATGCGGGCAGTCGTCCAGCTCTTGCCGCCTCCGGTTGTTCCAAGAATCGCGCAATGCCGCCCAAACAATTTCTCCGGACGAATTGAAACGGCACTTTCAAGAGCAACATCGATGGAGCCTAGCCGAAGTAGCACTTTGCTCTCGGGACTTCCTTCAGGCTCCATCAAACTCGGAAGGTCTGCGACGAAGTTGTGCGGTGCCGCGTATACGCGATCGCCTAGTCGAGGGTAAGATTCAACACCAGCAGTGACACGTAGTGAATCCATCGCGACCGACCCGAGAAGTTGGATTGTGCCCACAGCGTCGAGGTCCATGACCTTTGAATGGGATGCATCGACAGAGCGCCGTTCCGATTCGGGAAGATGGATTTCAACCACTCGTCCAAGCAGCAGATTGATCTGTCCTTCAATCAGCACGAACTCGCCGACCTCGCCTTTCCCGTAACGTCCTCCGAGGAAATGCGAACCGCTGGGAGTCCCTGCATCTTTCAAATTGAAGCGCACCGCCTGAGCAGACACGGATGACAAAACCCCGATGAACAATTCAGGGCGGAGCAGTCCTCTTGGAAACGCTTCCTCGATGTTGGATGGCCTGCTCATTTCGTACCCGTTACGAGTTTGATGTCACGAGTGAGGAGCTGAGCAGGAGTCAGGGACTTGAGGTCAGGAATCATTTCAGCAAAATCCCCGAAGTTGGCATTAATTAGCCAAACGTCCTCTCCCTGCTTGGTTAAGCTGAAGAGCATTTCCCAATACTTGTTTTTCTCCTTCGGACGTGCGGTAAGGTCATCGGCTGATGGATTGACAATAATCAAGCGCAGGTGCGGGTTTGTTCGCACCGCTGCCAGGATCGGTTCGGACAAGTGGTCGTCGTTGAATCCAAATCCCGTAACAATGAGGCAGGTGTTGGGCTCGCGCAGGACGGAGAAATACTGCGACACCAACTCAAGATGCGGCTGAACGTAGGATTGCTGATACTTTCCCTTTGCTGGGTAAATCAGGCAGGCCGAATCCGGAGACGGTTTCTGTTCCACCTCAATTTCATTCTCCGCCTTGCGAGACCAGTTGACCGACCCGTGGAGCTTGTAGATGTGGAAAACGCCTTCCAGCGGTGTCCCAACTTCGTCGCCAGTGGTTGGGCTGCGGACAATGTCATACAGGAAAAAGCGTGGATCGAATTGTCGCGGCTGCGTCAACGAAAACCCGTCGAGCACGACTAAGCCTTGCCGCCCTGCCGCAGTTTCAAAA
>BTVV01000187.1:0-8881 GCA_045863855.1 Planctomycetota bacterium | reverse complement strand
GGCGCTCGCGCTCGCGCACCCACACCACCACCGCCCCGGGTTCCACCAACCGCGCGATGTGATCGGCCACGCGCTGTCCGGCTTCCTTGGCGTCCAGCGTGCGCGCGGTCGCTTCGGTGATCGACTGCAAGGCCGCGAGCTGGAGGTGCCGGCGCCGCAAGGCCGCCGTGGTGCTGCGCACTTCCTCGCGCAGTTCGTCCTGGAAGCGGCGCCGCAGAATGAGCAGGACCACCGCGCCCCAGGCCAGTGCGCCGAGCAGAGTGGCAATCACGACGCCCTGCTGCAAGCTGGAGCGCCGGTAGGCTTCGAGAAGTTCCTCGCGCGCGACTTCGTCGCCGACGGTGCGGTAAATTTCCATCAGCATGCGTTGCCAGGCCGCGGTGGTCCACGCGGTGTAGAACGCGATGCTGGCCGCTCCGGCCGCGACGGCGCCGGCAACCTGGCGGCGGAAGGTCGGCGTCAGGCGTTCCACCTCGAACCACTGCGTCTTCCAGGCTTCGACCGGCGCGCCCCATAGCCGCGTCAGTGCGCCGACGATCAGGAGTCCTTCGAGCGCATGGCCCAGCCACCAGGCGTGCCAGAGTTCGAGCATCTGGGTCTGGCTGAGGCGCGAGGCGAGGCCCATCACCAGGGCGCCCGTGCCGCCGGCCACGGAAGCGAAAAAGACCGCGACGGCAAAGATGCCGCGGTCGCGCCAGCCCGTTAGCCGCGTATCGACGGGGAAGCCCACGAGAAAGACGTGGAAGACCAGCAGCCCCGCCGGATCGGCCAGCGCCACCGGAACGGCCCACAAGCCCAGGCCGCTGGCCAACCCCAGTCCCAACGTACAGGTGAAGACGATCGCCGCGCCGTAGGCCCAGCCGAACCAGAAGGTCCAAAGCAGCCCCACGGCCCAAGGCGCGTACCAGCCCAGCCGCCAGCCGCCGAGATCGAAAGAGAGCAGCCCGTATTGGGCCGATAGGACGCCCAATGCCGCGGCGATGAGAAAAGATCCCGCGAAGGAAGCGGCGACGGGTCCGCCGGCGCTGGGACCGTGCGCGCGGCCTTTCCAGGGCGGCCAAGGCAACGGCCGCAATCCGGGCTCGCGCGGTGGCGGCGGAACGGGCCGCGGTTCGGTGGCGGTGGGTTCCATCATTCGTGGCCCAAAGTGTACCGCCCGCCTGGAGATTGCAGAGCAGGTTTTGAGCGGCTTGCCAGAGCCTCGCCGGGCCGCATAATGGCTCGCTCACATGCCTTCCGCCCCCTCCGAACCCGGCGCACCCCGGCGCGACGCGGCGCCCGCTTCAGGCGGCGACCCGCACGACACGCCCATGATGCGTCAGTTCCGCGCCGCCAAGGAACGCTATCCCAAGCACCTGCTCTTTTTCCGGATGGGCGACTTCTACGAACTGTTTATGGACGACGCGAAAATCGCCGCGCGCGCGCTGGGACTGACGTTGACCAGCCGGAGCAAGGGCCCCGATGCGATCCCGATGGCCGGGGTGCCATACCAGAGCGCCGAAGGCTACCTCGCGCGCTTGCTGCGACAGGGTTTCAGCGTCGCCATCTGCGACCAGACGGAAGACCCGCGCAAGGCCAAAGGAATCGTGAAGCGCGAAGTCACCCGCGTCGTGACGCCCGGGACCGTCGTCGAAGACAACATGCTCGACGCACGCAAGCCCAACCGGCTGGTGGCCGTCTATCCGGAGCCGGGCCCGCACGAACCGACGCGGCGCTACGGACTGGCCGCCGCCGATCTGGCTACCGGTACGCTTCATGTCCAGGAATTGACCGGCTGGCCCGCGCTGGCGGGGGAACTTGCGCGCCTTGCGCCCAGCGAATGCCTGCTGCCCGAACCCGATCCGTTGCCGCCGGGCGCGCGCCCGGTCTCGGCGCTCCCGCCCGGCTGCGAAGGCCGCTTCGCGCTCACGCGGCTTCCGGCGCCAAGCTTCGAACCGCAGGCCGCGCACGGCCGGTTGACCGGGCGCTTCGCCGAACGCGGCCACGCTCCGGAACTCAAGAAGCTGGCGCGCGACCTGCCTCTTGGCGCGGCGGCGGCAGGCGTGCTGGCCGGATACCTCGACGAGATGAATCCCGGAGCGGCGGCGCATCTGCGCGCGCCGCAGGCGCACGACCCCGAAGCGTTTTTGGAACTCGACGAGGCGGCTATCCGCAGCCTGGAATTGACCGAACGGCTGCGCGACCGCGCAACCGACGGCTCGCTGTTGTGGAGCATCGACCGCACCAAGACGGGGGCCGGGGCGCGGCGGCTGCGCGAATGGCTGCTGCGTCCGCTGCGCGAACTCAAGGCCCTGAAGGCGCGGCAGGAAGCCGTCTCGATCCTGACCGTGGACGAACGGCTGCGCGAAGAACTCCGCGAGTTGCTGGGCGAGGCCGCGGACCTGGAACGCATCAGCGCGCGCCTCGCGGCTTCGCGCGCGACGCCGCGCGATTTGGTGGCGCTGAAAAACAGCTTGCAGTTGCTCCCGCGCTTCGAAGCGGCGCTGGAGGGCCTGCCGCAGGAGGTGCTCGCCGCGCTGCGCGCGCGCTGCGCGGGGCTGCAACCGGTTGCCGAGCGGATCGCGGAGACGCTGAAAGACGATTGTCCGCTCACGATCACCGAAGGCGGCCTGATCCGCGACGGCTTTCACGGCGACCTCGACCGATTGCGCGGAATCGCCACCGGCGGCAAGGAATGGATCGCGCAGTTCCAGGCGCAGGAAGCCGAGCGCAGCGGAATCTCGAACCTGAAGATCGGCTACAACAAGGTCTTCGGCTACTACATCGAAGTCACCAAATCGAACCTGAAGAGTGTCCCCGCGTACTTCGAACGGCGCCAGACGCTGGCGAACGCCGAACGCTACGTGACGCCGGACCTGAAGGAGCGCGAAGCGGAAGTACTGGGCGCGGAAGATAAGATCCGTGCGCTGGAGACCGAACTGTTTCACGCGCTGCGCGACGAAACGGCGCAACGCGCGGCGGAAATCCAGGCGTCCGGTTCGGCGCTGGCCGAACTGGACGCGCTGGCCGCTCTGGCCGAGACCGCGGCGCGCAAAGGCTGGGTGCGCCCCGAACTGAGCAACGGGCGGCGGCTTTACTTCGAACAGGCGCGACACCCGGTACTGGAAGACACGCTCGCGCGCGGCGAGGTGATCCCCAACGACCTGTTGCTGGAAGCGCCGCGCGGAAAAAACGGGCGCAACGGCAAGGAAGCCGACGGTCCCGCGCAGATCCAGATTCTCACCGGTCCCAACATGGCCGGCAAATCGACCTACATCCGCACCGCAGCGCTGTGCACGATATTGGCGCAGATGGGTTCCTTCGTGCCCGCCGACAAGGCCGAGGTGGGCCTGGTGGACCGCATCTTCACGCGCGTGGGCGCGGCGGACGACCTTTTCGGCGGGCGCAGCACGTTCATGGTCGAGATGGCCGAAGTCGCGGAAATTCTCGCGCATGCGAGCGACGCGTCGCTGGTGATCCTGGACGAAGTGGGACGCGGCACAAGCACGTACGACGGTGTGAGCCTGGCGTGGTCGATCATCGAATACCTGCACGAAGGCCGCGCGCGTCCGCGCACGCTCTTCGCCACGCACTACCACGAACTGTGCGGTTTGGCGGAGGAACTCGCGCGGGTGCGCAATGCCAGCGCGCTGGTCAAGGAATGGCAGGGCGAGATCACGTTCCTGTACCGGATCGTCGAAGGGCCCAGCGAGCGGAGCTTCGGGCTGCATGTCGCGCGGCTGGCCGGGGTGCCTAAAGAGGTGATCGAGCGCGCACGGACGATCCTGCTGGAACTTGAAGACGAGGCCCGCGTGCGCGTGGAGCACGTCACGCGCGAACCGTCCGGCGGCGCGCGCCCGCGCAAGCGGTCGCCCAGCCAGGACGACGGCCAAATGCTGCTCTTCGAGCCCACGGCCGAGGAGATCGATCCTCGCGTGAAGCAACTGCTCGACAAGCTGCGCGGGCTGAATCCCGACGCGGTCACGCCTCTTGACGCACTGGCGCTGCTGGCCGATCTGATCAAGCAGGCAAAGGGCGAAAAGTAAAACCGGAGGCGCGGCGATGCCCAAAGCGGTCACGGAATTGGTCGAAGCGGCCCGCGCCGGCGATGCCGCGCACGCCCGAAAGATTCTCAAAGCACATCCCGAAGCCGCGCGCGACTGGAAGCCGATCATGAACGCGTGCTTCTACGGACAGCCAGAACTCGTACAGATGCTGCTCAAAGCCGGCGCCGATCCGAATATTCTCTCCAAAACACCGCACCGGCACCGCCCGCTGCACCGAACCATCGAGCACAAAAAGACGCTGCCCAAAACGAAAGCCCACGACCGGGTGGTGGAGGTGCTGCTGGCCGCCGGCGCCGATCCGTTGCAGCGCGGGACGTACCACCGTTGGACGGCGCTGGCGCTGGCCGCGTGCGGCGGCGAACCGCGCTTCGTTGCGCCTTTGCGCAAGGCACTTCCGTCGCTGGACCTCTGGCACGCCGCGGCGCTGGGCGAGGCCGCGCGGGTCAAGGCGCTGGTGAAGAAAGACCCGAAGCGCGCCACCGAACGAGACGCGGACGGCTGGACGCCACTGCTCTGGGCGTGCGCTTCCCGAATGCACGCGACGGATTCCAAAGCAGCGCACGGGTTGCTCGAGATCGCGGCCTTTCTGCTCGAACGCGGCGCGAAGCCCAACGACGCCTTTCTATTTGAGGGCAAGTGGCCGCTTCCGGCTCTTTACTGGGCCAGCGGCTGGAGTGGAAACGCCAAGCTGACCGAGTTGCTTCTGCAGGCCGGGGCCGATCCCCACGACGGCGAGTCGCTGCACCACAGCGCCGAACAGATGCACACGGACTGTTTGAATGCGCTGCTTGCGCACGGCTGCGACGTGAATCACCGTCATTACACCGCCGGCAATACCGCGTTGCACTTCCTGATCTCGTATACGAGCCTCCAGGGCGTAACGTGGCTGCTGGAGCACGGCGCCGATCCGAACGTACGCTGCGGAAAGGACGGCGAGACCGCGCTGCACGCCGCCGCGCGGCGCGGCTGCAACGAGAAGTTGCTCGCGAAGCTGCTGGCGCATGGCGCAAACCCCGCAGCGAAGAGCAAGCAGGGCCGGACGCCGTTGCAGCTTGCGCAGACGGCCGGCCATCGCAACGCGGCGGCGTTTCTAAAGGCGCACGCATGACCGAACGGCTCTTGTCTTTAGCGTTGCTGTTAAACGGACTGGCTTCGGCCGGAGAATCGGCGTTGCGCGAACGAATCGTTTTCCTGGGCAGTTCGAGCACCGACGGCTTCACGTATCCGATGCTCGTACGCCAAGCGCTGGAAGCGGCGGGCAAACCCGTCCCGCTGCTTCACAACGCCGGCGCGGGCGGAAACACCGCCTCCGATATGCTTAAACGCTTCGACCGCGACGCAGGGTCTTGGAAGCCCGTGCGCGTGGTGATCCAAAGCGGCGTCAACGACGCCTCCAAAGCCGTCCCGCTCGGCGATTATCTCGCCACGGTGCGCCAACTGATCGAACGGGCCAAGGCCAGCGGCGCAAGCGTCGTGCTGCTAACGCCCAATCGCATCGGCGCGAAGCACGGCGAAGCCGTGGCGCGCGTCGCCGCCTTTGCCGAGGCGCTGCGCAAACTCGCGCAGGAAACCGGCTGCGCGCTGGGCGATCCGCACGCGCTCATGGAAGAAGCCGCGGCGCAGGGCGCGGAGTTGCTCGAAGCCGATGCGCTGCATCCGAACTTCGCCGGCTACCGGCTGCTCGCGCGCGCGGTCCTGAACGCGCTGGGCCATCCGGAAGTTCCGGTGCCGGAGACGCTGGAGGCGAAACTGCTGCCGGGCGTGATTTCCGAGTGGCGTCTCGGTCCCGTCCGCGAACGCAAGACGCCGTCGCTCGATGCGGCCGGCGTCGCGGCGCTGGCTCCCGACGCCACTTGGGTTTCCGTGCGCGTTCCGCAGCCGCCACCCGAGCAAGCAACGCATTGGTGGCAGGATCAGATCCGGCGTGAAGGCTATGTGCTGGGATTGAAGGAAGCCGTGGGCGCCGGCGCGCGCTATCTCGGCCTCGCCACCGTGAGTCGCGCCGAAGCGGGCGCCGCGGTGCTCAATACCGGCGGACTGCTTCAAACGGTCTGGCTCAACGGAGCGCTCGTGTACAAGAGCAAGGAATGGACCGGTTACCACGCGGGCCGGGAGCGCATTCCGGTCGAACTGAAGGCCGGGGCGAATAGCCTCGTGATCGAGACGGGCGATTCGTTTTTCGTGAGCCTCACCGAGACCGCCGACTGGTAACGCGCAATGCACACGTGAAGCGCGGCCCACTTGGCGCAATCCGTAAAAGAAGGTAGAGATCACGCGGTATATCGTGCCGGTTCGGGAAGCTGATACGCCTATAAGGATGGCCTACAAACGATGACGCTCGAAGAACTCTTTCAACTCGCGGGCGGCTATCCGCTCGTTCTGGCCGGGCTCTTCGTCGCGCCTCCGGTCCTCGCAGGCTTGGCAGGCTTCGCGCATACGCGCGACCTGGAAGGCCGTTCGCCGTTCCGCTGGCTCTATGCGATCCTCGTCTACTTGGCCTGCGTGCCGGGCATCTTCTCGGCGGTCGTGACCGGCTACATGCTCTTTTTTCAAAATGCCGACTTGATGCGCGTGAACGTGCTTGTCTTTTTCCTGCCTATCGCGTCGATGGTCGCGACGCTCTTTTTGATTCACAAGGCAATGCCGCTGAAGGTCGTACCGGGCTTCGACCGGTTGAGCGGGTTGATGCTGTTGCTGGGCATCAGTTTCGCCATGGCGCTGATGATTCAGAAGACGCGGATCTTCGCCTTCTTCGGCGCGGGCATCGAGACGCTCTTCGCGCTGGCGATCGGACTATTCGGGCTGCTCAAGTTGGGCGGCGCTAAGTTGTTTGGCGGGCCTGATCCTCGACTGCCCGAAAATCCGGGCACTTAGCGCGAGCGCGCCTCAATCTACTCAAGCCTGAGCGGCCAGCGCCGATTCCACTTTGCGCCGCCCGCGGCGCATCCACCCGCGCAGCACGGTGTTGCAGCACACCACCGGCAGGGAGAGGAGCATGGTGCGGTAGACGAATCCGCGGCTCACCTTCGCGCGGGCGTCCGGATCGAGCCAGCGCGGATTGCGCGCCACGCGCTCCAAGGTGCCCAGCCCAATCAGGATCGGCCACAGCACTGCCAGACGCAGGCGGATGCAGCGGCGCGGAAGCGCCAGCGTGTACGCCTCGGCGGCTTCGAAATGCGCCAGCGCCGCGCGCAGCCCTGCATCGAGGAGCCGCTTCGCCCGCTCGCCCCGTCCGGCATCCAGCAGCGCTTCGGGTTCCAGGCCTTGCTCGCGCAGTTCGTCGGCCGGCAGATAGCAGCGCCCAATCCGCAGGTCTTTGGGGAGGTCGCGCAAAATGTTGGTCAACTGCAGCGCCTTTCCGAAGCGTACGCCGTCGCGCGTCAACCCGTCCAGGTTTACGCCGCGCAGCGCCGGTTCGTGCGCCGCGAGCATCCGCGTCCAGAACTCGCCCACGCAGCCCGCCACGTAGTAAGTGTAGTCGTCCAAATCGCCGGGGGCGCACAGCGCCGCCACTCGGCCCGCGTCTTCTTGCGGAAAGAAACGCAGATCGCACTCCATGCCTTGGGTCAGCGTCACGACGATGCGCCGGACTTCGGTCCGGTCGGCCGGCTCGATTTCTTCCAGCAAGGCGAAAGCCTGGGGGAGCGATTCGAGCAGCGTGCGTTCGTCGGCCGGGGCTTGGGCGGCGGTAAGTTCCGCGGCGATTCGCGCCAACTCGGACTGGCGTGGCGCCTGCAAGAGCTGGCGGCGAAAGGCGAGCAGCAGGTCCAGACGCCGGTCGCCGGGCAAGAGGCGCGAATCGGCGATCGTATCCGCGGCGCGCGCAAGCAAGTAGGCCAGCCCGATGGGTTCGCGCAAAGCCGGGGGGAGCACGCGGACGGTCAGGTAGAACGCGCGGGAGACGCCTTTAAGCAGCGCACTCAGCAGCATGCGGCGTGCAGCCGGATCGAGCGCGGGGAGATCGGCCGCCCCCTCGCGGCGCGACGGCAAGTCGGCCAGCTTTTGAATCCCGTTAAACACGCAAGCGATTGTCTAGAGGCGCGCGCCGATTTCCAGTGAGAGCGCCCAGGACTCAGGGCTTTGAACGCGGCTCGGCCGGTCGGCCGTCCTCGGCCTCTTCAGCGCGTGCGTTCATCTCGGGACCCAGAATCGTACAAATGCGCTGAGCCGCACGCTGGGCGGACGAACCTTGTGGCGCATCGCGCAGGATTCGATGTGCCGATTCGTACAACTCCCGGAGCGACCTTGCTTCCGCGTCCCGCGCTTGAGAAGTGGATTGCACAACGGACGGCGAAGGGGCCTCTGGACCCTTGGTTCCCCACGCGCTTTGCAGTACTTGTGCCAGATCCGCCGAAGCGTACTTGGACGCCCAAACGCGCAGGTTTGCGCGTTCGGCATCCGGCGCGAGCAGGTACGCCGCCACCAAGCCGGCCAGTTCGGGATTGCGCTCGAGTCCAACGCCTACCCGCAACCCCCACTCCGCGCGGCGCAGATCCTTGGGCCCCAATCCAAAGGCCAGCCAACACGCCGAGCAGCCGACCACTTCCGCGAGACGTTGAACTTCGTGCACGGTCGGGAATTGCCATCGCTTGCCCCGTTCCGTGCCCCAACGACCCAAAGTACTCACGGAAATTCCGGTCTGCTTGGCAACAAGTTTCTGGGTCCCGTGGGGGATGACCTCATGCAGGCGAGCTAAGAGGGTTAGGGCGCTTGAACGCATGGCTCTATTTCCGTAATATAGTCCATAAATGCAAGTTACTAAAGACTTTACAGGATAAAAATCAGCCAATCGGACGACTCGAATGATATAGAACTCTCTCTACGTTCCAATTGGA
>BTVV01000186.1:0-9109 GCA_045863855.1 Planctomycetota bacterium | reverse complement strand
ATCCATAGCGCAATCGCTACTACTCACCCGGCATAGGCCGCTTCACCTCGTGGGATCCGATCGGGTACTCCGGCGGGCTGAATACCTACAACTACGCGGGCTCCGATCCGGTCAACCGGTGGGACCCGATGGGGACGGATTGGGTCGAACGTGCAGCCGGGATTTGGGAATGGGTGCAACGCGAGGGGGAGGGTCCAAAACCGCCTCAAGATAATCAAGGATTCATCCTACCCAATGGAGGTTCTCAGTTCTGGGATGGTGGCGCATCTGGAGTATGGGCGTTTAGTGATAAGTCTGCGTTCCAGCGATGGTATCGAACTGAGCGCATGGGCCAAGTAGGGATTACAAATAGAGGTGAAGACGGTTGGGCAATCAAGGATGATCTAATTGCCCAACGCGCTATGGCTAAGTTTGTCGAGTCTGCCTTGGCCGCTCAATCCCAGGGTCAAATAGATGCCTACAACCAGATGCTCGCGCAGTCGTCGGACGTACTCGGCTTCCGCGTCAACAGCATCGAGACGTTGAACGAGCAGAAGATCGACGAAGTGCTGGATACGATTGAGTCCTTCGAGATTATTGGGGACGTAGTAGCGATTGTCCGCAAGCCTCAAGATGGGATGAGCTACCTTGGGTTGTTGCCCTTGGTGAGCTACCTTAAGAATGCGGGGAAAATCAATGATGCGGTGAAGGCACGTAAGGCAGGCACCACAGCCAATAAGGCAGTTGAAGTAACCGCTGAAGCATCTTCGATGGCCGGAAAGGCCGGTCGCATACCTGGAATAGCCCTGACACCAAGGCAGATTGAGGAATTTGCAAATACTACCAGAAAGCACTACAAGACAAATATCATAGGCAATGCGGACAAACTTGTTGGAGACAAATTCGCCCAGTTCGTAGGCGGTCTAGGCGGGTCACAAATTCTCTTGCGCAAGGATGCTACAAGGTATGAGTTTTGGCATGAATTGGGTCACGCAAGGCACTTTGAAGAGGTCAGGGCTAACCTTAAGTCCGGGCAAAATTTAATTGAAGTATGGAACAACATTCCAAAACCAATTAAAGAGCAGCATGCGTACGATTTCTTAAGAAAATATCACTGGGAGAATCTGAACCCGGCAGAGCAGGCACATGCAATGGAGTATTTGATTCAAAGTGGAGGCAGCATCATCAGAGGGCGGTGAACTGTGGATCAGCAAAGTGCGATAAAAGTGGGACGGGCGCATATATTATCTCAAGGAGGTAATATTGTACGATTAGTTAGGTGTACTTTCATATCGAAGGCGACAATTCAGAGTATGGTTGAAGCACTATCACCCGAAGCTGCGGCACACTTAAATAAGAGAGAGCGCTGGTCAATTTCCTTCTTGTGCAATTTAGGTGGAAGCAACGTGGATGGCTTAGCGGCGGAAGAAGTGGTAGTGATAGTAGATAATGGCACAGGAATTCCAGAGATAATGCCATCGTTTTAGAACGTATGTGTCAAAAATCGTATGTGTCAAAAATGTTCGCACGTCGTAAACAGCTGGTGTCGTAGGAGGTTGAGCGATTTTTGGGCCGTTCAAGATCGCCCTCAATGAGGCCATAGTAAGGTTGGACGGGCGTGGTTTAAGAGGTTGTTGGCCTCGTCCTACGCCAAAAACTCCTCGTATGGCGGATCAGGGGATGAAGGGACCGTCGAATAAGCCTTAGCGCCGCACGCGGAGGATGGACAACCGCAACCGTCCCCGCCACGCGCCTTAATCTTCCAGCATCCGTTCGTGCCCACGCGGGCAGGTGCCTCGGATCGAGTCGTGCCAGCCGTCTTCGTCGAATTCGTCCCGCACCCGCCAGTAGCGATCCCCGTGCATCTCGTCGCAGGTAGGGCAGTACCACGGGATCAGTTCGCGGTCGAACTTGAAGATCGCTTTCCAGTCCCCGTCGCGCAACGCCTGCGCCAAGCGCTCCTGGTCGTCGTGGTAGATGCGCATCGTCAGGTGGCTGGTGAAGTCTTCGCGCTTCGAGCCGGTTCGCTCACGGCGCTTGCAGCGCCACGATGCGCCGGTCGCTCAGCCCGGCCACCAGCTTGCCGTCCAGCCAGGGGAAAGCGGCCCAGACCTGCTAGTGGGCCGGACCTAAATAACTGCGCTATTTTTTAAGACCGTACAATTCGATCTCGCTGAGCCCCACGGCGGACGGTCCCCAGATCGAGAGGCCGACGCGCTGGACCTTCTTCCGAGCGTCGATCTCGTAGAGGCGCCAGAACTGGTCGGAGAAGCTGGCGGCGTCGAGGACGCGGTGGCCATCGCCGAGGGCTTCGTACGCACAGAGTTGTTGCGCGACGCGGGAGAGCTTCGTCTCGCGGTCGTAAGCGGCGAGCAGGCCGACTTCGGTGGGGCGCGTGAGGTCGATCTCGAACCACTGCCCGACGTAGGGATCGTCGGCCCAAGGCTCCAGCTTTTCGAAGCGTTTCCCGTTGACCATTTTGTAGGGATCGACGGCGGGCGGGAGGGTCTGGCCTTTCACTTTATCGATGTCGGGATTCGGGACGACGATGCGGCAGTCCTTCATCTTGCCTTTGCCGCCGACGGCCTCGGGGGCTCCGACTTCGGTGGCCATCTCGTCGAAGGCGTTGTCTCCGGCGGGCTTGGGCTTCTGGCCGGGCACGCCGACGTCGGCGGGTTCGCTGCCGGCGGGCTTGACGTAGGCCAGGTTGGGCGTGGGCCACGGAAGATCCCAAAGCGTCGCCTCGGCGACTTCGAACGGTCCGTCGCTGACGACCTTCACTTTCGCGTTCTCGCCGCGCAGGGGGATGTCCACGACGCGGTATTCGGGCGTGGGCAGATCGAGATCGAAGGTAATCGGAGCGCCGGCGCCTTGCACGGTCACGCGCGCGGACTTGTTCCCCGCGGCGCGGATGTAGACGAGATGCAGGAAGCATTCTTTCGTTGCGCCGGCGGCGAGTTCGAAGCTGGGCGGCGCGGCGTGGAAGGTCCGGCCGAAGGCTTCGCGGCCCGCGCCATCGGGCTTCCATTCGGCGAGCTTCCGCGCGCCAAGCGCGTTTTGCGCGAGTTCGAGGGTGCGCGGTTCGCGGTAGCGATAGGGAATCGAATCAACTTGGGCGGCGGGCTTGACCGGATGCGCTTCGCGGTCGGCGGCGGCGGCCGCATCGACGCGGCAGACTTCTTTGCCCGCAAGGTCGAGCAGGATCAGTTCTCCGGCGCTCGTGCCGACCCAGAAGCCCTTCTCGGTGGCGGCGAGTTTGGGCGCGATGCCGCCGGCGGCGAAGGTCCAGGCGGTTTGCCCGTCCGGGCGGATGGCGCGCACGGTTCCGTCCAATAAGGCGACGCAGAAGAGCGAGCCGTCCAGCGCCAGCGCGCCGGCGCTGGCTTCGTCCACGGGAATGCTTAAGGCTTGCGCGTCCGCGCCGGGTACCGCAAGCACCAGCACGTGGCGGAAAAGTCCCGCGGCCAGCGCGCCGCGCGCGTCCATCCAGCAGCCCAGCCCGCCCTGCGGCCCGACGCCGTAGCGGTCGGGGAGTTCGCGCGTGACGGGGTGCTCGAGCACGGGCTTGCCCGCGGCGTCGATGAGTCTGAAGACACCCGCGTAATCGCACATCGCGGTCCAGTCCGCGCCGTTGGAGACGGCTCCAAAACCGCGGTGGACGACGTACTTCATGGCGTTGCGGACTTCGCGCGAGGTCAGCGTCCAGGCGGTCTTGCCCGTGGCCAGTTCCAGCAGCCGGGTCTCGGACATGCAAGGATGCTCGGGCGGCTGATTCATGTTGCCCCAGCCGTCGGGGCGCACGTCCAGGGAAAAGAGGGCGTGCCGGCCGTCCGGCGTGAGCGTCAATCCGACGGGCATGCGCGGCTGGCGGATCGAATCGCGGTGCCAGGCCTGAGCGAGATCGTCGAAGCGGTTCCAGTCGCGCCGTCCGATGGGGCCCCACGACAACCCGCCGCGGTAGGCGGCGAAGGCGGTCTGTCCGTCCGGCGCGATCCGGAACGCGGAACGGAAATCGGGCGGAACCTTTTCGAATCCGCTGCCTTGGTCGTAAACCACTTGCTCGGCGGCGACCGTGCCCGCCGCGACGATGCCCACCAGAGAGTAGGCTTCACGCGTGGGGAAGTGCCAGCTTGGGTGGCGTTCCAAGACTTCGACGCGCTGCCCCCAGATCCGGCCTTGAGCGTCGAAGGAAGCGTAATCGAAACGGATCTCGCCCGGCGCGCAGGTTCCTTCCAGCCGGCCGTCGGGACCGACGAAGGCCAGGGTGTCGCGCTGGCCGTTCAGAACGGCGGCGAGGCGTCCGTCGGGCTGCGCGTGCAGGGAGACCAAACGGCGGACCGGCGCGTAACCGACGAATGGCGTAGGCACCGGCGCAGTGGCCGGCGCAGCCGGACGGGCGGTCCAGGCCACGGGCGCGGCGGCAGCGGGCGGCGGCGCGGGCTTGGCGTGTTCCGCCAGCGCCTCGGCGGCGGCGGCGATACCGGCGGCATCGCGCGCTTGAACCGAGAGCGCATCCTGGTTCGCCGTGAACGGACTGAAGCAGACGACCAGCCGGGCATGCCCCGCCGCGGGAACGTGCGGCGTCATGCGCCACGCGGTGACCGCACCGAGGCTGTTTTCGAGGCGGCCCCCGGCGAAAAGGATCACGTCTCGCGCGAGCATGTAGGCCGGCGGCGCTTCGGCGTACCCGCCCATGATCGGCACGTGGACGCGATTCTTGGCATCGATGTAGGGGCTGAGGTTCTCGCGAATCCCGATGGCGCGGCCTTCGGAGACGGCGGCGCGGTTGGCGGCTTCTTCGGCCCACGGGAACCAGCGCACGGGAAGCGTGTCGAAGTGCTCGGGCCCGATCTTCCAAAGCCGAGCGGCGATGCCGGCGGCGTTGAGGCGCTCGATCAACTTCACCGCCGCGGGTTCCAGGTGTTCCTGGCCGGGCTCCAGGACGACCGACTTCTCGCCCGGCTTGGCCAGAAACGCGCGCAGTTGGCGCGGGTCGACGACATGCGCGGGACCGGCGGGGTCCAGCACGAGATTCTTCGCTTCGTGCGCGGCCACCTCCAGTTCGGCCATCGCGGTCCAGCCGTTCAGCAGTTCCTGCGCTCGAAGCGTCCAGAGTCCTGCCGGCGCGAGGGCGGGCAGGTGCACGTCGGCGGCCTGGCCCGCGGCGCGGAAGAGATCGAGGTATACGGCTCCGCCGGGCGCGGTGAGCGTGTAGCGCACGGGCAGCGGCCCGAGGTCCTGCCCCGCCCCGTCGGCGACCGATGCGCGCAGGTTCAATCCGGCGCCCAGGCGCAGCGCGCCGCCGGTCTCGAGCTTCACGGCCGCGGGAGGCGCGGCGTACCAAGCCAGCACCGTGCACGGTTCGGTAACCAAGTCCACCTTGATCTCGGTCCGGCCGTCCTGCTCGACGCCGGGCACGTCGGCTTGTTTGACGAGGTCGCGAATCTTCCAACCGGTTCCCTCGATGGATACCGGTAGCGCTTCGCGCGTCCGGAACTCGCGGCTGTGTTCGCCTTTCACGTCGGCGACGACCACGGCGTACCGGACGGCTCCAGCCTGGAGCGGGACGGCCAGCGCGAGGTCCGGATCGACGCGCGCAACCGGGGCCAGCTTCCACTGCGCCAGCAGATCGCCGAGCGGCCGGCGCCAAGTCTCGAACTCTTCCCACATCTTGGCGCTGGAGGCCATCTGAAAGCCGCCGAGTTGCATCAGGTTCTTGAGTGGCGCGTTCACGCTCACCGCGCCGGGCATTTCGTCGCCGACTGCGCCTACTTGAGCCAGCTTGCCGCCGGCTTGGACCCATTGGGCCAGCCTGGACTGCAAAGCGGCGGAGACCGGCTGCGTGCACTGAACGCAAAGCAGCGCCTGGACGCCTTCCGGCGCACCGTTTTGGAGGAACGATTCTTCGGTGAGGACGATCGGCGGGAGGCCGAGGCGGGTGAGATAATAGTAAACGGCATGGTTGTAGTAGAACGCGCTTTGCCCGCCAAGCCTGCGTTCGGGCAGCGGAACGAGGAGCGCGATGCGGCGTTCGGGATGCGCATGGGTGGCGATGGCGCCGTACTGGCTGACGAAGCGCAACCCCTTTCCGCGCCGCTCCAGTTCACGGCGGCCGAGCGTGCCGGGCATCACGACGCCGCCGCCATCCATGCCGCGTCCGAAGGCGTGAAAGAGGCTCTTCATCGTACCTTCGCTGCTGGTGCCCCAGTCGGTGGTGGCCCAGACCGGCTGTCCGGGCCGCAAACCGTGCGCCCATTCGGTGACCCACGCCGCGGACATCGGCCATTCGGGATAGTCGGAGTAGATCTCGTAGGCGCTTGCGGCCATGTCGTGAAACAAGGCTTCGGTGACCTTGCCGGCATCGTGCCCGCCGTTTTCGAAGAGCATGCAGGCGAGGTCCGGCTTGACCGCGTGCACCGCGGCGTTGTAAAGCTCGTTGTGGTCCGCAAAGGAGCCTTGGTACTGCGCCGCATTCCAATCCATCAAACGCTTCTGCAGCTCCAGCACCTTGGCCCGTTCGGCCGGATCCTTGGTGAGTTTCTTTTCCGTGTACCACTTGTGTTCTTCTCTGGCGACCGGCGCGAGTCCCGCTTTCTTAAGCTTTTGAGTTAGCGCTTCGTTGCGCGCCTGGACATGACCGTCACAGGGTACGCCGCCTTCCACGTAGCCCCACCAGGTCGGGAACCAACTGTAATTGAAACCCCAAAGACTGGGGTATTCGCCGGTTTGCTGCGCGGCAAGCTGGAGGTTTCGCACCATGCGATCCACGGAAGGCTGGTAGCTGTGATGGTAGCTGAGCCCTTCGTTGTAGAAGGCCGGCCCGCGCGCGACGGTCAGGTCGGCCAGCCGCATGCGGTGGCGCAGCAGGCTTTGCAGGAGCAGATCGTTGGGCGTAATGCCGACCACGGCTTCGAGGGGCACATCGGCGCCGGCATTCGTCAGGGCTTGGGCGAGCGCGAGGCTCAACTCCGGCATCTGGCGATCGACGCTGCTGTTGTGCCCGCATGTGGCGACCGAATCGAGGCCGCCCGCGTGGAGGATGCTCAAGCCGTCCTCGTCGAACGGTGGCGCTCCGCCGCACGAACCTTGGTACTGAGTCAGAAAGGTGCTGCGGATCTCGAAGGGCACGATTTCGAGCGGGATTTTCCCGCCGGACTGCCCGGCGAACTCGAACCACAGATCGCCGATGCCGAGGGGCAGTTCGCGCATTGGGATCGTGACCGTGCGGGAAGCGTACGCTTCGGCGGAGGCGGCGGGGCACTCCAGGGCGCCCAGTTCCAGCACCGGCGCGTCGGGCTGGCGACCTCGATAGTACAGTCGACCCGATCCGGCCGGCGATCCGGGCGGCGTGAGGATATGAACCGGCGCGGACTCTTCGCGCGTGTAGACCGTACGCATGCGATGCGGAATCAGGACCGGCCCGGGGCCCGCATTCCACTCCAGTACGGGAAAGGTCAGCGCCTGTTGTCCGAGCCCCGTCAGATTTATTCTGAAGGACAATGCACCCACTTGGTTGGCGGGAATGGGGAGCCGCAGCCAAGCCAGGTCGGCGGGCGGTACGCCGAGCAGGTCGGCGGCTTCGGCCGCTTGCTCTTCGGAAGGATCGGCCAGGACACGCGCGGGCGTGCGGTCCGGCGGATCGTTTTGTGACGGATCCAGTTCGAAGCGTTCGGCTTTGAATGGCGCGGCAGTGGCCTTCTCCACTTCGGCGCGCACGAATGCGATACCGGCGGAGCGTCCCGCCGGAACTCGCAGCGGCAGGTACACGCGCAGTTCTGGAATCCCATAGGGAGCATTCTTTAAGCGCAACCGCGCAGGCTGACCCGGCTTGGGATCGCGCTTGCGGGGTTTCGGCGTAATCGAAGCCGACGACGCGAACGGTGAAACGAGCGGCTTACCAGGCGGTAGACGGAGCTGCAGGCCGCCGTCGATCTGAACCACGTGTTCGGCCAGCTTCGAGGCCGAAGCGTCCAAGGTTCCGTCGGCTTTCAGTACCAGCCGGCCCAGCGTGCTTTCGTAGGCCACTCCAACCGGCAACCAAGCCAGGAGCGGGCAATACGGCGTCGTCTCGCGCAGGATCGATTCCCCGTTGCAACTCAGGCGGATGTCGAACGGCACCGGCAGACCCGAGGCGTTGACGGCCTCGAGGCGTATCTGCGCGCACTTGATCGAGAGGCCTGACTTGGAAGCGATGAGCGCGGGATGCTCGCTGGCGAGTTGCCCTCCTGCCATCTTGAAGGGGATGGCAAAGGGTTGCAGCAGATGGTCTCCATTGGTAACGAGCGTGCGGCCTTCGACCGGATAGACGCGGTAAACGCCTCCGATATCGGGGTGGCGTTCCTGTTCGTAGGGCTCGATGACCGCTTCCGCATCCACCTTGAGCCGGACCGGCGGCACCGCTGCGCCTACGAAGCCCGTTCCGCCCACGCGCCAGAAAGTGCGATCGTTCAGGTTTTCGTCCGGCCGATCGAGGGCCACCCAACGAAACAGCAGACCGCTCTGCTTGGGCTGGTTCTTGGCCGGCGTCTTGGAGGCTCCGTCCTTCGCAGGCTTGGGCGCAGGATCGTCCAGGAGCTCGAGGAGGTCTTCGGCCCGTATGACCCAGTGGGCGGCCAACAGCAGGCAGACGAAGGCGATGCGGCAGATCCGGAGCATGGCGCCTCCTTACATTGGTGCTGCCCGATTGAACAGACGCCTATGCGTCAGACGTCCAGAAGGATAAGGGTACGGCACCGGAACCCCCGCCCTTTCCTTTCGGATACACTCGTCGGCGGCACGTGGCGAACAAAACGATACTAATAATAAATAAAGCTATCTTATATTAGAATTCGGCGTGCTACCTAAGATGCGGGATGTTTAGATAGCCCATACGGGGAGCTTGGCTTGAGTAAAGTATTACGATTTAGAACTAAACTAAAGTTAGCATTTTGCAGCATAATTTTCCCTAATATGATATCGAGCTTTACTAGTAACCTATTGTAAAGCATTCCATTTTTTGATTTTGAATCAACAAAAAGAGTATGGCGTTGTATTCAGGCTCAGACCGGCAGGCCACCTATAAAGTTTAGCATTAATTGCATTATACTATTTAAATTCAACCACTAACGGGTGTACGAGATACGGAAGGCAG
>BTVV01000185.1:0-9219 GCA_045863855.1 Planctomycetota bacterium | reverse complement strand
GAAAAGAAGCGCGAGCACCACCGAGAGATGCAGAAACGTGTTGGACTCGACTTCGATGAAGTAGTCGTGCCAAGTCTGGAGCCACGAATGAGACAGGAGCGGGTCAGTTACGCGCATCGGCGGCTCCTTTCGGCGCTTCTTCGGCCTGTTTCGCCGGACCGAAAATCGTCTCCAGCGTCGGATCTTTCAGCGCGTGGTACGCGCCTTCCGCGACGTAGGCGTGGGGCGAAAAGGTCGTCACGACGCCCAGTTCGCGCAGCGCGTCCAGGTAGCGCCGCGCGGGCAACTGGTCTTCCTGCGTGACCGGCACGTTGCGCAGCGCCGCATAATGCGCGTAGCGCCACGTCAGCTTCAAGTACAGCCGCAGCTTCGGCCACAGGCCGCGCGGACCGCTCAGCGTCGTGATGCCCTGCGAACTGAACAGGTGGACGTGGACCGGCGCGACGAGTCCCTGCGCGAGCGAGAAACAGTCGTCCACCAGCGGCAGATAGCGCCGCCATTGCCCCTCGATCTCCATGTGGTAGCGCTCGCCGGGAACCTTGGTGATCGACTGCTCACCCAAAGTGAGCGGGTGCGCGCGCAATTGGCCGAAGGGCTTGCGTCCGACATGGTGAAACCAGCCTTGGCGCTTATCGGGGCTGGGATGCATGAATTCGTGAAGCAGCCGCCACGGCGCCGCGCCGAAGCGGTCGCCTTTCTGGATCGTCGTCGTCTCGCCGCGAATCTCGGCATGAAAGCCGAAGTCCTCGCGCGAAAGATGCGCCAGAATCCGGCCCAGCACCGGCGGATCGGCCGCCAGATCGGAGGTGGCCACGCGGAAGCGGTCGCCGTCTTCCAACTGCTCCAGGCTGCCTTGCAGCCGCGCTACGACGACGGGGAACGCCGGGAGCCGCGTCACGATCAGCGCCTCGCGCGCTTCCTGTGCGGTGCGCAACAGCAGCAACGGGACGCCCTTGCGCGCCATCAGCGCGTCGATGGCCTGCAGCAGTTTCTGGATCGGCGGCGGAACGCCCAGCACCGGGCCGGTCAGTTGCGAAGCCAGCCGCGGCAGCCGCTCCAGTAAGGCGCGCGTGAAGAGCATGTCCGGATCGATCTGCAGCGCGCGCAACGTCAGCTCGAAGATCCACTTGTTATCGGGCAGATCGAGGCCGCCCGGCGCGACCTTCTGCAACGCGGCCAGGTACGCCGCGGTCCGAACTTGCGCGCACGGGTCGCCCGGAATGCCTTTGGCCAGTCCCAGCACCTCTTCGAGCACCCCGGCGGAAAGCGTGAGCGGCATGCGCGCCAGGGCCTGCACGACGCCTACGCGGACGTGCTCGCTCTTGTCCTTGCGCACCAGGACGCCGGAGAGCAGGTTGTACGCCTCGGCGCGCTGAGGAAAATCGGCCAGCAGGTCCACAATCTTGCGGCGCACGAAGAGGTCGTCGTCGCGGCGCTGCGCGCCCGCTTCCAGGCGCGACTTGAACGCCTGCAGCGCCTCGTCGAGATCGAAGAGCACCAGTGTCTCCAGCGCCTGGCGCTGCACCCAGACGTTGGAATCGTCGAGCAGGCTCAACCGGTAGACGCTCTGGAAAGCTTCCAGATCGACCTGTTCCTTTCGCGCTTCCGGCGGCAGCACCTTCAGGATCGCGCCCAGCGCGTGCAGCGCCGCAACGGCCAGGCGCCAGTGCGCCCGGCCGCCCAGGTACTGGCGCAGGAAGCCTAGGACGCCGGTCTGGTCGAAGAGTTGGCGCAGCAAGTCTTGGGGCGGGCCGCCCCGGCCGGCCATGGCGCGCGCCTCGTCCGCGCAAAGCGCCCCCGCCGCGCGCAGCGCGATCTCCTGAAGGTTCTCTTCCGAAGTCTGCTGGCGCAGCACGCGTTCTTCGACGGCTTTAAGGTCCATCCAGCGTTTAAGCGCTTTGCGGTCCTCGGCTAGGTTGACCCCGCGCGGGTCGATCTGGGCCAGGAACTGCAGGATCAGCGTGTGCGCTTCGTCTTCGACTGTGGATTGCGCCACGCGTTCGCGCAGGAGATCCAGCCCCGTGCGCCATTCGCTCACGCGGTAGCGCGATCGATGCGCGGCCTGGATCGCGCCTTGGATCGCGGCCAGCCGCGCCAGGCGCAGACCGGGCGGCGCCTGCACGCCCTGCCGCGCTTCGCGCACCCACGCTTCCAACTCGACGAGAAAGTGATCCACCAGGACCGCGTTCAGCCTTGCGAAGAGCGGTTCGAGGCTCTCGCCGACCAGTTCGCGCAAATCCCGCGTGTCGGGGACCGCTTGGGAAACCGATTCGCTTAATACCGCTGGGGCGCTCATGGCGCCGGTCCAAGATACTCTCTTTCCGAGCGGAAGGGGAGGCCCGGCGCGGAATGAAAATAAGGCCGGCCGTCCCGTTTGCCCAGGATTACCCGCAAGCCGAAGAAGAGACTGTGGCTGTCGCGTTCGAAAACCTGCTCATAGCTGATGAACGGCTGCAACATGAACGACTTGGCCGCCCACGAATCGTAACTCAGCTTGGCTTGGAAGCGATTTTCGTGCGACGCCCGGCCGCGCAGATCGTCGTTCAGGCGCGCCAGATACGTATGCCGCAAGCTCCACGTAAAGCCGTGCTGGTAGCCTTCCAGGCCGCTGTGCACCCACCAGCGGTCCAGATCGCCCGGGTTAAGGTCGTTGTTCGTCCGCGCCGCGATCTCGCTGTACACCTCGAGGTCGCGGAACGGAGCCCAGGTCAAGCGCGCGCGCGGCGTGAGCCAGTAAGGGTGATCGTCGGCGAAGTTGTTGTAGATTTCGTACGCCAGGAAACGCGTATCGTTGGGGTCGCTCAGCGTGCTGCCCCACGCGCCCAGTTCCAGCGAGGTTCGGAACTCCAGTTCCTTCGGCAGCTTCCACGATTTGCCTATACGCGCGCGCACGCTGCCCGAGGCCGGAATGCCGGGGCCGTCTTCCTGCACGTGCCCCTCGGCCTGCAAGCTCAGATAGAATCGCTCCGCCACCGGCAGCGGTACGAAGCCGGTCAACTCGAAATCCCCCACGGGCACGTCGGAATCCTGAAGCCAGCGGCCCTGGACCGTCGCGCCGAAATGCGGGCCGTTCTCGCGGATGCGCCGGTCGTACCCGAAGCCGATCCCGAACCAATCCTGGTAGGACTGGTCGTCCAACGTGATCTTCGCGTCTTCGAAGTTGAAGTTGCTGAACGCCGACCATTGCCCGTTGCCCGTATCTTCCACGGCCTCGGCGTCGCGAACCGGTGCCTGCAACGCCTGAGAAAGCGTGGACGGCGGCATTGCCTCTGCGGGCGCCTGGGCCGATTCGGGCAGGTTCGGAGTTTCGGGCGCGGCCGGGACGGACGTGGGGGTAGGGGCGGGCTCGGGCTTCGGAGCTGCCGGCGCGTCGGGCTCTTCGCCGGGCGGCTGCCCGCGTTCGGCCAGCGTCCGGTACGCCACGCGCAACAAGAGCGCTTCCGCGCCTTCGGGGGCGACCTCGACGCGGTACAGCGTCCGTTCGGACAAGTTCAAATCTTCGAGATGCGGCAGACTGAGCTGCGTGGCGCGTCCGTCGATCTCGGCCTCCAGGCGCTCGCCCCCGGCAACCGGCACCGGATGATCCACGGCCACCGCCGGATGCCCCTCGCGCCACGCGCGCACGCGGAAGGCATACGCGCCAGCACCTTCCGACGTGGAGCGTAAACGAAGCTGCGTGGGGCCGGCCACCTGAAACGTGAGCGGCGCGGCGCTCGTCGCACGCGCGTAGCGCCACGGATTGATCTTCGGCAGCGCATACCAGTCCACGCCGTCGAGCTTCACCACCGGGCTGTGCTCGGCCAGCGGAATCGACGTGAGCAGCCGCGCGCGGACCCGCCAGACCTGCGCGTCGTAGTCCAGCCCCAAGCGCAGGCGGTGTGCGCCTGCCGGCAATTCCCCGGCGTAGAGCGTCTCCACGCGGTTCAGCCGTACCGGGTGCCGGTACCATTCGCGGTCCTCCCGCAATACGCTCAGGGTAGCGCCCGCGCGCTCGGCTTCTTTGCCGTAGAAGACCGGCGCGCCGCCCAACTGCAAAGCCACGCGGAACGGCTTGGTGCTGATCAGGTCCAGCCGCAGCAGATCGTCCACCGGCAGCAGCAGTCCCGTCTCGCGCCACTGCGGCATCACCATCGCTTCGTGGAACTGCGTTCCGGATGGCGCGCGACCGGTCGATTCGTAGGCGCGGGCGGCTTCGCGGAGGATCACGCGATGCAGCGGCACGTCGCCAAGCGCATCCGAGAGGCTGCGCAGCACCGTCGCCTGCCGCAGCGCTTCGGACAGCCGCTCGACTTGCGGATCGCAGGCGCGCGAGGCGGGCAGCCGTTCGAAGCAGTTCAGCGCGCCGAGAATCCGTTCGTCCAGCGGCTGGAAGCCGTCCCGCATCACCGCCGCGGCCAGTTCTTCCCCGCGGCTTTGCAGCGCATCCGAGCGCGCTTCGCCTTCGGGCAGCCAGTCCAGCGCGTCCTCGAAGCGTCCTGCCGCCAGCAGCGCGCGCCCGCGCAGCACCAAGTCCTCGCGGCTGCGCGCGCGCTCGGGCGTCAGCAACTCCAACGTTCGGTCGAAGCGGCCCGCGGCGAACCAGAGTGCCGGATCGTTCGAGTCCTCCGGCGGCGGCTCCAGTCCCATGCTTACGCGAGCGGCCAAGCGTGCGGCGAGTTCTTCCGGCGTGCCCGTCTCGGGCGCCAGCGCCGCGCGCAGGTAGGCGTCGCGTGCGTTGAGCTTCGAGTCGGGCAGCAGGCTTTCGTCGCTGCGCGGTTCGAGCACCAGCGGCCTCACGTGCGCCGATCCGGCCAGCGTCGAGACGCGCACCGAGCGCTTTCCGGGCGGCACTTCGAACTCGATGTTGATGCGCCGTCCTGGCGCGAGCTTCAGGTCTGCCGGATAACGAACCTGGTCGGACGTGCGGCTGCCCACGATCAACCTGCGGATCGGACCGATACCCGCGCAATCCACCGCGAGCCGCAGCGGTTCGGCCGGGAGGACGCGTCCGTTTTCGAGCGCGTGGTCCGGGCGCACCGCCAACCGCACGCGCGCCGGTCCGCGTACCGAAAAGACCAGATCCGCATCGCCTTGCACCGCATAGTAGAGGTAAAAGCGCTCCGATCGCTCCAAGTAGCACGGCGGCGCGGCCGGGTATTTCTCCAGCGCGTACGGTTCCAACGCGCGCCAGTGTTCTACCGGCGCCGCGAAGAGTTCCGCTTCGCACGCTTGGCCTAGCGCCAGATCGCGAACGGCCGAGGCCTCGCCCGCGCGCAGCGCGTCCAGCCGCCGCAGACCCGCCGCCAGCGTCTCCAGGTGCTCGATTTCCTGATACAGCGTGAACGAAGCGTCGCCGTCTTCCAGCCGCAGGCGCAGCGCCGCCAGGCCGTTCTCGATGAGCTTCGCGGCGTCCAGATGACGGTTGGCGCGCACCGCGAGCCGCGCTTCCAAGCGCAGCGCGATCCGGTAGGCGCGGCCCGGAGGAATCAACGCCGTGCGCGCGCGGCCCAGCGCTTCGGCCGCCTCGTCCAGCGCTTCGCGTTCTTCCAACAGCAGCGCGAGCCCCAAAGCGGCCTGCGCCGCGGCTTGCGGATCGTGCGAGGCCTCGCGGAAATGCGCTTCCGCGAACTCGCTCTCGCCCTGCTGCAAGTACCACAAGCCCAGGCCCAGGGCGATCCGCGGGCCGTAGCAGTCCAGCTTGCGCAGCGCCTCCAGGCACAACGCCGCGTCTTCCGCCGCGCCCCATTCCTGTTCCAGTTCCGCCTGATCGAGCAGCACTGCGCAGCGCTCCGGATCTTCCGGCGCGTAGAAGTCCAGCGCCCGCTCCAGGTCGCTACGCGCGCGCGTCGGCGCCAGCAGCACGGTCAACAGCGACGCGCGGCGGCGCAGCCAGTCGACGCGGTTCGTCCAAGGAGCATCGCCGTCTTGCAGCAGTTCCGATAGCCGCGCCAATTCGGTCCAGGCGGAAGCCGGATCGGCCGCCCACGCTTCACGCTCGGCAGGTGTCGAAGCCGCGGCCGGTTCGGGCCGGAAGCGGCCGGCCGCCGGCGGCGCGCCAAGCTCGTTCTCGCTGCGGCGCCGGCGTTGCGCAAGTTGCACCCACACGCCCTCGCCGTCGGCCTCGAAACCGATCGCGCTTGTCTCGGGAGGCACCGCGAAGTCCCAGGTGAAGAACCGCTCGCCCGAAGCCGTGGCGGCTTGCGGATCGGACAACAGCCTCAGTTCACGGTGCGGCCGGCCGTCCAGACTGATCCGCACGCGCGGCGGGGCTTCATCCCCGGTCAGCCGTAGCGTCGCGCGAATGAAGCCTTCCGTGTCCGAGGGATCCATGCGGAAGACGGGCGACGGCGTGCCCACACGGTGGAAGACGCCGGGGCGCCAGCCCAGCAGCGGCTCCGCGCCCAGGCGCGGCAGCGCCAAGCTCGCGCCCGACGCGTAAAGCTGCGTCTCGCCGCCAGCGCCGCCGATCGCCAGCGTCCCGACTTCCGGCGGCAAGCGCACCGCCAGCGGCTCCCATGCTTCGAGCAACCCCCACTCGCGCCAAGGTTTTCCGTCCAGATCGAGTCGCAATCCGGCCGGACCGCTCTGGGGCCGCACCGCCAAAAAGCGCAGGGTCTGTCCGGCCGTCGGCGCCGCGAGCGCATGCGCCGCGTCGGGCGGCAGCGGGAAGAAATCGTCGTCGAGCCGCCCCATGACGCCGGGGTACGTGGCGCTCAAGGCCTTTTCGTCCGCCCCGCCGCGGTAGAGCACCGCCGGGCGCAGCGTCCGCTGCGCTTCGCGCGCGTCGATCCGGTCGGCGTCGAAGTCGCGCCAGTACGTATCGCGGTCCCAGGCGGTGATGGAATTCCAGCGCACTTCCTCGTCCCACGGGCGTGCATCCCGGACAATCCACAGATGCCGGATGTACCCCGGCCGAGCGCCTTCCCGCGCCGGATCGCGCAGGGACGCCACGCTCAGCGCCTCATGCACGCGCGGATCGCGCGCGTCGCGTTCGAGCAGCGGCCGCGCGAGATTCAGCGCCGCCGGATAATCCGGCGCCGCATGGATCGCGAGCGTCCGCGCCGCGCGATCCAGGTCTTCGCCCCATGCGCCGGGCGCTTGCGGGAGCGCCTGGAAGGCATCGAGCGCCGCGGCCAGCTTCTCCAACGCGCCGTCGGAGACGAACTGCCGAGCCAGCCGGTAGCCTGCCGCGCGGCGCAGTTCGGCCGGCGCGTGCGCGTCATCGCGCACTTGGGCGAACAACTCCGCGGCGCGCGCGCCTTGTGCCACTGCCGCGGAACTCAGCGCCTCCGCGTACGTCCGCCACGGCGAAGCCGGACGATTCTGAAGCATCTGCTGCGCTTGCTGCCAGGTCTTCGCCAGCGCCGCGCCGCTCAACGCTTCGGCCAGCCGCGGCTTCTGCCGGCGCAGGCGCACCGACGTCCAAAGCGCTCGGTCGGCCGTCAACCGCAGCGCCCAGCGCCCCGGCGGCAACGCCATGCGCCGTACGCGTAACCGTCCGATCGGCGCCGCTTCCGCATCCAGGCGCCAGCCTTGAAGCTGGTCCGGGCGAGTCTCCACCGACCAGGACCGTGCACCGTCCGAACCCAGATGCGCCTCCAGCCGGTATTCGATGAACGGCGTCAGGTCGGCGTTCCGGAAGCGCGCGCGCGTGGAAAGCTCCAGCACGCCGGGGCCCTCCACCGTGTAGGCCAGTTCGCCGGTATCGGGGAGCAGGCGGTATTCGTCTTCATCAGGCAGCGCCCACGTCTCGCCCGCGCCTTGCGGCGCAAGTTCGGAAGCCACCCACGTCTCGCCCGCCAGTGGCGCTTCTTCGAGCCAATGCTGCGTGAAGTACACCGACGCCAGCGCGCGATACAGATCGCGTTCGTCCGCCGGCAGTGCGCCGGGATGACCGCCCGGCAGGGTGCGTGCCGTTTCGTCGCGCGAGACGCAGACCCCCGCAGGCGCGGCCGTGGGCAGCGCGGTGGCGTCGGGCTGCGCCAGCGCTTGGAGCATGCGCTGACGGAAGTACTCCCACGCTTGCGGCTGCGATTCGTCTTCAAGCACTTCGACGCGAATGGTCAGCGCCGCGGGGCTGCCTTCGGGCAGCGCGAGCAGCAGTCCGGTGAGATCGGGCCAGGAGACGGGTACGCGCGCCTCGGCGGCCGAAAGCCAGTTCAGCTCGAGCCGCCCGCCCACGGCGCCGATGCCCGGCGCCGGAGCTTCTTCGTCCTCGGCGCCCGTGCGCCGCGTCCAGGGACTCTGCTGCAAAGCGAAAGCTTCCAGCGCATGAGCGGCTTCGGCCGAAGCGCCAGCCTGAACCAGAATCCGGACTTGGCGTTTGGGCGGGAGCGGAACGATCTGATAGTGCCCGGGCGCGAGCTGTGGCGATGCGCCCGCCTGAGGAAGCTCGTTGCCGAGTCCGTGGGCGCTGGCGGCCACCTGAGTCCAGTAGCTGCGTACGAGCCCGATGGGCCGTGGCGCGGTCTCTTCGGCCGAGCACGTGAGTACGCACGCCGCGCTCCATGCCGCCATCGCGGCAAGAAAGCGCAGTCGCGTGCTCGCGCTGGAGACGCGGCCCCTGCGGATCACAGCTTCAAGTACCCCCCGCCAGTACAGCAACTTCAGCCGGTTGCGCACCTTATAGGCCATGCGCGACTGGGGCAGACCACACCACTATTCGGTTTCGGACGCTTTGGCCGTCCACTCAAGTGGGTTTGCTCGCTCAGTCTCAGCCTTGCGTACAGCTTAAGTTTCCATATAGAATTAAGCAAGCGCACGTAGAGCATTGGATAGGGTAGACGAGGTGTTTAGAGCGGCGGTTCGGCAGCGCCGTCGAAGGACGCCTTTGAAATTCGAAACGACTTCATACTTGGTTCGGGTATTTTGCCAACACGCGGTAGGATGGTACGTTGTAAGCTCAGTTCCACTTATTTCAGAATGCCGGTGGCCGTTCCGGAGGTATGACCCTTGGACGCTTCTTATTCCACCGCCAAGCAATCCAGCGAGAATAAGCCATCCGATTCGCGCCGCTTCAAGCGCTACCCCACGCAGGTTCCGGCCTTTTACCGATTTGCGTCCGCTCAGGGTGTGGCCGAAGAAGCGTACGCGCATCAAGGTCTGGCCGAAGACTTCAGCGAGGCCGGCTTCAAGCTGCGCGGTTTTCCGAAGCCCAACGCAGAGACGAAGGATGCTGTCGTCGCGAACTGGGTAAGCGTTCTATGAACCCCATTCCGGGTTCACTCTTGACTTGATTGA
>BTVV01000184.1:0-9279 GCA_045863855.1 Planctomycetota bacterium | reverse complement strand
GACGATCGGGAGCAAGGAAGGGCTTGCGAATTTCGCGTTCGCGTTCGTGAATCCAGGCGACATCACGCTGGTGCCGGAGCCGTGTTACCCGGTCTACCGCGGCGCGACGTACTTCGCCGGCGGCGTGCCGCTTTACATGGACCTGACGGAAGAGAACGATTTCTTTCCCGACTTCGACCGTATCGATCCGCGCGATGCCAAGCGTGCGAAGGTACTGTGGCTGAATTACCCCAACAGCCCGACGGGAAAACTGGCGACGAAGGCGTTCTTCGAGAAGGCCGTCGCGTTCGCGAAGAAGCACGAGATCATCATTCTCCAGGACGCCGCCTATACGGAGATGTTCTTCGACGGTCCGGCCCTGAGCATTCTGGAGATTCCCGGCGGCAAGGACGTGGCGCTGGAACTCCATTCGTGCTCCAAGACGTTCAGCATGACCGGATGGCGCGCGGGATGGGCGTGCGGCAACCGCGAACTGGTGGCGGGCCTGGGGCGCATGAAGAGCAACGTGGATAGCGGGATTTTCACCGCGGTTCAGCGTGCGGCGACAGTCGCGTTGCAGCACTACGACGAGATCGTGCCTCCGCTGATGGCGATGTACAAAAAGCGCCGCGACACGTTCTGTAACGGACTGAAGGCGATCGGCTGGAAGGTGCGCCCGCCGGAAGCGACGTTCTACTGCTGGATTCGCGTGCCGCAGGGTTACACCAGCACGCAGACGACGATGAAGCTGATCGACGAGGCGCATATCATTACAGTCCCGGGCAACGGTTTCGGCGCGCCGGGCGAAGGGTATATTCGCGCGACCTTGACGGTGCCGGAAGCGCGTCTCGCTGAAGCGGTGGATCGGATTAAGAAGTTGAAGTGGTAAACGCGCGTTGCGCGGTCGGAAAGCCGCGCGCCGCCGCGCCGAACGGAATACCAGGAGAACGGTTATGCTGCGCTCGATGACGCTGTTGATGCTTGGCTTGATGCTGGCGGGGCTCTGCGGGCCGGAACGCGCATTTGCTCTCGATCTGCCCGGCATCGGCGGCAAGAAGAAGGAAAAGAAAAAGAAGGAAGAAGAGAAAGCCGAGCCCGCTCCGGCGGCGGAAAAGAAGGAAGAAGCCGCTCCGGCGCCCGCCGAGGAGAAGCAGGAAGCTCCCAAGGAAGAAGCGGCGCCGAAGGAGGAAGCCGCTCCTGCGCCCGCGCCCGCCGCCGAAGGAGAAGTGACCGAGCAAGAGATGACTCTCGATGCCGACGGTTGGGCGGTCTACAAGGACTGCAAGGTGGGCGACTACGTCGAGTACGGCTATCCCGCGCAGCCGGGCATGAAGATGCGCATGGAAGTGGTCGAGATTGGCGCCAATACGGTCACGCTGTTGAGCACCAATCAGGGCCCGGGCTACATCCAGAAGAGCAAGACCAAATACAATTTTGCCAGCACCAAGACCGAAGAAAAGGTGACGGTCGCCGGCCAGGCGCTGAACGCCACTCGGTCGGACGTGACGAGCAAGGGCGCGGTGGTGAGCCGCACCTGGACGAGCAAGGAAATCCCACAATTCATGGGCGGGCTCGTGAAGTCCGAAGCGAACGGGCAAGTGAGCCTGGAATTGACCGGGTATGGCCGCGGAAAGTAGCTTTGGCGGAAGAATAGAATTGCGAACGTTAAAGCATCTCTTCGAAAGGAACCGGCTCTGGGCGGAGCGCGTCGCCGCCCAGCAGCCGGGCTTTTTCAAGGAACTCTTGGGCCTCCAACGTCCGGAGTACCTTTGGATCGGCTGTTCCGACAGCCGCGTCCCGGCGAACCAGATCGTCGACTTGCAGCCGGGCGAGTTGTTCGTGCATCGCAATATCGCCAACCAGTTTTCGAATACCGATCTCAACGGCCTGTCCGTGTTGCAGTACGCGGTGGACGTTTTGAAGGTTAAGCATGTGATCGTGTGTGGGCACTACGGATGCGGCGGCGTGCAGGCGGCGCTGGGCAACCTCGAGTTGGGCCTGGTGGACAATTGGATACGCGGAATCAAGGATCTGGCCGAGCGGCACAACAGCGAACTCGGCTTGCTCTCGGACGAAAGCAGGCGTGGTGACCGGTTGTGCGAACTGAACGTGGCGCAGCAGGTGGCGAATGTATGCCATAGCACCGTGGTGCAAAGCGCGTGGCGGCATGGGCAGGGGATCGCGGTGCATGGCTGGATCTACCGTTTGGGCGACGGGCGCCTGCGCGAATTGACGCCGTGCTTCACCTCTCCGGAGCAGGTGCCTCCGATTTATCATTTGCCTGGACCGGCTACCTAAAGCGGCGGTTCGTTGGACTCACTCGAAACGCATTCCTGAGCGCCGGTACCCTGCGCACCCACTGCTTCTTTCACTTGGCCGAGCTTGCCGCAGGCATTTGAAGGCTCGAGTCGTGACGCCGGGAGGTGTGCCGAGCGAGCACATAACGCAAGACGCTCTAACGTATTATGGCGAACATGGTACTTGGACTTAGCGGGGTGAACCTTTGGCCCAACCTTGCGTTCCAAGAAGTATGAATCGCATCTGGATCTTGCTATGCATGGCGCCGTCGGCTTGGTTCGTTCGAGCCGAAAGCGCGGACCGGCTCCCCTTGAATCTGGCGCCGCTGATCGAGCGCTTGAGCGATGGGGATTCCGAGCGCCGTGCCGAAGCGTTCGAAGCCTTGCGCGCGGCCGGGCCGATGGCATGGCCTCAGGTATCGCTTTATCAAGCGGATGGCGACCTGGAACGCTCCGCGCAAATTCGCGCGTTGGCGGCGGCGTGGGACCTTCCGGCGTTGGAAGGCGATCCGGAAGCCGCGCGTCTGGAAGCGATGCTTTACAGCGATCATTTGGATGTGCGCAAAGCGGGCTTCGACGGGTTATGGGCGTTGGGCCCAGAAGGCGAACGGCGCTTGAAGCAGGCGCTGGTTAACGGGGATGTGCGCGTCGAGTTGCGCATGGAGGTTTCTCGCACCACGGTGGCGGCAGGCGAGCGCTTAAGCGTGTGTGCTCATCAGGAGGTGATCGGAGAGGGTCCATTCTGGGAGAATGTGGTTCGTCCGTACGGTACGTATACAAGCTTGGGGTTGGCCGCGGAAAGCCCGTTCGGCGATGAACGGCCCCAGCGCGCTCGGAGGCGTGTGATTCGCAGAAGATGCGGGTACTCCTCTCCCACTCGAGTTCATCCCATGAACTATGCACGCGCGCGACTACCGGGCCGATTGCCGAATGGCGCGAATCAAGATTGGGAACCGCGCAGACCCGGCTATGCCGACGTGCGCGCCTGGAGCCGCGTAGAAGCAGAGGACGGAACGCATGAATACGAACATCCGTTTAGCGGACGCATCGAGCCCTTCAAGATTGGAGGCTCGCGACCGGAAGGAGAGTTGAGCCAGAGCGAGGAAACTCGAGTTTTCGCATTGCCCGCCGCGTCACAGGATCCGCGCGAAGCGGAATTGCTGATCGCAGGGGTTCGATTGGAAGAGCAGGATACGGCGGATGCCTTCTTGTTGACGGTTACCTTGGCGACGCCCGAAGGCCAGGCCGCGCTGGGGCTCGAAGACGATCTGGCCCGGTACGCGTGGTACGCTTGGGTGGACGAGCGCGGCGAGGTATGCGGTTTCGGAAGCTGGCTGTCGGTAAGCGCCGAAGATTGCGGCGAAGCCTGCCGCGCACGGACGATATCGGCGGGAAATCCCGGTTGCTGGCGGCTGAATCTGCCCAAGCCGCCGCGTGCCGGTGCCTATGCCTTATGGCTGGGCTATGAAGTCGAGAAAGATTCGATTCTGTACCTCGATCCTTGTTACGAAAGCATCTCGGAATCGAGCGAGCGCCGCTTCGAGCATGGCGAACTGTATACCAAGTTGGATGGATTCGTGGTCGAGAGGTAGGCGGTCAGGCTGGCGCCGGAAAGAGCCAGAGCAGCAGGGAAACATAGGCCCCACCGCCGAGGCTGACCCAAAGCACGGCCTCCAGGGTGAACTGGAAACGTGGATTCTCGTCCAGCTTCAGGATGCCTCTTCTCTGCCAGTGGCGGAGGCGAAGTTGAATCAGAACGTCCGAGAGCCACAGGGAGGACACTGCCACGAAAGGCAGCTTGTCATGCAGCCCGCTGGTTCCGTTCTGGTGTACAAACATAGGCAATCCCATTATCGGAAGGACGAACGCAGGAATCAGGAAAGCCGGACTTAGCGGTCGGCCTTTGGCTATCAGATCCAGGTATTTCAAGTAGCTCAGGGCACAGATACCTACCAGTGGAAGGAAGAATAGGTTCTGGGCCGCCAAAGCGAGCATAAAGACACTCCAGCCGGCCAGGAGATACAGGTTGCCCACTACGCCCAATGGCGGCGAGAGGGGCCGCGTGTGCAGCAATCGGCAGGCGAAGTACGCCTGAAACGCGCCGAGGAGTGCGGCCGCTGGCAACGACGCGGCCATCGCCTTAAACAGGCGCGCGCTGCCCAGACTGCGCGTCAGGTAACGGTCAAGGGCTTCCGGACAGGTCCACGCCAACAGGCACAGGGCGCCGAAGCAACCTACCCCTGCGGTTAGCGCGGCCAGCGCGGCGCCCATACGCAGTGCGTGGGAAAGGCTCCGGGGAGGGTGCGGACTCATGGCCGAATGCCGGACTCGTCGTCTTCCGGTTCGCGCTTTTGGTGCCCCGCGCAGCGGTTCACCGGCAAGCGCGGATAGCGCGTGAAACGCGCATCTTTATCGGCGAGCCCGCACAAATAAAAGATACTCGCGCGGTCGTTGCGCAGCACTTTGGCGTGGCAGCAGTCGCGGCAGAGTCCGGGGTCCACGGCGCAGGCTCCTGGAAGTATTGCCGCGCCAGCATAGCATCTTCCGGAGCGTCCGGGAGAGCGAGCGATGGATATTCGGCCGATTATGGAGTACCGCCTGGGTTCGCCGGCGGGGCAATGCCGCGCGGTGCCGGTTGAATTGGGGCCGGGCGCGCCGCGCGCGTTTCTCGTGGCGTACGCCGCCGATTTCGACGTCGATCCGTACCACGAAATGTTCTTCTTCCCCACCGATACGCTCAAGCTGGTCCTCATCACGGTGGACGGGAAGGAACTGTGGCGGCGCGATTTGGGGCCCGGGGTGGTGCCGGGGATGTGGTTCTGCCCGGCGCTGGCCTTCGACCTCGACGGCGACGGCTGCGACGAGATCTGGTTCGTAAACAACCTCGATGCCAAGCATCCGCTGGCCCTGAGTTCCTACCGTCTGGAGCGTCTGGACGCTCGCACGGGCCAAACCACCGGTCAATGGCCGTGGCCGCACAAGGGCGGGCAGCAGGTGATCAGCCACATGTACCGCAATTTTCTGCTGGCCGGTTCGGTGCGCGGAAAGCCGGTCTTGGTCGCGGCTCAGGGCACCTACGAGACGATGTGCCTGCAAGGCTTCGATCCCGGGCCGGCGCCGCGCTGGGAGTTGTCGATCCCCAAGGACGCGCCGGGCGCGCGCGGAAGCCACCATACGCCGGTCGTGGATTTGGACGGTGACGGCGTGGATGAGATTTTGTGGGGCGAGCGCTGCATCGAGTTGGACCGCGGCACCGAACGTTTTTGCGCCGACCGCGAGAGCTACCGCGGACACAGCGACATCATTCAACCGATTCTGGACCGGGACTCGGGGCACTGGACCTTTTACACTTGCCGCGAGAGCGACGACCGCGGGTTCCCGCGCGTGGCCTGCTACGACGCCTCGGGGCAACGGCTATGGGGCGCGGTGGATCGCGGGCACATCGATATGGGTTGGATCGCGCGCGCCGGCGACGGGGGCGAACCGGTGGCGATGGCGATCCGGATCGGCAAAAAAACGTGCGGTCCCGACGGGCGCTTTCACCAGAATATGGACCGTTTCGTTTTCGATCCGCGGACGGGTGCACCGTCGGAGTTGCCGTTCGATCCGTACATGAGTCAGCCGGTGGATCTGGACGGCGACGGGCGGCACGAATTTTTCCGGGGCCAGCCGGGCGTGGACGGCTGCGGGGAAATCCTGGACCGTCAGGGGCGCGTGGTGGCGCAGACCGGCGGGGACGTCTGCTTGGCCTCGAAATTTTGCGATCGTCCGGGCGAACAGCTTTTGCTCTTTTCGCCTGATGGAACCCTGCGCATCTGGGCGGACCAGCGCGCCGAGGATTCTGCCGCGGCACTTAAGCGTTATGCGCATCCATTCTACGCCGCGAACCGCAGGCTGACGTTGAGCGGATCTAACCTCAAGACCCTGGGTGGCCTGTAGCGGCGGACCGGTCCGCGGGTAGAATGCGCGCGGAGAATCCGAATGCCCCTGCATGTCTGCGGCGACGTTTGCCCTGTCTGTAAGAAGCGCGGGCTGGTGGTCGGCGGTTTTAATCCGCTGGACGAAGAGCGGCTGTATTTCCGCCCCAAGGGCTGGCTGATCGACAAGCTGGAAGTCGAACGCGCGTGTTGCCCGAGCTGCGGGTTCATCACTTTTGCCATCGCGCCGCCTTCGCTGAAGCGCTTGCGGAAGGTGCTTCAGGAAGAGCGCAAGAACGAGACGGTGACGTACTACGCGAAGACGAAGCGCAACCGCAAGGACGACGGCAAGAAGTAAGCCACGCATGCCCCACGCATCCACCGCCTACCTCGCGCTTGGCAGCAATCTGGGCGACCGCGCGGCCCATCTGCGCGCCGCGCTCGAAGCGCTGCAAGGCCGCGGGATCGAGGTTACGCGCGTATCGAGCTTTCACGAGACGGCGCCCGTAGATGTTCCGGCCGGCGAAGAGCACCTCACGTTTCTCAATGCTTGCGCGGAAGCGCGCACCGGCCTGAGTCCGCGGGCGTTGCTGGATGCGCTGCTCGAGATTGAGCGCGATTTGGGCCGTGTACGCAGCGGAGTGCGGCACGCGGCCCGGACGGTGGATCTCGATCTGCTGTTCTACGCCGATTGGGTGCTGAACGATCCGGCGCTCACGTTACCGCATCCACGCCTGCATCTGCGCGGCTTCGTGCTGGGACCGTTGGCCGAGATTGCACCGGACTTAAGGCATCCCAAACTGGGGAAGACGGTGCGGGAACTGCTGGCGAGGCTATAGACTCGCCAGCATCTTCTTGAATTCGGCATAGGCCTTGGGCAAATTCTCGAGCGGGTCGCCGTCCACGTGCTCCATGGTCACCGTGCCGCGGTATCCCGTGCCTTTCAACGCTTTGAGCACGCGCGGCGCTTCGGCGTCTTTCACTTGCCCGTCGAGATCCTTGTACGTCGGCTTGACGTGGACATGCGCGGTGAACTCGAGGAGCTGCAAGTTGCCTTCGGGGCCCTCGTACATGTTGCCTGTATCGAGGTTGATGCGCAGGTATTCGCTGGGGCAACTGTCGAAGAACTCGCGGAACTCGGCCACGTTATCGGTGAGCGGTCCGTGCGCTTCGACGGCGAGAATCACGCCCTTGGTCTCGGCGTGGGCCACCACATCCTTCAGGCAGTCCAGCATCTCGGCCTTGAGGCGGCGGCCTTGTTCGCGGTCGCCCCATCCGGCGTGAAAAATGTTGAGCACGCGCGCGCCGACGAACTGGGCGATGTCGATGAAGTCCTTGGTCAGCGCCACCTCGCGGCGGCGTTCGGCATGGGTGGTGCAGTTGAAGTGATTCTGGGCAGCGATGGCGGCGCAGATCATCCCGTGGCGGTGCAGGCCGCGCTTCAGTTCGCGCACGCCGGCCGGAGACCAGTCGGCATAGGTGGTACGTGGAATCTCCAGCGCCACGGCGTCGAGCTTTTGCGCGCAGAAGGCCAACGTTTCTTCGAATTTAATCTTTTTGCTGCCCAGTTCCTTGTGCAGCAGCCACGTGGACATCGTCGGGATCATCGCGCGCTCCGTTGCAGGGTTGATGGAATCTTAAACATACCCCACATCGGTTGAATTTTCACCTTTCCCCCAAAGCAAGCCGGCCCCCTTGATAGGCGGCCGGTTGCAAGCAACGGAAAAGGTCTGTGCGTGCGCTACTTGAAGCGCACACCCAACCCAAAGCTCAAGTGAGGTAAACTCGAATACCCGTGCGTATGCACCACGGTGGTAGGCACCCAGACGCGCACCGTCCGCGCTTCGTACCGCGCGGGCAGATACTCGTCGCGGTAGTAGCCGTCGCGCACCTTGATCAACGCCACGCTCCCGTCGCTGTAGGTCACGCGCGTGTATTGCGGTTCGACCCAAACCCGCTGGTAGCGCGCGGGCTCCACGAGCACGCTTTCGGTTCGGTATGTCCAGTAACCGCTCGCGTAGCGCTCCGTCGCGTAACGCGGCCCGCTGTCGATCCCGATGTAGACGCCTCCGTGAGACGCATCGGCTGAGCGGGGAGCGCATGCCAAAGCTACGAGCCCCATCAGGAGCGCACTCCAAAGGCCGCTGGGAAGATTGTTCGTACGCATGGCTTACCTCCTTGGGCTTGATAGCCCGTTCGATTGCGGATTAGACATGGGACGTGGTTGCGAATTGCTCGCCAGCACGGACGGCTCTTGGTGAAATTTTAAGTCCATTGTAGGAAATGAGTTATGGGGTTGATGCGCTCGCGGGGGCCGTTCGGAGCACCAACAGGCGGTGGGACAAGCAACGCGGCTGTTCGGGTATGCGACAGACCCTGGCAAGCCGCGTGTATGGCACGTCCTTTTCCTATGCGTTGACCGGAAGCGCGCGAAAACCTATCCTGTGCTCTCCTCTTTGTGGAGCCGCCCATGCCTACGGGTCCGTCGCTGCTCGAGAACGGCCGGCTCAACCCCGGTTTCTTGAAGCTTGACCTTTTTTGTAAAGGGATGCGCATCCCCTCGGATTGCCGCACGTCCGACGGCCGGCCGGTGTTGCGGGTCCGCGCGGGCTTGGGCAGCGGCATGGAAGTGCTGATCCCGGCCAGCGACGGGATCCATGTGAACGTGCCCGTCGTCGAACCGTGGGTGCAGGACAGCCCGTACGAATTGCACGGCCCGCGCCCCAACGGGCGGCACTGGCTGACGTACGACGGGACCGAGATCGGCGAGGTGATCCTGCCCGTGCGGCCGGCCTTCTACGATAAGGTGACACGCAGCGGCAAGCCGATGGTATCGGTGGGCATTCTGCAGGGCACTTATCTCGGCGTGTACTACGGCGGGATGTGCGCGAACTGGAAGGACGTGGCGCGGGACAACTGCCGCTTCTGCAGCGTGGGCGAGAATCTGCTGAAGGGCGACGACACCACCGGCAAGACCGCCGAAGATGTGGCCGAGACGGCGGCCGCCGCGCGCGAAGAAGGCATCACCTTCGTCCACGTTAACGGAGGCTTCGACGACACCGGCAAGTACCTCGAACGCTTCGGTC
>BTVV01000183.1:0-9285 GCA_045863855.1 Planctomycetota bacterium | reverse complement strand
GGACTGTTGGCCGGCGCCGCGGTGCCGGCTGGCGGACTATGGCTGCCCAGCGCAGCACGCGCGGAAGGCACCGAGTTCGGGTTGCCCGAACTCGGGTACGCGCCCGACGCGCTGGAGCCGATCATCGACAAGCAGACGATGGAGATTCACCACGGCAAGCACCATGCCGCCTATGTAGCCAACTTGAACAAGGCGCTGAAAGATCAACCCAAGCTGGCGGGGCTGAGCATCGGTGCGCTGCTGGTGGACAAGGCCGGCGAGGTGCCGTCGGAGATTCGCCAGGCGGTCATCAACAACGGCGGCGGGCATGCCAATCATACTCTGTTCTGGTCGGTGCTGGGTCCAAAGGAGAAGGTCAAGGCCGCACCGACGGGCAAACTGGCGGAAGCGATTCAGAGCGGCTTTGGCGGCGTTGAGAAGCTTGCCGAGAAGGTAAACGAAGAAGGGCTAAAGCGCTTCGGCAGCGGCTGGACCTGGGTGGCCAAAGACAAAGACGGCAAACTGCACGTTTACAGCACGGCCAATCAGGACAGCCCTTTGATGCAGAAACACGTGCCGATCTTCGGCATCGACGTGTGGGAGCATGCGTACTACCTGAAATACCAAAATAAGCGCGGCGACTACCTGAAGGCGATCTGGGGCATCGTGAACTGGGCCGAGGTCGAGCGGCGCTACGACGAAGAGCTTCTTCCCGATACCGGGAAGGAGAAGGACGCGCTCAAGAAGGCGCGGGAAGCCAAGTAGCCGAAGGTCGCGCGTCGTGCGGAATAGAGCCGCGCAAACGGATGCGCCGGCCGTGCGACGCGATCTTTTCGGATCCATGGAAAGCGGGAGGTTTGTCATGAAGTCGTGGTTTGCGGGATGGTGCGTGCTGCTGATGGCGTGTGCGGGCTGGTCGGTCTCGGCCGAAGACGCCAAGCCGGCAGAAGGCGAGAAGAAACCTGAGGCGGCCAAGAAGGAAGAGTCCAAGCCTGCCGAAGCGGCAGCCCCGGCGTTGTCTGCGGCCAATGCCGAAGCGGCGGTCAAGAAGGCTCAGGAAGAGCTGGCGGCCGCTGTAAAGAGCATGGAAGCCGCGAGGAACACCGTCGAACTGGCGCGCGAAGGCGAGAAGCACGCCCGCGAAGCGCACAAGGCCGCCGAAAAGAAGGTGAAAGAGGCCGAGAAGGAACTGAAGAACGCCCAGGGAGGCGTGGCCAAGACGGCGGAAGAGAAGGCCGCGAAGGAAAAGAAGCACGCCGAGAAGAAGGCGGCGGCCGAGAAGGAAGCCGCTGACAAGAAGGCGGAAGAGGCGAAGAAGGAAGTCGAGAGCAAGGCCGGCGAGGCGAAGAAGGAAGGCGAAGCGAAGGTCGAAGCCACGAAGACCGAGGCAGCCAAGGCCGAAGTCGCGAAGGAAGCCACCAAGTAATCTCCGTCTTACATGCACTCGATGCATAAAGAGAGCGATTAAGCGGCGCGAATCGGCAAACGGTTCGCGCCGTTTTCTTTTTCCTGCCGGATTGGTGCCGCATTCGGCGTTGGAATTGTGTAGAATACTTTTATCGTATCGCGGCACGAATGGACGGAGGCAGAGATTGCGCTTATGCCCTACCGCTTGGCAGGCTTCGGCGATGAAATTTCCGCGGATATCCAGCGGCAGATGGATCACCTGCTGGACAACGACGTCAAGCTTTGCGCGCTGCGCGGCGCGAATAAAAAAGCAGTCCTCGATTTCGAGGACTTCCAGATCAATCTGATCAAGACTCAGTTCTTCAATCGCGCGATCAAGTTCTCGTGCATCGCCTCGCCGTGCGGCGGCGTTTCGATCGCCGATCCGTTCGCGCCGGAGTTGGAACGCTTCAAAAAGGCATGTACGCGCGCGAAGCAGTTCGAAACGCGCGTGGTGGGCGTGTACGGCTTTCAGGCCGGCGATCCGGCCGCTCAGCAGGCCGAGGCGGTGAAGCGGCTCAAAGACTTCGCGCAGTATGCGAAAGACCAATCGCTTAACTTACTGCTCGAAAACGCCCCGGGTACGTGCGTGGATACCGCCGATCGCATGGCGGCGGTCGTGACGGCGGTAGGCGCGCCTAACCTAATGGTCACCTTGGATTTCGCCTCCTGCGTTGCGGCCGGCGACGATCCGCTCGCCGCCTGGAATACTCTGAAGCGCTGGATTAAAGATTTTCATATCAAGGACCGCAACGCCGACGGACGCGACGTACCTGCCGGAGCCGGCTTGGCCAAGATCCGTGACGTCCTGGCCGATGCGTGGGCACAAAACTGGACCGGGCTTTTGACGCTGGAACCGCATCTTGTGGATACGCCCGGATTCGAATCCCTGGACGGCGCCGCTCGTTTTAAAGCCGCCGCGGAAGCATTGAAAAAGATCCTCGCCGGACTCGGCGCCGCATAGCGGCCGCCGCGGCTCGAACGCGAAGCTGCAGGTCGATTCTGAGCCGGACGCCGAACGCGTCCGGAACGTGGACCCATTTTATCCGGAGGAACGTGAAACTATGCCCCAACGCCCCAACTTGCTGGTGATCATGTCCGACGAGCACGACCCCGCGGTCACCGGGTGCTACGGCGATCCGCTGGTGCGCACACCTCGGCTCGACCGGCTCGCCGCCGAAGGCATCACGTTCGATGCGTGCTATTGCAACAGTCCGCTTTGCGTGCCGTCGCGCCTGAGTTTCACGGCGGGGCAGTACGTCAGCCGCTGCGGCGGCTGGAGCAACTCGTGTTGGCTTCCCAGCGACGAATACCCTTCGTTGCCTCGCGCCCTGGCTCGCGCCGGTTACGAGACGGTTCTTTGCGGCAAGCAGCATTACGATGCCACGCGACGCTACGGATTCACGACTGACCTGATTCCCGAGTTTAACGACGTATTCAAGACGGGACGTGGCGGCCGCAGCGATCCGGATAACGTGAAGATCGCCCATCAGGCCTGGGCCAGCCGTTCTGCGAAGTTCCATCCTGGGTACGAATCCGAGGTGCTGGATCACGACCGCATCGTTACCGAAGAAGCGTGCCGCTTTCTGGACCGCCGCGATCCGGATGCGGCGCCGTTCATGCTTTTCGCCGGGCACTTGGCGCCGCATTTCCCACTCATCGCGCCCGAGCATCTCTACAACCACTACAAGGGCCGCGTGCCGATGCCCGACCTGCCACCGGGGTTGATCGAGAATCTGCCGCGCAACTACCAGCATCACCGTTACGGTTTCGGAAACGTGGACGTTCCGGACGAACTGACGCAGCGCGGTCGGGATCTGTATTGGGCGCTCACCGATTGGTACGACGTCCAGGTGGGGCGTGTGCTCGACGCGCTGGCCGCCAGCCCATTCGCCGATAATACCGTCGTCGTGTACACCTCCGACCACGGCGAGAACAAGGGCGACCACGGATTGTGGTGGAAGAATTGCCTCTACGAGCACGGCGCACGCGTCCCGTTGATCGTGCGCTGGCCGGAACGCTGGAAGGGCGGGCAACGCCGCTCCGGCGCGTGCTCGCTGGTGGATGTGGTTCAGACGCTTGCGGCCTTGGGCGGCGCCGAAGCGCACGAGCAATGGGACGGGGACTCGATGCTCGCGTACCTCGACGATCCGCGTGCCGATTGGAAGGACTTCGCCCTTACGGAATACTACGGGCACAACATCTGCAGCGGGATCACGATGGTGCGCCAAGGCCGGCATAAGTATGTCTACCACAGCCGGGCAAACGAACGGCACGGCCCCGAGCGCGAACTCTTCGATTTGAGCGCGGATCCGAAGGAGCACCGCAACCTGGCCCACGATCCCGCGCACGCACCGCTTGTCGAGCGCTTGCATGCGGCGATGCTGCAGGAATTGGGCGAAGATCCGGAAGCGATCGAGTTGCGTTGCCGCGCCGATTACGCCAAAGGCTACGGGCGCGAGAAGCCCAAGTAAGCGTGTTTAGATTTCGTGGATCGTTCCACGCGCATCCTGGCGCGTGGAAAAAATCTGCGTATGCGCGCCCAATTGGGCGACGGCTTGTTGCGCGGCGGAAAAAGCCAGATCGGGGCGGTTGCAGTCGCCGCTGAGGTGCATTTGCACCACCCTCGCCGGGCCGCCGTTGGGACCGCGTTGCAGGATGCGTGTCAGCGCATCCGCGGCTTGCGCGTTGGAAAGATGCCCCTCGGAACCCAGCACACGCGCGATCAAACTTGGGTGCCGCCCGCTGTTTTTTTCCATCGCCACGTCGTGGTTGAATTCCAGCGCCAGAAGATCGGCGTCGAGACACGCCTCCAAATGCGCGTCGGTCCAATGGCCTAAATCGGAGAGATACCCGATCCGCCGCGCGCGGCCGGTCGCATCGGCCGTCTCGATACGAAAGCCGAAGGTGGGCGGACAATCGTGCGGCAGGCGCAAAGGATGAAAGAGCAGTTCGCCGGCTAATTCGAAGGGCTGCGGAGCGCCGTACGTGAAGAGCAGGCCCGCTTGCACGAGCTTCTTAAAGTACCGCCCGCCCTGCAGGTGTTTCGCGTGGCTTTCGTGGCAATAAAAAGGCACGCGATGCTCGACCAGCGCTTTCAGCGTGCGCTTCTTCAAGTGGTCGCCGTGGGTATGCGTCAGCACCACCGCCGAAAGGCTTTCCCAGCCACCGCCGGTGCCTTCTAAGCGCTTGGCTATCTCGTCGGGCGTGAAGCCGATATCGATCAGCACTCTCGCGTGTGGCGTCTGCAAGAGCGCCGAATTGCCCGAGGAGCCCGAGCCGAGGACGCAGAACCGGATGTGAGAGGAACCGTCGGACATGGCCGGCCTCGAGATGCGAAGCCTTCATCATCCCGATTTTCGGTTTCGGCACAAGACGCTTAGAACACCGCTTCCGGCCAGACGCGCTTGCAGCCTTCCATCGTTTTTCGGCAGATCGACGCGAGATCGTTCGCCCATAGCGCTTCGCTAAAAAGTTCCAGGCAATGCCATCCGTCGTAACCGGCGGCTGAAACCGCATTGGTCCAGTCGCGCAGCGGAAGGATGCCCTCGCCGGGGATCACGCGGTCGGCGTTGATGTTCATGACTTCCCAGCATACTTCGCGAATGTCGTTGAGGTGCGCATGCCTGAAGCGCCCGCGGCAGTCGACCAAATCTTCCACGCGGCTGGGCGTGCTGACGAAATGCGCGGGATCCCAGACTAAACCGACATTTGGATGTGCGGCCAACTCCACCAGCTTCCGCGCGGTGCGGAAGCTCTTGCACAAACTCGTCCAGTTTACCTCAACGCAAAGCGTGATGCCGAAGGGACGGCCGGCATCGGCCGCGGTGCGGAGGTGTTCGGCGTGGCGTTCGAGGTACTCGCCGTGCTTGGACTTATCCTGATCCGGCGGTCCTCCGCCGCCCACCACGAGGGCTGAGCACTCCAGCGCTTGCATGGTTTCGCCGGCCTGCCGGATGGCGTCGAGGTCCTTCTGCCGCTCTTCGGCGGAACCGAAAGTCTTGAACGCATGCCCCGTGGCGCCGACGCAGGCGAGACCCGCATCCCGCACGCGACGCGCTACGGCGGCCGCGCCGTCGCGCTGGATCGTCTCGCCGGCTTTCCAAAGGTTGATCTCGAAATGTTTCCAGCCGCTTTCGGCGTAGGCTTTGATGTGGTCGTCGAAGCTTCCGTCGCGGGTCGTGATTTCGTGCATGGCGATCTTCATGGCTAAGCTCCCTGAATTAAGGCTTGGAAAGTTGAATGAATTGTTCCGCGATGCGCAGATCTTCGACGGCCTCGAGAGCGGGGGAGAGGACCGGGGCCTCGCCGCGAAGGCTGGCGGTGAAGAGACGTGCCTGTTCGAAGAATGCCCAGCCGTTTCCGGTAAAGGGCCGCGTCTCCACCGGGCCGTGCTCGCCTTCGGTGCGGACCTGCACTTCGCCCGGAGCCTGCCGATGCAGCGGAGCGTGCAGGTTCAGGTCCAACTGGGCTTTTTCGAAGCAGAGCGTGAAGCGTTCTTCCCACTGATTCTTGATCCGGTTGGTATGCAGTTCGAAAGTGACGGGCACGCCGCCGGCGCTTTCGGCGACCATCAAGAGCCCGTTGCGCGAAACGTACTTCAATCCGTACGGTTCGCCCAAAAGATGCCGCATCAGGTTGACCTGGTGAATCCAGAAGTTCACGAAGCTGTGGTATTGCTTGCCCTGTTCTTCGCTCATCCAGGCCGGCGCAGGTTCGGGTTTTTCATCTTCGTAATCGGGATAGGGTTCCTTCGAGTTGATCGGTTTCTCGACGCCCCACATCCAATCGGTCATGGCGGCCGTCATGCGCGCGTAGCGCAGCTTGCCGGCCTTTCCGCTCGCGCGCCAATCGTCAAGCTGAGCCTTGGCCGTGCGCGTCCCCGGATCGAAGCGCTTCATGTATCCGACTTGGTAGACGACGCCTTGCTGCCGCGCGAGTCCCGCCAGCGATTCGGCCGTATCGGTGCGCACGCAGATGGGCTTTTCGGTAATCAGGTGCTTCTTCGCCTTGAGGATGTCGGGAACCACCGCGTGATGAAGCCCGAAGCCCATGATCGCGACGACGGCATCTAGTTCGTGCGCGCTGCCATCGAGCATCTCGCGGTGATTGGCGTAGACCTTGGGGATGCCGTAGCGCTGTGCGACCAGCCGCGCTTGCTCTGGCCGGCCCTCGGCAAGCGCGACGACCTGCACGTTCTCGAGCTGCGCGTAATTGGCCAGATGGGCAAGCTGCCCCATGTAGCCGCCGCCGACCATTCCTATTCGGATCATTGAGCTCATCGGTTCGACTCCTCGATTGCCTTGGTTCGCTTACACGGTGGCTTTGGCTTGGCGCGCGAAGGCCAGGATCGCATCGTCGGCAACCGGCGCGACGGGCTCGGGCCTGCCGTGACCCTTTGAACCGTAGGGCACATTCGAGAACGCGTTGTAACAGCAGATGTACGCGCGACGCGGGATCTCCGACGTATTCGGTCCCGACGCATGCAGCGTGTTGCAGTGAAAGAAGAGCACGCTGCCCGGCGCCATCTCGGCGTACTGCGGCGGCATGCGCTCCAGGATCGCGGCGATCCGCTCGGGATCGCCGCCGGCCTGATTGCCCACGCGGCCGTGGTTGATCCGGCCCAGCATGTGCGAGCCGGGGATCACCTGCAGACAGCCGTTGGCCGGCGTGGCCGGATCGAGCGCCACCATGCACGAAATCATGCGCGGAAAGAGGCAGTGATCGTTGTACCAGTATCCGTAATCCTGGTGCCATTCCCATGCGCCGCCGACGCGCGGTTCTTTCAGCATCACCTTGCTGTGCCAGTGATAGACGTCTTCGCGGAGCAGTTCGCGCACGCCGTTAAGCAGCCGGGGGTGCCGCGTGACGAGCCCGAAGACGTCGTCGCGCATGTCCATCCAAAGCGAAATCTTGCTCGACCGTCCGGCCGCGTCGGGCATGTCCCCGACCTTCCGCGTCGCCGCCAGCGACTGCTCGACGCCCTCCAGCAGCACGTCGACTTCCGTGCGTGAGAAAACGCTCGGCACCGTCACGAAGCCGTCGCGCTCAAAGGCTTGAACTTGATTCCAGTTCAACATGGGAGTGGCTCCCGCCTGTCGTTTTCCGTCCTGCATCTCGGTGTTTCAGGTCCGTGTTGCAACCCTACCCGCCGGAAGGGCTTCTGGTAAATGGACGCGGTAGAGCATATGATGGATAAAACCGAGATGAGGGCCGCCCGATGCCGCAATTCGTGTCCATCGGAAAGATTCCGCACCCTAAGCCCAGCCATCCGCGGCACGCGCATCCGGATACCTGGGAGATCGTGATTTACACCCATGGGCGCGGGATCATTACGGTCGGCGACCAGCCGATCCCGTTCCAAGTCGGGACGATTGTTGCACTTCCGCCGATCGTGCCGCACGACGAACGTTCCGAGGACGGTTTCACCAACATTTTCATGCACTGCCGCGAGTTCGCGCGCTTCGACGGAACGGTCCCGGTCTTTCAGGACCGCGCTGATCGCCCCTATTTCCAAGTCGCATCGGTGCTGCTGCAAGAATGCCGATTGCGAGGGCTGAAGAAGGGCCCCGTCGTCGAACTGCTCTTCAACGTGCTGATGGATTACCTTGCCGAATGGAGTCGGCGGACCGGAACCCATCCGCTTGTCGAGGCGCTGAAAGGCAAGCTTGCCGAGCGTCTGCACGATTCCAAGTTTCAGGTTGGCGACGCGCTGAACGAACTCCCGGCCTCACCGGACCACCTGCGCAAGCTCTTTCGCGAAGCGACCGGCCGCTCTCCCGTAGGCTACCTGAACGAATTACGCGTCGGGGAAGCCAAACGGCTGCTGCGTATCGGCGGGTTCTCGGTGAAAGAAGTCGCGCACCGCGTCGGCGTGCCCGATCCGTATTACTTCTCGCGCCTGTTCTTCAAGCTCGCCGGCAGCCGGCCGAGCGTGTTCGCGCGGAGGGCGTAGCGCTCTTGCTTCGTCTCCCGAGTCGCGGTACGACCGCGCCATGAATCGCCGTCCCACTCAGTTGCTCGATGTCGCGCCTTTCAGCATGGCCATAATGGCGGTCTGCATCGTGTATTTCGTTTTTCTGGCCGTTCGCAACGCGCAGTTTGCGGACGAAAGCGGTACGTACGGCAATGGGCTTTTCGGGTTTAGCGGCGATCTCCTGCGTGCGTACGGCGCCAGTTACCGGGAGGCCGTCTGGACCGGCGGCTGGCGCAATCTCATACTGCCGGTCTTCATGCACGGCGGCTTGGTGCATATCGGCTTCAACATGTGGACGCTTTACACGCTGGGGCCCAGCGCCGAAGTTCATTTCGGTAGCGCCAACTTCGGCACGCTCTGGCTCGTAACCGGCATTGGCGGCGCGTGCTGCAGCGTGGTGCTGGGCGGGCATACTTCGGTCGGAGCATCGGGCGCGATCTTCGGGCTCCTGGGCGCGCAACTGGCCGTGCATCTGATCAAGCAATGGGATTGGCGCCGCGCGCTGAAAAGCAGCGATGTGAAGCAGACGCTTTTTTTCATCGGCATGCTTTTCGTTCTTTCGTTCTTCATGAAGGCGATCGACCACTGGGCGCATCTGGGCGGCCTGATCTTCGGACTCGCCTTTGGCTGCCTATTCGAGTACTGGCGCAAGCATCAGCGCATCGGCTGGTCGCTGATCGTCCTTGCGTTTGGACTCTGGCTGGGCGTGATCGCCTGCACGCGCTGGACGGTTTTCCACCCGCATTACCACGTGATCCAAGGCTTGCAGGCGGAAGAAGCGGACCGGATCGAAGAGGCCGAGGCGCATTTCGAAGAGGCGCGGCGCTGGCAGAAGGTGTTCCCATCGCGCTTGGCTGCTCGAGCCGCCGGGGAGGCCCTGTACC
>BTVV01000182.1:0-9472 GCA_045863855.1 Planctomycetota bacterium | reverse complement strand
GATGCGTTGCCACGGCGCCTGTCGATCGTGCTTCTCCTGGCGGTGCAGCACAACCGAACCATGGTTGAAATTGCTTCCGATGTCGAGCGGAATGTCGACGTAGAACAGGTCGCTCCAACGGGGGTGGTCCTGCACCTCGGCGGCGGCCGCGAACTTCTTCCACCCGCTCAGAATCTTTCCTCCGTCGATCACCGCCGGGCCCGTGCCGTAGGTGCCGTCGAGGTTACCGTCGAGGGTGATCGGCTGGCCGGCGGTACCGGAGACAGCAATGCGCAGGCTGCCCTGATAGGTCACGCCGCCTTTGAAGCGAATCATGTCTCCAGGGGCGAGGGCGACGGCAGCGGCCTTGCCCTCGGCCTTGGCGTCGCCCGGGCTGCGCTTCCACGCCGTCTGAGGTGTGAGGCCGTCGCGGGCATCATCGCCGGCGGCGTAGTCGACATGGTACACGGCGGCATGCAACGAGCCGGCGGTCAGCAGGCAGGCGGTGGCGAAGCAGAAGGCAAGAGATGCGGCCCACATGCTGAAATAGTACCATCAAGAATCTAAACTGCATCCGACTTACGCTCCTGAGAGAAAGGATGCCTTGGGACTTCCTTTTAGCGGGCACTCGACCGACAGACCGCACTCCCGAATCTACTCCGTGACACCCCTTCACCTTGAATCGAGCGGAAGTAGCTCTGCTGCGTCTGCACCTGCCGCAATCAATGCTGTGCCCCGCGTGTAGGCGTAAAGACCGCCCAGAACGCTATCTGCATGCCTCCTTCGCCCATACTTGATCTAACTTCCTCGTTTGGATCCATTCGATGCATGGCATGAAGCAAACCGCGTAATAGATAACTCCATAATCCATTACCATGAAATCACTTACGTGATCGCCTCGAACTCTCCATTTTTCTGTCTTTTTATCCGCCCAAGTCTCCCCGGTCGGTTTTGTAATGGCGCAAGGACGGGGCGCGCCGCTCCGCCCATTGCGAGGTAACCGGATGACCCAGGCCAATCAAGCGCGCTCGGACGACGAACTCCTGCTCGCCATCGGGCGCGACCGCGACCGCAAGGCGTTCGCCGAGATATACGAGCGCCACAAGGACCGCGCCTACGCGCTCGCCTGGCAGATCGCGCACGACCGGGCCCTGGCAGATGAGGCAGTTCAGGAAGCGATGCTGCGGCTCTGGAATGGCGCGGAGCGCTATGAACCTGGAAATGCGCGTGCTTATCTCCTGCGCATCGTCGCACGAGAGAGCATCCGAATCCGGCGCGGTCAATCGAGAGAGGATCGCAAAGCGATGGATCGAAGCTTATCGAACGCACGCGAAACCGCTTCGCCTTCCAGCGAGGCCGAACGGAGCGAAGCGGGGGCGGCCTTGCGCGCGGCGCTCGCGTGCATGGATCAGGAACAGCGCGAGATGGTCGTCCTCGCTGTCGGCGCCGGGCTCTCCCATAAGGATATTGGCGACCTCTATCGTGTACCCCGCCGGACCGTCAGCGACCGGGTCCAGGCCGCACTCGAGCGCCTCCGCGACGAACTACGCAAGGCAGGCTTCGGCGCGCTTGCCGTCGGAGTGACTGGCGGTGGATTCGAGATTCAAGACGTCCTGCTCGAAGGCCCCCCCGCCCCGGCCGAACTCCTTCCCCGCGTGCTCGAAGCACTGGACGTGCGTAAATTCTCACGCCGCGCCGCGCAGTCCGCGCCCTCGGCCGTTCCGATCCTCGCGTTCCTGGGCATCCTCGGGGTCCTATCGGCAGGCGCAGTGCTCTGGTGGACGCTCCGCCCCGCGTCACAGCTGTCCGATGTGCCTGCTGCCATGGGCGAGAGCCAGCGCTATGCGCGAACTTGGACCTTCGACGCGCCCGGCAGCGAGACCGACCTGGTCCTCGAGCAGGGAGAGTGGCTCTTCTCCGGCGAGAAAGGTTGCATGGACGTGCGCTCCGAACGGACCACCTTCCGGCTCGACCTACCCGCCCTGCGCCTCCCGCTGCTCGTCGAATTCCGATTCAGCCCGCGGGAAGTCCGCAACCAAAAATCCTACGACATCGGCATGGGCGCGGTCTTCAAGGAAGACGGAACGGAACTCTACTGGCCGCGGCGCACCACGCAGCTCAGCCGGCCGAACACCTGGATTCGCTCGCACGCCTACGTCTCCGCGCGCGGCATTGACCACTATGTGGCGGATCGTCGCATGCACGTCCTCCTGGGCGAACCCGTCCCGCAGCCCGGCTCCCTCCTAATCTCCATGGCCGGCCCGATGCTTATCGACGACTTGACGGTGCGCGAGATCGACGAATCAGAGGTGCCCGGCTTGGAAGAGCTCTACGCGGCGTGGGCGCGCGTGGAGCCCGAACGCCGTACCGGCACCCAGGAGGCCCCCGGGCTCGACGGCGCCGTCTTCAAGTTCGGGGCAACGTCGGACGACTCGAAAATGCTCACGCCGCATACTCTGAACGCGAAGGAATCCCAACCATGAGATACCCCCTCGAAGCGGCCGGCCGCGCACCGCGCCGGCCTTCCGCCGTCTCACAGGTCCTTCGGCGCATTGAGGTTGACCTCGACGGTCCCGCCGAACGTTGGGCGCTGCCCGTCTCGCCAGGTCAAACAGGACTGAGCCTCCGTATTGCAGAATCGGAATCGCTCCGCCGCCGTGCCCTCGAACTCGCCCACCGTGTCTACCGCGCTTGCGGGTACACCTCCGACGAGGAGGCCAAGGCCACCGAAAGTTCTCCTGGCGAAACCCTCACCTTCCTGGTGCAGGACGAATCCCACCGCGATATCGCCACCGCCTCGCTCGCATTCGACGGGCTGGCCGGCCTGCCTTGCGACGAAATCTTCGGCGCCGAAGTCCGCGCGCTCCGAGGCCAGAACCGGCGCATGGCCGAAGTCACCCGCCTTGCCCTCGACCGCTCGCTCGACCGCGACAAGAGCCTCCTCGTGCGTCTTTTCGCCTTCCTCTACCTCGCCGCGCATCGCATCGAAGGCTGCGACGACTTTTTGATTGAAGTGAATCCACGCCACGCCGGCTTCTACCGCCGCTTCCTTCGCTTCGAGGCCTGCGGCCCCGAGCGGCCCTGCCCGCGCGTGAATAACGCACCGGCCGTACTCCTGCGCCTCGACCTCCACGCCAGCTCCCGCTTCCTCGACGCCGCGCGGCGCCAGGACGCGCCTGAGCTTACCCGAACCCTCTACGCCGCCGGCTTCTGCTCCGAGGAAGAATCGCGTGCGCTCGCGTATCTCCGCTCCGCCAAGGCACGCCGCGAAAACACTGCCGTGGTGGAGGGCCGCCGGTGAGCGCTTCGCCTTTCGTTTACGAGACCGCTTTCGGCCGCAACCTGGGCCTGATCACCGAAGCCGAACAGGCCAAGCTTGCCGCGCTCCGTGTCGGCCTCCCGGGTCTCGGCGGCGTCGGTGGCGCGCACCTCCAGGCCCTTGCGCGCCTTGGCGTCGGCGCCTTCAGCCTTGCCGACCCCGACGCCTTCGAAGTCGCAAACTTTAACCGCCAGCTCGGGGCTACGCTCCAGACCCTCGGGCGCGGCAAGGCCGACGTCGCCGTCGAGACGACTCAAGGGATCAACCCCGAAGCCGACGTGCGCGTCTTCCGCGAAAGCGTCACAGCCGCGAATGTTGCGGAATTCCTCGAAGAGGTGGACGTCGTAGTGGATGGAATCGAGTTCTTCCACATGGACGACCGCCGCGCGCTATACGCCGCTTGCCGCGCACGCGGCATCCCGGTCGTCAACGCCGGCCCCGTCGGCTACGGCGCCGCCGTGCTTGTCTTCACTCCGGACGGCCCCAGCTTCGATCGCTACTTCGGGCTCTGCGACGAGATGACGAAGGCCGAGAAGCTCATCGCCTTCGGACTGGGCCTCGCCCCTGGTTTCGGAGGAGGCGTGGACCCCCGCTACGTGGATCTCGAACGCTCGCGCGGGCCGGCACTCGCCCCGGCCTGTATGCTTTGCGCCGCCGCCGCCGGTATGGAAGTCCTGAAACTCGTCACCGGACGCGGCCGACTCGCTTCGCCGGGGCGCGGCTTTTACCTCGATCCGCTCCACGGTCGTACGCTGCCCCTGCGCGCGCGTCCGGCTCTGCGCGGCACCTTGCGCGGACGCTTTCTGCGCTGGGCCGCCTTCCGTCGCTTCCCCGCGTTCCGCGACCTGCACGAACGCGAACTGGCTGGACGCGCCGGAGCCTCCTTGGCGGCAGTTCGGGAGAACGCTGCATGCGCCCGCCCATGAACCCAGAAGAGTACGATCGCTTCGAGGCGCTCGCCCGGGCATATTGCGAACTCCGTGCCGAGTATCGCCGCCGCAAGGCCGCAGACTCCCTCGGACACGAACTTGAGCAGCGCATGGTTCAGACCCTCAATGCCATCGACTTGAAAATCGAACGTATGAAGAGCGCCGACGAACTCGATCGGTTACGCGCTCATCAGAGCGCCGCTTATATCACCCGCTCACATTTCGAAACCGCTGGCGTGCGGACGCGGAGCGTCGTCCGATGAATGCCCCGCGCCTTCCCTCCATCGGCTGGCGAAACCTCCGCCGTGATCCCGTGCGCATGGCCATCGCCGTATTCGCCGTCGTCTTCGCCGTCGTACTCGTCACCGTCGAGATCGGGATGCTCCTGGGCCTCGTTCGCAATGCCTCGCTTCTCATCGACCGCTCCCGCGCCGAGATCTGGATTTCCAAGGTGGACGTCAAGACCTTCGACTTCGCCACGCCCTTCGATCCGCGTGAAAAACACCGCATCGAGGCCATCCCCGGCGTCGAGCGCGTCGAGGAGTACAACGTCTCGTACACGATGTGGCGGCTGCCTTCCGGCGGAAACATCAGCGTACAGATCGTAGGCATGGAAGCGCGCGCCCGCCTCGCCCCCGAACTCGAACTCGTCTCCGGCAGCCTCGGGGATCTTCACAATCAGGACGCCATCGTCGTCGACGAAGGCGACCGCGCAAAGCTCGGCAACCCTACGCTCGGCGATACAGTCGAGATCATGGGCCGCCGCGCGCGCATCGTCGGCTTCACACGCGGCATGCGCAGCTTCACCACCACCCCCTTCGTCTTCGCTTCGCTCGAACGCTCCCACGCCTACGGTTGGGTCACCGAAGGCGGCAAGCAAACTATCTACTACCTCGTCCAAACCGCTGGCGACCCCGCCCAGGTCGTCGCCACGATCAACGCCCGTATCAGCGGCGTTGAAGCCCACACGCGCGAGTCCTTCGCGCTGCGCACGCGCACCTACTGGCTCCTCGAAACCGGCGTCGGTTTGGGCTTTCTTCTCGCCGCTTTCCTCGGGCTCGTCGTCGGCGGTGCGATCGTATCCCAGACACTTTACGCGATGACCGTCGAACGCCTTCCCGAGTTCGGTGTGCTCAAGGCTCTTGGCGCGACAATGGGCGAACTCGCGCGCGTCGTCCTTGAACAAAGTCTCATCTGTGGCGTGCTGGGGCTGCTTCTTGGGTTCGCCGCAAGCTTCGCCTTACAGCCGTTGGCCGAGGCTGCGGGCACCGCGGTCTTGATTCCCTGGCCGCTCGCCGCCGCTGTCATCTTTCTGACCGTCCTGCTCTGCGCCGGTGCAGCGCTCTTCAGTATCGCCAAGCTTCACCGCGTCGAGCCGGCCATGGTTTTCCGTACCTGACCTTGCAGTAGCCGTTTGGTTGGTTCTTGGCGATTCAAGTGTGCCGCCGCCAAGCCGAGGGAGCCGCCTGTGATCGTTTCTCGCACCGCGCCCGCCATCGAAGCCGTTCAACTTGGCAAGCGCTACGCGAACGCCACGCAGCCTGACGAGCCTTGGGCCGTGCAGGGCGTCACCCTCTCGGTCATGCCCGGCGAACTTACCGTCCTGATGGGCCCCTCTGGAAGCGGGAAGACGACGCTCCTCAGCATGCTCGGCGGTCTACTCGCGCCCACGACGGGCCGGCTCAACATCTGTGGCGAACGCGTCGAGCACCTCGGTGAATCCGGTCGCCAGGCCTTCCGCCGCCGCCGCATAGGCCTTATCTTCCAGAATTACAACCTCCTCTCGGCGCTCACCGCCGCCGAGAATGTCGGAGTCGGCCTCGCACTGCGCGGCGGCGATCCGGCCGGCGCCGAAGAACTGCTCCAGCAGGTCGGCCTCGCATCGAAAGCCACGGCCTTCCCGCACGAACTCAGCGGCGGGCAGCGCCAGCGCGTCGCTATCGCCCGCTGCCTCGCCGGCTCCCCGCCTGTTTTGCTCGCTGACGAACCCACCGCGGCGCTCGACGCCGAACAGGGCCGGGTCGTTATGGGCCTCTTGAAACGCCGCGCGCGCGAGCACGGCAGTGCCGTTGTCGTCGTTACCCACGACGCACGCGTTCGAGGGTTTGCCGACCGCGTCTTCGAGATGGAGGACGGCCGCCTGCGCCGCATCGTTCGACGTGTCGCCCGATCCGGACCTCAGGAGGTCAATCGTGTCCCTGCGTGAAGCGCCCCAAACGAAGGTTCAGCCCGCGCGCTGCGCCCATCCGCGCCCCGTCGCTGCAACCAAAACGACCACGCTGCGCGCGCCAGCGGCCTCGGCGCACGCGAAAGCACCGCCCACTCCACCGCGCCGAGGTCGAAAGCCCGTGCTCCTCGCTTCGCTCGCGCTTTTTGCGAGCCTTGCAGCTTACGCGCTCACCCGTCCGTCCGAACAACTGCTTGCCGCGCTTCCTGCCGCGCCTGCACACGCATGCTTTGTCGCCGCTCCGGGTGTCGTCGAATCCGCCGCCGGACTGCGCGAACTGGCTTTCCCGCTAGGCGGGCGCATTGCCAGAGTGCACGTCTCCGAGCATGAACGCGTCCGTGAAGGACAACTTGTCGCAGAGCTTGATTCGGCGGATGAGCGCGCACGCCTCGCCGAAGCCCGTGCGAATCTTGCCATCGCCGAAGCCGACGAAGCGTCGTTGCGTCTGGGCATCTCCAGCGAGATTGAAGCCACCGCACAGAACCTCGCCCGCCGCCGCGCCGAGCGAGACCTGCTTCAGGCCGGCACGCGTCCTGAAGATCTCGACCGTGCCCGTGCGCACCTCCGCGCTGCCGAGGCCGAATGGCGTCGCCAGAAGGCCGACCACGAACGTTACCTCCAAAGCCCCGAAGCCGTTACGCGGCAGCAGATCGAAATGAGCGCCGGGTTGGCCCAGATCCGCGAAGCCGAGTACCAAGCCGCGAATGCCACGCTCAAGGCTCTGGAGCAAGGCCCGCGCGCCGAAGAACGAGCACAGGCCGAAGCGATCGCCCGCGGAGCCGGCGCCGAATTCGAGAAGCTCCTCGCCACGCGCGAGCCGCGTCTGCTCGCTGCACGCGAAGCCATCGCCCGCGCAAAGGCCCGCGTGGCTGCCGCCGAAGCCGATCTCGACAAGACCCGCCTGCGCAGCCCCGTGGACGGAATCGTCGTCTGGCGCTACCGCCACACCGGCGAAACCGTCGGACTCCTCCCGCCAGAACCCGTCCTGGCCATAGCCGATGACGGCACGCTTCGTGTGCGCGCCGAGATTCACGAGGCCGACTTTCCTCGCGTGCAACCAGGCCGACGCGTCCGCGTACGCGCCGACGCCTACGGCGAGCAGGATTTCGAGGCGCGAATCGAGAGTATTGGAGTCGCCGCTGGCAAAAAGCGCATCCGCACCGGCGATCCGCGCGAGCTGATGGACCTGAAAGTTGTCGAAGCCCTCATCGTCTTCGATTCACCGCCGCCCTTCAAACTGAGCCTGCGCGTGACGGCCTACATCGAAACCGATCCCGACTCGCATGCTGCGCCCTGGGCAGGATCTGCCCCAATCAGCGGAGCGAAAACCTCGAGCGACAGCTCCGAAATGCGTTGAAAGCGTCCTTTCCCATATTCGATCGTACATTCTGGCCGGTCCTGACCGCATGGCCGTCGCAATTCGCCTTTCGATTTAATCCCTGAATTCGGTATTCTTGAACCTATAGACCTCGCTAATCTGACCGAAAATTCGCAATCCTGCATCTAGTGATACCGCCAACCGTGCCGGGAACTCGCTTGCTTTGAACCTTGGGTAATGGTATTCGAAGGCCATGAAGCAAAGGTTTTTGCTCCTATTTTCGGCCGTGCTTCTCCTAATAGGAGTTGCGCTGCCAGACTTATGCCGCACGTGCCATTCGACTCATTGGTCGCGGCACACCTCCATTCACGCGCACCAACCCGAGTTTTGCCATGCACACACCCATGATCCTTCAGACCAGGATGATTGCTGCCGAACTTGCGAAGACTGCTCGCATGAACTTGCCCCCAATATTAGCACCCTAACCAGTCCGGTGCGCTCGGAAAGCCTGAACGTCCTGCTTTTCGCATGCAACGCCACGCCGCACCTACCTCGGCGACTGGTTGACGCGGAGAAGGATCGTTATCGGCCTCCGCCTCAATACCCTTCGGGCCTGCGTCTCAGCACTCCTCCGCCGTTACCGCTTCGTATCTGATCCTCGACAGCACCAGCCGTTGCCACGCACCGACGCTAAGCGCTCGGTGAAGCTTATTTCATTTCGCTATTGATGCACCGACTGCAGTAGGGGGAATGCTCGTGATACGTAATTGGTTGACCGTTGCCGCTTTCGGCTTCTCGCTCGTTCTCTTTACCGGTTGCCAAAGTTATCGCCGCAAGCCGCTGGATACCGCCGAGATTATTCGGCAGGTAGATCTGGAACGCCGGCAAATCCACTCAGATTCCGTGAATGAATTCCAGCCAGCCGTTCCTGCGGCGCCTTTGGGATTTGGCCAAGCGGCCGATTGCCTGAGCCGCAACGGGCCCTCCCTGCGTGAAGCTCGAGCGGAATACGAAACCGCATTGGCAACGGCCAAGCTTAAGACGCCTCTCCCCAACCCCGGTCTGGAGGTGGGTCCCAACTTTGGGTTCGGACCGGATATCGGTGGCGTTAACCGCGTTCAACCCTTTGGCAGCCTGGGGTTTTCGATACCGCTCGGCAAGCGCCTGCGTCGCCAGGACGAACTCAACCGTGCCATAGCCGAGCGAGCTCGAGTCGAATGGATTTTGCGGCATCGCGAAGCTTTCCTTGAGCTGAGGGCGCTGTACGCGAACTGGGCCTTGAGTCTCAGCCGGCTTAAAGAGATGCAATTGGTGGCGAAATCCGCGGAGCGATCGGTACAGGTGGGCCGCAGCAGAGTGGCCGCAGGATTTGCGACCGCGCTGGATGTGGGAATGCTCGAGATTGAAGCCGCGCGTGCCCGGTTGAGTATGCTTGAAGCCGAAGATCATCGTGCGGAAGCGGAAGCCGCAATGGCGGAGCTGCTTGGCATTCACACCGATAGATTGGCGGACGCGCCGGATGATGCGTTACCCGAACTTCCGGATCGGATTCCGAGCGAAGACGAACTGAAAGAATGGATGCTGGCCCATCATCCCGAGTTGGCGCGCTTGCGCGCCGACTACGAAGCTTCCGAGCGAGGTTTACGGCTGGAAATTGCCAGGCAGTACCCCGACTTCCATTTCGGTCCGTCCTACGACGG
>BTVV01000181.1:0-9733 GCA_045863855.1 Planctomycetota bacterium | reverse complement strand
TCGTTTACGAATACGCCAACGAAGCCGACGGCGATAACAAAACGGAGACCTTCACCGAGATCACCGCGCTCCAGGATCTTCCGGACAAGGACTTCGACGATCCGCTGCTCCAGGGAGCCAAGGAGCCTCCGGAAGCCGTTCAAGAGATCGAAAAGGAATGAGCAGAGTGTATTCTGTCCTCGCAGCCCGGAATGCGACGGGCACTACAAGTTTGACCCGGTACCGAAGGTAATACCATCGCGCGCTCAGAGCACCGGCGCGCGCGCGCGCAACGCACCGCGCACGGAATCCAGCCATCCTTCGTCAGGCCATGCGTAGGGCCTAAACTTTTCGAGCAGCCCCTCGCTTTCGACGAACAGCAGCGCGTTATGCAAGCCCAGGGTATTGGCTGCCGGGGAATCGATCAATTCCGACGAATCCGCCGCGCTGATCTGGAAGAGCACGCGCATATCGAACTCGCGCAGCGTCCGGCGGTTCATCGCGCGGCTGGCGTTGGCGAGCGTATCGCACCAGACCACCGTGTGAATCCGCTGCTCGGGGCCCTCGCGCAGAATATTCGCAAACCGCTCGCCCGTGGCCGCGCCTTCGTCACGGCTGGAAGACATCGAAAAATCGTCGGCTTGGCGCAGCGCGCGAAAGCGCTGCATTCCGAAGACAAATAGGAACGTATGGCGATCGGGCGGTTGTCCGGCATCCTGTCCTGCCGCGATCTCGCGGTCCAGATCTTCGATCACCTTGGGAATATCGCGCATGCCCGGCAATTCGAGTTCCTGAGGCAAGGCGCGCGCGAGTCGCGCGAACGGGTTGGCCTCTTCGTGCTCGTGCCCGCTCCCGTCCAAGACGATAAGCCGCATGTTTCCTTCGCCGGCCGTGCGCGCGGCGAGGCTCAACAGAATCGAGCAACTCATGCCCAGCGCCGCGTCCTTGCGCTGGCCGATCATCAGCAAGTGGCTTCCGCCGGCTTCGGCGAAGCCGATCTCGGTCGGTCCTTTAATCGCATTGGGTTCGCCCAGCCACGCGCGCAGGATTGGATCCGCGCCTGAGGGCTTTTGCTCGATCGCTTGGCGCAAGGGTTCGTTCAACTCCAAACGCGCCGGCGCGTTGCCTTCGAAGACCACGGTGGGGCCCACGGGCGGGCGGCCTTCGGCGCGGTGCCGCGCTGCGATCGATTTGAGGTGCCCGGCCTCGACCTCGTCCGGAAGCCAGACGATTTGAAACGGATTATTGCCTTCGACCAGCCCTGACATGTCGTTGTAGATCGCCTCGCCTGGACGCGACAAAAGCCGCGCGGCTGCGTTGTCTTCGCTCAGGATCAGGTACGAGTCCGATTCGTTGCATTGTAATGCGATGCGCACGCCCATCTGGCCCAGCGTGCTCTTGGCCAACGAATAAACGCCGCTGAGCGTCTGCGAGCCCAGGATCACGTGGACGCCGAAGGCGCGCCCCTGGCGCACGAAGCGGTCGAGCAACAGTGATGCCTCCTGCGATACCGCATCGTCTTCGGTAAAGAACTCCTGGAACTCGTCGATCATCAGGAGCGTGCGCGGCATTTCGACGGCCGGATGCTGGCGCCGGTAGCTCGGCAGATCCTGCACGCCGGCCTGGCGGAAAAGTTCGCCGCGCCGGTCCAGTTCGCGGTCCAGGCGCTTAAGCACGCTCAAACCGAAATCGCGGTCGCTTTCAATGGCAATCACGCGAGCATGCGGCAGTCCGTGAGTGGCATACGCCTTGAATTCCACGCCCTTCTTGAAGTCGATCAGGTAGAATTCAACCTCGCGTGGGCTGAACCACAGCGCCGTATTCGTGACCATCACGTGAAATAGTGTCGATTTGCCCGAACCCGTGCGCCCGGCGATCAGCGCATGCTGCGCGGTTCCACGGCCCAGTTCCATCTCCTGCAGCTTGACGGCGCCGGAACGGCCGATGGGCACTTTGAAGGTCTTTTCGGTCGTACGACTCCACATCTGCGCGGGCTCGGGCGCAACCGTCCCGAACGCCAGTTCGACGCGTTTAGCTTCCACCGCGCGCCGCCCGATGCGATCGAGCATGCGCGTGACGAGCGCGGGCTCCGGAACGGATTCGGGCACGAAGCGACCGCGCTCCAACCCTTCGCCCAGTACGGAGAAACCGTCGTGGGACTCTTTTAGGATCAGCCCGCTGCGACGCAGCGGCGCTAGGTCGATGGCCTCCGGCCACTTCTGGCGCAAGTCGTGATGCATCAGCACATGAACACCGCACGGTGCTCCGCTGCTCACGATGCTCGACAGCCGCTCGACGGCCAGATCGCTGATGCCGGTGGGGAAATCGGTGAGCAACAGGAATTGATAGGCTTCCTTCATCTCGCCGGCTTTCGCGTTGTATTCGCCGATGGTCGCGAAACGGTTGCGCAGGTACTTCTGAATAATCTTCTCCATATGCTCGGTCAGTTCGGCGAGGCGCTTCTCGATATGCCCGGCGTCGGTCCAGATGCGCCCGCCGATCAACGCTTCGTCGTGATCGGCCAACTGCATCAAAGCCGAGAAGTTCTGGCCCAAGCCCACCGGATCGATGACGGTCAGCTTTGCCAGGCCCGGCGGAAGCGAACTCAACAGCCGCAGCGCCGCGTTGAACAGAATATCGAACGCCTGCCCGCGCCGCGCGCTCCCGGCCTGCACCAGCATCGAGCCGCAGCCCGGCAGCGAAAGCGCCAGCGGCGCGGTGACCGATTCGGCGGGCAACTGAAGTTCCACAACCCCCGGCACGTCCAGGCGCTGTAAGGGCAATTCGAGCGTGCCAATGCGGATATCCGGCGGGAAGGAGGGGGTGCCAAGGTTTGGCGCGGCATCGAGGTCGGTCCAGGCTGGCTGGCGCTTCAAGGATGCGGCCTCGGCCTCTTTCGCGAAGCGCTTGATGCCGCCGAGTCCCCCGTTCCACGCCTCCGTGGCCCGCGCCACGCTTTCGCGTTTGGCCGCCTCCGCTTTTTCCCAGGCGGCCTGGCGTTTACGCAACGCTTCCGCCGCCGCGGCATCGTGTTCCGCCGTCAACCTTGCGCGTTCGTCCTCGTGCGCGCGCTCGAAGCGCTCGCGATCGCGCTGCGCGGCGGCTTGAGCCTTCTCTTTCAAAGCGTGATGGCGCTGACCCAGTTCTGCGAACGCTACCTCCAGCGCGGTCTTCTTGCCCCCGCTTTCCGCGCCGATCTTTTCTTCGACCGAGAGCATCTGTGCGACGCGGCGCTCCATCAGCTCTTTCGAAGCCGCCCAAAAGCGGCTTTTCTCCAGTTCTTCCTGCTTATGCAACCGCGCGATCGTTTCCTTGACCGTGGCCAGCAGGCCGTTCACCGCGCGGGTCGCTCGTTCGCGCATGGCGCCGGTCAGGAAATAAACGAGTAGCGTGGACACGAGTGAGGATGCGAAGAGAGCCATCAAGTACACGCCACGCTTGGGGGACTGCTGGATCAACCACAGGCCGCCCGCATGTGCGGCCGCAACGATCACGAACGCTGTAAGCATCCACGCGCGCCGGCCCAGCGATGGCCACAAGCCGTATTGCAAGCGTCGGTAGGCCAGATTGGTTTCCGCCATTTTCCCGGCGGTGGAATCTAGAAATTCGCGCGTGTCCGAGCGCTCGTCGGCACGGACATCCGCCTCGGCGCCTTCGGGCTTCGCTGGCGCGCCGAGCGCCCCGGCCAATTCTTCGATCCGCGCCTGTAGAGCCTTGGCCTTTTCGCGCAGCGCACCGATATCGGCCACCGCCGCATCGTGCCGTTCGGCCAACTCTTCCGACTTCAGCTTCTCCTCGGCCATGATGGCGTCCTGCCGGCTTTGGAGTTCCTGGCGGCAACGGTCGGAGAGGGCCTTCTGTTCGCGGATCAACCGGGCGCGCATGCCGGCGTGGGCCCGTTCCACGCGGGCGGCGCGGTGCTTGCACCGCGCGACCACACGAGCGCGGCCGCGCTCGCCTTCACGCTCCAGCGCCTCCAGCGCGGCCTTGCGCTTCTCCTGCAATTCCTTGGCGATCTTATCGTGAACCGATTTTTGCTCGAAAGCCGCCGCTTCGCTCGCTTCTTCCGCTTCGTGGCGCGCCTGACACGCGCCGCGCAGCACGTTCTCGAGTTCCGCGATCCGCGATCCCAACCGGTGCGCGTTCTCGGCCGGAGCCGGATTCGGGTCTGCGCTTGCGCTCTCAGGCACGGGGCCGTCTCCTGTTTCGCTGCGGGCTACGAATCAACTGCACTCGCTGATGGCTTTGCGCAAAATCGTATTGATCTCGTTGATCGCGTGAATGGCCTGCTTGACCGAGAACTCGTACTCCTGAACGAACTCCTTCTCGAAGTCGGTGCGCGCCTGATCGTGCCAGGCGGCGGCGGTCTCTTCCCATCCGCGCTTCAGATCCTTCAAAGCGTTCGAGAGCGCCACATCGCTATGGCTTGGGCTGGGCATTACTCGGCTCCTCCGGACGAGGGCCCCTGGGCGCGCAGGTAATCGTCGAGACTGTCGATCATCCGGTCCAGCCGCGCGATCGCCTGCGGCGACTGGTGGTCCAGCAGCCGCCCCAGCGCCGCGCAGGGGTGCATCAGCTTGCCGGTCTCCTGGTCGACCGCCCAACTCCAGTGCTTCACCCGTTCGATGCGCAGTTCCGCTTCCTCTTTCAGCCGGAGCATGCGGTCCAGGATCTTGCGTTCGTCCACTCCGCTGGACTTGCCGTGGAACTTCTCGCCGCTGGCCGCGCGCTGGTATTCCAGCCGCGCCTGCATCACCAACTCCTCGCGCTTGCGCAACTGGCGCTGCCAATGCGAAAGCTGCTCCCGCTGCAGCCAGTCGATGACGCGGTAGATGTCGCCGCGCACCGCGCCCAGCGCCTGGCGGCAATCCGCGTCGAACTTGACGAACTGCTGGCGAAAGCGCTTCAGCACTTCGGGATCGCTGATGTTGGCGTTCGACACGGTCGCACCTCGGGCTTCAGCGTTGATCCAAATACTCGCGAATCCGCTCCGCCTTGCGCAGCAGCAGCGGAACCTGCTTATCCGACGCCTCGACGAACTTGCCCAGCGCCCGGACAATCTGCTCGAATTCTTCGGCGAACTTGGCGTGCTCCTGGTCCCGCCATGTCTCGCCCAGCTTCGTAAACTGGCGGTGAATCCCCGTGAGCTGCGCCTGCACATCGCTGTTGAATCGCTTCAGTTCCACCGCAAACCGGTGCAACTCGACGGGATCGACAATGGCTTTGGCCATACCGCACCTCGCTTTGGTCAGGGATCAGATTCGGCATCGGGACCGGCCCGCGCAATGCTCGGATTGTATCGTTCCTAGGGGGTATATCCACCCTTTCCCTTGGGCGACTTCCTGCAATCATTCAACGTGTACTTGGGACGGAGCGCACGTCCGCACCGTGAGCGCCGATTCCCGAAATTACCCGGAACGGTTCGTCTCTCTATTGGCTTGCACATGCGCGCTTGATACAATCGGGAGCCTATAAGCTGCATCGATTTCCAGCATCCTGTCTCGGAGTCTTTACCTTATGGCGAGTTCTGGCCCCTACCGGTTCGAACTTTGGGCGGAGCACCTGCAAAGCCGTGCGGGCATCCCCGAAACGATGAAGCGCATCTTGCGCGATATCGCCGAACCGATCGGCGCGTTTGGCGCGCAATTGGTACATATTCAGCGCCTGCAGCGCGGCGAGTTGCTGGAACACTGGTTCTGCGACGATCCCAAACTGGTCCGGCACGCCGAACGATGCAATCAGGACTGGATGAATAAGCACCCGTATTTCAAGCAACCTGACGCGTTCGATACCCGGCCGGGCGCACTGCTGGCTTTTGGCGAGGTGCTGGGCGATGCGTATTTCGAGAGCGCCTATTACGACACCCTGCACCGCCAATCAGGATACGCCAAAAGCGCAGCCTACGGATTCCTGCTCCCGTCCCTGCCCCACGGTCCGGCCTTAGCGCTGGCGTTGTGCTTTCACGAGCGACATCGCAGCAAGCAGCAGATGCAGGGGCTCCAGAGCCTTTCCCGATTGGCGCCCGATCTGGCGCGCTTGTTCGGGGCGCTGCATATGCGCGAACGCTTCGCCGAATTGAACCACGTGGATACGATTCCCACCAACGGTTCACCCGACCGGCTGGCGGTCTTGCGGCACGGCAAACTCATAGCGTCCACCGAAGAAGCGCGCGAACTCCTGGATTGGGATCTTCCGGCCAAGGCATTGAAGGCGCCTTACGAAGACCTGCGCTTGAAGACCAAGCGCGCCTTGGCGCTAGGAGGAGGCACCTTCGACTGGACCACGCCGCGCGGACTGACGGTTCGAGTCGCGGCGCTCTCCAGCTTCCGTAATCCGGATGAAGCCATTCTCAGGCTCCGCTTGCCCGAATCGGCCTTCCAGTACGACGCCGCCGCCTTCTCCCGCGGCATCGCCAAGGGCCTCTCGGCCGCCGAGGCGCGCGTCACCAGCCTCGTGGCGCAAGGGTTGTCCGATGAAGAGATCGTCGCACACGCGGCCATCTCGCCGAAGGTGGTGCGCGACAACCTGCGGCACATCCAATCGTTGTGGGGCGTGGACTCCCGCGACGAGCTGATCGCCACGCTGCGCGCCTAATCGCACCGGACCTTCCTGGCACTCACGCACCGTGGCCTTATAACGCATGGGCCGACGTCCCTTTGGAGAGCAGGCGTGTCCGACAGGAATTCCGACTCGCCGTTTGAAGCCGCCGCTTCTCGCTTTGGACCCGCCGGAGCGGCTTTCGAAGCGCAATTCGAATCGCGGCTGGGTGACCTGCTGGAACGGTATCTGGCCAGCACGCTCGTGCATCCGCCTCACGACGCCGAGACATGGGCGCAGCATTTCACGCACACCCACCTGCCCGAAACGCCGGTCGGGTTGGACGACTACCTCGATGCGCTGCGGGCAAACGTGATCGAGCCCTCCACGCACGTGGGTTCTCCACGGTTCCTTGGGCACATGACCTCCGCGCTGCCCGCGTTTCTGCGCCCGCTGGCCAAACTCGTCACGGCGCTGAATCAGAACCCGGTCAAGGTCGAGACGGCCAACACCGTCACGCCGCTGGAACGCCAGACGCTGGCCGTGATGCACCGCCTGATTTATGGGCGTAACGACGCCTTCTACGCCGCACGTATCCAAGATCCCGCACAGACGCTGGGGCTGGTGACCGGTGGTGGAACGGTCGCCAACTTGTCGGCGCTCTGGATCGCCCGTAACAACCGGCTCGGTCCGCGCGAAGCATTCGCCGGAGTACGCGAGGAAGGTCTGCCCGCTGCACTTAAACAGTACGGATTCGAAGGCGCGGTCATCGTCGGTAGCGCGCTGATGCACTATTCGCTGGATAAATCCGCCGACGTGCTGGGCCTGGGCCGGCGCGGCCTGATCAAGATACCCGTCGACCCACAGCACCGGATCGACCTGGAGATCCTGCGCAATACGCTGGACGAATTGAAAGCCCGTCGCCGCTGCGTCCTGGCGCTGGTGGGTATCGCGGGCAGCACCGACAGCGGCTCAGTCGATCCGTTGCCGGAGCTGGCCGATTTGGCCGCCGAGCACGGAGCGCACTTTCACGTCGATGCGGCTTGGGGCGGCGCGGCCTTGTGCAGCGATGCGCACCGCAAGCAATTGGCCGGCATCGAGCGCGCCGACAGCGTCGCCGTAGACGGCCACAAACAATTTTATTGCCCCATGGGCTTGGGCCTGCTGCTGCTGCGCGAACCCGGCGCCGCCGCGTCCATCGCCAGCCAGGCCGAATATATCATCCGCGCCGGATCCAGCGACCTGGGTCGCCGCTCGCTTGAAGGTTCGCGCCCTGCCGCCGTGCTCTATTTGCACGCCATCTTGAGCCTGCTCGGCCGCGAGGGGCTGGGGGCCCTAATCGACCGGACCTATGCGAACGCCCGAACCTTCGCCACACGGATTCAAGCTCGGCAAGAGTTCGAGCTGCTGTATCCGCCGCGGCTCAATATCCTCCTCTATCGGTACCTGCCCAAGGCCTACCGTGGGCACGCGCGCCCGTTGAGTCCCGAAGCGACCCGCGCCGTCAGCGGCTTCAACCTGAACCTCCAGGAATCCCAGCGACGCGAAGGCCGCTCCTTCGTTTCGCGCACCAGCCTCGACCCGGCTCGCTTCGGCGGAGGGGAGGCCGTCCTCGCGCTCCGCGCCGTAATCGCCAACCCCTTGACCCAACCGGCCGATTTGGACGCGGTGCTTGAGGATCAGATGCGCATCGGCGCGGCCCTGGAGCCCGCCTGATCGCTCCGGTTGCAGGCTCGTTCCGTCCTCGTTAGACTGTTGCCCGGCTAAGTTTTAGGCTTTCAAGCCTAAAGCCATGAGGTCTCCTTCGAATGCAGATTCGGCTCAATTGCCGCAGCGGCGCCTTGGCAGGACAGGCGTTCGAGTTCGACGCCGCCGCAGTCACCATCGGAACCGATACGGGCAACTCGCTGCAGATCGATCCGCGGCAGGAGCCGCGCGTCAGCCAGCGCCATTGCGAATTTTTCGAACAGCAGGGACAGCTCTTCGTACGGGACCTCAACAGCAAAAACGGCACGCTCGTGAACGGCTTTCGCATCCGCCAGCCCGTACCCGTCCAGTTCGGCGCCGCCGTACGCTTGGGCAAGGACGGCCCCGAGTTTTCCCTCGCCGCTCCGCGCTCCGACCAGCCGCTGACCATGATGGGCGAACTCTTTCCCGACAAGGCGCTGAAAGTCGAACGGACCAAGCTGGGCGCGGCCTCCGAAGGCGACGAAGCGCGCAAACGCCTCAAAACCGAACTGACCCTCACTTGCCGCCGAGGAGCGCTCGAAGGCCAGACCTGGACCTACGCCGACGCGCGGATCTCGCTGGGCCGCGATCCGTCCAATACTCTCCAGTTGCATCCCGACAAGGATCTGCGCGCCAGCGGCCGGCATTGCGAAATCTTTCTGCTTGCCGGTCGATTCATCGTTCGCGACCTGGGCAGTTCGCACGGCACCTGGCTGAACGGAAACCGCATCGCAGAGCCGACGCTCCTTACCAGCGGCTCGGTCCTCGCGCTGGGCCAGCAGGGGCCCGAGTTCGACGTCCGCGTCAGCAATTCGATGACGTTGCCCGAGGCGTTGAGCGGGGATCTGCCTACGACGCTGCCCCCCACGCTTCCGCCCACTTTGCAGCCCGACGGCGGATCGCCGGCGCGCAAAGGCAAGACCATTCCCTCCGGCGACGATTACATTCGCGTCCCCCCGGAAGAGTTGCTCAAGCATAAGCTCGATATCACCACCAAGCCGGCGGCCGGAGCGCACAAGGCCCCCGCGGGAAGCGAAGGGGAGCCCACCCTGCTGGGCCCCATTCCCAATCTCGCGCCAGGCCCCAAGCGCACCGAAGCGGAACTCGCCGAGACACTCCTGCGCGAAGGCGCCTTGACTCCCAGCAGTCCCACACCCGTACCGGAAGCGGGATCGGCCTCGGGCCCTGACCTTTTTGGCCGCTACGTTTCCGAAGGCTTGGGACCGAATGCGCCTGCGGCTCCCGCCACGGACTCCGCAGCACAAGCCAAGCGCGAGGCCGACGAACGCGCCAAGCAAGAAGCCGAGGCCAAGGCCAAGCGCGAAGCAGACGAACGCGCCAAGCAGGAAGCCGAGGCTAAAGCGAAACGCGAGGCGGACGAACGCGCCAAGCAGGAAGCCGAGGCTAAGGCCAAGCGCGAAGCAGACGAACGCGCCAAGCAGGAAGCCGAGGCTAAGGCCAAGCGCGAAGCAGACGAACGCGCCAAGCA
>BTVV01000180.1:0-9764 GCA_045863855.1 Planctomycetota bacterium | reverse complement strand
GGATGCGCACTTCATCGATACGTCCTAAAAACGGCGCACTTTCGTGTCCGACCGTGGCAAGCCGGTCCTGCTTTACGAAGGGCAAATCGAGCACGACGCTCAGCCTTGGAACGCGGTCTTCTTTGCCGCCGATGGCTCGCTCGACGTGCGCTACCACTCTGGGCCGGTGACGGTCAGCGTGATTCAAAGCAGCAAGCGCCGACCCGTATTCATCTCGATGTTCGGGCTCACGCAGCGCAAACCCGTCGAAAAGCTGGAAGTGGAAGTAGAAGATATTTCCAAAGCCAAGGTCGCACCGACGCCCGTGGAACGCCGGCCCCTGCTTCCGCCCAAGCGTTCGACCGGCACCATCCGAATGCTGGACGAGGACGAAGACAGCGACGGCGCCCCGCTTACGCCCGCAGTTGAAGCCAAGAAAACCGCGGCCAAACCGGTTGCCGCCCCGGCCGAAGCGAAACTGGAACCGCCCGCGCCGAAGTCCGAACCGGAACTCGAAGCGAAATCCGCAACGCCCGAAGCGCCAGCAAAGACAGGCGAATGAAATCGAGGCCGCTTATGCGCAAGCTCATTCGACGCCGTATGCCCTTTGCCGTCCGCTCGCGAGGCATCGCGATCGTCATGGTAATCGTGATCCTCGCCGGTCTCACGGCGCTGCTGGCGCCCTTCGCGTTCTCGATGGTCATGCACGGGCGCGTCGCGCGCAGCGACCTCGACGCCGCGCAGGCCAAGGCCGGCGCAGAGGCCGCCGTCAACCACGGACTGGCGCACTTGCACAACCTGATTAAAGCACCCGGCTTCGATCCGACGCCCGAATGGGACAGCATCGACGAATTGCAGGTGCCCATGTCCTTCACCGGCGCCGACGCCGATTTCCAGGACCCCAACGGCATCATGTGGTCGGCCAAGATCGAGGACGAGCAAGGCAAGGTGAATCTGCATACCGCGCCGCCGAATCTGATCGGCAACCTGCTTTACTCGACGACGCTGACCGAATCGGTCGGCGCCGGAGCGACCGCGCTGCTGGTGGACGATCCCGACGCCTTCCCTTGCGACGACAATCCGCAGACGCCCGACGGCTTCGTGCGCATCGGCGGCGATACGGTCCGCTACGTCGACGTCAACGGCAATACGGTCGTCCTCGCGCCGGCCGGCGGCTACGCGATCACCCGCAACCACCGCCAAGGCGCGCTCGTCTACGACGGCCGCGGCGGCTTCATCGCCGACTATAAGTTCCAGGTCGGGCAGGCCGAATTCCGCCCCTTCCGCAGCATTTACGAGATTAAGGCCATCTCGGCGCTGAGCGATCCGACGCTTGCCATCCGGCCCGACGAATTCGCGCGTATCGAGCGGCACATGACGATCCACTCCAGCCTCGACGGCCCGGCTTGGGGCGCGGCGGGGCGCATCTCGGAGCAGAGCTTCGAAGGCGACCGCCAAACGTTCACCGTCGAGAACGACAGTGGCTTCGGACCGGGCACGCTCGTGCGTTTCTTTCAGGCCGGAAAGACCATCACCTATGGGCGCGTGGAAGGCGTGCGGGTCAGCCTGCGCAACGGACGCCAGGCGTTCGTGCAGCTCGAAGAGCCCGTAGGCGTATCGGCCAGCGGCTCCGGCGTCGGCAACGACGTATACATGACCGCCGAGATGTGCCACCCAATCAACGTGAATACCGCGCCGCCCGAGGTTCTTGCCGCTTGCTTTACCGGCGTGGCCTTGGCCGCAACCAGCGAATCGGTGCAACGACAACAGGCGCTCATCCTGGCCCAGCTCCTGAAGTACAACAACCGGGTCTACCGAAACTCCGACGACCTTAAGAGCGCGCTCGACGACGCTCACGCGCGCGGGGTCCTCAGCGCCGGCCTGCGCGACGCCGTCTTCATCAACGCCACCGAATACAACAGCCCCAAGCTGCGCTCGGCCACGGTTCCGTTCGTCTACCGCGCGCTGGGATCGTTCACCATCGAAGGCAGCGGGGTCGTTAACGCGAAGAACGGCGTCCCGCTGGCGCGGCACTCGCAGCGCCAGACCGTCACTTTGCCGACACCGCCGCCGGGTAAGTTCAAACTCGGGACGCAGGAAGAATTTCAGCGCCTGATCGACCAAGGCCAAGGTCAGCGTGTGGTCACGTGGCCCATCGCGATGGAACCCGAATCCAAGCGCTTCCGGCGTTTGGGCTTCGTGCGCCAACCCGACGACCGCGACGGCGACATTCGCCTGTCGGTCGGCGAAACCGGCGACGCCGGCGCGCAAGGCGGCAGTCAAGGCCAGCGCCGCCGCCGCAACCAGGGCGGCGACGTCTGGGTCGAACACTGCGACAACCCGGCGGACCCCGGCTATTTTCAGGAAGGCTTCGACCTCTCTAAACGCGAGGCCTGGGTGCTCGATCCGCCCAACGCCAACGCGGGCAACAACAACAATCCGAGCACCGCGCCGGGTGGCGTCGAACTCTGGTACAAGCCATTCCGCGCCGGGAACGTCACCTTCTTCGATCAAGGGCAGGAAGCCGAACGCAACCGCGTCCATTTTGGCTACGACCCCGCGCGCGGACTCGTCATCAAAATCTGGGATGCCAATCTCGACGGCAAGTTTGTCGAGTACCTCTACCCATATCAGATGGAAGGCGCGACCTGGACCCACGTCGCCGGATCCTGGCGCAGCGGACTGCCCGGCGGGCAAGAGGTGCGTATCGACGCGAACCCGAATGCGCCCGGCGGCGAGATGCAGTTCAAGCCCGGCTCGCGCTTGGCGATGAACCTGAATTTCAATGAGGCCGATTCGCTGGAAGTCGAAGACGGCGCCGACTTCCCCGACGCCGGCGCCGTGCGCATCGGCGAAGAAATCGTGGAATACTTCGAGCGCGCGGGCAGCACTCTGAAGATGCTTCGCCGCGGCGCGCGCATGTCGGCGGCCGTGGATCACCTGGAAGGCGAATTCGTGATCCCCTACGGCTTTATCGTGGGGCTGGGCCAGGATCTCGTCGTGGGCGGCTCCACTTTGAGCGAAAATCTCGAAGCCGACAGCAAGCTCCGCACCCGCATTCTCAACCCGCCGCCCAAGCCCGACATCCCCGCCACCGAGACGGGCAAGATTACGGTCCTGGACGCTTCGGCCTTTCCGCCCACCGGGTACTTGAACGTGAACGGCGAGTTCATCTACTACGGCAGCAAGACGGCGACCACCTTTCAAAAGCTCAAACGCGGACAGCGCGGCACCGATCCCCATGACCTGCGCCACAACCAAGGCGTGCACCTGCTGAGTCTCCAGGCCAGCGGCCCGGGCGACTACCCTCGTTCGGGGTACATCCAAATCGAAGACGAGAACGACGAATACAAAGTGGAATGGATCGAGTACGGCACGATCGAAAGCGAAGACAGCAAGACCTATTTCGTGCCCCACTTGAACGTGGGCACCCAAGGCAGCGATCCGCGGCGGCGCATCCTGAGCACCGGAGGTTTCCGCGGCCAGTGGGGCACCAACGCCAATATGGTCCACACGAAGAAGGCCAAGCTGATCCCTGTCGTGCGCATGGAAGGCCCGCACGCTGGCGACCAGAATTCGCCCTACGGCCCCGAAGCCAGCGGCGTGACGCTGATGGAACGCGGGCAGCCCGACGGCGAAAAGCGTTTCATCAAGCGTGCCGTGATCAACCAGCACCCGAATGTGAACAGTCGCGGCGCCTTCATCGACTGGGGCTTCGACTACCTCGTCGGCCTCGACGACTTCGCCTCGCGCACCTACGGCCGCCAGAACGGCATCCTGCTGCGCTTCCCGACCGGCGAACTGCCCGAGATCGCCGACCGCCAGCGCTACATTTGCCAAGGCATGAGCGGCGACGGGAAGGTGGACGGCTACGTGGATGAAGTGAAAGTGATGGTCTCGCGCGCCGAGGGCGGCAAAATCGCCATGGATACCGTGGCCACGGGGCTGGGCTCGGGTGATACCGAACTGCCCGTCGAACACATATCCGGTTGGGCGCGCCCAGGCGGGCAGAACATAGCGCTGGGCACTTGGCCGCGCGCGGGCCTGCTGCGTATCGGAGACGAACTCATCTACTACGACGGACAATCCACGGGACAGGTCAACTACTACGCCGACGTGCTTCCGCGCGTCGAGCAGAAAGCCACGCGGCAGTGGAACAATCAGCTCCACCCAAACAACAACAACGAGAACAAGAATGTCCTCATCCTTCAGAACCTCAAGCGCGGGCTCTTCGGCACCAAGGCCCAGTACCATCCGCCCGGCACCGGCGTGATGGTCTACGACGGCGCGCCGTTCACCGTGCTGCGCGGGAACATCGGGCCGCTCGACGACCGCTTCGAAGTCACCGACGGCGCGCAGTTCCCCGCCGAAGGCTACGCCTGGATCGACAACGAAGTCCTCTCCTGGACCAAGGGCGGCGGAACCTCCTTCGAAGGCTGCCGCGTTTTCCGCGGCCGTTTCGGAACCAACCCCGAGTCCCACCAGGACGGCGCGCTTGTGCGCTGCCTGCCCTTCCGCTATTGGGATCGGCACGCGTTCCAATTCGACGGCGCCGGACTCGCATACTTCCAGTGCGGGTACGCGGCCAAGGACGCGATCTGGGAAACCGTGGACCTCACGACCAAAGGCGGAGGCGGCGATCCGCTTCCGCAGTTCGTGCGCCCGCACGTCCTCGTTCGTTTCGACGGCCGCCCCGCTTGGGACAGCCAGCCCACCAATCAGGAAGGCGGCTTGTACGAATTCCGCGGCGCCGGGATCCATAAGCTCACCGGCTTCGCCGCCCGCGGGGGCGTCCGAGCCGATCAGATCGAGATCCGCGTCTTCTGGAAGTTCGAATCCCGCGCCTTCCAGCCAGGACAGGATTGGAAACGCACTTTCGCCCTCGACGAAATCAAAGCGACTTACTACAGCCCGTTGGTATTCCGCCGGCTGGAAGAAGTCGAGCAACGGTAATTTCGGATTGCGGATTGAACGGCCATGACCAAATATCGCATGCATCGCGGCCTTACCCTGGTGGAACTGATGATCACCATGGCGATCTTCGTTTTCCTCGCCTTGATGCTCATGCTGATGCTCAAAGAAACGCTCCGCTCGTGGTCGCGCAACGAGAGTTCGCGGATGCTCTTCGAACGGGCGGGCGGCGCGATGGATCGCATCGCCGCCGACATGACGCTCGCCGTCTCCAACGAGCCCGATGGCATCGACGAAGTGCGCGCGCGCTTTATCGGCGACATCGATCCCGCCACTGGGCAGCAGCGCCTGATGTTCGTGCGCACCTTCGAAGCCGGCCCCGAACGCGCGCTCACGCTCACCGCCGGCGACGGCCGCGCCACGCAACTGCGCCTTCGGCCCCAGGACGAAGACGATCAGGCCAAGCCGCCGGCCGCCGCACCGCCGCCGGGCGCTCCCGACCGCGACATTTATCGCGGCAAAGGAGTCGGCGATTACATGGCGCTTGGTGGACTGGCCCAGATCGCCTACTTCGTGGACAGCGAGACGCTCTACCGCGGCATCCGCGCCCCGGCCATCGGAAAGTTCACCGACCTCATTCGGCCCGCCGAATCCACGCCGATGGTCGAAGACTGCCTCTACCTGGGCTTCGATTACTGGGGCCAGTTCACGACCACCTGGAAGGAACAGCCGCCGCGAAGCCAGATTCGCGGTCCCGAAAAAATCTGGGATTCGACACGCGGGATCAACGCGCCTCCGCTAAACAAGTTCGTCCTCGCCCGGGCGCCCGATCTGCTTTCCGAAAACGATCCGTCCGACGACGTCTTTCCACGGCTCGTCCGCATTACTCTTACCGTCGATGCGGCGCTGCCCGGCGCAATCCATACCGAACTGGTCGAGACGGTCAGTTCCGACGACGGCATGTTGTACGTGGAGCATACCGAAGGCTTCCCCGACGGAGGGACTTCGCAGTCGTACTTGAAGATCGGGAACGAGTGGGTCCGCTATAAAGAGCGCCGCGAAGATGCGTTCGTGGCCGAAGAGCGCGGGGCACGCAATACGATTCGCGCCGACCATCTCGCCGGAGCCACAATTCGCGTGGGACGCACCTTCCACCGCACCGTCTTTATTCCGGGCTTCCGAGAAGACTGGATCACCGACGCTGTCTTCGCGCAGCGCAAGTTCGCCGATACCGGAAAGCAGAAAAAGAACCCGTGAAGTTCCCGCTGCGCCTTCCGCTTGTCCGCCGCCGCCCCGGCCGCGGCATGACCCTCGTCGAGGTGCTGATCGCCAGCGCCATTCTGGTTTTCGGGATGGCCGGCGTACTGTCGATTCTGGCCGCGGCGCAGCGCACGCATCAGCGCGCGCGCGACGAGACCCTCGCGACGCTTGTCGGCACCAGCGTCCTCGCCGAACTGCGCAGCGAATTCGCCCGCGGGCGCGTCCCGCGCGAGATCGGCGACCGCTCGGCCGAAGAATGGCCCGACGAGTCGAGATTCCGTTACGCCGTCAAACTCGTCAATCAGACCCGCCGCAGACTTCCTCCGGGGCTCAACTTCCCCGTGGGCGAAGAGTACTACGTCGAAGTGAAGGTCTTCTGGTCCGACGCGCGCGACGAGAAACTCGCCGTCTTCCGTTCCGTCATGTTCCTCCGCCCGCCCGGGTAGTGGATGCGCCGAGCCCCGTCGAGTACCATGGCGCGGCCATGAACGCCGTGACTCCCCCCGCTCCGCCCGCGCCGGACCTGCCCGCGCAGTTGCGCATCGAACCCGTGCGCGGTCCGGTCGATTTCGAGATCGCCGTGCCGGGCTCCAAAAGCATCACCAACCGCGCGCTGGTGCTGGGCGCGCTCGCGCAAAGTCCCATCGTGCTGACCGGAGCGCTCTTCGCGGACGATACGCATTACATGATGGAAGCGCTCAAGGCGCTGGGCTTCTCCGTCTCCGCCGATCCCGCCGCGTTGGAGATCCGCATCGCCGGGCGTGGCGGCGAGATTCCTGCGCGCGAGGCGAACCTCTTCGTCGGCAACGCCGGCACCGTCATGCGTTTTCTCACCAGCTTCGTCTGCCTGGGGCACGGTGCGTACCGCATGGACGGCACCGAGCGCATGCGCCAACGCCCCATAGACGACCTTATCGAAGGGCTCCACGGTTTGGGCGTGAAGGCGCAGATCGAAGGCCAAGGCGGCTGCCCGCCCGTCCGCATCGAGGCCAACGGCCTGCCCGGCGGGCGCGTGCAGGTGTCCGGCTCCAAGTCGAGCCAGTATGTCAGCGGCCTGCTGATGGTCGCGCCCTACGCGAACGCGCCGCTGGAAGTCGAAGTCGTCGGCGAATTCGTCTCGCAGCCGTACGTCGAACTGACCCTTCGCACGATGGCCGATCTGGGCGTCGGCACCACCAGCGACGGGAATCGCCTGTACATCCCCACGCACGGCGCGCGCTACCGCGGCGGATCGTACGCCATCGAGGGCGACGCGTCGGCGGCCAGCTACTGGCTGGCCGTGGCGGCGATCCTCGGCGGTCGAGCGGTCGTGACAAACGTGCGCGGCGACAGCCCGCAAGGCGATGCCGCGTTCGCGAAGGTGCTCGAACGCATGGGCTGCCACGTCCGTACGGGATTCCTCTCCGGCAATTACGGTATCGAGGTCGTACGCGACCCGGCCGTACCGCTCAAGGCCGTGCACGTGGACCTCAATGCCATGCCCGATGTCGCGCAGACGCTCGCCGCCGTTGCGCTCTTCGCCGAAGGCACGACCAGCATGATCAATATCGCGAACCTGCGCATCAAGGAGACCGACCGCCTCTCTGCCGTCGCCTCCGAACTCACGCGCCTGGGCGCCAAGGTGGAGGAAGGTTCGGATTTCATCGAGATCGCCCCAGGCCCCGCGCGCGAGGCCCTCGTCCAAACTTACGACGATCACCGCATGGCGATGGCCTTCTCGCTGGTAGGCCTGGGACGCCCTGGCGTCACCATCGATCATCCCGCCTGCGTGGCGAAGACCTACCCGCATTACTTCAAAGACCTCGAACGCCTGCGGCGCTGAAAAGGATCGCGCGATGGATAGCGGACTCCGGGATGCCGTCGTGTTGGTGACGGGTGCATCGGGCGGGATCGGCGCGGCCGCCGCGCGCGCGTTTGCCGCCGAAGGCGCACGCGTGATCTTGCACGGACACACCAACGCCGCTCGGCTGGCCGAACTCCAAGCCGAACTTCCGCACGATCCGCTCGCGCTTACAGCCGACCTCACCGACGAGGCCCAGGTCGAGCAGCTATTTGCCGACGCCGTCTCGGCCTGTGGGCACCTAGACGCGGTCGTCGCCAACGCCGGCATCTGGCCCCCGGCCGACGAACCCATCCACAAGATGAGCCTACGGCGCTGGGAAGAAACGTTGCGCACCGACCTCACCAGCGTTTTCCTGTGCGCGCGTGCGTACTTTCGGCATCTGGAGCGCGCCAAGCCGGAACACGCCGCGTTGGTCCTGGTGGGAAGCACCGCCGGTATCTTCGGCGAAGCCGGCCACGCCGATTACGCAGCGGCGAAGGCGGGACTCTCGTACGGACTGCTCCGCACACTCAAGAACGAGATCGTCCGCCTAGCGCCGCAAGGCCGCGTGAACGCGGTCTGCCCCGGCTGGACGCTCACCAGCATGGCCAAGCCTGGTTTGCAGGATAAGGACGGAATCCGCCGCGTGCTCCAGACCCGCCCGCTCTCCAAACTCGCGCGCCCCGAAGACGTCGCCCAGGCGATCGTATTCCTCGCCGCGCACCGGCTCTCGGCGCACCTGACCGGTGTCCTGCTGCCCGTCGCCGGAGGGATGGAAGGTCGAGTGCTGCACAAGTTCGAAGACGTCGATCCGCATGCGATTTAATAAAGGTCCGCGCGGACGCCGGTATTACAAGGAAGGCAGGCGGAGCCGAGGACCATGATCGATTTCAAAACCGCCTACGACCGCGTCGAACGCCGCGTCGAAGAACGTTACGGCATCGAAGTCAACATCAGCGACGTCATCGACCCCAACACCGGCGACTTCGACGGCCTGCGCATCCAACTCGACTACACGCTCGACCTGGAACTCGCGCTCTTCGTACTGATTCACCTCTTCGGACACACCGTACAGTGGAACGTTTCCGAAGCGTTCCGCAAGCTGGGCCAGGATCAGAAGCTTAAGAAGAGCGAAGCGGAACTCGGCGAGATTTACCTCTACGAGCGCGATGCCACGCGCTACAGCATCCAGCTCATGCACGAAGCCGGCGTGCCCAACCTGGATCAGTGGGCCTCCGACTGGTTCGCCGCCGACTGGGCTTACCTGGAACACTTTTACCGCACCGGCGAGAAGCTGGACGTAAGGAAGCTCCTTCGGACCGGCCAAGCCGAACCCCTCACACCTCTGGCGATCCCCGATTTCCAACCGCAGCGCTGGATGTCGCGGTGGTCGTACTAGAATCCGCATTCTTCTGAAGTATGCGCTGCAGGGTCAGTCCAATCATCTCCAAAGTAGCCGGCTTGCTGATGCGGGACAATCCAACCCCATTCGCGGATGCCTCCGCGAACTTTTCCATGGATCCGGAGACCAAGGCCATAGGCAGGTCGGGACGAATGGCGCGCATGGCTCGAGCCATTTCTAACCCATTAAGTTCCGGCATGTCCCAATCGGTCACCACCGCATCGAAATCGGCGGGAGCGGCGCGAAACGCATGGAGCGCGGCGGTGGAGTCACTAAATCCGGTGCAACGATAGCCCAGTAGTTCCAGCATGCGGGTCATGACCGGTAACAATTCAGCATCGTCATCCACGTACATGATGTGCTCACGATTGCCTCCCCGGACTTCCGGAC
>BTVV01000179.1:0-9890 GCA_045863855.1 Planctomycetota bacterium | reverse complement strand
AGTTGCGGAGCCTGGGCATCGCGTTCGTCAGCTACCAGGAGAACATCGACACGGGCTCACCGTTGGGCGCGGCGATATTCACGATCATCGCGGCTATGGCCGCGCTTGAGCGCGACATCATCGTCGAACGCGTGAAGGCCGGTTTGGGCCGGGCTCGCAGCCAGGGGAGAAGGTTGGGCAGGCCCCCGCTGAAGGTGGACCTGTCTCGGATCCGGGAACTGCGCCGGTGTGGGCTTTCGATACGGGAAGTAGCCCATCGGCTCGGCCTATCGAGGGGTACGGTCGCCAGGGCTCTAAGGCGGTCCGGTTGAGGTGTCCCAAAAACCCTTCCAAAACCGATCCCATAAGTCCTTACGTGGCAAGGGCTGCATTCGGCCGTTTTACCTGGCTCACAAACAATAGTTTATGGTCCACCCGTCCCGCGCGTCCATCGTGGGGCTATGACGAGGGCTTCGGCGCGCCTCCTATATAAGGTGGCACACCATTGTCGTGGGGCATGATCGGTCGTAGGTGTACGCGGTAACTCGATAAGATCCTTGGGGTTCCATCGAAATTCTCGATACGGCCCTATTGACTTTCGGCACCAAAAAATGATTTCTATACGCATCCGGAGGCGTAGTGGCTGATGCACGGCCTGCTTGAACCTTCTGCGTTCGCGAATGAATCCCGCGCTCCCGGGTTATGCCATCAATCTATGCTGAATGATTCTTGGTCTATCCAGAACAAAGAAGGGAACTCTAGCGTCGTGCCGCGTCCGCATTGGGCGCGCCTCGCGTCGTCGGATCCACCGGCGTACGCCCCACTCACCCCGCCCATCGTCTTCGTCGGCCGGCGCCTGTCGCCGGCGACGCTTCGCTGAACCTGTAGTCCGCAGGTCACGTCGCTGGCGCGATCCCGTTGGAGGGATGCGCCGTGCTGCAAAAGTCCAGTACCCGGCCCGTATCCGGCCCGATACGGTTCGCGGCAGAAATTCTGCCGCCGCAGGGACGCTCTAACTCTCTGCCGAAAAATGACTTAGGCGAAAGCTGTCCCAGAACCCCGACTGCTACCTATTTTTTGCCAGCGCGACCTGCTACCACCTCCAGCGGATCCAAGGAGGCGGTTGCGGTGGGCGTGTTGGACGTGGTCATCGAGCGAGCGCAGCAGGCGCTGAGTTCCAGCGCCGAGGCGCAGGGCTACCTGCGTGCGCAGGGGGTCGCCGATAAATCGGTCTGGTCGCACTACCGGCTGGGCGCGACGGGGCCTGCGTTGTTCGAGACCTTCAGCGCCGAGGAGCGCGAGCGGCTGGTCGAGCTGGGATTGCATACGGGCAAGGGCGGCTCCCCGCTGCGCAACCCCGGCGTCCTGATCCCGACGTTCGACCCGCGAGCGCCAGAGGTTCCCGTCGGCTTCGTGAAGCAGGCACCCGCGCAGAACAAACATGCGGCGGTCGGCAAGCCGTCGGGCTTAGCCTGCACGCCCGACGTTGGCCAGCATCCCCGCATCATCATCACGGACAACCCGCTGTTGATGCTCAGGCTCGCGCAGCGGGGCGCGAAGAGCGTCGCCCTGGCCGAGGAGGCCGAAGCTCTCGGTCCTTACGCAAACTGGCTTCGCGAGCGCGAAGTCATTCTGGCTTCCTATAAGAAGACCGTCCTGACGGCCCGCGAAGAGCATCTCAAGCAGATCGGCGTCGAGGCCCGGATGGTCTTCGTCACGACCGAATGGCACCGCCTGAGCGACGAAGCGGTCGCGCTGCTGGGCATCGAGCGCCCGGCCGCCAAACCCAAGTGCCCCAAGGCCGACACCCTCGCACCGACGATCGCCTGCCGTACGCGTCCCACGAAGCGCAAGGCCACCCAGTCGGTGGCCGTGCGTCAGGTCGAACGCGCCGATTCGCCTGCGCCCGCTGCCGCGCAGACGGTGGCCGAGTGTGGGGATACCCCGCCGCCGGCGCTTTCTCTTAGCTATCAGGCCGAAGTCGCGCCCGGCACGCAGGGCCACGCGGAGCATGCTCCCGCGCCCCCGCCTGCCGAGGCCGTCTCGCCTTTGGCCATCGAGTACCCGGAACGACCTGAACTGGTTACCCACGATACGCGCATGCTGCGCGCGACCTTCAAGGCCGGGGACGCGACTTACGAAGTCGAGACCGCGTTCGACGTGGGTAGCAAACTCGAAGTCAGCGTCGAGCGGCAGCACCAGAAGGCCCGTGATCGCTTCGATCTGGCCAAAGAAGCACAGCGCAAGCGCTTCGCCACGAGCGCGGCCCTGCGTACGGGCGTCCCGTGCGAGATCGTCGAGGCGCATCTGATCGTGCTGCTGGACGCCGTGCGAGAGCTCCAGGCGGCCGTATTGGACCCGACGAAGAAAGCCACAGCGCCCGCGGCCGAACGCATGTCCGACGCCGAGCGCGACGAAGCCGCGGCGCTCTTGCGCCGGCCTGACCTGTTGGACGCCGTTGCCGGCGAACTGGAACAACTCGGTTGGGTAGGGGAGGAGCGTCTCAAGCGCCTGCTTTTCCTCGTCTCGGTCAGCCGCAAGCTGGACATGCCCCTGCACGGGGCTTTGCGTTCGGCGTCGGCCAGCGGCAAAACCTTCGGCCTGGAAACGATCTGCGCAGTCACCCCGCCGGAGGATCTGGTCAGCGTCTCCAACCTCACCGGCGCGGCGCTCTTTCATCAGCAGGATGGCCTGCGCCATAAGCTGCTCGTCCTGGCCGAGAGCGACCTGCTCGAACGGGAAGTGCTCGTGCAGCTACGGGTGCTGCTCTCCGAAGGCGTGCTGCGCCAAGCCGGGACCATGCGGGACCTGGCTACCGGCCGAGTCGTCTCGGACCTGCGCGAGGCCAGCGGCCCCGTGGCGTTTCTGACGAGCACCACCCGCGATCTGGATACGGAAGTGCTCGATCGCTGTTACGATCTGGCGCTTGACGACAGCCCCGAGCAGACGGCGCGCATCCTGGAAGCCCAGCGCCGCCGTGCGTCGAACCTCCAGGCCGCTCCTGAACGGGCGGGCATCCTGGCCCGGTTGTGGAATCTCCAGCGCCTGATCGAGCCGGCGCCGGTGACGATCCCATTCGCGGAGCAAATCGCCTTCCCCGCGTCCAGCTTGCGCCATCGCCGCGAGCAGCAGCGCTTCTTGAGGCTGATCGAGTCCAGCGCGCTCCTGCACCAGCATCAACGCCTGAAGGACGGCGGGAGCATCCTGGCCGACCTGCGCGACTACGAAATCGCGATCGAGCTTTCGGCCGAGTTCATCGGGCGGTCTTCCGACGAACTCAGCGCCCACGCCCGGGACGTGCTGGTCTTGGTGCGCGAGGCGGGGCTGTCTGTGTTCGAAGCGAACGACCTCAAGGCCCTGCGCCCGAACTGGACGCGGCACAAGGTCCGTACCGCCCTGGCCGAGTTGCTGGCGCTGGAGGTGGTGGCCAGTTCGAAGCGTACGCGCCCCCGCCGGTACGAACTGCTGGCCGGGGCGGCGGAGTTGTGGGGTACGCCGTCCGTGCCGCTGCATTCGGCCTCGGCGATTAGGCGATTGGCGGAGATTGGCGAAGGGCCTTCGCCAATTCCTATTCCAAGCCAGGCCACGGGTTAAGGCATTTGGCGACGAAAGTCCGGGGAATGCTACCCCCTATTTTTTCGCTTCAAGTGAGCTTATACACGGCAAACCGTAGGTGTAGGCGGAGTCGGTGACATGCACGAGACCATGCAGCAGTTCCTGGACTGGATGGCCACCCAAGGCCGCGCCAATACGGTCCCCTCGTACACGAAGGGTCTGACGCGCTACGTCGAGTGGCTGGGCGAGCGCGCTCCGCTGGAGGTCACGTTGGAGACCTTGGAAGCCTTCCAGCGGCACTTATTCGAGGACTACCGCCGCCGCGACACGCGCCGCCCCTTGAAGCTCAGTACGCAGGCCACTTGGTTGAGCGCCGTGAAGGGGTACTACGGCTATCTGGCCCGGTTGCGCCTGATCGCCGCCAACCCGTCCCGCCTCCTCAAGCTCCCCAAAGTCCCGCGTACGCGGGTACGCGCCGCCGCCCTGGACCAGCAGGAAGTCATGGCGATCCTGGCCCTGCAAGCCCAGCGCGTGAAGTCCAAGCGTGAAGGCGCGCTCGGCTGGGCCTCGGAAGTCCGTACGCTCGCGCTCCTGGCGCTTGCCTTCGCCACAGGCCGCCGGCGAGACGGGCTGCACAACCTGAAGGTCGCGCACCTGGACTTCGAGCGCAACGAGATCCGCGTCGAGCGCGAGAAGGGCCGCCACGGGCGGGTGCTGCCGTGCGCCCAGTGGGCGCTGGACGCCGCGCGCGTCTACATCGAGCAGGCGAGGCAGTTGCTCGTCAACGACCGACCGGATCCGGGCTGGTTGTTCATCAACAAGAAGGCCCGCCGCCTCAACGGCGAATACCTGGGCCGCAAGCTCCGCTTGCTCCAGGTCCTCACGGCCGAAGCGAACCCCGACCTGGACGAACTCGCGGCGAAGCGGCTTTCCACTCACAGTACGCGCGTGACGTTCGCGAAGAACCTGATGTTCCTGAATGGCGCGTCGCTGCGCGTCGTCAACGAACTGCTCCTGCACCGCCGACTCCAGACGACGACGCGCTATACGCCGCTGGAACTCGACGACCTGCGCCGCGCTTGCCGCTCGGCGCACCCGAGGGCCTGAGCGTGCAGCACGAGATCAACGAGTACCTGGCCCGCCGCGCCGCCGAGGGGTTGTCCCCGGCCAGTCTCACGAGCTACCGGGAGCGCCTGGAGCGGCTGGCGGTGTACCTGCGCGGGCGTGGGCTCGAACGCTGGACCGACCTGACCCCCGAGCACTTGGACGCCTATGCGAAGGCGCTGGCGGCTCAAGGCTTGGCCCCGGCCTCCAGGCGCAGCTTCCTGGCCTGTGCGTGTACGTTTCTGCGCGGCCAGACCGACCGCGGGCTCCTGCCGGGCGACCCCGCGGCGGGGCTGACGCTGCCTAGGGTCTCGGGGGACGACGCGCCCCTGCCGGAGGCCCCGCTCTCCGAGGCCGAGGTCGCGCACCTGATCGAAGCCCTGCCGCGCGCCAACGCGATCCATCTTAGGGACATCGCCCTGGTCGAGCTGTTGTATTCGGCGGGCTTACGGATCTCCGAGGCCCTGGCGCTGGACCTGCGGGATCTGGATTTTCCCAACCGCGTGCTGCATGTGCGGCGAGGGAAAGGCGCCAAGCCCCGCGAACTGCCGCTCTTACGCGGGCTCTTCGGGGCGCTGCGTAACTGGCTGGCTTTGCGCCGCTCGCTGCTCAAAGGGCCGGACCACGGCGCGCTGCTCCTGAACCGAAGCGGGCAGCGGCTCTCGCGCAACATCGCCGCGCGGCTTTTTGGGAAGCTGGAGCGCATCGGCGGGCTGAAAAGGCGGCTGCACCCGCATCTCATGCGGCATTCGATCGCCGTGCACTTGCTACGGGGTGGGGCGGACATCCGGTACGTGCAGGCGTTCCTGGGCCACGACGACATCGAGAGCACGCGGCTTTACCTGCGGCTGGTCCCGGCGGACCTGCGCAAGGCGTACGACGAGGCGATGCCGGAGGTGATGGCTTCGGCCACTCTAGGAGACGGGCATGGAAGCGAGCGATGAACGAAGTTGGGTAAACAAGTCGGATCTGAAATCCATCTACGGGATGTCAGATAAGTGGATCAAGGAACTGGGGCGTCCTGATGCGTACGGTCCCCAACCGCGCTCTCGATGGAGATCTCCGGCCCATCTGTACGATCTCAAGCGAGTCGAGGCGTTTGTAGAGCTTCACCTTACCGAGATGGACTCCGCCCGGGAGTGCCGGTCCCCGGGAGAGATCGAACGGGAGCGTTTCGCCCGATTTGCGCGGAAGTACAAGGACTGGCGGCGCGCGCTGCCTGACGCCGTGCATGCGATGCAGAACATGAACAGGTACGTAAAACGACGACAGTGCAGGAAGAGCCAACGGACCGAGGTCTACGAACTTAAAAACCGGTTGATTCAATTCCTGTACGAGGAGGCGTACACTTGTTCGGTGGTGCGGCATGTGATCACGAGCGGTGGACTGGATTGCAGACGCTGCGCCGGCAGTGGGAAAGAGGGATGGTCGAGCAGAGATTGGGGCGGAGATGTTGCCGATCACCCTTGCCCCTTTTGCGGAGGCACGGGTTGGTACCGTGCGCCTTCGGACCGGATGTATGTCTGCTTCGAATTCAAGGTCGGTGAACAGACCTACGGCTGGCACCAGCCCGAAGACAGTTTGACATTCGAATACAAGCTCACCTCGACGGACCCGCCCAAGTCAATCGTCCTGGACATGGAAAGGCCCTTGGACATGAAGCCCAGTCAGTTTGCGCAGGCGAAGGCGCTGGTACGGTGGGTGCTCTCGAAGGAGGCTCCGAATCCGCCAAGGAAAGAAGAGTAATTAAATGGGGCTCAATCGGCTATCAATACTGTATACTGCGCTTAAGGTTGGGGACAGGATAGCGCGCATGTACTTCGAGGATTCACTTCCACCTAGGCGGTTGAATAACGCGGATCGCTTCGCGATGTTCGAAAGCGCGTGCGAACGGGCCTACCGGCTTCTAGGAGTAGGAGCGCGTCTCGAAGGACTGGAAGACTCTACGCGGCTTGCTCGCGGCGGCTACGTAGATGGCGGCGCGGTACTTCAGTTTAATCCCGCCTTTCGTCTTCTACACGTGATGGATGAAAACGAGTTTCAAGCCTGCGCGCAAGTGGTTGCGCTTCACGAAGTTGGGCACCTGCTATACCACGAGAGACCACCGTCTTGGGCGCTTGAGCTCGATTGCGATGCCGTATCCGGAGCTGGTGCAAGGCTGCTAGGCACATCGCAGGAGCGGTGCTTGAAGTTCGTGGAGAGCATTACGGCAAACGATACGCACCCGCCTACACCTTTAAGAGTGGAGGCGTTCCTACGAGGGTGGTCGAACCCGACCGTCACCTTGAACGTTGCGCGGGAGTGGCGTACTCGGCAGGCGATTCAACAGGATGCGCGCAACCAGAACACCTTAGCAGCGGGGTTGTTAGTGGGCGGGCTTATGCTCATTGCGTACCTGCACCGCCGTTCCGGCTGAATCCGTGTCGTCGGCTACTTTCTTTTCCTCATGCCCACGTAGTTCCCGTAGGTTCCGGATCCCGGGCACCAAGCACCGCCGCCTTTCCGCTTATGGTTGTTCAGCAGCGTATCGCTCGATTCCCTATAGAACACCCTGCCACACTGCGGGCAAGTAACCACGTGGAAGGCGCTTGACCTCCCGTACACGTCCGGCTGCGCATTTCGGCCGGCTCGATTCTTGGGCTTGAACCTGGGCGCTGGAACGGAACCGCTGCTTGTGAACTCGATCCGGTATTTGGGTTTGAAGGACCGTTGGGTCAGCCGGACGCTCTCGATCCGATCCACGCGGTAGGCACGGTCTTCGCGATTGTCCACCCGAACCGCGCACAGGATGTACTTGCCTTCCCCGGTGCGGCGAAGCGAATACGGTTCGATCAGGCGTTTGGTGCCTTTGTAGCCGAGTTCGACGCACAGCCTGTTGACTGCCGCATAACGGATGCGTTCGATGGGCGCTTCGCTACCCCACGTACGCACAGTGGCCGGCGGGCGCCAAGCCGGCTCGACGGTCTCTTCGGACTTTACGTCCATGCTCGGCAGTTCGGGTTGTGGCGCCGAACCGTCCAGCCATTGGAACAACTCGACCAGGGCATCCAGGAAGTCGTCCACGGGAGGCAGTTCGGGCAACTGATGGCCGAGCATGTTGCTCCAGTCGGCCTTCAGTTCCGCGATGCGCTCGGGATGGGTGATGGAGGCGAGCGTGGGAACGGGCAACTGTTTGTGCGCGCATTTCTCCTGGAGCGCCGTCCGAACTTCCGCGGGATCGGCCGCAAACTCCTCGCGGCGGTGCATGTTGACGATATCGAAGAGATCCCGCGGCCGGCCCCGGTCGCCCATGGCGCGCAGCCTTTCGGCGAAGAGCTCGATCGAACTGTAGCAGCGGATCGTGGCATTGCCCGGAAGCGTGTCGGGGTATGCGTGCGCGATCGGGCGGGCCTCGGCGGGGCGGACGAGCTTCTCGGATCGGTTCAAGTCCAGCTTGATGCGGGCGGGGGAGGGTGACTTGCGCGGACCGACGTAATAGATGCGTCCTTCGGTATATTCGTACTGTGGATGTTTCTTCAGGCTTAGCTTCTCGCGGGTGAAGTCGATCCCGGATTCTTCCCCGACCCGCGTCAGGATTCGGCTGAGCAGCGGTTCGAGTTCCTCGGCCAGCAGCGGGCCGCCGGGCAGGACGGTAAAGTCGAGATCCTCGGAGAAGCGGTACGTTTCGAGGTAACACTTCTTCAGGCACGTCCCGCCCTTGAAGACCCACTGCTCCGACAGGACCGGATCGTTGGCGATGCCCCACAGCACCCAACCCAGCACGTAGTCCTTTTCCACGACCTGTTCGGCCAGTCCCCACTCGCGGACGCGCTCCTCGATATCGAATCGGGTGATCACGAAGCGCGCTCCCCCACGGAAACGTTCACGCGCAGGTTCCAGCGTTTTCGGATCTTCCCGGGCGACTTGACCGCGGGATCCAAGGGGGACAATCCCGCGCTCAGGTTCTCCCGGCACGCCATAATGAGGTCAGGAGCGTCGAACTGCAGGGTTTCAACGAGGAAGCCCAACCGCTTGAAGACCGTTCGGTTCCCCAGCCGCTTTGCGTAGCCGATTAGCACCGCATCGTCGCGGTGCTCCCCGCCCAGGTATTCCCCCAGGCTTTCGGCGATCTGGCGTATGCCGCCCCCAATCGAAGGGTCGTCGAGCACGTCCACGATCGTGCGATGCGGATCCGAAACCTGGACGCGGGTTTGGTTGCGCCACACGACTTTGGTTCCAAAATGGAGTTTGTCGGGCAGGTGCTTGAGGCGATAGGTAGTGCCCTGTAACGCCTGCTCGTGGTTCCGGACTGGGCGAGCGGTGACGACCACGACGTCGCGGAAGAGCTGTTCGGTTAAAGCCCAGTGCTCGCAGGCGCTCCAGCCGCCGATGTAGCAGGGATCGAACAGAGTGGCGGCTACGATCCAGGGGTCTTCGCGCCATGCAGAAGGCTCGGTGGCGCCTAAGGGTACGGTGGTGTACGTGCCCTGCTTCACGCGGGACAGCCAGCCCCGCTTATAAAGGTAGGCCAACAGGAAGCGGGCCTTGTTGACTGGGATAGAAAGCAGTTCTGCGGCTTGAGTTACAGAAAACGGCCCTGCGGCGCCCCGGTGGAGTCGCTCCAGGAGGACTCGGTTTTTCTCTTCGATTCCCTGTCGCATGGTATATCGATCCACCTAAAACAGCCATCCAGTGGCAAATTCATGCCGTTTAATATACCCCAGTGTGTGGGCAGTACACCACTCTGAAAATGTTCGAGGCGCCTAGGCTTAAACGGCGGCCTGCGCAGATTCTCCAACAGTTGGAGGATTCGAAGTAGGCGCTCAACGGCCAGGTCTGTAGCGCTTGGCCAGCCTACCCTTCGAATCGAGGATGCCGGCACTCTGAAGAGATTCTCTGGCGGCCTCCGGCGAAGACGTGCTGCGTTTGATAAAGGCCCTAACCGCGTCATGGGCCGGCTTGAGCTTGGGATCTATGGGAACAGTGCGGACGAGTTCAGCTTTCTTCGCCATGCCCCGATCTTCAGACGCTTTCCTTCGAGGCATACCGCTAACCTGGACGCGGGGCTCCCCGAAACTCCGCGGCAGCGGGATCACTCAACGGTGCTCCCCCGCCTGTCCACGCCCTTACCCAGCCGGTCCCCCGAGCACCCCCGCGGGAAGATGGCACGGCATGTTTTTCCGGGGGGCTTAGGCGATAAACCTACTGGCTCGACAAACGCCGCAAGGACCGCATAGACGCACGCGGTAACACCTGGACGACGCTCTGGAGCC
>BTVV01000178.1:0-9954 GCA_045863855.1 Planctomycetota bacterium | reverse complement strand
ACTACGTCTACGCCGAATAGGAGAACGCACGCATGAACGCCCGAGAACGCCGCGCCATGGACCAGACCGTATTGCGCATCGCCCAAGAGACGCTGCACCTGGAGACGCTCGAGGAACGCAAGATGGACCGCCTGGACTTTAAAGAACAGGCCGTCTGGGGCGTGAAGAAGGCCCTCGAGGACGCCTACCGCGCGGGACTGACCGCACAGGTTAAGGCACGCTCCAAGAAGATCGCCGCCGCCCTCCTCGCCGCCTTGGGCGACGACGACGCCGAGCACTTGGCGCTGGCGCAGGAGATCGTCGCCCAAGCCTTGACCGAATGAACCGCAGCCGCCTTCGCGAACGAAGGCACTTTCACCACCGTGCCCGTGCGCACACGGGACAGACCAGGAGGCAGGACCATGTCGAAGAAGAAGAGCAGCAAAAAGCCCAAGGCCGAGCAGGAACCCAAGGCGCGCAAGCAGGCCGCGCGCGAGGACGGCACGATGAGCGGCCTGGACGCCGCGGCCCAGATCCTGGGCGAGGCTTGCGTAGCGCTCGACTGCAAGACGATCTACGAGCGTGCCCTCGAACGGGGTCTGTGGAAGCCGGCGGGCCGAACTCCGCCAGCGACTTTGTATTCGGCGATCACGCGCGAGATCGCCAGGAAGGGCGCGAATGCGCGGTTCGCCAAGGCCGAACGCGGGAAGTTCGTACGCGTCTCGTAACATCACGCCTCTCCCGTAGCACCCACCCCAGCTCCAGCCGGGGTTTCTTGCGGCCGGACCACCCGCTTCGCGCGCTGCAATTCGGAAAGCTTCAGCCGAGGGCGTTCGGGCTGGGCTTGCACGACCTCAACCGCTTCGGCCTCTTCGTCCTCGTCGGGCACGCCCGCCGCGTCCTCGGGCGGCTCGCTCTCTTCGCCCCACGCCGGGCCGTCCGATGGATCACGCTCCGGATGCGATGCGTGAGGCGCCCTTGCGGCATCCACGCTGGGCGCTCCCGCCTCAGACGGACCGTCCTCATACGCCGCCGGAAGGTTCTCGCAGCCGTCTTCGTGTTTACGGGGGGCTTCGGCCGCACGCGGAATCGCGTCTTGAATCGCCTCTTGAAAGAGCGCCTCCACGCCCGAAACATCGAGCGAAAACTCGCCCACAGCCAGCGGCTTCTCGCTCGCCATGCCTTCCAGACGCCAGCGCGCCTTGACCAGAAGTTGCCGGACGCCCTGACCCGTCGCGCCCATGCGCCGCGCGATATCCGTAAAGACGTACCCTTGCGCCCGCCAGCAAAGCGCCGCGCGCTGCCTGGGCGTGAGCCGGTGCGCGTGGGGATCGCACAATAAGTCCAGCGCCTGGGCCGCGTACAGGGGATGCGCCCGGCGCGGCGAATCGCCGCCCGCGCGCGCCTTGCGCCGCCACGCGCGCGTGCACGAGACGTTCGCCAGCAAGCGGTGCGCGCGCTGGCGCGAGACGCCTGCTTCCCGAGCCATGGCCGCCACGCTTTGGCCCTGCCACCAACGCGCCATCAAAGGGAAAAGCACCGTCTTCAAGCGTTCCTCGGCGTTCATGTGACAAAAGCCTCCTCAAGTGTCACGCGTGTAATCGCGCCTAACTCGCGCATGCCCCATGGCTTACGCGCGCGAACGGGTTGCAAAAAGTGACCGGCCCATAATCCTGCAAAGCAAGAACACGCATTGCGTTATCGAAAAGGCCGCTTGTACAACCCGGAAAAAGTGTCACGATCATTTCCGGCCCTCGAAAGAAACTAAGTGCCTGTCCACAAGGGATTTAAGATTCCGAATCCCACAACCGGGCACTGCACACCAACTCTGGTTATTTCCATCACTGCTTCCCGCGCGCCAAAATGACACAGTTCCCGGGAAGGAACCATGCGAGCAAGCGAACTGCCCTCGCACACGCACATTTCGGCCTTGCGCGCAGCGCCTTTTGGCGCGCGCGCCCTTAGGGGGTATGGGGGGTGTGCGCGTTTTCGTGTTCGTTTGTTCGCCTAAACACACAACCCATGGACACATCAACATTTGAACCACCTCAAAACGGCGAACACGAAGCGAACAGTTCGCTGCGAACAACCGGCGAACTCGAGGGTCAGTTCGCATCGTTGTTCGCACCTTTGTTCGCATCGAGTTCGCGTCGAATGCGCTGGACATAGCGCACCGATACGCCGCATTCATCGGCTACTTCCTTGGTACTAAGGGTGGCTTCTTTCTGCAGAAGGCTCTCGACTTTGGTCTTGCTGCTTTGGAACTCATCTTCGGGTTGGGGGATCGAGGCAAAGGCGAGCGTCTTCCGAGACCCGGTGAGGTGTCGAAACGCAAGGCCTTCCTCCTCGGCTAGATCAATCAGACGCTTCACGCGACGTGACGAAAGGCCCTCTGCTTCTGCTTCTTCGAGAAGACGTGGCAGGCTCTTGGGCTCGCTGCCCAAGAAACGCATCGTGAAGCTTTGGGCGTTGTATGCGTTCGGCTCTTCCGCTTCAGCCTTTGGAGATTTCTTCCTTCCGCCTTCCTTGCGCAATTCAGCAGGGTTCAGATCGTCGGCGCGTGTCCATACGGGAAACGTCCAGCGCAAACAGCGCGGCTCGACGGGCGGCCAGGATCGAACGGCGGCGTCCACCACCACGGCGTCTTCCTCTTCGTGCTTTCGCAGGATGAGGTGGGTATCCGTAGCGCGTGACTGGGAGCCGGCACCGGCGCCTACGTCGGTCACCTCCTTCGAGGACTGATTTCCCTTGCTGGTGTGGTGGATCAGCACGAACGCACAGCCCAGTTCATCGGCATAGCGGTCGATGTGGTTATAGAGACTGGCCATGGTGCCGTTGTCGTTCTCGTCGCAGCGCATGGGCATGAAACGGTAGAACGCATCCAAGACGATAATCTTGTATTCGCCTCGTTTGAACGATCGGAATAGCGAAGACAAAGCGAACAGATCCTGGAGTTGTCCGCGAAGATTTTGGACATGGATGTGGTCGACGATCAGGTCCAGTGGGATGCCTCGAGCCTTGGCGACCTTTGGGATACGGTTGGTGGACGTTTCGGGGTGCAGTTCGTTGTCGACGATGAGCACGCGACCTGGCTCACATTCGAAGGCATCCAGCCAGCGTCTGCCGGTAGCGACGGATAGGGCCAGATCGATGACGAGCCAGGACTTCCCGATTTTGGGCCCGGAGATCACGTTTATCGTTTCCCCTTCACGCAAGAGTCCGTGGATGAGCGGCGATCGCAGGCTTGGGAAGCGCTTGAGCAGCTCACGCAGGCTCGACGGGCGCTTCGTGTCACAAGCGAGCAGGCCCGAGAGGTCGACGTCATCGAGGCGTTGCTCGCGAGCGGCGGCCATTGCGCGCGCAATGGTCTGGCGCATGTAATTTTCGCGCAGAGCCTTCTCCGGGTGAGCACCATGTTTACGGCGATGGGCGATAAGCAAGTTCGCGATCTGCTGATCCGACCAACCGCGCAGCGCCGCGATGGTGGCCAGGCTCAGGTCGTAGCCGCTCTGGGAACCATCACTCAGGTCCGGGCGCTGCCCGTTCCACGTCTGTGCGAAAAGCGGCGCGTCACTCAACGCCTGGGCGAACAACTCCGCCGGCGGCTGCGCATCAGGGCGAAGGCAGAGGTCGGACCTGTGGACCTCAGGGCTAAAGACCTCGGCGAACGGCTCGAAGTCCTGCGGATTGTAGCGACGCTCAGGATAGTCCTCGAGCACGTGCACTGGAACGGGATCAAGGAGCTTGCGGTTGAAGGTGCCCGGCAGACGCAATACGCGCGTCAGGTCGCCCAGGTTCTCCATCGCCCAGCCCAGCTGCGCCGCATAGCCGCACAATAGGCCATGCCAGCCGCGCGAGAGCGCCTGGGCTCGTAGCCGATCCTCGGGGCCATCGAAGACCCACGGTTCCTTGAAGAGCCAGTAGGGTTGCAGGCCGTAGCCGCTGTGGACCACCAGCGAGGGCGCGAACGGCAGCTGGGCCAGAAGGGTCTGGGCATCTTCAAGGGATGCAGGCAGCGCCTTCTGTTGCCGAAACGGCGCGACGAGGTCGAGATCCGCCCACAAGCCCGGGATCGCGACGATATCCTGCAACGTCCCGCGCCCGGACACGTGGCCGCCGACCAAGCCCACACCGACATAGACGTTCTGCGTGGCCGATAAGGTCCGGGCCTGGGCGCAGGCCTCTTCCATGCGGGCGCACAGGCGCGACCGAACCGGCGGGCAGGCCAAGATGCTCAGCCGCCGCTCGGGCGAAACCGCCTCCCCAAAGAGCGTGGTGAGGAAGGTCTCTAGGACGTCCATCCTCTCGCCTTGGCTCTCAGTCACGTGAAGCTCCGTGTGGGAGTGTGGATAGGCCAACCTGGGGCATGCTCGCGTCATTGCTCTTGAGCGAGAACTCACCCGAGCCATGCCGGAACAGATGCGCCGCCGACGCGGCGCACCCACCTCGAGTGCCGCCGAACCAAGCCCGCCGCGTGTTTGCGAATCAGCTTGCGCGAAGGCGCCACAACGCCACGGCGCTCCCGCAGCAACTCCGCGTCGGAGGGCGCAGAAGCCCCTTCCGACGGTACTCACCGCCCGCGCCGTCCCACAGGCGATGCGGCTGGCCCCAGTTCTCGATGCTCATCGCGCCGATGCCGAAGATCGCTTGGGTCACATGCATCCAGCGCTGCGGATCGCCGTCCACGAAATACACTCTCGTTTGCGCCCGGCTGGAGGTGACCAGCCCCGCGTAGCGCAGCGTCACCGTCCCTTTCGGACCCTTCGGCGGATCGAGTTCGATACGCATCACGCACCGCCTTTCAGACGCTCGGACGGGCAGCCCGCCGCGATCCAGGCCAGGATCTCCACACGCCGCCAGCGCGAGAGCGCCCCCAGCTTCACCGGCGCCGGCATCCGCCCCGTGTCCGCCATCCGGTACACATGCCGCCAAGAGCAGCCCAGCAATCCGGCCACTGCCTGGACGCTCAAAAGCTCGGCCTGCACGGGAGGCCCTTCCGGTACGGCAAAGACGCGCTCGCGCGCCCTGCTCGACATCGCGATCATGACCATCCTCCTGGCTGTAGTCCGGGGCCTCACATGGCCCCCTCCTTTGCATGCCAGAAGGCCGCTGCGACTGCCCGTGAGCGCCCTCGCGCCGCACGGAACCCCTGCGCTTGCAAGCCATTACGTTTTTGAAGAATTTTTTGCGCCGTCGCGGTTACGTCGCTCTTACGTCGCGCAACTACGACTCGTGCTCATCGCGATCAAACTTCGCGCGTTGCCGCTTGGTCCGTCCCGTACGGTCCTGCTGAGCCGCATGAACAGACTCGGGATCCGTGTTCACCGTAAACCCACCCATGCCTACGACTTCCACCCGGCCCGACAGACGCACCCCGCCACTCTTCTCGCCGCGCTGCCGCTCTGTTCTCAGCAGCGCCTTGACCAGATCGTTACCAATCTGCCGCCGCAGCATATCCACCGCGCTGCGCGCCGTCGCCGTGGCCCGCGCGTCGAAAGGCCGGTCCATGGGCACGGGATAATCGCTCTTCGCGTGTTTGTTGAGCGCCAGTACCGCCAGGAAGTTCCGTGTGGTCTCGTTCAGCCTCGACGTCAAAGACTCCGCGCCGTGCCACACTTCTTTCGCGCTAGGATCAATCCTAAAGCAAACCCACTGCGGAACCGCCGAGCGCGCCTTCTCGGCCAGTATCGAATCCGCCAGACGCGACAACGGCTCCGCGATCTCAGACAGGTTCGCCACAAACACCGGCAGCGGCGCGTCGCGCTTGACTTCGATATGCTCCGCCCGCCCATGCCCACGAACAGGCGGGCGGCCCACTCCGGCAAGGTAAGAGGGATTCGATAACGCAAGCGGCGACAACGGGCCAAACGGCCCGGACTTCTTCACAAAATCAAGCACCCGTTGGACCTCGCCCGCGGATACGTCCGCCTGCGCCTGCACACCCTCGCTCGTTACACGGATGGCTTCCGCCTTGACGTACTCGCACAGCGCCTTCGGGCCCGGACCGTCGCATGCTTCACGCTGCCGCTTATATTCACGCTCCCACAGCGCCCACGCCTCGGCCAATACCCCCTCAAGCGCTTCGGCCAAACCATGCTCGCCCGTCACCACCACCGTCGCCTCGATGGCGTCCTTAGCGCCGGCCAACCGCAGCTGAAACGAAATCCGACGCTCGATCAGCCCCGCTCCCGTGATCCACGAAAGCGCGAGCGCCTCATGAGCGCTTAGCGCCGTGGGGTCCAGCGGTGTCCAGCACGTGCCGCAGGAGGACAGGAACTGCAAAATGGGGCCATCAAGTTCGTTCGCTGGCATGCCGCCAGATTACACCTAGCGCAACGCATTCTCCAGAGCGCCAACGGACAAGGGTAGGAACTCCGCTGGAGGGCGGTCGGAATTCTAGCTCCCCGGTGGACCGACTACATCCCACCCGCCTCGCGCAATATACGCCGCATCCGCATCGTATCGCGCGTCAGACGAAGCGCCTGCCGACGCCAGTAGCAGTCCATGAGAACCGAAGGCGTGGCCCACAGTATCCCAAACGGCAGCCATAAGGTCTGGCCCAGCGTCAATGGGTGCGTGGCGATGTGCTCCCGAAGCTCCTTGCGCCTGCGACGACGCAGGATCATGTGCTCCCGGCGCAGCTCACGCATCCGCACAAGCTCGGCACGAAACTCGGCGTCGGACATGCGGACTGTGGTCATGGAAAAGCTCAGCTTGCCCGAATCCATCGAATACCCCCCCCGAGGCATTCGCAAATCAGAGGCGCAGACTACTTCACCACCTCAACATGGGAAGACGGGATAAACGAACGGTCCCGTCCGCCCAGCCTCCCCGGCCTCAACCATCTCCACGCCGACGGGACCCAAGAAAACGGCGATGGAGTATGCGGCGAGCGTCCGGAAAAAGGCTCGTCGTCGCGTAATTTGCCCAAGCTCAGTTTTTGAAGCAGTCTCTAAGGCCGTGCGTCTATGACCGTACCGTCACCTGTGATGAACTGGTTCGAGTAGGGATAGAAATGTTTCTCCCGCGACATGCGGGGGCATTTGTCGTAGCGCTCTCGTTGTTCCTCAGGCTTCCAGAATTCAACCACGCGCTGATTCATTTCGCGCACCAGTTCGCGGTGGCAGGCCTCCTCGGCCAGATTCTTCCACTCTCCGGGATCTGAGGCGAGATCGTAGAGTTCCTCCGCTCCGTCAAGGTAATAACAGTATTTCCAGGTGTCCCGCCGAAGCATGCAACCGGCATCGCCGGGCGCTTTGAGCCGAACGCTCTCGCTGAAGATTTCGTTACGCGCCAGGCGCTCGCCTTGCAAAGCCGGCATTAGGTTGATGCCGTCGCAACTCTCAGGGAGGTCAGTTCCAGCGGCGGCGCAGAATGTTGGGAAAAGATCGATCAAACCAGTCAACTGCGAGTCGCGCTTTCCGGCCAGCGCCTGACCCGGCCAGCGGATCAGGAGCGGCACGCGCGCGGAAGCCTCAAAAAATAGTGTCTTCTGCCAGGTGCCATGCTCACTCGCCATCTCACCATGGTCGCTGGTGTAAATCACGATCGTGTTCTGCGATAGCTCCAGGTAATCGAGCACCTCAAGTACGCGTCCAAGGGCGTTATCCACCCACTCGACGCAGCCCGAGTACGCGGCCAGAGCTTTTGCGTGTAATTCCTGCGTCAGCGGCAAACACAACTCGCTTTCAAAACCAGCAATTGTTTTTCGTACGAATGGAACTGCACGCTCAAGATGGCCCGCGCTCACCGCATCGGGACGCATCCGGCCCTCGTATTTGCGGTAGTACTCCAGCGGTGGATTGATCGGGAAATGCGGCTTATCGAAATGGACGCTCAGGCAGAACGGTTGTTGCGCGTGCAGGCCGACGTGACCCTGCAACCACTTGACCGTTTCGGCGACACAAATCTCCGTCTGCGTCAGCGGCAGTGGAATCTGCGTGGAACCGGCGTACTCGAACCAACCCATCAACCCCGAAGCTCCGTTGGCCGGCGTGCGTGTAGGATCGGGTTGATGCGCCTGTCCATAGAAGTCGCCGTATGGGCGTTGCTGATAACCATGAAACTGCTCGCCATTGAAGTGCGACTTGCCGATCAGGCACGTGCGGTACCCAGCGGCCGAGAGCACACGCGGAAAAGTCGTGCAATGGGCCTGCATGACGTCCTGATTGTCATAGATGCCCACGTTGCGGCTGTAGCGGCCTGTGATCAGTGAGGCGCGACTGGGCACGCAGATTGGGTTCTGGCAATACGCATTATCAAAAAAGACACCCTCGCGCGCCAACCGCCCCATACTTGGCGTGTTGATCGGGCGCTGCTTTTCAAAATCCAGGAAGCGCGGGCTGTGCTGATCACTGAGCACAAACAAAATGTTCGGCCGTTTGAGCATACTGCAGTCCTCCGAAAGAAAAAACTTACGCAGCCCCACGTAGCCACGTAGCCGGATATTACAGCCGCGAGGCCTGACCTTCCTGGCGGAACTGGGCGGCTCCACGTTCCCTTGGACCTTTGCCCGACGAGATCTACCAGCTCATCACCGTGCTGGGCCAGCTGGACGACCACCTGGGCCTGGCCAACCTCTTCCTGCTGCTCAAGCACGACCAGCACTCGCAAGCCGAGTTGGACCGCGCCCTGAAAGACGGCGGGCAGGCCGCTGAGGCAACCCGCATCGCCGCGCAGCTCGCCGGCGCCTCCAGCCTGCGCTGACAGCGCTCTCCTCCGCCGAAGGCTTCCGCCTGCAGGACAGCGGCGGCGGGCAGGCGAAGGCCGACTGGAAGCCAAAGAACGAGACGAAGGTGGAACTGATGGTCCAGGGCGACACTGTCATGGTCAGCATCGACGGCAAGAAGGGCGAGCCGCTCAACGCCGCCGGCATTTCCACACTGAAAGGCGCCGTCACCTTCCACATCCGCGAAACCGCCGCCGCGCTGGACAACATGACGCTGCGGACGAGGGAGAAGTGAGGCGTGTTGCGTGAGCGTACTCGCATTCGCGGCATCACTCCGGTCGAAGTCGATCAAGATAACCAAGGAGCCTCAGTTCTTTCCTGCCTGCGGTGATTCTGAGAAGGTCCGTTCACATCAATTCCCACCTGAATCGGCAGGCATGTCGCTCACGTCTACTTTGGCGCCTACCGGCGCAAGGAGGCCCGCCTTCCGCTTCGTCCATGTGGTTGCCTGATCCAGTAAGGAATAAACGGCAGGCACGACCAGGAGGGTTAGCAACGTGGAAGAGAACAAGCCTCCGATAATGGCGACGGCCATGGGCTGTCGAGACTCGGAACCAGAACCCGTGCCGAGCGCGATGGGCAGCATCCCGAAGATCATGGCGCAGGTCGTCATGAGAATCGGACGCAGGCGGACCGGGCCTGCCTTAAGCAGAGCGGCTTGCCGGTCTAAGCCGTCTCGCTCGCGGAGGGTGTTGGTGTAGTCGATCAGCAGGATGGCATTCTTGGTGACCAGGCCCAACAGGAAGATAAACGCCATCATGGTGTAGATGCTTACTGTCATATTGAGAGCAACAAGGGCTCCCAGGGCTCCCACGATGGCCAAAGGCAACGACAGCATGATCGTGAAGGGATGGATGAAAGACTCGAACTGCGAGGCGAGGACCATGTACACGACCACGATGGACAGAAGCATCGTGAAAATGAGGAACCCGAACGATTCCTTCATGGTGTCTGCAAAGCCGGTCCAAGCGGTTGCGTATCCCGGAGAGATACCGATATCCTGGGTCATACGTTCGACTTCCGCAGTGGCTTCGCCCAGCACTTTTCCGCTGAGATTCGCCAGTACGGTGATCTGTCTCTGCCGGTTGTAACGGTTGATCTCTACGGGGGTGCCTGTGGTAACAACTTGCGCGACGTTGCGCAGCTCAACCAGATGACCGTCAACCGTTGGAACCCACAAATCTTCGATAAGAGGGGGCTTGTCGCGATAGGATTCCAGGAAGCGAACAGCGATATCGTAGCGGTCG